>NZ_CP011120.1:600000-1200000 GCF_001628715.1 Acetobacter oryzifermentans | reverse complement strand
CCCCCATTACGGGCGGTAACGGGCAGATTACGGGCGGATTTGATGCCCAGAAAGCCACGGATCTGGCACTTATGCTCCGCGCTGGCGCACTGCCCGCACCCTTAAGCGTGGTGGAACAGCGCAGCATCGGGCCATCTCTTGGGGCCGATTCCATTCGGGCCGGTATTCTCAGCCTTGGCGTTGGCTTCCTGCTGGTTGTGGTTTTTATGGTGCTGTTTTATGGCCGCTTTGGCTGGTACGCAGATATCGCCCTGCTGGCCAACCTTGTGCTGATGGTTGCCATTCTCTCTCTGTTCGAAGCCACACTTACACTGCCGGGTATGGCGGGTATGCTGCTGACCTTGGGTATGGCGGTGGACGCCAATATTCTGATTAACGAACGCATACGTGAAGAAGTAGCCCGTGGCCGCACCCCTTTGGCTGCCATGCAAACCGGGTTTGAACGCGCCACCTCCACCATTGTAGATAGTAATGCCACGGCCTTTTTGGCCCATGTCATGCTGTTTGTATTTGGCACCGGGCCGGTGCGTGGCTTTGCGCTAACCATTACCATTGGTATTGCCACCACGCTGTTCACCACCCTGCTGCTTTCCCGCATGCTTATGGCCCGCTGGTATGCGCGTACGCGCCCTGCCAGCCTGCCTGTCTGAAGCGAGGCCATTATGTTCGGACGTCCTCTTCTGCGTTTTGTGCGCAAAGACACGCATATCAACTTCATGCGTGGCCGGTACATGGGGCTTATTGTCTCGGCCGTGCTTTCCATTGCCTCTATTATTCTGTTCTTCCACCCCGGCCTTACGCTGGGGCTGGATTTTAGAGGTGGCATTGTGGTGGAAGCCAAAACCAGCGGCCCGGCAGATTTTGCCAAGCTGCGTACGGCGCTGGCGGCACAGCATATCTCCCACGCATCGCTACAGGCATTTGGCGCACCCGATGATGTGTTGATCCGCCTAGATGCCGGAGATGACCAGAATACAGATGCTGTGGTGGACACTGTGCGCCGCGCGGTTACAGATGCACAGCCCGGCACCACCATTTTGCGGGCTGATGCGGTTGGCGCTTCTGTTTCGGCCGAGCTGTTCCGCAATGGTATGCTGGCCCTTGGGCTCAGCTTGGCCATGATTCTGGTTTACATCTGGTTCCGCTTTGAGTGGGAATTTGCCCTTAGCGCCGTGATCACGCTGGTTCTGGACCTGACCAAAACCATGGGCTTTCTGGTTATCACGGGTTTTGAATTTGACCTTGTGATGGTGGCCGCCATTCTGACCATTCTGGGCTATTCCACCAATGATAAGGTGGTGGTGTATGACCGCGTGCGTGAAAACCTGCGCAAATATCGCACCATGCCCCTGATGGAACTGATCAACCTTTCCATTAACGAAACGCTGAATCGTACTTTGGGCACATCCTCCACCGTGTTTTTGGCAGCTCTTCCGCTGGCGCTATGGGGCGGCGCTACGCTTTCCGGTTTTGCATGGACCATGTTGTTCGGCATTGTGGTGGGTACTTCCTCCTCCATCTTCATTGCAGCGCCGCTGCTGCTGTTTATGGGAGAAGGCAGACTAAAACGTGGTGCCAAGGCTGGCCCAGCCCCGGCGCAGCAGAAAAGCTGATACGCTTTTCCTTGCAACAATAAGCCAACAAAAACGGAGCGGGTTATGCACCCTGCTCCGTTTTTTTATGTCTAGCGCATGAAACCGGATGTTGGTGGTGGTGGTAAAAGAATGGCGCCAGACAATGCAGGAGAAAGAGGCTGCGTGGGTTGTTCCACCGCGCCAATAAAATCTTCCACCTTCTGGCCTGCCTTCCGCAGCCTGCGCCGGGTTGGTTTATCCCGAAACGCCAGAATAGCCAAAAGCGCGTTTCTGTCTGTTGTAATAATATTGAAGACTTGGGCAGGTGGCAGATCTTCTGTCATTATCCGCCCGCGCGCCATACCATTGGCTATGACGTAACTGTACAGCAATGTGCGCGGTGTTTCCTGCACCTTCAGCCCGCGTGAGCTTTGGCACCCTGCCAGCCCTAAAATGGCCAGAACACCTATTGCTGAACGAAAAAAAACCGGAAAGCCGGATCGGGAGCGCTTCATATAAGAAGCATATCCCATATCCCACTTTCCGGGAACAGATCACACAGCTACCATTTTAAGCCAATGGTGGCGGGCATAAGGCGTATTAGCCCTGATGCGGTGCCTGATCTTTATTGTTGGCTGCCAGTTCATCACGAATCTGCTCAAGTAGAACTTCGGTTTTGGATGGCGGCGGCGGTGCCTTGGGTTCTTCATCTTCACGCACATGCAAGCGTGTCAGGGCTTTAACCATCCAGAAAATAGCCATGGCTACAATCAGGAACTGGATAACGGCGTTCAGGAACAAGCCAAGGTTCAGTGTAACAGCACCTGCTTTCTGGGCTTCTGCCAGAGTTGCCAGATGCGGGCCCTTAAGCGTGATGAACAGGTTGGAAAAATCAATCCCGCCGATAAGCAGACCAATCAATGGGTTGAAGATGTCTTTTACCAGGCTGTTCACAATGGATGTAAACGCAGCACCAATAATAACACCAACAGCCAGATCAACAACGTTGCCGCGCATGATGAACGCCCGGAACTCGCCCACCCAACCTGGGGCATGGACGTGAGATTTAAGGTCAGCCATACAAAAATTCCTGTTTAATACTGAAAAATCCGCCCAGAGGTAGCCGTTTTACTGCTTTTTCCTCAAGCCCCTGTATCAAGATTGACACATTTTTCTTAATATTTAAGGTATTCTGTAACACAAATGCTGCACAAACGCTGTTATTTGCCCTTTATATGCTTCACTTCATTATCATGCCCAACAAGGCAAATGAACGGTTGATCCAGCATACGCATTTCGTTTATATGCACGGCAATCTTGGCCCGGTCGGTATCGGGCCCTTTCTGCTGTAACGAAAGAACCAGTTTCATGAAACCCGGCATTCACCCCGATTATCACGAAATCAATGTTGTCATGACTGACGGCACGGAATTCAAGACGAACTCCTGCTATGGTAAGGCTGGCGACACGCTCCGTCTGGACGTTGACCCCAAGTCTCACCCAGCTTGGACAGGCGTGCAGCGTATGCTGGATACCGGGGGCCAGGTTGCCAAGTTCAACAAGCGTTTTGCTGGTATTGGCACCCGCAAAAAAGGCTGATTTTTCAGTTCTTTGCGTATGCAGAAAAGCCCCGCCTCTTGAAAAAGAGCGCGGGGCTTTCCACGTTCAGGGGTAAGGAAATGCCCGCATATGGGGTTTCCGCCAAAAAACGCTGCCGGGCACGATTGCCTTCGGGGGTCTTGGCAAAACCGGCAGAACCTTGCTGAACGAGGAGGTTCTTACATGAGTTACGATTTTACACCGCTATTTCGCACGGCAATTGGCTTTGACCGCCTTGCACAGGTTATGGATTCTGCGGCCCGCTCACCGGGCAACTCCAGCTTTCCGCCCTACGATATCGCCAAAACGGGAAGTGATAGCTACACACTTACCATGGCCATAGCTGGCTTTGGGCCGGAAGATATAGAACTGGTGGTGCAGGATAACACGCTTGTTGTATCTGGCCGCGTTAATGCTCCGCAGGATGAAGGAGAAATCCTGCACCGAGGCATTGCCCGCCGTGCGTTTGAACGCCGCTTTGCACTGGCGGACCATGTTGAAGTAACAGGCGCAGAAATGAATAACGGGCTTTTGCGCATTACGGTGCAGCAGATTATTCCTGAAGCGCTTAAGCCGCGCCGTATTCCTGTTAAAACTGTCAGCACCACGCCAGAAGAACGTGCCGTTACAACCGAGCAGAAAAATCAGGTATCGCAGCAACCTCAGCAATCTATTGCCACAGCCGCCTGATTGCTGAAGTTTTACCAATACATTCCATATAGGCCCAGCAAGGGGGAAACTGCGGTTTCCCCCTTATTTAATGTGTAGAATATTGGGCCGTTATGTGTATTGCGGCTTGACCTGAAGCTGCCACTCCCCCCATATCGTGGCACAGATGCGCGCCGGCAGGCACGCAGGCCTGCGGAACACGTTCCGGGCCGTCAAGTTCCCGGTGCCTGCGCAAGCGCCGCCCGACGACAGGAATACAAAAACATGACGACCCTACCGTTAATGCCCAAAGCAACTGCTGTGTGGCTGATTGAAAAAACTGCTCTCAGTTTTGAACAGATTGCCGCTTTTTGCGGTATGCACCCGCTGGAAGTGCAGGCCATTGCTGATGGCGAAGTGGCACATGGTATTGTCGGGTATGATCCGGTTGCGAATCACCAGCTCAAGCAGGAAGAAATCCAGCGTTGTGAAAAAGACCCCAACGCACGGCTGAAAATTCTACCTTCTAACAACCCTGTGCGCCGTCGCTCCAAGGGGGCGCGTTATACGCCTGTTGCTAAACGTCATGATCGTCCGGATGGCATTGCATTCCTGCTGCGCAACTATCCGCAACTGAGCGATCAGCAGGTTGTTAAGCTGCTTGGCACTACCAAAGATACCATTGCCAAAGTGCGCAACAAGCAGCATTGGAACACCCCCAACATCAAACCGCGTGATCCGGTAACCGTGGGGCTGTGCAGCCAAACAGATCTGAACGCTGCCGTGCACGAAGCCAATATGCGTCTGGAACGTGATGGGCAGGAAATTCCTGCACCCGTAACAGATATGGAAAGCTTTAGCTCTTCCGAAAACTAATGGAATGATGCCTTGAGGCAGAAGATCGTTCTTTCTGCCTCAGAAGCATTTAAGCTGCCAAATACGGCGTTAAACCGAAAGGCGCTCTATTTCTTCCTTTATTCGTAGCTTTTGTAATTTTAAGCACATCA
Organism: Acetobacter oryzifermentans; assembly: GCF_001628715.1. NCBI lineage: Bacteria > Pseudomonadati > Pseudomonadota > Alphaproteobacteria > Acetobacterales > Acetobacteraceae > Acetobacter > Acetobacter oryzifermentans. The sequence continues at coordinate 1,195,172 of NZ_CP011120.1, read as the reverse complement.
GCACGCGCTCGTCTGGTCTGGGGCGTCCACCTTCGCTCATAATTTTCTGATCAATACGGAAATGGCGCGATTTAAGACTCTCGATCCTTGAAAGGCGTGTCATTTGGGTGCCTCCACTCGATTGATGACCCACAAACGCTAACGTACCGAGGATAAGAAAGTTCATGTTAATTTCATATATCACGCCCTGCTGGCATGCGGGCTGAGCATAGAAGTTTTTTTGTAATCCTGGCTGGCGTCCGGCTCTTACATGGTAAACACTGCTTCGGGCATGCTATTCACTCTGCGGGCCGCCAGACCCGGCGCACGATTCCGCATCAGTGGTGAAGGAGACAGGACATCATGCTGCGAGATCGCGATTTACTGCTTGCCCAACTGCATGAACTGCGTAGTGAACACAGAGATCTGGATACAGTTATCAGCCGGATGGGGCATGAAACCACCTTTATTGATCAACTATATCTCCAGCGGCTTAAAAAGCGTAAACTCCTGTTAAAAGATCAGATCACCAAGGTTGAAAGCCTTCTGATCCCTGATGATATCGCCTAAACCACCCCGTTACAGACTTTAGAAAACCCGGATAGATACCTACCGTGAGCGAAACCGCCCCCCTGCCCTCCGCTTCCGATGCTTTAGATGACAAAGCAGCCTCTGCCCCAGTTGTGGGGATTATCATGGGCAGCCAGTCAGATTGGGAAACCATGCGCCATGCGGATGGATTGCTGACCGAGCTGGAAATCCCGCATGAAACCCTAATTGTTTCAGCACATCGCACACCAGATCGGCTGGCTGATTACGCACGCACAGCAGCCGAACGCGGGCTAAACGTCATTATTGCTGGTGCTGGCGGGGCTGCGCATCTGCCGGGTATGTGCGCGGCATGGACACGCCTGCCCGTTTTAGGTGTTCCGGTAGAATCCCGCGCACTTAAAGGCATGGACAGCCTGCTTTCTATTGTGCAGATGCCCGGTGGCGTGCCCGTGGGCACTTTGGCTATTGGTGCATCCGGGGCAAAAAATGCAGCCTTGCTGGCAGCCTCCATTCTGGCGCTGCACAATCCGGCCCTTGCTGCGCGGCTTGAAACATGGCGTGCATTGCAAACAGCCTCTGTCCCCAACTCCCCCATTACCGAAGATAAATGACCTTCTCACATTCTCCGCTTAAGCCCAATGCCGTTATCGGCATTGTGGGCGGTGGCCAGCTTGGCCGTATGTCTGCCATTGCAGCTGCACGCCTTGGGTTTCGCACACATATTCTGACAACCGAGGCCAATGGCCCGGCGGCTCAGGTTTCTCACGCTGTAACATGCGGCAAGTATGATGATCCGGTAGCACTGGATGCATTTGCCAGCGCGGTTGATGTTGTAACTTTTGAGTTTGAAAACATCAGTGCAGATGCGTTGGACCTTTTGGCCACACACTGTCCTGTGCATCCTTCGGGCCATATTTTGCGCATCAGCCAAGATAGACTGGCTGAAAAAACTTTTTTTGCTTCTGCTGGCATCCCATTAGCACCGTGGCACGCGGTCACAGACCTAAAAACCCTACATGAAGCCGCAGAAAAAGTTTGCTTACCGCTGATTCTCAAAACTACCCGCAATGGATATGATGGCAAAGGCCAGCGCCGCGTGCACCATATCCATGATCTGGAAGATGCTTTTAACGCCTTGGCACCACATCCTCTGGTTGCAGAAGGTATGGTAGATTTTGCCTGCGAAATTAGCGTTATGGTGGTGCGCAGTGCCGATGGTACGGTGCGGTGTTTTGATCCAGCGCTCAACCGGCACTGGAATGGTATTCTAGACCTTACACTAGCTCCGGCCCCTATTGATCCAAACATTGCCGCGGAGGCCGTAAAACTGGCCACCACTATTGCAGAAAAACTGGAATTGGTTGGCATTCTGGGCGTTGAGATGTTTGTTGATCGCACCGGCAACCTGTTGGTGAACGAAATGGCCCCCCGCCCCCATAATTCGGGCCACTGGACCATGAACGCCTGCCCACAGGATCAGTTTGACATGCACATCCGTGCAGTTGCGGGGCTGCCTTTACCCCATGCTGTGCGCCATTCTGATGCCATCATGAAAAATCTGGTTGGGCCGGAAGATATGGCTCTGTTGCCACAAATTATGGCTACTCAAGGCTTTATTCCGCACTTATACGGCAAGAAAGAAGCCCGCGTTGGCCGTAAAATGGGGCATGTGAATATTCTGTTCCCCTACGGCGCACTTCCCGGCAATTTGGGTATTCAGGATGCTTTGGGGCCACTGGCCACCAAAACCGCTGCCCCGGAACCAAAAGAAGACACAGCCGCCAGTTAAGACACTGCGTGAAGCAGGATATTTACAGAAGCCCTGCTTCACGCATGCTCAACAGCTTTTCTCCGGCAACAATAATATGATCCCATACGTGGATATTCATAATTTTTGCTGCACCACAAATTTGCGTTGTCATCACCACATCATCGGCTGAAGGCGTTGGGTCTCCGCTTGGGTGATTATGCACCAACACCAGAATAGTAGCTTTGAGCTGCAAGGCGCGTGATACAATTTCCCGCGGGTAAACAGGCGTATGATCCACCGTGCCCTGCCCCATAACATCATCAACCAGAAGCTGGTGCTTTTCATTTAGAAACAATACGCGCACCTGTTCGCGCTTTTCAGGCCCCATAACAGCCCGTAAATACGCATAAAGCTGTGTGCTATCAGCCAGTATGCCAGAACGGCGTAATCTTGCGCGTTGGATACGCAACCCAGTTTCACGCGCCAACATCAGCAAAACGCGTGCAGCCTCTGGCAATGCCTTTATGCTTTTACTTGGCTCCTGCCAGCTTATAGCTGCCATTACTGCGGATAGGTTTCCATATTCATGTAATAAGTTCTGCGCCTGTTCCTGTGCTTTAGCATTACGCGGCTGTGCCTGTACTATAAGCCTGCATAGCAGAGAAAAATCCGTTTCTTCCGCCCCAGAAGCTTCTGGCACTGTGCCGCCATAAATTTCGGCTGGAAACGCAATAGCTTCCGCAGTTGAAACATTCAGCCGAAAATGCGTGGCATCAGCAAATTGACTTGTCGCTTTTTTTTCGGGTTTTGTAGGTGGGCGCGTCAAAATTTCGGCCCTGCGTGGTGGTTAAAGCTACGCCATTCACCCCACCCAATGGTAATATGATCATGCACCTCCACCGCCAACAATGGGGCGCTACGCTGCAATTCCCTTACAAAAGGCGCATTTTGCGCAAGGCTTTGATCCAGCGTTTGATTTTCTGCCACCAAATCCACAGTTACCAACGCACAGGCATGCAAAGCCAATGCACGTTGCAAAACCAACGCCACAGCCTGCCGAATACAGGCCATAGCCTCATGGCTGCTGCCTTCATGCAAAAACGCTGGCACCGTTTCATCGGCAATTAACTGGTTGCGGCTATCCAGAAACAAGGCACGCACCTGCCCTCTGGGGGCATTTGCCAGATAAACATCTGCATATTCTAAAATACTGTCCCAGTTGCCCAAAAACTGGCGTGATTCCTCACCACTCTCTGGCAACCGGTCTGCCACGCAGGCCACATCTTGCAATACTGCGACACTTGCCCGTGTAACACCACTGATCTGGCGCAGATTTTCTTCTCCTGCTTCCAGCACAGCCTGCAAAGTACCAAACGTATTGATAAGGCTTTTTGCCAAGGGCTTTGTATCTTTACGTGGAATCCCGACATATAACAGCATTTCCAGCAATTCGTAATCAGCCAAGGAAGCTGCGCCCTGGGCCAACACGCGTTGGCGCATACGTTTGCGATGCCCTGTAGGGCCGGTGCTTTCAAAAACAGGCATGGCACCTTGCGGCGCATTTAAACAACCTTGGGTTGTGTCAGCCTTTACTGCAAAGCTGCTGGGCTTTTTTTGCCTTTTCTGCTCAGCCGACTGTCTCCCCATTCCATTGCTCCGTTTGGCCTGAAGCGCACATGCTTATATAAAGGCATGGTGAATACGTCCGAACACCCCTCCGCCCCGCTTTTTTCATCTCCGTCTGCATCGGGTGACAGTTATCTGGCTCGTCTTAACCCCGAACAGCGCGCTGCTATTGAAACAACGGATGGCCCTTTGCTGGTGCTGGCTGGTGCTGGCACAGGCAAAACACGGGTTTTAACCACCCGCTTTGCGCATATCCTGCTGACAGGCCGCGCCAAGCCATGGCAGATCCTGACAGTAACCTTTACCAATAAAGCTGCGCGAGAAATGCGTGAGCGTATTGGGCTGCTTTTGGGCAGTCCGGCAGAAGGGCTATGGTTAGGCACATTTCATGCCCTGTGTGCGCGTATGCTGCGCCGCCATGCCGAATATGTGGGGCTCACACAAAGCTTTACAATTCTGGATACGGATGACCAGCTGCGCCTGCTCAAACAGGTTATGGCCCCGTGGCAGATTGATATCAAACGCTGGCCTGCTCCTGGCCTTTTAGGCGTTATTCAGCGCTGGAAAGACCGTGGGCTTACACCAGAGCGCATTACCCCCTCCGAGGATTCGGACTTTGCCAACGGCCACGCCCGCGCCATTTACACCGCGTATCAGGCCCGCCTGAAGCAACTGAACGCCTGCGATTTTGGTGATCTGATGCTGCATGTGACCGAAATTTTGCGCACACGGCCTGATGTGTTGGCACAGTATCATCGCCTGTTCCGTTACATTCTGGTGGATGAGTATCAGGATACCAACACCATTCAATACCTCTGGCTGCGTCTGCTGGCCAAACACGCAGAAGGCCCGGCCAATATCTGCTGCGTGGGGGATGATGACCAATCCATCTACTCATGGCGTGGTGCAGAAGTTGAAAACATTCTGCGGTTTGAAAAAGATTTTCCCTCCGCCAAGGTTGTGCGGCTGGAACGCAATTATCGCTCTACCCGGCATATTCTGGGGGCTGCCGCAGGGCTTATCGCCCATAATAGCGAACGGTTAGGCAAGACACTTCGCCCTGGCAGAGAAGATGCAGAAGGTAAAAAAGTTAGCGTTCTTGGTGTGTGGGATTCGGATACAGAAGCCCGCATGGTATGCGAACAGGCAGAAAAACTACGCGCACAAGGCCACGCTTTAAAAGAAATAGCCATTCTGGTGCGTGCGGGCTTTCAAACCCGCGCGTTTGAAGAACGGCTTATGCAAACTGGCCTACCCTATCGCATTGTAGGTGGCCTGCGTTTTTATGAACGTGCAGAAATACGTGATGCACTGGCCTATATGCGCGTGCTAAGCCAACCGGCGGATGATCTGGCGTTTGAGCGTATTATCAATGTACCCAAACGCGGCGTTGGCCCTGCCGGGTTGCAAAAGCTGCATGCTGCTGCCCGCGCCAACAGCATGCCCCTTACCGGCGGCACGGAAAAGCTGCTGGAAGATAACGCGCTAAAAGGAAAATCCGCCGCCCATTTACGCCAGTTGATGGAAGCCTTTGCCAGCACACGCGATATTTTAGCACGTGAAGGCCATGTGGTGGCTGTTGAACACCTGCTGGAAGAAAGCGGGTATCTGGATATGTGGCGGCAGGACCGCTCCCCCGATGCGCCGGGGCGGCTGGAAAACCTGAAGGAACTAACACGTGCGCTGGCTGATTTTGGAACGCTGGGCGAGTTTTTAGAACACGTTGCCCTTGTGATGGATCATGATGAAAACGGGCAGGATGATTACCTGTCCATCATGACTCTGCATGGCGCCAAAGGGCTTGAATTCGATACAGTCTTTCTGCCCGGGTGGGAGGAAGGTGTTTTTCCCTCTCAACGCACGTTGGATGAAGGTGGCCTGAAAGGGCTGGAGGAAGAACGCAGGCTGGCTTACGTGGGCATTACACGCGCACGGCAGGAAGCCATTATCTTTCATGCTGGCCGTCGGCGTATTTACGCCAACTGGCAGCCTTCCATGCCCAGCCGCTTTTTAGACGAACTGCCAGATGAACACGTGGTTCGCCATGATGAAGGCGGTACGTTCCAACGGCAAGGCCTTAACCTTTCCGAATCCGTGTTTGATAACGGCCCCATTATTGCCCGCCGCAGAAAAGACCCCATGCTGGAAGCCGCACCGGCACTGCAACTGGGTGACCATGTACGCCACCCCCGCTTTGGGGAAGGCATCGTTATTTCGGCAGATCGGCACCATGTTGAAGTGTCTTTTGAATCTGTCGGCACCAAACGTCTTCTTTCATCCTTTATCGAGAAAATCTAATGGCTCCTCCTACCCGCCGTCATGCCACCAGCCTTGAAACCATTTCTGTCACTGTGCCGGAAGCGGCGGTGGAAGCTTACGAAAACGCCATTGGCAGCGTGTGTGCCACGGTTGGTATTTTTGAGGCCAACCCGGAAGGCACCTTGTGGCGGGTAGAAGGCGTGAAAGATACCGGACACCGGGAAGATGAACTAACCGCCAGCCTTGTGCTGGCCGAACTGACAAGTGGCGTTACCGCTCCACTGGAACGCACCAGCACGGAAGCAGAAGGCTGGCTGGCCCGTACGTATGAGGCTTTTCCCGAACAGGAAGTGGGACGCCGTTTTGTGGTGCGTGGCACGCATTTGCCCGATTCTAAAAATGCCACCCGAATTGTGCTCACGCTGGATGCGGGCGTAGCTTTTGGATCAGGCGAGCATGGCTCCACCCGCGGGTGCCTGCGCGCGTTGGAGCGTGTGGCTTACCGTCGCCCTCGCCGGATTTTGGATCTGGGCTGCGGCACCGGTATTCTGGCCATGGCTGCTGCGGCATTGCTGCACCAAAAGGTGCTGGCAGTGGATATTGAGCCGTGGTCTGTGCGCGTAGCGGCACAAAATGCCAAGCGTAACCAGCTTGGGCGCGTGCTTACATGCCGCTTGGGCAATGGGTGGCAAACGCCTGCTATCTGGAAGGCCGCACCGTTTGATCTGGTTTTTGCCAACATTCTGGCCCGCCCTTTGTGCCTAATGGCCAAAGATCTGGCACGGTATCTGGCCCCCGGCGGCACAGTTATTCTGGCAGGGTTGTTGCGCACACAGGTACGTATGGTGTTAGCCGCGCATCGGCGGCAGGGGCTGGTTCTTGAGCAGGAATTGACAGAAGGAGAATGGGCCACCCTTATTCTACGCCGTCCGGTTCTTCCTGTTCGAAAAACAGCCTGATCAGCCTTTTCTTTTCCTACGTTATTTCAGGACACAGTTTTCATGACGTCTGCATCTTCCGCCCGGTTGGCTGCGCTACGCACCCTTTTGCAAAACGAGGGGTTGGATGGCCTGATTGTGCCCCATAGCGATGAGTTTTTGGGGGAATACACACCAGCCTGTGCTGAACGTCTGGCATGGTTAACTGGTTTTACGGGCAGCGCAGGCATAGCCATTGTGCTACCCCATACAGCCGCTGTGTTTTCTGATGGTCGTTACATTACCCAGATGGATCAACAGGTGGACGGTACGTGCTGGCAACGCCTGCATATCAGCCAGACACCTCCGGCCATGTGGCTGAAGGAGCAAGCCAAACCAGAAACCCGCGTAGGTTACGATCCGCGTGTGATGAGTGCCGCGGAACTACGCCCGTTTGTAGCCCAAAGCGGCGTCATACTGGTGCCAACATCCCGCAATCTGGTGGATGATATCTGGGCAGATCGCCCGGCTTTTCCCTCTGCCCCAGCCTGTATGCACCCGCTGGCCTTTGCTGGCCGCAGCTCTGCCGAAAAACGGCAGGAAATTGCTGCAATTCTTACCCAGAATGGTCAGGATGCTGCGGTTCTGAGCGATTCCGCCTCTATTGCGTGGCTACTGAATATTCGAGGCTCCGATATTCCCTGCACACCCGTAGCTTTGGCATTTGCGCTGGTGCATGCAAACAACTCAGTCGATCTATTTATAAAGCCAGAAAAAATCCCGACAAACATTAAGGAATGGCTTGGCTCTTCCGTGCGCGTGCATGCACCGCAGGAGATGGAGCAGATTCTGGCAACCCTGAAAAGCAAAACCGTTGGTGTAGATCCTGCCAGCAATGCCGTCTGGTTTGGCCAAACGCTCACCTGCCACGGCGCAACAGTGCAGGAAACACCAGACCCGTGCCTGCTGCCCAAGGCCCGCAAAAACAAAGTGGAACAGATGGGCATGCGCACAGCCCATCTGCGTGATGGTGTCGCACTTTGTCGTTTCCTGCATTGGCTGGATACAAAGGGCCGCAACTGCACAGAGCTTGAAGCCGCCACACGGCTTGATGCCTTTCGTGCTGAAGGGAAGGACTACCGGGAGGAATCCTTTCCCGCCATTTCCGGTTCTGGCCCCAATGGAGCCATTATTCATTACCGCGTTACGCCGGAAAGTGACCGAAAACTTCAGAATAACGAAGTTTATCTGATTGATAGCGGTGGCCAGTACCCCGAAGGCACAACCGATGTTACCCGCACTGTCTGGACAGGCCCTGATGCGCCACCGGCCAGCTTGAAAGACGTATTTACCCGCGTGCTCAAAGGTAATTTACGTTTGGGCCGTGCGCGGTTTCCTGTTGGCACCAAAGGCCACGCGCTAGATGCACTGGCACGGTTTGACCTGTGGCAGGCTGGGTTGGATTATGACCACGGCACCGGCCACGGTGTCGGCAGCTTTCTTTCCGTGCATGAAGGGCCTGCACGTATTTCTAAAATGCCTTCTCCCATTACGCTGGAAGAAGGCATGGTGATTTCCAACGAACCGGGCTTTTACAAACCCGATGCCTACGGCATTCGTCTGGAAACACTGGTAATGATCCGCCGGAATGACATGCCGCATTCCGATCGAGCTTTTCTGGCATTTGAAACCCTTACATTGGCTCCTTTTGACAGGCGGCTGATTGACCTCGCCCTGTTAGGCCCGGAAGATACCGCCGTGCTGGACGCGTACCATGCTCAAATCTTGGATCAGGTAGGCCCTCACCTGCCATCTGATGCACAGAAATGGCTGAAAACAGCATGCGCACCTCTCAAGAGGCCGTGAGAGACGGAGTCTTTCCTCTCTGGTCACGAAATTGAGAATCGCATGCACCGTAAAACGGGCGCAAAACAGGCTACGAAGTTGAAGGGAGCTTCTCAGAATGACGACAGACAGCAAGACCATTCCAGCCACTCTTATTGCAGGTGATGGCATCGGCCCTGAAATTGTTGAATCAGTTACCGAAATTCTGGATACCGTTGGGGCCCCATTTGTATGGGATCGCCAACTGGCCGGTATGGCGGGTGTGGACGCGGTAAATGACCCGCTGCCCAAGCAGACAATTGAAAGCATCCGGCGCACTGGCCTGGCCCTAAAAGGCCCGCTGACAACTCCAGTTGGTGGTGGGTTTAAATCCATCAACGTAACCCTGCGTCAGGAATTTGGCCTGTTTGCCAACCTGCGCCCAACCAAAACCATCATTCCCGGTGGTCGGTTTGATGATATCGACCTTGTTCTGTTCCGTGAAAACCTTGAAGGTTATTACGCAGCAATGGAACATTACATTCCGGTAGGGGATGACCCCAAGGGCATTGCGCTAAGCTCTGGTTTTAACTCCCGCGCAGAATGCCGCCGGATTGTAAAGTTTGCCTTTGAATATGCGGTCAAGAATAACCGCAAAACGGTAACCATTGTTCACAAGGCCAATATCCTCAAACTGCTGACAGGCCTGTTCCTTGAAGAAGGCCGCAAGGTTGCAGAAGAATACAAAGGCCGCGTTGAATTCAATGAACGGATTGTAGATGCCTGCGCCATGCAGCTTGTCATCAACCCGTGGCAGTTTGATGTGATTGTAACCTCCAACCTGTTTGGTGACATCCTTTCTGACCTTACGGCCGGTCTGGTTGGTGGTCTGGGTATGGCACCGGGTGCAAACATTGGTGAAAAAGCCGCTGTGTTTGAAGCCGTGCATGGTTCTGCACCAGATATCGCAGGCAAAGGCATTGCCAACCCACTGGCTCTGCTGCTGGCTGCTGTTATGATGCTGCGCCACGTGAACCGTGATGATCTGGCTGATCGTATTGATGCCGGTATCAAAAAGGTTATCACCAACGGTACAGTGCGCACGAAGGATCTGGGCGGCAATGCCACCACAAAGGATCTGACAGCAGCTCTGAAACAGGCAGTTGCCTGATACTCAGCATTACGGCTGTTCAAAAAACCGATTGCGATGGAAAGGGAGCCCTTGTGGCTCCCTTTTCTTTTAACCGCATCTCACATTAGGGTAAGGCATGACCCGTTCTTTTGGTGGCCCATGGCCTGCCCTCCCCCTTTCTGCTTCATTCCGCATTGATGTAGAACCATCACCTCCGGCTGTTCCGGCAAATATCGAGCAGGAAATTACGCATCTCTGGCAGCAAGCCTGTGCAACAACGCCAGCCTTATTTAATGGCTGCGTCTTTTCGGCCTCCTGCGTAACGCGTACCGTTATTAAAGGTTACTGGACAGAGTATCGTCGCGTATTTGCGCAAATGAAGAACCCTGCGCTTTTTCCATTTTTGCGGCTGCAACCATTAGCTGTGGTCGGGTTAGTGCGTACGCCAGATGGATATGTATTAGGCCGCCGTAACCCATCATCTATCTATCAGGGAAATTTTTGGCAAAGCCCGCCTGCTGGTAGCATTGAAAAACGCACAGATGCCGAAAGTATCAATCTGGCCGAACAGATTTTAGCAGAAGCCACAGAAGAATTGGGGCTGGATGCCAAAAACCTACAGGTTGAACAGCCACTTATGGCAGTGCGGCACCCTCATACCCGCGTGTTGGATATTGGGCTTGTGTTAAAAACCCAGCTAACTTTTAAAAAAGTAGAAGAAATTTGGAGGCAACATGCCAATAAAGAATACGACATGCTGGCCTGCGTACCTGCCAAAAACGTAGCAACATGGCTGGAGCAAAACGCTATTCTGCCAACCAGCCAGTATCTTCTGCAACATGAGCAAAAAAGCAAAACACTGCGCACCATATGATGCGCCAGCGTTAAATTGCTTATTTAATTTCCACACCAATCTGCTTGATATCATGGAAGTTGATATCCGGGTTCTGTTCTTCCGTACGGCGCATCATAAATGCTGAGGTGGCCAGAAACACCGGATCATCATCCAGATCATCCGCCATGGCGGAGCGATGTGCAGCGGCAAAGGCCTCAATTTTTTCACGCGGGCCGGTAATCCAGCGGGCCAAAGAATACGGCGTGGAATCAAAACCAATGGCTACACCGTACTCTGCTTTCAGGCGAGATTGCAGCACATCAAGCTGCAAAGTACCCACAACGCCAACAATCGGCTGCGCGCCATCTTGCGGGCGGAACAACTGCACCACACCTTCTTCCGCCAACTGCACCAGCGCCTGTTTGAGCTTTTTGGCCTTCATGGCGTCATCCAGCCGCACGCGGCGCAGAATTTCCGGGGCAAAATGCGGCACACCGGTAAACTGGATATCTTCACCCTCTGTTAGCGTATCGCCAATGCGCAAGGTGCCGTGGTTGGGAATACCCACCACATCCCCAGCAAAGGCTTCTTCTGCCAGATGTCTATCCTGCGCAAAAAAGAACTGTGGCGTATGCACTGCAAAGCTTTTGCCTGTGCGCGTGTGTTTAAGGCGCATGCCACGGCTTAGCTTGCCGGAACAGATACGGGCAAAGGCAATACGGTCACGATGGTTGGGGTCCATATTCGCCTGAATTTTAAACACCAGCGCCGTCATGTTCGGCTCCGTGGCCTTTACCACACGGGTTTCTGCGGCCTGATCGCGCGGGGGCGGGCCAAAAGCCACCAGTGCATCCAGCAGATCGGTCACCCCAATTTCCTTGATCGCACTCCCGAAGAACACGGGGGTAAGGTGCCCGGCATCGAAGGATTCTTTATCAAACTCCGGCAGCGCGGCTTCTACCAGCTCCAGTTCCTCACGCATCTGCACAAGGCGGGCATCATCTTCTGGCAGATCAACCGTTGTGTGCAGTTTTTTGGTAAGAATATCGTAAGTGCCAACAAACGTGGCCGCGCGCCCCACCGGCCATGTGGCAGGAGATGTATCTAGCGCAAGGGATGATGCAATTTCATCCAGCAGAGCAAATGGATCCTGCGCCTCACGGTCCATCTTGTTGATGAAGGTAACAATCGGAATATCACGCAGGCGACAAATCTCGAACAGCTTGCGTGTACGATCTTCAATGCCCTTAGCAGCGTCAATCACCATTACGGCGGAATCTACGGCTGTTAAGGTACGGTAGGTATCTTCAGAAAAGTCTTCATGTCCGGGTGTATCCAGCAGGTTGAAGACACAGCCGCCGTAATCGAACGTCATGACCGAGCTGACAACGGAAATCCCACGGTCACGCTCAATGCCCATCCAGTCAGACCGTGTGCGGCGGCGTTCGCCCTTGGCGCGCACGTTGCCCGCCATCTGAATAGCCCCACCTGCCCGCAATATCCGTTCTGTCAGCGTGGTTTTACCAGCATCCGGATGCGAGATAATAGCAAAGGTCCGGCGGCGGGTAATGTCACTGCTAAGAGGGGCGGATGCGGTATCAGACATAAGGGCTCTGTTCCGAAACAAACATGAGTAAAAACGGCAAACGCCGGATGGAGAGAAATCCCTCCACCCGGCGCGGTATAAAACGAACCTAAACGCCGATTAACGGGAGTAGTATTCGACCACCAGATTCGGTTCCATCTGCACCGGATACGGCACATCGGAAAGCTGCGGGCCACGCAGGTACGTGCCCTTCATCTGGCGATGATCCACTTCCATGTATTCCGGCACATCGCGTTCGGCAGACTGCGCGGCATCCAGAACGATAGCCAGCTGCTTGGATTTTTCACGCACTTCGATAACGTCACCATCCTTCACGAGGTAGGAAGGAATGTTCATCTTTTTGCCGTTAACCAGAATGTGGCCATGGCTGATGAACTGACGGGATGCAAACGGCGTGATTGCAAACTTCATCCGGTACACAACGGCATCCAGACGGCGTTCCAGCAGGTTGATCAGGTTTTCGGACGTATCACCCTTGCGGCGCACGGCTTCCTGATAATAGCGGCGGAACTGCTTTTCTGTAATGTTACCGTAGTAACCCTTCAGCTTCTGCTTAGCCATCAGCTGAACGGAGAAGTCAGACGGCTTGCCCTTACGGCGCTGGCCATGCTGGCCCGGACCATATTCGCGACGGTTAACCGGAGATTTGGCGCGGCCCCACAGGTTTACACCAAGGCGACGGTTAATTTTATACTTGCTCTCAAGGCGCTTGCTCATAGTGCGCTCTTCTCTCTTAACAGGCGGAACATCGGGCAGATGTCCGTCGTTACACCGGTAGTCCCCGTCCACCACGGATCGGAGCGGGCGCAAACCGTATTACCAGCGGGGCGTGCTCCCCTTCTGGCCGATTTGTCCACATTCCCGGCAATGGAGGCAGGAATTACGAAACCCCGGGCGCAGTGTCAACTTTTTCCGTTGCGCTTTCTTCCATTCTGCAGTGCATAGTCGTGCAATCGACCCATAAAATTGAAAAGAAAGGATTACTCAGCATGCCATTTGCTAAAAAATGGGGGCTATTTGTGGCGTTGGGTCTCGCCCTTATTGTATTGGGCTTTATTGCCTGTATTGATGCGGTTTCCGTAACCCTTGCCAGCACCATATTTATTGGCGCACTGCTAATTGCTGCTGGCATTATGCAGATAGTACATGCCTTTGCTGTACGCGATTGGGGCGGCTTTATTTTTTCCCTGCTATGCGGGCTTCTCTACGCCGCTGGCGGTTACCTTCTTATAGAAGAACCAGCCACAGGTTCTGTTGCCATTACCATTTTTGTATCTGCCTGCTTTGTGGTTGTAGGCGTACTGCGCTGCGTTCTGGCCCTGCAAGCACGCGGTATGCCGGGCTGGGTGATTATTCTGGGTAGCGGGCTTATCAGCCTGCTTGTTGGCCTCTGCCTGTACTTTACCTTGCCGTGGTCTGGCCTGTGGTTGATTGGTACATTTGTGGGTGCAGAACTGATTGTAAGCGGCATAAGCTGGCTACAAATTGGCCTTGCCCTGCGCCAGAGCAATTCTGCGCCGCCACCCATTACCCGCCTATAAAATTTACGGCGTATATATACAAAAACGGCGCGGGCCTGTTGGCTCCGCGCCGTTTTTTATGCCCACATAATGAAGGCCGCTTATTTTTTTGGTGCGGATGAAGGCGGCAACTGGCTTTTGGGGGCCAACAGCATAAGCGCATCCTTGCCAGCATCATCCTCAACCTTACGGTTTGAGCCGGGCAAAAGAGCAATAGGCCGCTCGCCTGCTTCACGCTTGCGCAGGATGTTTTGAATGTTTTCCAGCACCACGGGGTAATCTTCAATCAAGCGCTGGAAGCGGCTGGCCGTAATCACCATGAAATGCCCAAACTGCACGGCACGGATGGTGCCGGGGCAACGCCAGCCATGCAAAGCCTCCTGCGCGCCTATCAGATCCCCTGCGCCATACAGCACATCGGCCCCCGCAACGTGGCTTTCTGCCAAACCGGCGCTAATAAAATAGATGGCGCCCATCTTGCGCCCTTTCCGGCAGATTACCTCCTGCGGGGCCACAAAACGCAAGGATGTGGTCGTGGCCAGATCATGCAGTTCTGCCCCCGGCAACCCCTTAAAGATGGCTGCATGTTTTAGCCGGTCTTCTATGCCACTGCGCAGATCAAAGCTCATCCGCTTGATCAGACGATGCCTGCGGCGTTCCAGCTCTTTCAGCAGTTCACGGCTAAGTTCATCACTGATAAGGGATTCTGAAAGCAGGGTTGTGTATTCTTCACTTTCCAGGCGCAGGGCAATCTGGCGGAAAATCCGGTTTTCCAGCGCCTCGGCATAGCCATGATAATGCAAGCGCAAGGTTTCCAGCGCCTCATCCAGCAACTTGCGCTGGCGAGAGAGCACCTCGGCCACAATTTCTCCAATACGGCTGCCCAATGTGGGCTCCAGCCGCTCGTGCATGAAACGTGTGAGAGAGATGGAAATGAAATGCGCCACCATCAGCATTTCAAACCGTTCCGCCATGCACAGCATCAGCGGCCGATCCAGATGCAAATGATTATGCACCCATTGCGCCGCCTTGAAGCGCAAAGATGGGCTCAGCCGTTTACGCAGCGCGCGCACATACCCCAAACGCCCTTCCAACCGTGCACCATCAATTGCTGCTTCGGAAGACCGTAGCAATGTTTCCATCACCCGGCGAGAAAGCCCCTGCATACGGAACAGATCCAGCAGCATGGAGCGTTCCTGACTGGCAATGGTAATCAGCGCCAGATTAACGCGCTGGATATCAGACAGTGCGCGGTCAAACTCATTAGCTGCCTGTTCTTCCTCTGCCCGGCGTTCTAGATGATCAACAACCGAGCGCGTGGCATCTGCGCTGAAACCAAGTTCATCCCCCAATTCCTTGGCGCGGTTGCACACATTGCCCAGCCCGATACTCAGCACCTGATGGCGCATGGCTTCATCAATGGGGGACAGACGATCCAACTTGAGAAACAGCACGAGGGAACGCAGCGTAGTTCCGTTAACAAGCAGCGTAATCAACACGAACCCGGTGGCAATAATACCGATAAAATGCGCAACCGGCGTGGAAACGTGTTCGTTTTCCGTAACGGCCAACGCCAGCGCCAATGTAATGGCCCCACGCAAGCCCCCCCACACCATTGTCACCTTAAATGGTGTAGGCACGGGTGGGGAAAGGCGTGTCCATGCCAATAGCGGCAACATGCCAAACACCACAGCCGCACGTGCAGCCAACCCCGCCACACTGGCAATAAGGATAAGCACCCAATCCCACCGGGTCATGCCCACCAGCAGGCGCGGTACAAGCATGGAGGCCAGCACAAACACCAAGGATCCCGCCCAAAAGACCAATTGCTGCCAAAGCTGGTTGAGAAACAGCCACGTTTGCGGCCGAATGGTGGATGGCCCGTACACAGACAGCGTAAGCCCTGCGGCAGCTGTGGCCACCACACCGGAAACTCCCAGAATTTCGTCTGAGAGGATGTACACCACGTAAGGCAGCGCCACTGTTAGCGTAATTTCCGCTGCCGAACTGGCAATAGCGGACATCATGACCAATGTGAGCCGCCCGACAACCACCCCAACAATAAGCGCCCCCACAAAGGAGACCACGAAGGAGATCAACGCATCACCCAGATGGATGGCTTTATGCAGCGTGACGGAAGGCAGCAGAATGGAAAAGATGGAAATAGCCGCCGCATCATTCAGCAGCGCCTCGCCCTCCACCAGTCGTGTCAGGCGTGTTGCAGCCCCGATATCTCGGAAAATCCCGGCCACAGCGGAAGGGTCAGTCGTGGCCACAATAGATCCAAGCAGCAGGCAGACCACCAGCGGCATCTGGGCAAAGGGATACAACGCAAAGCCAATAGTGGCCGTGGCAATAACAACCGCCACCACAGCCAGAAGCAAAACAGTACCTGTTTCATGCGCAAGACGCCGCACATCAATGGCCAACGCGCCCTGAAACACCAGCGCGGGCAGAAAGATGAGCAGAAATTCTTCACTGTTCAGCGGGAAATCAAGCAGCGCCTCTGCAATGCCATTGAAGGCCGAAGTGTGGGAACTGCGCAGAGCCACATCTGCCAAAGACCCGATGATAATACCCACAATAGCCAGCAGAACCGTTTCAGACAGTTCCAGCTTGCGCGCAATGGGCTGCACGGTGCTCACCACCACCAAAAGCAGCGCAATAACAAGCAGTACCGCTGCCAGACCCGTTACCGCCATGCCACGCTATTCCCTATATCCAACACCAACATCCATACTGCCTGAGCCGTTATCATCATGATAAGGCAAGGAAATGGCAGCTTCCGCATTATATACGCGTTATCCCTAACATGGCATGCACTGCCCTAGCCATATTACCCAAAGCATTGGCCTCATTATTCACGCATTTTCTTGCCATTATGTGAACGTATCGGGCTTGCACGCCACATATCAGCGCCTACCTGCTTTGTTCTTGGCGAACAGGCCCAAACAACGCTATGTTGGAGGTATGATGAAACAGTTTTCTTCATTGCGGCGTACTTACAAAGTCGCCCTTATGTTGCTGGCCGGATTTGGGCTTGCTGCCTGCGCGCATGATCCGCACCGGCACTATTATCACCCCGGCTCAAACCATGGGCGTGCTGCGCCTGGCTGGTACCGCCCCCCTCTTACGCCGCAGCAGGGTACCAACCCCTA
Source organism: Acetobacter oryzifermentans (assembly GCF_001628715.1). Classification (NCBI taxonomy): domain Bacteria; kingdom Pseudomonadati; phylum Pseudomonadota; class Alphaproteobacteria; order Acetobacterales; family Acetobacteraceae; genus Acetobacter; species Acetobacter oryzifermentans. Next base: position 1,178,014 of record NZ_CP011120.1, on the reverse strand, counting down.
TAAGCACTCCACCACCAACTATGGTGGCGGCTCAATGCGCTATGACCAGTAAATTTGTACGAATCTGCATTATTATCGCCACAATAGTTGTGGGCATAATGATGGTGTCGTCCCTTTACAAAAACCTTAGCACGTTGATGACATCTCCTTCCCCTGAAGCGGCTATGGAGCAGAATTCTGGCCAGTAAGTCTGGCAAGCTGTTTCGCTGTGCCTGTTTTTGTCTGCTGCTTACGGCCAGCACAACAAAAGCAGGTGTGGCCGCGCCTGTTTTAGATGCCCCTGCCGCATCCACCTCACATATGGGTGGCACTTTACGCTTGGTTGCGGCCTCTTCTGGCGGCACATTAGATCCCCAGACCAATTACTCCGGCAAATACATTAATCTGTTTGCCAATGTGTATGATGGGTTAACCACCTTCCGCAAAGCAGATGGTCTGGCTGGGGCAGACGTAGTGCCAGATTTGGCTGAAGACCTTCCACACCCAGAAGATGGCGGCCTGACCTACACTTTCCGCCTGCGTGAAGGCATTATTTTTTCCACCGGGCAGCCTGTCACCACGGCTGATGTTGTGGCATCCTTCCGACGGATTTTTCGTGTTGGCAGCCCAACGGCAGGGTCTTTTTACGGGGCTATCAAAGGGGCCGATGCCTGCCTACGCAGCCCAACAGATTGCAAGCTTGAAGGGGTTGTAGAAAACCCTGCCACGCGCAGCATTACATTTCATCTCACCACGCCTGATACAGAATTCCTGCATAAGCTGGCATTTACGCACGCCGTGATTTTACCGGCCAATACGCCAGACCATGATACCGGCAATGTACCTTTACCAAGCACCGGCCCCTATCAGCTTACAGTGTATGACCCGAACCGATTTTTAAAGCTGGCACGCAATCCATATTTTAAGGAATGGAGTGCACAGGCACAGCCTCTCGGCTACCCTGATGACATAGAATACACCTTTGGCATACCAGATGAAGCTGCCGTAACCGCCGTAGAAAACGGGCAGTATGACTGGATGGCAGACCCCATCCCCCTAGACCGACTTGGGGAATTAGGCAGCCGTTTTGCTGGCCAGACACATGTGTTGCGCCACCCGGCCATGTATTTCCTACCCATGAACATGCGGGAGGCGCCTTTTTCTTCACTCAAGGCGCGGCAAGCCGTCAATTACGCACTCAACCGCAAGGCCATGACCATTCTTTATGGCGGCCCCGGTATTGCGCGGCCACTCTGCGGGATGTTGCCTTCTACTTTGCCAGCACCCTCTACGCAGTGTTTTTATACTAAAGATGCCTCTCCCGAATCCCCTGCCCCTATGTGGCGTGGCGTGGATATGGAAAAAGCCCGCAATCTGGTGCGTGAAAGCGGAACATATGGCCAGAAAGTCACCGTAATTGCTGCCAATACCAGTGTTGATCTGGCTATGGGCGCATGGGTGCGGGATATGTTGCAAAACCTTGGCTACCGCGCCAACCTACGCCCACTTAGCAGTGCGCTGGCTTTTTCCTACATGCAGAACTCAGATAACCATGTGCAGATTGGCGTGGCCTCTTGGTCTGCCGATTATCCATCGGCTTCCAATTTTTTGGATGCTTTATTGGGGTGTGAAAATATTCATCCCGGTTCAGACAGCTCCATCAATATTCCCGGCTTTTGCAATCACGATGTGCAAAGACTGATGGATAAAGCCAAAACGGATGTTAGCCTGACAGCCCAAGCACAAAACGCCTTGTGGCAAGAGGCCGACAAACTGGTTATGGAACAAGCCCCCGTAGCTCCAGCCATTGAAAAAGATGCTGTAATTTTAACATCCCCACGCCTGAAAAACCTGTTGTTTACACCCGTAAACCAGCTTTTGTTCTCTCAGGCATGGGTGCAGTAACTTATCCCGGTTCATACGTTATCCACAGAATCTGTGGATGAAACGTGGGACAACCGCAGGATGAACGCGGGAAGAACCGAATAACCCTGTTATCCGACTATTTCAGCCGCTCCAGAACGGCATCTCGCACAGTTGCAGGCAATGGCACATAGTCCAATTCCCGGCTGGCGGCCTCTCCATCCTTCACGCCCCAACGGAAGAACGTTCTTACAGCGTTTCCGTGGTTTGCTTCATTTGCTTCACGCGGCACCAATGCATAGGTGGTGGTTACAATCGGCCAGCTTCCGGCTCCGTCTGCATCACAAAGCGAAGCTGTCATGTCTGCTTGATCCCACGTGGCGTTTTCTGCCGCCCGCGTAAAACTGTTAACAGAGGGCACCACAAATTCCCCTGCCCGGTTTTGCAGAACAACGGTGGAAAGGTGGTTGCGTTCCGCATAAGCGTATTCCGCATACCCCACACTGCCTTCTGTATTTTTTACGTAAGAGGCAATGCCATCATTCCCGCGCGCACCTGCACCAACAGGCCATGCAACAGACGTGCCACGCCCCACCTGCTTCTCCCACGTGGGGGAAACCCGACCGAGATATTCTGTAAACACATAGGTTGTGCCAGATCCGTCTGCCCGGTGTAGCGGAGCCACGGGCAGATCCGGCAACGTGACACCGGGGTTGAGCGCAACAATCTGCGGATCATTCCATTGCGTGATGGAACCATCATAAATAGCTGCCAGAACGGGGCCAGTAAGACGCAACGCACCTTCTGGCACGCCTGGTACATTGGCAATAACAACAATGCCACCAATAGCGGTAGGAAACTGGAGCAAATGCCCAGCCTCCAGCCGCGCATGAGGCATTGGGGCATCGGATGCACCAAAATCCACTGTGCCAGCCAAAACCTGATTCTGCCCAGCACCAGAACCAATGGTCTGATAATTAAGCTGCACACCTGTTTGCGCCGCAGAATGAGCAGACCATGACTGATACAAGGGCGCGGCAAAGCTGGAACCGGCCCCTGTAATTTGTTCGGCCCGCGCCTTTGGCAAAACGCCACCCGCCAAGCCACACAACAAGGCAGACAGGAAAACAGTTTTCTTCCAACTCATGTTTTCAGCCCTGCCTGCCATGATGCGCTTTTCCTTCATACAACCCAGCTCCTTCTGCTTAACGCAGGGTTGCACCCGTTGCCTTGGTAACAGCGGCAACAATTTTTTCAGATACAGCTTCCAGTTCCGCATCTGTCAGGCTTTTATCCATTGGTTGAAGCGTAACTTCCACACCAATAGAGCGATGCCCTTCTGGCACGTGCGGGCCTTCATACACATCAAACAGGCTTACATCTGCAACAAGCTGGCGCTCTGCCCCACGCACGGCACGCAGCAATTTTTCACCCGGTACATCGCGCGCCACAACAAATGCAAAATCACGCCGCACTGGCTGGAACGCAGAAAGACGCGGTGCGGCTTTCTTTTTGCGTTTGGGGTCTGGCACCATATCTGGCAGCAATTCAAACCCTACAACCGGCACATCAATACCCTCGGCCTGAAGCAAAGATGGATGCAATTCACCAAAATAGGCCAGCACGTTTTTTGGCCCCTGCCGCAGCACGCCAGAACGACCGGGATGATACCAGCCCGGCGCATCTGTGGTGGTGCTCATGGCATCTGGGTTTACACCAAGCTGCTGGAGCAGTTCCAGCGCATCTGCCTTAACCGCCCACAGAGAAACAGGCTGCCCCGCCCGCCCCGGATAACGCGGTGTGTGGCCAGAGCGCACACCGGCTACCACAGGTTGCTGGCTATTTTCTGCAAAGGCTGGGCCAACTTCAAACAGCCCCAGATCACCCCAGCCACGTGCGCTGTTATGCTTAACCGCAGCCAACAGATTGATCATGGGTGTGGGGCGCATCTGGTCTAGATCAGACGCAATGGGATTGAGCAAACGCAGGGATTCCGGCGCGCCACCAAACCGTTCAGCCTCCTCGTGCGAGACGAAAGAGAAACCGACTGTTTCTGTAAGCCCGCGAGCAGCCAAAAAGCGCCGCGCAAGTGCCAGACGCGCCTGACGAGGCGTAAGTGCAGCTTCTGGCACAACCACCACAGATGGCAGCGGCACCGCAGGCACGGCATCCAGCCCTTTAAGGCGCAGCACTTCTTCAACCAGATCGCTTTCTGATTCTATAGCGGCAACACCTTCCGCAGCCTTGGCGGCAACATCAGCCGGAATACCCTCGCCCTGTGCCAGAATAGGCTTTTGGGCAATATCATTCCGCCATGATGGCACGCTTACACGCACCTGCGTATTGTTACGGTCCTGCACCTCAAAACCCAGTTTTTCCAGCAGGTCCACGCTTTCATCAGCAGGCACATCCAGCCCACCCAGATCGCGCACGCGGGCAAAACGCAACGTGGCATCACGCTGCCAAGCAGGCTGCGCCCCAGCAGAAACAACTTCGCTGGCCTCACCACCACAGAGTTCAATAATCAGGCGTGTTGCCGCTTCCAACGCCGAAACTGGCAGGGCTGGATCTACCCCACGCTCAAACCGATAGCTGGAATCCGAGGAAACCCCCACACGGCGAGCGCTCAGAGCAATTTTCACGGCATCAAACAGGGCACATTCCACAAATACATCTGTGGTTTCTGCTGTTGCACCTGTGGCTTCACCGCCCATAATTCCGGCCAAAGACTGTACGCCAGCCTGATCTGCAATCACGCAGTCTTCTGGGCCAACTGTATAATCCTGCCCATCCAGCGCCCGGAACTGTTCCCCCTCACCCCGGCAGATTGTCAGCTTGCCACCGGCAATTTTGGCAGCATCAAATACGTGCAGCGGGCGGCCGAGATCGAAACAGAAATAGTTGGTGATATCCACCAGCGCGGAAATCGGGCGCAGGCCAATGCTTTCCAACTTGCGCTGAAGCCATTCCGGGCTAGGGCCGTTTTTCACACCACGAATAGTGCGGCCCAACACCCACGGGCAGGCTTCTGGGTAGGAGATATCCCACACCACGGGGGATTCAAATGTGCCTTCCACCGTTTCTGCCAGCCACGGGCGCAACGTGCCAAGCCCTGCAGCGGCCAGATCCCGCGCAACGCCGCGTACGCCCAGCGCATCACCCCGGTTGGGAGTAATGGCAATGTCGATCACCACATCATCAAGGCCAGCAAAATCAGCATAGGACTGGCCGGGCAGCGTATCTTCCGGCAGTTCTGCAATGCCGTTGCTTTCTTCACCAAGACCCAATTCACGCAGGGAGCACAGCATACCGCCGCTGGCTTCACCACGAATCTTGCCAGCCTTGATGGTAATATCCAACCCCGGCACATAGGTACCCGGTTTGGCAAAAATAACAGCTAGCCCTTTGCGTGCATTGGGGGCGCCACATACCACCTGCACATCCTGAAAACCGGGGCCCGCATCTACCCGGCACACCTGAAGGCGGTCTGCATTAGGGTGCGGTTGGGCATCCAAAATACGGGCGGTTAAAAATGGCTCAATCGCCGCGCCACGGTTTTCAACGCTTTCAACCTCAAGCCCGATCTGGTTCAGCTTTGCGCAGATTTCTTCCAGCGTGGCCTGCGTATCCAGATGGTCATACAACCAAGATAGCGTGAACTTCATTCCTCACACCCCCTCATGCAGTAGCGCGGGCGCAAGCGGGTCCGACCCATAATAGCGCAGCCAGCGGATATCACTTTCATAAAACGAACGCAGATCGGGAATACCGTTCTTCAACATAGCCAGCCGTTCAATGCCCATGCCAAAGGCAAAGCCCTGCCATTCACGCGGGTCCAACCCACAGTTGGCCAGCACACGGGCATGCACCATGCCTGCGCCCAGCACTTCCAACCAATCTTCCCCACCGCCGATCTCACCAGTTTTACGAGACCAGCCGATATCCACTTCCAAGGAAGGTTCGGTAAACGGGAAGTAGGAGGAACGGAAGCGCACCGGCAATTCCGGCTTACCGAAGAACGCCCGCAAAAATTCAATCAGGCAGCCTTTCAGGTGCCCTAGTGTAATGCCCTTGCCCACAACCAAGCCTTCGCACTGGTGGAACATGGGGGAGTGCGTGGCATCATGATCGGCCCGGTAGGTACGGCCCGGCACAATCACGCGGATGGGTGGCTTTTGCGCCAGCATGGTACGAATTTGCACGCCAGATGTCTGGGTACGCAGCACGCGCGTAACATCCAGCCCCGGCTGTGGCGGCAAATAAAACGTATCATGATCTGTACGTGCAGGATGATGATCGGGCGTGTTGAGGGCGGAAAAGTTGTGCCAGTCTGTTTCGATATCCGGCCCTTCTGCCACCTTAAAGCCCATGGCGCCAAAAATGGCGGTCATTTCTTCAATCGTGCGGCTGATGGGGTGCAGGTAACCCCGTTCTACCGGTGGTGGTGGCAGGGTAACATCCACCCGCTCGGCAACCAAACGGGCTTCCAGCGCTGCGGCTTCCAGCTCTTTACCGCGCGCTTCAATTGCACGGGTGAGTTCATCACGCAGGCGGTTGAGCGCCACACCACGGGCTTTGCGTTCATCGGGCTGCATTTTCCCCAGCGCTTTGAGCAAAGCCGTCAGCCTGCCAGATTTTCCCAGGGTGCTGACACGCACAGCATCCCATGCTTTCAGGTCTGTGGCGCCAGCCAGTTCGGACAGGACTTCCTGCCGCAGAATCTCAAGATCGTTGCTCATGAAACCTCACGCGAGGAGAAAATGCTTACCGGGCGGATACAATCTCCCGCAGCGGGAGAAAAGCCCCAAGAGGGAAAACCATATCCTCCCTCACCGGCACCAAGCAAAAAGGCCGCCCACGTGGGACGGCCTTTCCTTCAACCTTATCGTATCAGACAGGCAGATCAGGCAGCCAGAGCAGCCTGAGCCTTCTTTACGATTTCAGCAAAGGTTGCGGCATCATCAAACGCAATGGCGGCCAGCACCTTACGATCGATTTCGATACCAGCCTTGTCCAGACCGTTAATGAAACGGCTATAGGTCAGGCCATGTTCGCGCACCGCAGCGTTGATACGCTGAATCCACAGAGCGCGGAATTCACGCTTTTTGTTGCGGCGGTCACGGTAAGCATAGCGCAGTGCCTTTTCAACACGTTCCAGCGCAATGCGATAGTTGGTGGAGGAGCGGCCGCGATAACCCTTGGCCAGTTCCAGAACCTTTTTATGACGAGCAAGGGTGGTAACACCCCGTTTTACACGTGCCATGAATCAGATGCTCCTTATAGCCCGTAGGGGGCCCACTGCTTGACGGTACGGCCGTCCTGCGGGGTCATGGTCTGCGTGCCGCGTGCGGAGCGCTTCATTTTCTGTGTGCGCTTGATAAGGCCGTGGCGTTTACCGCACGGACCAGAGAGCACCTTGCCGGTTGCGGTGATTTTAAACCGCTTCTTGACCGACGACTTGGTCTTCATCTTGGGCATTTCAACACTCCTGAAAAACTCTGGATAACGTTACCTTAATTAAAAGGTAACCAACCACGGCCGGGCATGCCCTACAAGCCCGGACGCGTGTGCGAATGCGCTCCCTTAACGGAAAGCCCCATCACTTTCAAGCCTCACATACGCAGCTTTCTTGCTTATGCTGCGTTTTGCCCCAACATTATTCACCAACAGATATTTTAAAGCGAGGTACACAGTTTTCATGATCCCTCTTTCCAACGCCACACTGCATCAGCTTCCTGTTCAGGTTACAACGCCGCGTTATAATCGGCAGAAAACCACAGCAGGCATTGCGCATCTTGGCGTGGGCAATTTTCATCGCGCCCATCAGGCCATGTATATCAACAAAGTTCTGGAGCGTGAGGGCCAGCAAGGCTGGGCCATTGTTGGCGTGGGATTGCGCAACTCCGCGCGGGAAGACAAGCGCGCAGCCATTATGGCGGAACAGGACAACCTGTACACCCTCACCACCTTTGCGCCCGATAGCTCCCATGAAACCAGTGTTATCGGCAGCATTATAGAATATGTGCATGCTGCCAAAGATCGTGCTGCCGCCATTAAACGCCTGACAGATCCGGATATTAAAATTGTCACCCTGACCATTACAGAAGGTGGCTACTACTTGGATGCCCAAGGCAACTTCACGCTGGATCACCCTGATATTAAAGCAGATTTGGCGCGTGATGTACCCGAAACAGCATTCGGGCTGGTATGTGAAGCCCTACGCCAGCGGCGCGAAAGCGGCACCGGCCCCTTTACAGTACTCAGCTGCGATAACCTGCGCCATAACGGCAAGGTGGCCCGCACAGCTTTTTGCACCTACGCCACAGCGCGTGATCCCATTTTGGGCGCATGGATAAAAGAAAACGTTAGCTTTCCATCCAGCATGGTGGATCGGATTACACCTTCCGTTGGTGAAGCCGATATAACACGATTGGATGCTCTGACAGGCGTGGCCGACCAGATGCCCATTTTTGCAGAAGACTTCACTCAATGGGTTATCGAAGATAATTTCTGCGCAGGCCGTCCGGAACTGGAAACTGTGGGCGTGCAGTTTACGGATGATGTTGGGCCTTATGAGCAGGTGAAACTGCGTATGCTCAACGCCTCTCACTCCATGCTGGCACTTCCCGGCGTGCTGATGGGGTATGACACCGTGCCTCATGCCATAGCAGACACCTTGTTGCTGGGGCATCTGGAACGTTTTCTGACCGAAGATGCCTCACCGTTCATTACACCGCCCAAAGGTCTTTCTCTGGCTCAATATGCTCAGCAGGTGCTGCACCGCTTCCGCAACCCGGCGGTTGGGGATCAGCTTTTACGCATTGCCTCCGATAGCGGCTCTAAACTGCCTGTGTTCCTGACAGATACTGTCAATGGGGTTCTCGGCTCTGGGCGCGATCATTGGCGGCTGGCGTTTGGCACGGCTTGCTTTTTAGAATATCTGCGCGGCACTACGGATAAAGGCACGCCCTATACCATTACAGAACCTGCCATCAACGCAGAGCAACTGGCGCTAGCATGCGCAGAAGATCTGGCCGCAGGATTACAGATGACTGTTTTTGCAGGCTGGAACCTGAAAGATTACCCCAATTTTGCAACTGATGTTGTAAAGCTACGCCAGAGCATTCGTGCACAAGGCACACACAAAACCCTTGCCCAGCACGCTGGCTAACCAAGCTTAGGCTTTATATGCCTTAAATTACCGTTGCGCTCCCTACCCTGCCTACCAAACACAGCCAGACCAGAGAGCGCAACGACCCCTTTCATCGCAAAAATATGATTTCTTTCAAGAACTGAGCGCATGGCATACATGCAAAATCAACGCTTAACTATATTCATTGAAATATAGATAAAGATCAAACCCCTGTTTTTCTGCAATATTCTCAGCAGGCAAATAAATCTTATTCAGATTTCACTGTAATACAGTGGAACCTATGCGTTTATTTACATCGCAAATCCAGATAAGAATTGTCCTGAATCAAGAAACGAACCTCAGACGCTGATCCATCGGCTCATGGCGCGTAGGCTTACGTGTTGCCCGCCAGATGGTACGTTTTTCACGGGATTGGGGGTAGAGTGATCAAACGTCTTCTAGCGGGAGTAGCCGCGGCCGGGGTCCTTGGGGGGCTCGGGTTCTTATATTATGCGTGGTATCCACCGATTGCACCAATTGAGCGGCCAAACCCCGCCAGCTTTTCTGCCGAGCAGATAGAACGCGGGCGGATTGTTGCTGCCGAAGGGTATTGCGCCGAATGTCACACCCGCACAGATAACGGCGGCGGCCCGGAACTGGCTGGTGACTATAAAATGGATACCCCGTTTGGGGCTATCTATTCTTCCAACATCACACCAGATGTTGAAATGGGCATTGGCGCATGGTCGGAAGAGGCCTTTCGCCGCGCCATGCATCTTGGTGTATCCCGCAAGGGCGTGCATCTGATCCCGGCTTTCCCGTACGATCATTTCACCAAGATGACGGATCAGGATATTTCCGATCTGTATGCCTACATCATGACACGTCCAGCCGTGCATATGTCTCGCCGCCCGAACGAACTGCCTTTCCCGCTCAGCCTGCGTATTCTTCAGGCGGGTTGGAAGCTGCTGTATCTGCGCCCCGGCGTGTACAAGCCCGACCCTCGGCATGATGCCCTGTGGAACCGCGGCGCCTATCTGGCCGAAGGCAACGCCCATTGCGGCGCATGCCATACCCCGCGTGACCTTATGGGAGCCGAAAAGAAAGGCTCTGCCTACGATGGCGCTGTGGTGGATAACTGGATTGCGCCCGCCCTTAACGAGCACAACCCAACCCCCACCACATGGACGGAAGACGAGCTGTTCCAGTATCTGCGCTTTGGCGTAGCACCACTGCACGGCCCGGCTGGTGGGCCTATGTCCCCCGTGCCGCATCGCTTCCTTTCCACTGTGCCGGAAGAAGATGTGCATGCCATTGCGCATTACTTTGCGGATGTGGATCACGCTGCCGAGCGTGAAAAGAACGATAAGGCCGCCTTGGCTCGCGCCATGGAAGAATCCAAAACCGATCTGATCGGCCCGAATGTGGACCCAGACGCAAAGCTGTATCAGGGTGCTTGTGCGGCCTGCCATTACAATGCAGCGCCTACGCCTGTTCTTGGCCGCCCGGATCTGGCGCTCAACAACGCACTGTGGCTGGATGAACCCACAAACCTGTATCAGGTTATGCTGCGTGGGCTTACAGCAGAAGAAGGGCAATCTGGCGTAGCCATGCCCAGCTTCTACAATGCGCTGTCTGACAAGGATATGGCCCGCATTGCAGCCTATCTGCGCCGCACCCGCACCACACTGCCACCGTGGACAAACCTTGAGAAAAAGGCCGCCGAAGTGCGCAAGACCGTCCAGCCAGTTCCTGTCAATTCTTCGCACTAAGACGGAACACGGAGCAAGAGATGATAAAATTCAAACTCAATGGCCGTGACGTTTCCGTCGATGCGCCAGAAGATACCCCTTTGTTGTGGGCCCTGCGTGATGATCTGGACCAGACAGGCACAAAGTTTGGTTGTGGCGTAGGCCAGTGCGGTGCATGCACCGTGCTGGTGGGTGGCCGCGCCACCCGCTCCTGCATTACGCCTGTTAGCTCCATAGAAGGCGCTGATGTAACCACGATTGAAGGCCTGCACCCAGAAGGCAAGCACCCTGTGCAGGAAGCCTGGAAGGATATTCAGGTTCCGCAGTGTGGGTACTGTCAGTCGGGCCAGATTATGCAGGCTGTCAGCCTTCTGAAAGATTATCCTAACCCAACGGATGAGCAGATTGATGGCGTAATGGGCGGTAGCCTGTGCCGATGCATGACGTATGTGCGCATCCGCAAGGCGATTAAAAAAGCGGCCGCCGCCATGCAGAAGGAGGAGGCATCTCATGGGTAAGCTAGAACGCATTGCAGCCCGGCAGGATCGGGCCGCTGGCCGTGGGCCTACGCGCCGCGGTTTTCTGCTTACGGCCATGGGCTCGGCCTTCATGTTCGGCTTTGCGCGGCAGGGTAACGCTGCGCAGGTTTATCCGCAGGCCGCAGGCAATCTGCCCGTCGGTGGTGCGTTTGAACCCACAATCTGGTGCTCCATTGCACCAGATGGCTGGGTGAACGTAAACGTTATCCGTGCGGAAATGGGCCAGCATGTTGGCACAGCCCTTGCCCGGATTATTGCCGATGAAATGGAAGCGGACTGGAACAAGGTTCGGATCACCTATGTAGATACAGACCCCAAATGGGGCCTGATGATTACAGGTGGTTCATGGTCTGTCTGGTTGACGTGGGATCAGTTCCGCCAAGCTGGTGCCGCAGCCCGTACCGTCATGGTGGAAGAAGGCGCACGCCTGCTGGGTGTGGCACCTTCTGCCTGTATCGCACGTAATGGGCAGGTTATTGCGGGCAAGCGCTCCATTTCCTACGGTGATATTGTAAGCCGTGCGCACCCCACCCGTACCTTTACGCCAGATGAAATGGCCAAGCTGCCGCTGAAGCCTGCATCTGAACACCGGTTGATCGGGCGTGAAGTTAAAGCGCTGGATATTCCCTCCAAAACAGACGGCTCAGCCATTTATGGTATTGATGCCAAGCTGGAAGGCATGGTGTACGCGCGCCCCAAAATGCCGCCCACACGGTATGGCTCCAAAGTGGTTTCTGTTGATGATACGGAAGCCAAAAAGGTTAAGGGCTATATCCGCTACATTGTACTGGATGATCCTTCCAATACGGTGCCGGGCTGGGTTGCGGTTCTTGCTTCCTCCTACCCTGCTGCCATCCGCGCAACAGATGCCCTGAAAGTCACGTGGACACCGGGTAAAACCGCCAACGTGACCGAGCAGGACATTATTGAACACGGCCGCAAGCAGATTGCCGAAAAAACCGGCGGTTCGCGCATCTTCAATGATGCCGGGGTGAATGAAGCGCTGGGCAAAGCCGATAAGGTGGTGGAACGCACTTATACGTGCTCTTCCGTACTGCATTATCAGCTAGAACCCATGAACGCCCTTGCCCGCCTGCATGAAGGCAAGTGGGAAGTACATTGTGGCAACCAGTGGCAAACACTGTTCCTGCCCGTTATTGCCAAGGCGCTTCAGGTTCCCGAATCCGATGTGGTGATGCGCAGCTACCTGCTGGGGGGTGGTTTTGGCCGCCGCCTGAACGGGGATTACGCAGTTCCTGCCGCACTGATTTCCAAAGCCTTGGGCGGCAAGCCTGTTAAACTGGTCTTCACCCGATCTGATGACGTACTGTTTGATTCCATTCGCTCACCGTCCATCCAGACCGTGCGCGCGGGTGTCAATAAGGATGGTTCCATCAATGGGTGGGAACACCATGCTTCTGCCGGTTGGCCAACTGGTGTGATGGCTGCCGCCTTTATGGAAAAAGGTGAAGACGGCAAGCCATACGATCAGTTCGCCATTGCAGGCGCTGACCATTGGTACGACGTTGGCCCCATTCTGGTGCGTGCGCTGGATAATGATCTGGCCGATGCTACCTTCCGCCCCGGCTGGCTGCGTTCAGTTAGTTCCGGCTGGACACCATGGGCGCATGAAAGCTTTCTGGATGAACTGGCCCATGATTATGGGAAAGACCCGGTTGATTTCCGCCTTGGATTGCTAACATGCAAAGGCCGCAACGCAGGGAGTGCTCCCAACTCTGTTGGTGGCGCATCCCGCCAGGCCAATGTGCTCAAAAAGCTGGTGGAAAAGTGCGGTTACGGCAAAGTCAGCCTGCCTAAAGATACGGCCATTGGCATTGCCACCACCTTCGGGCAGGAACGCAACATGCCTACATGGACAGCAGGCGCCGCACAGGTGCATGTTGACCGCGAAACAGGTGTTGTAACCTGCCAGAAAATCTGGCTGGTTCTGGATGCAGGCACGATTATTGACCCAGACGGCGCTTTGGCCCAGACCGAAGGCGGCGCGCTGTGGGGCCTGAGCATGGCGCTGTTTGAAGGCACGGAAATTGAAAACGGCAACGTGCGTGACCGCAACCTGAACACCTATACGCCCCTGCGTATTACAGATGTGCCGGATATGGATATTGAGTTCCTGCCCAGCACGGAAAAACCCATGGGGCTTGGTGAACCGGGTGTTACCACCATTGCACCAGCTATTGGCAACGCCATTTTCAATGCTGTTGGCGTGCGTATGCGGCACCTGCCTGTACGCCCGGCTGACATTTTGAAAGCGCTAAAAGAAAAAGGGAACGCCTGATTTTTCAGGCTTCCGCTTTTTTCTAAAGCAGACATAAAAAAAACCGGCGTGCTGGATTTTTCCAGCACGCCGGTTTTTTATTTGGAACTGCACCATCTGTGTGCAGGTAGTGCAATTCACATTCGGTTCAGGCCACAGCAGAAGCCGCAACGGAACGAATAGCCCGCGCCATAGCTTCCACCCCGTTGCCTCGGTTGGTGGAAAGCGCCTGCACAAGCCCCAGATCACGCAAAAACTTAGGATCTGTTGCCTGAATTTCTGCCTTGGATCGGCCAGAATATACGCGCAGCAGCAAGGCGACCAGCCCGCACACTATGGCGGCATCAGACAGACCAGCAAAATACAGCTTGCCGTCTTCTTCCTTTTCTTCCAGCCATACTTGGCTTTGGCAGCCGGGCACACGGTGGGCATCATCACACCACTCCTGAGGAAACGGCGGCAGCTTACGCCCCATTTCTATGATGTACTGATATCGCTCCATCCAATCATCAAAGATTTCCAGCTCATCGCGGATGGCCTCAATAGCTTCTTCTGCCGTATCTTCCTGCGGCGTTACAAATGGTGCTTCCATTACAGAATAAACCTGCTCAGATCTCCCTTGCGCGCCAGTGGCGCGACTTTTTCCTGCACCATTGCAGCATTTACTTCCACGGTTTCGCCCTTACGATCCGATGCCGTGAAAGAGACATCTTCCAACAATCTTTCCAGCACTGTGGCAAGGCGCCGCGCCCCAATATTTTCAACACGGTCGTTAATATCCGCTGCCAGTTCAGCCAGCGCATCTATGGCATCATCTGCAAAGTTTAGGGTAACGCCTTCAGTTCCCATTAGGGCGATATACTGCTTGAGCAGAGAATGTTCGGGGTCTGTTAGAATACGGCGCAAATCTTCGCGGCTCAGAGGCTGCAATTCTACCCGAATAGGCAAACGACCTTGAAGCTCTGGCAAAAGGTCAGACGGCTTGGCCAGATGGAACGCGCCAGAAGCAATAAACAGAATATGGTCTGTGTTTACCGGCCCATATTTGGTGGAAACGGTTGTGCCTTCAATAAGTGGCAGCAGATCGCGCTGCACCCCCTCGCGGGAGACATCGCCACCCTTTGCGCCGCTTTCCGAGGCACGAGCACACACTTTGTCTATCTCATCCAGAAAGACAATGCCGTTTTCCTGCGCATTCGCCACGGCTTCCCGCGTGAGAGCCTCACCATCTAGCAGGCGGTCGGCTTCTTCACGCTTCAGATATTCCCGTGCCACAGAAACCTTGAGCTTTTTCTGCTTGGGGCCACGGTTCATGAAGGCCTTCATCATATCGCCTACATTAATGGCCTGCCCCGGCATGGCTCCGGGCATTTCACCGCTTCCGGCAGGGGCCTGCTCGGTTACGGCAATATCAATTTCCTTGTCTTCAAGCTGCCCAGTGCGCAGCATGCTGCGGAATTTGCTTTTTGTATCAGCAGAAGATCCTTCCCCTGCCAGAGCATCTACAATGCGTTCTTCCGCTGCTTGCTGAGCTTTTTCTTCAACATCCTTGCGCCGCGATGTTTTCAGCATGGTGATGGACACTTCCACCAGATCGCGCACAATGCTGTCTACATCACGGCCCACGTAACCCACTTCGGTAAACTTGGTGGCTTCCACCTTTAGGAAAGGCGCCTGAGCCAGTTTTGCCAGCCTACGGGCAATTTCCGTTTTACCGCAGCCCGTAGGGCCAATCATAAGGATATTTTTGGGCACAACCTCTTCACGCATGCCCTCAGAAAGCTGCGCACGCCGCCAGCGGTTGCGCATGGCAATGGCCACGGCCCGTTTGGCATCTTGCTGGCCCACAATAAACCGATCCAGTTCGCTTACAATTTCACGCGGGGAAAAATTAGGAGCATCCATTACCGGCTCTCCTGATCTGAGGCTGCCTTAAGTGTTTCCACCCGGACAGAATGATTGGTGTAAACGCAGATATCACCGGCAATCTTCATAGATCGCCGTACAATTTCCTCCGCCCCCAACCCATCAACTGTTAGTAGGGCACGCGCGGCGGAAAGTGCGTAATTGCCGCCTGAGCCAATAGCGATAATGCCATCTTCGGGTTCCAAAACATCGCCATTGCCTGTGAGGGTAAAGGAATGTTCGGCATCTGCCACGGCCATCATGGCTTCTAACCGGCGCAGATAACGATCTGTCCGCCAATCTTTTGCCAGCTCCACACAGGCGCGCTCAAGCTGGTTAGGGTAGCGTTCCAGCTTGGCTTCCAACCGCTCAAGCAGAGTAAAGGCATCTGCCGTAGCCCCAGCAAAGCCCGCCAGAATATTATCCTGCGGGCCTATGCGGCGCACCTTGCGGGCATTGCCCTTTACAACCGTGCTGCCTAGCGTGACCTGACCATCGCCCGCCATGGCAACTTCGGCCCCGCGCCGCACGCAGAGAATGGTTGTCCCGTGCCAGCCGACGGGATCATGGGATGAGGAAGCTGTATGAAGAGTATGCATGATCTTCCTCAGATAAGCCTTATTGCGCCCAGAACAAGGGGTTGGCCTATGCAGCCAGCATGGCCTTCACATCTCCTAAAAGCGCATCACGCGTATAAGGTTTGTGCAGCACGGCCACGCCTTCGGGCAAAATGCCCAGATCTGCGTAACCTGTTACAAACAGCACCGGCAGTTCCGCCCGCTCTGCATGAATACGCTGTGCGGCCTCCCCCCCATTCATGCCCGGCATCATCACATCCATCACCACAAGGGCAATATCTGGCCTGTTGCGCACGGTTTCTACAGCTTCTGCCCCGCTGGCAGATTCTAAGACCTCATACCCTGCGCGGCTCAGAAAACCTGCCGTTACGGCCCGCACGCCCGGCTCATCATCCACAACCAGAATAGCGCGGCCCTGTGGGGTGGTTGCCAGTGTGCGGATGTTGGTCGTGGTATTACCAGAAGCCGCAGTGGGCGGGAGAGATGCTGAAAGCTGCGCATCCATGGCCGGGAACCACAATTCCACAGAAGTGCCGCCACCCGGTGTACTTTCTACGCGCACTTCACCACCACAATGGCTGATAAAGCCATAAATCATGGACAGGCCCAGCCCTGTGCCCTGCCCCATATCCTTGGTGGTAAAAAACGGATCAAAAATGCGGGCACGCATTTCTTCCGTCATGCCCACGCCTCTGTCTGAAACCTGCACCACCACCCATGCGCCAGCATGATCCTTACCAACATGTCGGCCTAACAGCCGGGCAACCTGCCGCACAGAAACGCTGGTGCTACCGCCCTCCGGCTGCGCATCAATGGCGTTGATGCACAGGCTAAACACCGCCAGCTCAAGCTGCACAGGGTCTGTCCATACAGGTGGCAGAGGTTCTTCGGGCAAGGCAAACTGCACGCTGCTAAAGCGCCCGCTACCTTCTACCAAGGCAGAATCCAGCGCATCCCGAATATCTTCTGGCACCTTGCCTTGCTTCATGAAGCCTTGGAGGTTTTGCATTACGTCCTGCACTTCCACGCGCTGGCATACCAAATGGCGTGGTCGGCTGAAGTCTAGCAACTTGCGCGTAAGTGTGCCCCCTCGGCGTGCAGCTTCCATGGCGTTCTGGTACAGGCGCGCCACACCCGGCTCCCGCGGGGGTTCCAGATCCTGCACCAACTCCAGTGAACCCTGAATGGCGGTAAGCAGATTGTTAAAATCATGCGCAATGCCACCCGCCAAGGTGCCGATTGCCTGCATTTTCTGGGCCTGCCGCAAGCGCTGTTCCAGCCCCAGCAGGTCTGTCACATCCCGATCAATCAGAATGGAATAATCGGACAACAAGCCCGAACGCACAGGGGCGTTGCGCAAGCTGTCCAACCGCACGCGCGTAAGATCATGCCAGCGGTTTTGCCCATCTGGCCCCGGAAGCTGCAAGACCTGCTGATCCCGGCCAGATGTTTCCAGTGCCTGCTGTGCTTCTTCCAGACTTTCATGCCGTGGGCCATTTACCAGATCTTCTTCTTTCTGGCCCAAGCATTCGGCAACGCTACGGCCAAACTCCCGCGCCATCTGCTGGTTCAGGCGGATAAAGCAACCGTTCTGATCCTTGAACGCTAGCCCAAATGGCAGGTTTTCCAATAGCCCGCGTAGCAAAAGCTGCTCACACTCCAACTCTTTTTCCAGAAAATAGCGCGCAGCCGCCTGCCCTACCATGGAAAGAAGTGTTTCATCATCCCACGGTTTGTAGGCGAAAAAGGAGATCTGCCCTTGGTTCAGCGCGGCTTCCACGGCAGAGATATCGGCATACCCTGTCAGCAAAATAGCCCCTGCACCGGAAATATCCCGCGCCTGCGCCAAAAAGACATCACCCGTCATGCCCGGCATGCGCTGGTCCGAGATAATAACCGCTACATCTGGGTTTTCACGCAGCAACGCCAAACCCTGTTCTCCCGATGAGGCAGAAAGAACATGATAGGCCCCTTCCAGCAGGTCTGTCAGCGCAACCAGAATCTCCGGTTCGTCATCCACCACAAGCACTATGGGACGCTGTTTTAGGTCAGGCAACGTTATCACCGCGCCTCTCCTCTCCTGCTCTGTATGGCACGCGGAGGGTGAAACAGGCGCCCCCCAACGTACTTGCATTGGTTACAACAACATTGCCGCCGTGGGCCTGCACAACACCGTATGCCGTGGCCAGCCCAAGCCCCGTACCAGACCCTACAGGTTTTGTGGTAAAAAACGGTTCAAAAACACGTTCCTGCAACTCTTTGGGCACACCCGGCCCGGTATCGCTTATCTGGATCACGTATTCTTCACCTTTGCCGCTTTCGGCTTGCTCCAAAAACGAGGTGATAAGGATACGGTCTGCACGTGGAAGCGTAGGCTCGGAGCTTTGAATCGTCTCGCGCCGTGTGTCCAAAATGGCATCTGCGGCGTTGCTTACAATATTCATAACCACCTGATTTACCAGCGCCGCCTGACACACCAGTTCTGGCGGAGCCTCCAGCTTGCAGGTGACCTCAATATCCTGCCCCAGCTTGGGGGCAAGCAGCGTAAGCACCATACCTATGGCCTCTGGCACATCCAGACGGCGAAACTCCCCTTCCTCCAAGCGGGAAAAACGGCGTAAACTGGCCACCAGATCCCGCATGCGTGAAAGACCGATAAGAGAGGCAGATAGGCGTTCGCTCCCCTTTTGCAATGCGGTTTCTGCCGTTACCAGATCTTGCGATCTCACAGCATGCAGGGCCTTCACCATGCTGCGTTTGACCGTGTTTTCATGCGCCAGCACAAACGCCAATGGGTTGTTAAATTCGTGCGCAATACCGGCAGCCAGTTCCCCCAATGATGCCATTTTGGCGGACTGCACCAGTTTGGCCTGCGCCTCTATCAGCTTGCGATTGGCCGCTGCCAGATCTGCATTGACGCGCCGCAGGGCATCGGCCAGCGCCATACGCGCACGGGCGCTTTCTATATGCGCTTCTTCGCGTCGAGCTTCATCTTGCAATGTCTTGCGCCGCACAAGGCTGCCAATGCGGCTCACCAGCAAATCTACTGGCGTATCGGCATCTAGCAGATCATCTATACCGGCATGAAATGCACGGGCCACTTGCTCACCAGATAGGCCACCGTGCTCCACCATGCCCATAATGCGCGTGCACTGGCGGCTGCGCCTGCGAAAAGCCGCTATGGTGCGGGCAAGCGCCAAGCCATCAAATGCTGGGCAGGCCAGATCCACCACCACACAATCCGGGCAGGCGCGGCTGCCAGCAATACCGGAAAGATCCAGCTTTTCCGGATCTTCCACCAGCAGAGCGTCTTCCCCATTTTGTTGCAGAAGCTCCACCAGATAAGGTTGACCGCCTCTGGCTGGCTCAAAATCTGCGGGTTTTTGCCTATCAGACCACGCCCACAATACGCCGCCCGGCGCTGTCATGATAACAATGCGCGGCTGGCGAAAAACCACGCCCTCTCGCCCGGCAAGGTCTTCATCATATTCACGCAGCAACGCGCAGATACGAAAAACAAGTAAAAGCGGATTATCCGCCATGCTGAAGCAGCAATCTGCCCCGCGCTCCAGAATTTCGGATTCCTGCCTGCTGTTGGCTTCTGGCAACACCACCACTACAGGAATACCCCGCGTGGCCGCGTTTAAGCGCAACCGCTGGCAAAGTTGGGTAGCGGGCATATCTGGCAAGCGTGCTGGCACAACCAGAAGATCAGGCAGATCTTCATCAAACCCGGCAAAGGCAGAACGGCCATCCGCCACGCTTTTTACACGCAACCCACGCGCCTGCAGCAGAGTTTCAAGATGTGCCTGCCAAGCCGCGTCCACCCCAGCAAACAGGATGGAGCAGGAAAGAAAATCCATAATTTTACCGGCCACCGGCATAAAAGCCGCTGACATGCCCTTCCGAGAGGTCAGTGTAAAAAATATATTCTAACAAAAATCTTCCTGCACACCCTCATCGCGAATGCGTTACCCATATAAAAACATGCTTTGCATGCGCCATATGGCTATCCATTGGCATGCTTTACCCTGTGCCTGTATATACATGCCAAGAATAGTCCGCCTGCGCGCTCTGTGGGTTGGATACAGCAAAACCACTCGGCCCTGTTACTGCCGACAAGGAACGATACCAATGGACACGCGCATGCCCCTTTCTTCCCAGTCTTCTGCTGCCTCTCGTTCTGGCACTTCTGGCTTTGCCCTTGTGCGCACAGCCATTTGGTCTGTCTGTTATTTTGCGTTCTATTTTGTGCAACAGGTTGCCGAGCTGTTTGCCCCACTGTTGCTGATTGCAGGTGTGGCATGGGCCGCCCTGCCAGCGCTGGTTAGCGCACTTTCCAAATCTGCTGCATCGGCAGACCCGCAAGCGCGAGATGCCATTGCCAATGTGGCTTCCGCCATTCCGCATCATCTTGCCATTGCTGGGCATGATCTAACAGCCAGCGGCCTGATCTGGGATGGTATTATGCTAATGGCTTTGGCTGCTGCAGGCGCTACTCTGGCAACACTGGCCGGACGCAGCATGTAAACGCTGCGCAAGCCTACTCTATCCCTAGCAAGCCACGCGCGTCTTTTCGTATCAGGTATTAGCCTGCACGATGCAGGCGCGCCGCAGCAGGCCATGCGTGCACAATGGCATTCCACCAATGCCAGATAGCCACAAAACCGATAACAGCCAGAACAACGCTGATAATCCAGGCTATTTTCCAGAATTTTTCCGTTAAAATCAGCCCACGCACATCCAGCTTGCGCGCCAATTGTGCTTGAGGTTGCGCAACATGCGCCGCCGCACTTTGGGCATAGGCCTGTGCAACTTCCGGTCGCACTTTGGGCATTCCCATAGGCCGCGGCGGGTTTGCGGCCCCTGCTTCTGGCGCAACACGCGGGGCGGCGGATTCCGCAGCGGGTGATGCCTTACGCAAAGGCTCATAACGTTGGCCCGTTTGTGCTGCGGGCTCTCTGATCTGCGGCTGTTCTGGTGCTGCTACAGGCGTAGGTGCAGCAGAAGGTTTTGCTGCCGCCGATAGCGTTGGCTCCACATGCGGCTGAGCATACGGCGGAGGTGTTTGTTTAACATGCACCTGCCGCACAGTTGTGGGCTGTGGGGCTTCCGAAACAGGCGGCGGCGCAACTGGCTTTTCTGGCTCTGGCGCAGGAGAAGATTCCGGCTCTGCTACAGGCGTCGATTCAGTAACGGGCGCACTTGGAATTTCCGGGGCATACTGCTGTGGAACAGGCTGAAGTTCCGGCGGGGGCTGAACGGCCTCAGGCGCCAACACTTCTTCAACCGGCGCAGATGCTTCGGCTGTTTGCATAGCAACTGGTTCTTGAACAGGTGCCTGCGTTACCGGAGGTTCTGTTACGGGTGGTGGAAGCTCCGAATCCGGCCTATCGGCAACAGGAGCTTCCGAAGGTGCTGTGGGAGAATCCACTTTTTTTTGTGGCGCACTTTCTTTCGGCGCGCTGTGTGGTGCTGTTGTTTCTGGCTGTGCAGATTGGGGTTGAGCGTGTTCATGCGGCACAGGTTCCGCAACAGGTTCTGGCTGAGGCTGCGGGATCTGAACCCGCCATTTAACGCCACAGGCAGAGCATTTGAGCATTTGCCTTTTGGCAAGAAGAGCCTCTGGAACCTGATAGGCCACACCGCAGGAAGGACAGACGATCTTCATGAACACTCTCTTGATAAAGGCTGCCTTCCTCCCTGCGCCTGCTGCACGCAGATGCGAGGCTAAGGCATCGAACGGAAGAACAGATTTGGCATCCCCCTTAGCACAGGTAACGCCCGTTCGCGCCAGACATCGCGCCAAAAAGATGGAACAGACCGTTTATTAAGCAGTATGTTGTGTCTTTCAATCGACACTTCCCCCGCCTGTCGGTTACACTACATACATGCAACAATCGCTCCGCTTTACGCCACTTCCGTCCTTTATGGTTCCAGCATGATCCGTCTGGAAAACGTTTCATGGCGGCGGGGCAAAAAGCAGAATGCGCTGGTATTGTCCGATCTTTCCTTCTCTATTCCGCAAGGGGGATTCCGCTGGCTTCTTGGCCCATCGGGCGCAGGTAAAAGCAGCCTGCTCAGCCTACTGCACCTTGAAACACTGCCCACGCAAGGGCGTATGCTGCTTTTGGGTAAACCTGTTTCCAAGGCGGAAAAGCGTGCGCATTTTGTACGCCTGCGGCAGAGAATCGGCATGGTGCATCAGGATTACAAACTTATCCCCGGCTTGAGCGTGGCGGATAATGTGGCCCTGCCTTTGCGCCTGCAAAAACGCCCTGAAGATGAAATTCAGGATGAAATTCAAGCCATTCTTAAATGGGTAGGATTGGGTGAGCGCCTGCATGCCCCCGCATCCAGCCTTTCTGGCGGGGAACAACAGCGCACAGCCATTGCCCGTGCCATTATCCACCGCCCCGGCCTGATTTTGGCAGATGAACCCACCAACGCGCTGGAAGAAAGCCAAGCCCACCGGTTGCTGGATATGTTTGCTGAACTCAGCGACATGGGCACCACCATGGTTGTGGCCACGCATAACGAGGCCCTGATACGCAGGCTGCAACGCCCTGCCCTCTATCTGGAACGTGGCAGACTGGTGCAGGATGAAGGGGCAGATATATGATTTTGCCCTTTTCTGGCCGCAAGGATGGCTTATCTGTTTCCGAAGCCCTACCAGACCGCAGCCTGTTTGCGCTTGTAGCCATGATGAGTTTTTTGGCAGCCTTAACTCTTGCTGGAGCAACAGGTGCGCGTGCGCTTTCTGCCCGCTGGGCCGGAGGTGCTGCCCAGCTTGTTACCGTGCAGGTGCCAGACCCAGATCAACCTCTTACCCCTGCCAGCAAAAAAGAACCCGCAGGCCCCACCCGCGCAGAAGCCGTTTTGGCAGACCTCAACACCTTGCCCCCCGGCTCGGTGATGCACCGTCTGGATAAAGAGGAACTGGCACGGCTTTTAGAACCTTGGTTGGGTGAAGCGGATAATTCGGCCCTTCCTCTGCCAGCCATTATCCGCATTCGTCTGCCAGACAATGCGCAGCTCCCTAATGATCTGGAGCAAACCCTTACCGCGCATGTGCCTGGCACCATTGTTGAGCATAATGCAAGCTGGGGAGAACGTCTGAGGGCACTGGCAAACAGCCTTTTGGCCTGTGCGGGTTTGGCATTGCTAACCGTTGGTGGCATTGCCACGCTTGTAACCGGCCTTGCGACACGGGCAGGCCTTTCAACCCGGCGCGATATTATTAAAATCCTGCATGGGCTGGGTGCTTCCGATGGCTATATTGCCGGTCGTTTTGCTTGGCGCACAGCTATGTTGGGGCTAGGTGGCAGCTTGGCAGGCACTGTTTTGGCTATGGTGCCTTTGCTGGTTCTGTTCAGAATGGCAGCACCTTTTGCCAATATCTCACTCCAGTCTGACACGCTGTTGCTGCCAGATTGGCACACTCTGCAAAGCGTTATTCCAACAGATATGCTGGTTGCCTTTGCTGCACTGCCATTTGTTGCGGCCTTTATCTGCTGGGTTACAACACAAAGCATGGTACGCCTATGGCTACGGCGGCTCCCTTAATTCCTCACCACAAACCATCCGGGCCACGCCCTTCTGGCCCGATCATGCTTTTTGTGCGGCTTTTACTTCGGCTGGCATTGCTAGCCTGTTTTGCATTTGCTGGTGGATTTGGCTGGTTTGTAAATGATGCCCTGCGCCCCCCAGGCTATTTGCCCCATGCAGATGGCATTGTTGCGCTTACAGGTGGCGCGGGCCGCATTGATACATCGCTTAATCTGCTAGCGCGTAATCAGGGTGAAAGACTGCTGATTTCCGGCGTGGACACCCAAACCACACTGGCCGCACTTTTACCCTCCACCGCGCCTCCGGCTTTGGCAGAACGTATTACTCTTGGCTATCAGGCACGCTCCACCATTGGCAACGCAACGGAAACAGCCGTTTGGGTTGCTGATAACCATATTACTTCGCTCATTGTTGTTACAGCCAGTTACCACATGCGCCGCGCATTGCTGGAACTCAGCCGCACACTGCCTGATGTCACCCTGTACCCCTACCCTGTGTTGCCTCCAGCCATGGAACACCCTCTGCGTCGTTCATCTTTGCGGCTTCTGGCTTTGGAATATCTCAAATGGTTGGGCGCACTGGGCGGATTTACCTCTCCCAGCCTGAGCCGCACCCTCCATTCCTGAAAAATTTAACCCACTTTCAGATTTTCTGCATGGTGGCGCAAATGGTCTGCCGCAAAACTTTGTACAAACCAATAGGAATGATCGTACCCCGCGTGCTGGCGTAGGTTCAATTTTTGCCCCACCTGTTCCGCCACCTGTTGCAAGTGCCACGGCTGAAGTTCGCGTTGCAGAAATTGGTCTGCCGCACCCTGATCAACCAGAATGGTATTGGGGTGTTTGTGGCCATCTTCTAACAAGCACACCGCATCATACGCCCGCCACATGGCCGCATCTGGCCCCAAATACGCGGTAAATACCTTTTTCCCCCATGGAACAACCGCCGGATGCACAATAGGCGCAAAAGCGGATATGGATTTCCAGAAGGTCGGCGCACGCAAACCATGTATCAACGCACCATGCCCACCCATGGAATGGCCCATAATGCCACGCCGCGCACTATCCAACGGTAACGCCTGCTCCACAATTTCTGGCAGTTCCTGCGCAATGTAACTGCCCATACGGTAATGTTTGCACCAAGGCGCCTGCGTGGCATCCAGATAAAAGCCAGCGCCGGTGCCTAAATCCCAGTCCTTATCTTCTTCCGGCACACCTGCACCGCGTGGTGATGTATCCGGAGCCACCAATGCCAGCCCCAAATGCGCAGCCTCTGCCAGTGCAGTGGATTTGATCAGGAATGTTTCTTCCGTGCAGGTTAGCCCAGCCAGTGCATAGACAACCGGTACCTTCTGCCCCTGACATGCAGCGGGCGGCAAGAACACACCAAACCGGGCAGCAAGCCCCAGAGTATGGGAAAAGTGCTCATAAAACTGCACTTTACCACCGTGGCATTCATGCTCCTCACGCAGTTGCAAGCTGGTTGGTTGCGTATCCATTTCTGCCCTCCTGATCCTTCAAAAATCCGCACTCATGCTGAAAAATATGAAATAAATATCTGTATTGTTAAGAAACTCCTTTTTTCGTGCCATGTTGATATAGGTTCAGGCAAGAACGCTTTTGTGACACGCGAGGATTTGTGAATGATTGTTGACCAAAGGGTCGGGCTACGCATTATCGGAAAAGAAATTCTAGGTGTTATCCTGCTTATGGCAGGGTGGGATTTAATTGTAGTTGTGCTTTTTCAGGTGTTCCATCAGGAGTGGATGGAACAGCCCAGCCTGCCGGTTTCCCTTATTGGTTCTGCACTGGCGTTGTTCATGGGGTTCCGCAGCAACAGCGCCTATGCCCGCTGGTGGGAGGCCCGCACGTTGTGGGGCGCTATTACCAATAACTGCCGCTCCTTTGGCCGACAGGCGGGCACATTGCTGGGAGACCGGCATGATCTGATGTACGCCATTGCCGCCTACCCCCACGCCCTGCGCATGGCATTGGGAAAGGAAGATGCCTCGACCGATATCCAGCGCCTGCTTCCGCCTTATATGCAGGATGCGATTGTTCATTATCGCAACAAGCCCAATGCTATTTTGTATCAGATTGGGCTGGGCGTTACGGAAGAAGTTAATAAAAAGGGCATTGATGGCGCGGTACATGGACAGATTGACCGCATTTTGTCCGACATTGCCAACGCGCAGGGTGGTTTGGAGCGTATCCGCAATACGCCTTTGCCCATGCAGTTTTCAGCCCTGCCGCGCACATTGGTAAATATCTTTTGTATCGTGCTGCCCCTTTCCATGGTGCAGACGCTGGAATGGATTACGCCGCTGGGTTCATCACTGGTGGGCTGCCTGTTTCTGGTGCTGGATAAAAGTGCGAATGACCTGCAGGAACCTTTTTCTGGCACACCGCATGCGCTGCCCATGGCAACAATGGCACGAAATATTGAAATTGACGTCACCCAGCCTACCGGAGACCCAACAGCCCCACCACTTGGCGCTGTAAACGGCGTACAATACTGAATAGCAGAACCGCAGTTTTCTCTTTTACAAGACAACGCTGCGGTTTTATGCTATAAGCTATAGCTATGAACACGTTCAGAGCACCTCCTAAAGGCGGCGTGACAGACGCCATGGCACGCACCGCTGCAGCTGCTACGGCAGCCCAAGCAAAAACAAAAGTAAAGGATGAAGATCCTTTTGAGGAAGGCGATGCCATTGTCTATGCCGCCCATGGCGTGGGGCGGGTAGACCGGATAGGGGTTGATGAAATTGCCGGAACGAAGCTGGAAGTAATCCAGATTTCCTTCCCCGGCAACCAGATGACACTGCGCATCCCGCTCAGCAAGGCCCGTAAGGCTGGCCTGCGCAAAATTGTCTCGCGCGAGATTGTAGATAAGGCCATGGCGATTATCAAGGGTAAGCCGCATGTTAGCAAAGGCATGTGGGCCCGCCGCGCCGTGGCATATCAGGAAAAAATCAACTCGGGTGATCTGGTACAGATTGCCGAAGTGCTGCGTGATCTACGCCGCAACGTAGATAGCTTGGATGGCAGCTTTAGCGAACGCAAGCTGTTTGAAGCCGCGCAGGAACGTTTTGTGGCCGAAGTGGCTGTTTTGGAAAAGAAAGACCCGACTGAAGTTCTGGAATCCCTGACAGCAGTTATGAAAGCTGCCTGAACCTTTTACATTCCGTTACTTTAGACATTCAGGTTCATCGCCCGGCATGATACACTATCGTGTCGGGTTTTTTCTTGCCTACACATTGCCTGCCTCGTGTTATTCATTCATCTGTTTTAAACGATACCTAATGCCATCATGAATACTCCTGCTGCTTCTGCCCCTACCCTGCCCGATCAACTGACGTTGCGGCGCGCGCGTACAGAAATTATTGCGGGCCACTTCAACGAAATGCTTGCTGTTCTGGAACCATTCAGCACCAGCAATAATGATCTGGCCAAAACCCTGTATGCATATTGCCTTGCAGGCACTAACCAGCCGGAAGAAGCCGCAGAAATTCTATGCGATATTGCATCCCGCCATGCTGGCACGGAGCATCCGCTACAGGCACTGAGTGATCTGCTAGCAGAACTGGACAAACGCCCCTTAGCCGAAGCTGTATGCCGTGCTGCTCTGGAGCGCACGCCGCAAGATGCCCGTATTTATGATATTCTGGGCAATTTGCTGGTGCAATGCGGACAGTTTGATGAAGCTATCAGCCTGTTACGCCATGCTGTTGACCTACGGCCCAACAGCATGCACTCCCACAACCTGCTGGCCATGGCGCTTCTTGAACAAGGCCGTTTTGATGAAGCTTTGGCACACCTCCAAAATGTTTTGGAAACGCAGCCAGATCATGCAGGCACACTTTCAAACATCGGATGTATGCTGGCTGGCAAAGGGCGGCTGGATGAAGCGCTGGATTACTATCGGCGTGCCATTTCTCTGCGTCCTACAGAACCGCAAATCCGCCTGAACCACTCCATTACACTGCTTAAAGCCGGGCGTTATGCACAAGGTTGGGCAGAACATGAATGGCGTTTGCGCCTGCCCGGCCATACCAGCCTGCCGCCAAGCACTCTTATGCCTTCGCTTGGGCCGAATACGGATATCCGGGGTAAACGTATCCTGATTACGCAGGAAGAAGGGCTTGGAGATACTTTAATGTATCTGCGTTACATCAAGCCACTTTCAGACCGGGGGGCCATCCCACATTTATGGGTACCAGAAACACTGGGCGAACTCTGTAATCGGGTTGTTGGTGCGCAAATTGTGCAGGTAGGTGGTACTACCCCGCCGTTTGATTGGCATTGCCCGTTTATCAGCCTGCCCCGCGTTTTTTCTGCCACGCCAGATGCCATGGGTGCGCCCGTGCCCTATTTGCGGGCAGACACCATAAAAGTGCGCGAACTGGCAAAATTTCTGCCTGAAAATGATAACCTGAATGTGGGGCTGGTATGGGGCGGTGCACCACGGCCCAATACAATTTCAGCCCATATTGTAGACCGCAGGCGCTCCATAAACCTGCACACACTCTCTCCATTGGGAGATGTGGAAGGCGTTAATCTCATCAGCTTGCAAAAAGGCCCTTATGCCGAGCAGATGAATGACCCACCGCCCAACATGGTATTGTATGACCCCACACATCTCCTCCACAATATGGATGATACAGCGGCCTTCATCATGTCTTTGGATGTTGTGGTCACGGTAGATACCTCTGTAGTGCATCTGGCTGGCGGATTAGGTAAGCCGGTTTTGCTGATGGATCGGTATGATAACTGCTGGCGCTGGCTGAGTGGGCGCACAGATAGCCCATGGTACCCTACGTTGCAGATTATTCGCCAGACCACCCCGCGAAAGTGGGATGATGTGGTGGAACGTGTTGCGCAGGTTTTAACCATTCTGGCACAGCACAAAAAATAATTTCTTTTATGCACAGCAAATAAAAAGGGCTGCCTGAAAATATATCAGGCAGCCCTTTTTAGCTTTTATTACAAATACAACCAGATTAACCAGATATTGCGCTGGCCTTTGCTGGAGCACTCTGCATTTTGGCAGGGCTACCGCCGCCAATCACTTCAAACACACCCAAAGCGCGACGAACACGCCCATCAGGCAGCAGCGTAAACGGACCATTGACGCCAGAGAACCCTTCAGACCGCGTAAGTGCGCTGGCCGGATACCCAGAAGCACCACTCTGCGCTACGGTTTTGGCCACATTGGCAGCATCGTAAGACAAATCAGCCAATGGCTTGGGCATATGGTGGTTAACCGCCATAAAACGCGTAACAAAAGCCTGGCGAGACGTAGGATCTGGCGCGGCATACCATGCGCCTTTAATGGCCCCCAGCTTAGTGGCAAAGGCAGCCCACAGGCCCGGCCCCATAATACGCACGGATGGCAGGCTGATCTGAGTTTCGTTCAACGCCACAATCACGTTTCTCAGGTTCAGGCCGGTATCACCCAGCAGCAGCGCATCAAAAGGTGGCGCTTCTAACTTGGGAGCCTCTGCCTTGGGCGTATCTGTTGGCGCTGCTGGTGCGCTACCATCTGTGCCCAATGCTGCCGCCAGATTAGAAGGCAGCTTGTCTGCCGTTTTGGCGGCATCTGCATCTGCTGTGGCGGCATCTGGCGTGTAAGGCGCTGGCTCACTGCTGTTGCCTTTTGCAGCCTGCAAGCGCGTATCGTAATTGGAAATATCACGCAGGCTTTGCGAAATACTGGCCGCCGTGCCGGAGTGATACACAATTGTGGGCTCTGGCAAACCCTGATCATAGCAAGCAGACTGCAAGCCATTCCCCAGCGCATGACCTAGCGGGTTGTTGGGCAAAAGCGCCGCAAACTTACGCCGCCCATCCTGGCGTGCCTGTTCTACCAGACGCTGCACCTGATCTTCTGGCGTGATACCCATAATCCACACACCAGAACGAGCCTGGGAAATATCACTGGTGAAAGCTAGAACCGGAATACCGGCAGACTGTGCGGCGGGTGCCGCAACTGCGGTATCACCACTGGTAAGCGGGCCAAGCAGCAGGCCATCCCCGGCACTTACAGCAGCAGTAGCCGCGCCAGATGCCCCACCGGCTGCGGCTGTATCATGCACATCTAACTGCAACCCTGTTGGGTCCGTAGGTGCTGTGTTGCCAACTGCAAGCTGCGCACCCGCCAGCAGTTCGTGCCCCAGCCCGGCATTTGGGCCACTAAGAGGCAGCAGAACCCCAATTTTGTGGCTGGCTACAGGCTTAGAAACCCCACCACCAGCAGAGGGAGATTGGTCTGCACAGCCAGCCAAAGCCATGCCGGTTATGCCCAAAGCAGCCAGACCGGCCTTGCGCCATGTCTGTTTTCCCGCCAGACCTTGGCTGGAAAGTCCAGACAGGAGCGAACATGCACGCGTCATCATCAAGATCGTCCTCCACAAACAACCGGCCTGATGAACACCGCGACCGGACTTCCCCCCTCCATAGCGAAGGAAAGCCGCCAAGTCATGCGCCTTCTTGCCCCGGTCTTACGTTGGTTGCCACCCCCATTGGCAATCTGGGGGACTTCAGCCCGCGTGGTGCCGAAGCACTGGCCAGTGCAGACCTGATTCTGTGTGAAGATACGCGCACCACCGCCCGGCTGCTAACAGAACGCAGTATTTCTGCCCGCACCGAAGCACTGCATGAACATAATGAGCGCCAGC
This sequence comes from Acetobacter oryzifermentans, assembly GCF_001628715.1. NCBI lineage: Bacteria > Pseudomonadati > Pseudomonadota > Alphaproteobacteria > Acetobacterales > Acetobacteraceae > Acetobacter > Acetobacter oryzifermentans. Next base: position 1,147,741 of record NZ_CP011120.1, on the reverse strand, counting down.
GTATTCCCGGCCTGATTGCCCGCTTACAAGATGGCGCCAACATTGCGCTGGTTTCTGATGCCGGCATGCCCCTGCTATCAGACCCCGGCTTCCGCCTTGTGCGCGCGGCCATAGAAGCCAATGTGCCCGTTACAGTCGTACCCGGCCCAAACGCTGCATTAACAGCACTTGTGCTTTCTGGCCTGCCACCACATCCGTTTATGTTTATTGGCTTTCCGCCGCCGCGCTCATCAGCCCGCAAGGAAAGTTTTGCCAAGCTACATGCGGCGGAACGTGCGGGCCTGAGCGCAACCCTAATCTGGCACGAGGCCCCGCATAGGCTGGCTGAAACTTTGGCTGATATGGCGGAAATTTTTGGCCCCACACGCCCCTGTGCTGTAGCGCGGGAACTGACCAAAAAATTTGAGGAAGTGCGGCGTGATACCGTGGGTGACCTAGCCGCCTTTTACGCCACCACACCCCCGCGCGGAGAAATAACCGTGCTCCTTGGCCCGGCCGAGCCGGAGCAGACATCTGAAGATGATCTGGACACCACCTTGCGTAGCCTGTTGGAAACACATTCTGTTAAGGATGCCGCAGCACTGGCGGCAACAGCAGCGGGTTTGCCAAAGCGCACCGTTTATACGCGCGCTCTGGAGCTGGCTGCCGAAATTAAAGCTGCAAAAAGCTAAAACCTATACAGCACGAAACTGCGCTGCGGCTTCCCCCGCAGCGTGGCCGCTGGCCCATGCCCAGTGGAAGTTATAGCCGCCCAGCCAGCCCGTAACATCCACAGCCTCACCCACCATAAACAGGCCGGGCACAGCTTCTACCTGCATGGTGCGAGAAGACAGTGCGCGTGTATCCACCCCGCCACGCGTCACCTCTGCTTTGGCAAAGCCTTCTGTGCCTGTGGGGTAAAGTTGCATGTTCTGCGCACGCTGCGCCAAGGCTTGAATATCTTTATCGGCCCATTCCGCCATAGGCCGCTCAGATGCCTTTTGCGCTGCCAAGGCTGCGGCCAAACGCTGCGGCAGCCATCTGGCCAAAGCTGCTGGTGCCTTGGCTTTGGAACCAGCTTTTTTTAGCCCCATCAGCAATGCCGCCAAATTCTGCCCCGGCAGCATATCCACCTTTACAGCCTGCCCCGCCTGCCAATAGGAAGAAATCTGCAACAAGGCTGGGCCAGAAAGCCCCCGATGCGTAAACAGCAAAGCTTCATCAAACGCTGTTTTGCCACACGTCACACGCACGGGCAAAGAAACACCAGCCAGCGTTTTCAACCACCCATCCTGCGGCTGATCAAATACCAGTGGTACAAGGGCCGGCTCTGGTTTGATAACGGGCACATCAAATTGCCGCGCCACATCATACGCAAAGCTGCTGGCCCCCAATTTGGGAATGGAAAGCCCCCCCGTGGCCAAGATAACGGCTTTTGGCTGAAACTCACCGGCAGAGCTTTCTACCCGAAAGGCATCACCAGAGCGGCTGACGTGGCGAATGCGTGTATCTGTAAGAATACGCACGCCTGCTGCGCCACATTCTGCCAACAGCATGGAAACAATATCCCGCGCTGAATGATCGCAAAAAAGCTGGCCCAGCTTTTTCTCGTGCCATGCAATGGCATGTTTGGCCAACAGGGCCAGAAAATCTTCCGGCTTATAGCGGCTGAGTGCTGATTTTACAAAATGCCGGTTGGCAGACAAAAACCGGTCTGCCCGTATTTCTGTATTGGTGAAATTACAGCGCCCACCACCGGAAATAAGGATTTTGCGCCCCACTTCCGGCCCGTGCTCCACCACAACAACACTGCACCCACGCTGGCCTGCCGTTATGGCAGCCATAAGCCCTGCGGCACCGCCGCCAATAACCAGCACATCTGGTGCGTGCCACGCCGTTTGGTGTTTCAAAAGATCAGAAATCCAGATTGGTGTAATATTCAGGCGGCGTTATGCCAGAAACCCGATCAGCCAGAAGCGGACGGAAACAGGGGCGAGACTTCATGCGTGCGTACCAGTCCCGCACAGCTGGCACCTTGCTCCAATCAATATCGCCAATAAAATCCAGACAGGACAGATGCCCAGCGGCCGTAAAATCTGCCAAAGACAGAAAATTACCAGCAAGCCAGTTCCGGTTTTCTGCCAGATCATTCACGTATTTCATAAGCGGGCGCATGGCGGCATAGGCCTCACGCAGCGCGGTGCCATCAGGGTTGCCGCGGCCGCTTAGGCGCTTCATCACCCGTTCATCAATAAACCGGCCAGAAACTTCGCGCGCAAACAGCGTATCAAACCACGCCATTACGCGGCGCACTTCCACACGTTCTGCCAGCGTACGCCCCAGCAACGGCGTATCGGAATATGCTTCTTCCAGATATTCGCAGATCACATACGAATCCGGCACAATCAGCCCATTATCTTCCACCAGAACCGGCACATCACCTGCTGGGTTCATGGCCAAAAATTCGGGCCGGTGTTCCCATGCCCGTTCAATAATGGCCTCAAACGGCAGGCGCTTTTCCGCCAGTACAAGCCGAACAGTACGGCTGGCAGGAGAGAGGGGAAAATGAAAGAGGGTACGCATACCCGATGATTTATGCCATTGCCTGCCCCAACGCCAGAGGGAAAACAGCATGAAAGTACATCAAATTCCCACCATCCCCTTGCCTTCATGCATCCAATGCGTAACAGACACTTCCCAACTGCACTGTAACGCCATTATCCTGTGCATCTGTTATTCCTGATCTTTAATTTCGAGAGCGGCTGTTCTTGTCCGGCACACATCCCCCACTCCCCCGTATCCGTATGTCCGGGCGCTCTTTTCTGGCGCTCACCCTCACGCCGGAAGCCCCGCTGGAAGATTGGCTGGTGGCGCTGGATCATCAGATCACGCGGTCTGTTGGCTTTTTTGCTGGCAAACCTGTTATTCTTGATCTGAGCATGATGCAGGCCGATACGCCCAACCTTGCCTTTTTGCTGCCTGCGCTCAAAGAACGCGGCATACGCGTGCTGGGCATAGAAAACGGTGATCGCTCATGGCCTGCCGTAGCAGATTGGGAATGGCCTGAAAGCCCGGTGGGGGGCCGCTCTTCAGGCCCAATTACCGCACCAGAAGAAGAACCCGAAGGCCCGCCAGCCCCCACAACCCTGCTGATAGAAGACCCCGTACGCTCCGGCCAGCATATTGTCTGGCCAGATGGCGATGTGGTTATTCTGGGGGCTGTGGCCTCTGGGGCGGAAGTTTCTGCCGGGGGGTCTATCCATATTTATGGTGCCTTACGCGGGCGGGCCATTGCGGGTATTGGTGGGCACGGCAATGCCCGGATTTACACCCGCAATCTGGCCGCCGAACTTGTGGCCATAGATGGATTCTATGCTACGGCGGAAGAAATGGACCCCGCCTGCACAGAAAAACCCGCACAGGTTCTGCTTTCGGGGGAAGCACTTTTGTTCCGTCCGCTGCCGTAAGAAAATAAATAAAAAGAAAACTAAGACTAAATAGATATTGGCAGTTTTCTTTTTAGGTGCAGCTTGTCATGTTATCGCCATACAAGGTCATCATGGCTTCATCCATATGACCCCGCAGAGATATAAAAAGGAATACTGATGGCAAAGGTTCTGGTCGTCACGTCAGGCAAGGGTGGTGTGGGTAAAACCACAACCTCCGCAGCCTTGGGAGCCGCACTGGCCAAAACCGGCCAGAAAGTCGTGCTGGTAGATTTTGACGTCGGGCTGCGTAATCTTGATCTGGTTATGGGGGCGGAACGCCGCGTGGTGTTTGACCTGATTAACGTTATTCAGGGTGACGCCAATCTGGCGCAGGCGCTTATCAAGGATAAGCGGATTGATACCCTCTCCCTTCTACCAGCCTCCCAGACGCGGGATAAAGATGCCCTGACCACAGAGGGCGTTGCCAAGGTTATTGAAGAACTTCGCAAAAAGTTTGACTGGGTCATCTGTGATAGCCCCGCCGGTATTGAGCGTGGCGCACAAATGGCCATGCACCATGCTGATATGGCTGTTATTGTCACCAACCCGGAAGTTTCCTCTGTGCGAGACAGTGACCGCATGATCGGGATGCTGGATAGCACAACGGAAAAGGCCAAAAGCGGCAAGAAAATTGATAAGCACCTGCTGCTGACACGTTATGACCCCCAGCGCGCCGCACGCGGTGACATGCTGGCTACGGATGACGTGCTTGAAATTCTTTCCATTCCACTGCTTGGCATTATTCCAGAAAGCCCGGATGTTCTGAAAGCATCCAACGTGGGTGCCCCTGTTACGATTGCCGAACCGGAAAGCGCTCCAGCCCGCGCCTATGCAGAAGCAGCGCGCCGCTTGTTGGGTGAAAAAGTGGAAGTTACCATTCCAACTGAACGCAAAGGCCTGTTTGACTGGCTGTTCAAACGGAGAGTCTCATGACCTTCCTCTCCAACCTCTTTAAACGCCGCTCCTCCGCCCCCGTTGCGCGGGATCGGTTGCAGATTTTGCTGGCGCATGAACGCATCAGTGTAGGTGACGGCAAGGATGACCTGCTGGCTCAGCTACACCGCGAGATCATGGAAGTTATCAAACGGCACGTTGCGGTTGATCAGGACAAGGTTCAGATCAAGCTGGACCGTGGCGCGCATTGTTCCATGCTGGAAATTGATGTGGAAGTTCCGGGCCTGTCAGACAAAGACAAAGCAGATAACAAGGCCAAGGCTGCGGCATCTGGCAAACCTCCGGCTGGTGGCAAAACCAAACCAGCCTAAACCTGCCTGACTGCGGGGCTTTACACCGCGCACAGATACACAAGCCTGCCCGATCCTTGCCGGTCTGGCAGGCTTGTGTATTTTTACTTCAAATTCAAACTGTTACTGGCTGCTCTTCTGGCAACAAAGGTTCCAGCCATTCTCTGGCTTGCAGAAAATCACGCTGCAATGCATCTGTTGCAGCCTCAACATCGCGCTTTTCAAACGCGGCCAGAATTTGCAGATGCGGATGGTTTGGGTCTGCTGGGCTCATTGTAGGCAAGCTGTTAGCTGCTGCATAAATTGGCCCCATACGTGCCCACAGCCCGCGAATAATCCCTACGGTAAACAGCAAGCGGGAAAAACCTGCTGCCGTGCTATGGAAAATAGCATTGGCCACAGCCGTTTTATGCGGGTCTGCGTTTTCATATGCCACAATAAAATCCCGATGCTTTTCGCGCAGCACCGCAATCTGTTCTTGGGTAATGTGCGTAACCAGATCTCGGGTAAGACGGCCTTCCAGATCTCCCCGCACACCATGAATTTCTAAAAACAGTGCGCGCGTGGTGGTCGGCACACGGGCGGTGTTGCGTTCATCCAGTTCCAGCGCCTGTTCTGAAACCAAGCGCAACAGCGCCTCGCGCACTGGAGTGGGGCTTAACTCCAATGAAGCCGCAAGCGGGCGCAAAACCAAGCGCTCACCACCTTGATAATGACAGTAAATCAGCCTGTCGCGTATCTGCTGGTAAGCATAGGCTGCAAGGGCACCTCGTGCTTCGCCCCGCCCTTCGGGTCGCAGGTTTTTCCACGCCTGTGGTGTTTGTATGGTTGTCATTATGCGTGTGTCATCTGCCTGTTAAGAAACTGCCTATACGGGCCATCCTGCTGTTCAAGCTGCGCAGGAGAACCATCCTCGATAATCCTGCCTTCCTGCATCACAACGATTCTGTCAAAGTTTTGTAAGGTGGAAAGCCTGTGCGCTACAGCAATAACTGTGCGCCCAACCATCAGCCTGTCTAGTGCTTGCTGTACGTGTTGTTCGCTTTCCGTGTCCAGCGCGCTTGTGGCTTCATCTAAAATAAGAATAGGGGCATTGCGTAAAAAGGCGCGTGCAATGGCAATACGCTGGCGCTGCCCGCCAGACAGTTTTACGCCCCTATCTCCTACAATGGTAGCAAACCCTTCAGACAATTCGTCGATAAATGCGGCACACCCGGCAGCGGCTGCTGCGGCACGCACTTCTGCATCTGTGGCATCTGGCCTGCCGTAGCGAATATTTTCCATAACAGAGCGATGCAACAAGGAGACATCCTGCGGCACAATGGAAAGGCATGCCCGCAATGCATCTTCTGTAAGATCGCGAATATCCTGCCCGTCTATCAACACACTACCAGACTGCACACAGCGCATGCGCTGCAACAGGGCCAGCACCGTGCTTTTGCCTGAGCCCGAACGCCCCACCAACCCTACGCGGGTGCCTGCCTGAATATGCAGATTGAAGTGGTCCAGCACTGCGGCGCCACCAGGATACGCAAACACCACATCCTGAAACTGCACATCGCCCAACACTGGGCCTTTCATCGGCACGGCATTTTCAGCATCTGGCATATCATGCGGCACAAGTAGCGAGGAAAGCACTTCGGACAACCGTGCGTTATGCTGGATGGTTTCCACCATAGACAAAGCCAGATCCCGCGTGCCGTGCAGAATGGCAAAGCCCAACGTAATAATCATGACCACCTGCCCAACGGTTGCCTGCTGCCATTGCCACAGCAACACCGCCCAAATGAGCAAACCCGTAGTGAGCACCGCAGTCAGCAACGCATGGATCATGCGCAACTTTTCCATGTAACGCAGAGACTTCAGGCGTTCGCCCATTTCCCGTTGCGTGAGGGCATTAAAACGCTCGCGCTCACGGTTGCGCATGCCAAAGGCCCGCACCAGCGCAATGTTGCCCATAACATCCAGCGTTTCACCTTCCAGCCCGGCGGCGGCGGCTGCGTAATCTCCGTGCAGAGTGCGGCCCCTTACAGCCAGACGGAACATCAGCAAACATAGCCCAATGGCCAGCACTACTGTCACGCTGCCCATAATGGTGCTGACAGACAACATCAGCACAACAGAAAGCAGAACATTCAGACTAGGGGGCAATACGCTCCATGCCAGCAAGTTTTCTATGGTGAAGCTCACATTGCCAGCGGTAGCGATACGTGCAGCAAGCGATGTGGGCATACGGTCTGCAAAATAGGCGGGAGAATGGCCTGTTAGAAAACGGAACAGATCCTGCCGGATATCCCCCGTAACCGCTACAAAAGTGCGGGCAGCAAACCAACCGGCAATACGCCACGAGATATTGTCTGCCACAATCAGGCCAATCAGCACCCCAACGGCAGACCATACGGCCATAACATCCCCCGTAGGGGATGTGCCTGTCATGAGGTCCACCAGACGGCGGATACCGTTAGATGAAAGCACAATGCAGCCAATAGCCAACCCAACAGAGCCAAATACCAACGCATGCCCCACAGGCCTATGCCGCATGTAACGCACTAAAAACGCCACGGGCCGCCCGGCATAGTGTGGCAGTTCCTCATCCGGCACCGTTATAATGGGCTCAGCAGAAAAAGCTTGCTGCTGAGCGCTGTGTGGCCAAGCCTGATTGTGTTTTTCTTTTTCCGCCGACACTGTGTTTGCTTTCGTTACTGATTTGGCAGAACCACTTGCCCTGCCCGGCTAAGTTTAAATTCAAGACACCAAAATGTGCTGTGCGGCGCGAACACGGCGGCATAATGGCAAATTATGATGCAAAGTACTGCAATTACGGGGAAATTTTCGCACCCTTTTACGTCGCCAATCAAAAACAGCCTCAAGAAATGACGTAAATTCTTGTTATAACAATAAAAATTCCGTGATGAGTGGAACTTTTGTAAGCACACTTTTCTTCACTTTTTGTGCTGTGTATATAGCATTTTATCGTCAAAACTGCTTACGTCATTTTTAATTCATACTGTTTTCCATTCTGCTTCCAACGCAAAAAATAATCGTCTATTTCCTTGATATTAAAGAATTATATTTATCCCATTCCATTGTAAAACCAATACGTTTTGCTGTTTACGCAGCAGTGTAGAATGGGGATTTTTCTACCAATGCGTTCGGTTTTGCTGCATCGTTGCCCTCTTGGCTCACAAAGCTGCTGCCTTTTTACGCCGTATTGACGGCAGGAAATCTGATCCACAGTAAGAGAGAGCAGGTTTTTAGGGGAGCACGGTTTTATGGCATCGGGAAAAAAGGCGCTGGTTGCCACGGTTATGGCCGCATCGGTTGCTGGTTCGCCTGCCATGCTGCCCAAAGCTGCTCTGGCTGATGATTATAGCGATCTGCTGGATGTGCTGCGCGCCAAAGGCAGCCTAACCAAGCATGAATACGATACGCTGCTCGCCAAACACGTGCGCCACGCCGCTCCAGCACAAACCGAGCGTGCATCTTCAGGCGGCAGAGGTGGTTCAGGCTCTGGCCGCACGGCAGCGGCTTCGGGCACACGGCACCGCATGGTGGCCCATGCCGGGCATGGGGCTGGCGGTGATGAATACGAACCCGGCATCAAGTTTGACCCCGGTGCAGAAGATTCCGGCATGCGGGCCGAAAGTGCCGCAGAACGCGCAGAAGCCAGCGCCCGTTCTGCCGAAGAAGCTGCCAAATCCCTTAAAGGCGACGATGTGGTGCGGGTGGCAAAATACGTGCCCGGCAAAGGGCTTACCTTTATGGCGGGCCCCATCAACATCAACCTTTCTGGCTTTGTGAACGGCTTTTACACCTACAACAGCCCCGCTGGCGGGCAAGCCGTGGCTGGGGGTGTTTCCACCGGTTCCAGCGGGTTTGATTCTTCTGCTGTGCGTAACGGTCTGCTCCCTGCTGGCTTTGTGCTCAAGCTTAGCACCGTGCAGCGCGGTATGGATATTTCTGCCGTTCTGGGCATGTATCCGGGTATTGATAACGCCAAAAACGGGGCCTTTAACGCCAACACAGGCGGCAGCCCCGTTGGGCTTGGCACTGCCGGTATCGATCTGCGTCAGGTTTACGTTACGTTTGGCAACAAGAATATCGGCACATTCAAGGTCGGGCGTGATCTGGCGCTGTTTGGCTCCGACGCTATTCTGAACGATGCCACGCTGCTCAGCGTCGGTGCTTCCGGCAACAACGCAGCTCCGGGCAACACATCTCTGGGCCGCATTGGTGTGGGTTATGTGTACGCAGACTGGATTCCGCAGATTTCCTACGCCTCTCCCACAATCCACGGTTTTCAAGGCACTGTCGGTATCTTTCAACCGCTGGATGAATTTAATTTTGCCGGGGGCGATCTGTCTGCCTCATCCGAGCATCATTCCTCCCCCATGGTGCAGGGCAAGGTTACGTATGATTTCAAGGTTGGCGAGGTGCAGACACGCATCTGGGCCAGCTTCCTGATTCAGCATCAGCAGGGCCTGCAAAGCACTTTGCTGAATACAGACAGCCGCAAGGGGGCAATGGCAGAAGCGGGCGATATTGGCACCAAAGTTACCTATGGTCCGCTTGAAGGTGTCGCCTACTACTATCGCGGCAGCGGCTTGGGTACAACCGGGCTGTTCTTTGATGGCGTGGGGCAAAATGGCCGCAAACGTGCATCCGAAGGGTATTACGTGCAGGGGGCCTACCACGTTACCAAAAGGCTCAAGCTGGTGGGCAGTTACGGCGTAAGCAACCTGTATCAGGCTCCGGGAGAAAACAGCCCTACCCTTGTGCGGCGCAACCAGTCTGAAGTTGGGGCTGTTTTTTACAAGCTGACAGATTGGCTGAATCTGGTGGGTGAATACACACATACATCGTCTGCCGCCCACGGCCCTTACAAGGAAAGCGACAACACGGCTGCTGGTGGTGTGATTCTTCTATTCTAGAAATTCCGCGAAAAGCGAAAAAAGAAATTGCGGAATTTTGAGAGTTTGCGCCAATAAAACTGTCAGTTTTCAAGAAAAACCACACCGGAGCAACATGCTTGCACCTGCTTTATGCATGATAAGGCTGTTGCCTCCCGCACAGGTGAAGTAGATAACAGACGTATGACCGTCCGTTCACTTCAGTCTTGGCTGAAATCGCGTTTCCTCACGCTGGACAGGTATGTGTTCCACCAGCTTCTGGTGGCACTGCTGGCAACCACCGGGGGGTTGGCCGCGCTCATCTGGCTTATGCAGTCTTTGCGCTTTGTCTCTCTGGTGGTGGACAGAGGGCTTTCCCTGCGTGTGTTTATTGAACTCACAAGCCTGCTCATCCCTTCCTTTGTGGCGGTGGTGCTACCCATTACCACTTTTGTGGTCAGCCTGTTTGTGTATCAACGGCTGGCGGGAGACCGCGAACTTACGGTTATGCAGGCGGCGGGGCTTTCACAGTTTGCGCTGGCAAAGGCCGGGCTGGGCTGTGCGCTTATGGCCACCATAATGGGCTTTTTGCTGAACCTGTGGATTGTGCCCACATCCTACCACGCCTTCCGGCAATACGAATTTGATATCCGCAACAAGATGGCGGCCTTCATGCTGCAAGAAGGCGTGTTCACCAAGGTTTCGGATGCCATGACGGTCTATATCCGTTCGCGCAGCCACGATGGCACGCTGCATGGCATTATGGTGGAGGATGATCGGCAACCGGGGAATCAGGCCACAATTCTGGCCAATCATGGGTCCATGATGATCGTGAATGATACCCCCCGCGTGATCCTGTACGATGGTTCCAGACAGGTGATCGACCATAAGACAGGCCGCCTGAACATGCTGGTTTTCAAGCAGGATTCCATGGATTTGTCTTCCGCACATCAGGAAGACGCCCGCTTTCGGGATGCTGCTGAAATGTCTTTGGGGGAACTGCTGCACCCAGATCCACAACAGGTTTCTGTGCGCGATACAGGCAAGTTCAAGGTAGAAGGCTGGCGCCGCCTTACATCCCCTCTTACCTGCTTTTCCTTTGCCATGGTGGGGCTGGTTGCCGTGCTGCGTGGAGCTTTTTCGCGCTACGGCAATATCAAGCGGCCCCTTGCTGCGGTGCTAACTGTTGTGGGGCTGTTGGCCATTAACCTGTTGCTGCAAAACCTGGCCAGCCGAAACATGGCCCTTATCCCGCTTATTCCGCTTGTGGCATTACTGCCGGGGCTGATATGCGCAGGCATACTATTCATTCCGGAAATGCTGGCAGACCGCGCCTCTGCCCGCCTGACACAGAACTGAAGGGGCTTCCGGCCTGATGATTGTTGCCGTTACCCTCTCCCGCTATATTGCGCGGCAGTTTGTGTTTTCCGTTGTGGCGATGATTGCCTCCCTAACCGGCATTGTCTGCCTGTTTGATTTTATTGACCTGTTGCGCCGTGTCGCCACCAAGCCAGATGTTTCCACCAATGTGGTAACAGAAATTGCAGCGCTTCATGTGCCTTATTTTGCCACGGAAATCCTACCTTTTGGCATGCTGTTGGGCGGGATTGTCTGCTTCTGGCGGCTTACGCGTTCTTCCGAACTGATTGTGGCGCGCGCTGCTGGTATTTCCGCATGGCAGTTTCTTACCGCTCCGGTAGCCTGCGCCATGCTGATTGGTGCTCTTTTCACCACCCTGATTTCTCCGGTGTCTTCATCCATGTATCGCCGGGCGGAAGAGCTGGATCAGCAATATCTGCGTACTGGTGGTGGGCCGCTCAGCCTGTCCAGCGGGTCTTTATGGCTCCGGCAATCAGATAGTCAGTACGATCCGCACGGCGTTGCCATGCTACATGCGCGTGGCGTGCAGCTTAAGGATGGCTTGCTCCGTATCCGTAATGTGAGCGTGTTCCGTCTTGATCATCAGGACAAGCTGATGATGCGAATCGAAGCTCCCGAAGGCTATCTGGGAACATTGAAATGGATTTTAAGTGATGCCTCTGTGGTGCGGCCCAATGATTTGTTGCACCACGTTGGCCAGATCGATCTGCCTACAGATTTAACTGTTAACCGCGTGCAGGAAAGTTTTTCTTCCCCCGAAACGCTTTCTGTCTGGGCGCTGCCGGGCTTTATTTCCTTGCTTGATCGCTCAGGTTTCTCATCTATTCGCCATCGTATTCATTTTCAGTCCCTGCTGGCATTGCCCATGCTGGCGGGCACGATGGCGCTGGTTGCGGCGGGGTTTTCCATGCGTCCATCTCGGCGCGGGGGCGTTGCCCGCATGATCGGGTCTGGCGTTGCGGCGGGTTTTCTGCTTTTCACCGTATCCAAGGTTGCAGAGCAGTTCGGGAATTCGGGGGCACTTCCGCCGATGCTAGCTGCATGGGCCCCTACGCTGGCCGGGTTATGTCTGGCTGTTTCGTTGCTGCTTCATTTGGAGGATGGCTGATTGACCGTGGCTCGCCGGCCTTTCCGCAACCCTTTGTTGCGCCGTCGTTCCACCCTCAGTGCGGCCACCGCATTGGGGAGCATGGCCGCGTGCCTTCTTTTCAACCTGCCCAAACATGCCCACGCGCAGTTCCGCCCGCAGGTGATGCACCTTGATACCGGCCGCCCGACATCTCCCGATGAACCGGCAACCTTTCAGGCCGATAAGGTTGACTACAACGATGTTGAGCACACCGTTACCTGGACTGGCAATGTCCAGGTCTGGCAGGGCGACCATGTGCTGCGAGCAGACCGCATTGTGTATGACCGCGATACCGGCGTTATAGCCGCACGCGGAAATGTAGCCACCATTCAGCCAGATGGTTCCGTGCTGTACACCCATTATGCCGAGCTTTCGGGCGGCATGAAGGATGGTATCATGATGCACGTAAATGCCACCATGCAGGACAACGCCAAGCTGGCAGCCAACGGCCTGCGGCGTACAGCAGGCAAGATTAACGTCATGAGCCGCGCCGTTTATACGGCCTGTGAAATCTGCGAAAAAGATAAAACCCGCGCACCTTTCTGGCAGTTCCGCGCTTATGACGCCACGCAGGATCTGGAACACCAGAAAATCGACTTCCGTGATGCGTATCTGGATATTCTGGGTATTCCGGTCATCTACCTGCCCTACTTCTCCATGACGGATCCTTCAGCCAAGCGGCACAGCGGGTTCCTTATGCCCGGCATTACACCGCATGACCGTTATCTGGGCACGTATTTCACTATCCCGTATTACTGGGTGATTGATGATCAGTCCGACATGACCGTGCAGGGCCTGTTCTCCACCAAAACAGGGCCACAGATCAGCGCGCAGTACCGAAACTTCTTTAACTTCGGCAAGATCAACATTCAGGGCGGTCTGGCTTACGATACGCATCGCAGTAACAGCTACACCAACGGCTTTGGTGATGATGTAGGCCGTGGCGGCAACCATGGTGTGCAGGGCTATCTGTTTGCCCGTGGCCAGTTCTCCATAAACAAGCACTGGCGCGCCGGAGCCAACATCAATCTGGCCACTTCTGCTGACTATATGCGCGATTACCGTGTGCAGGGTTATGGGTCTGATACCCTAAACTCCAACGCCTATATTGAAGGCTTTGGCACAGGCTCTTACTCCCGTATTGATGGGCAGTACTATCAGGGCCTGAACAAAGGTGTCATTCACAACACCGATCTACCGTGGGCGCTGCCGCGTTATACGTATAGCTTTGTTGGCCAGCCAGATGCGTTGGGCGGCCGCACCAGCGTAAACACCACCGATTTTTACGTATATCGTGAAAACGGGTCTGCCGATCAGCGCGGTGAATTGCAATTAAACTGGGATAGGCTGTGGCGTTCCCGCCAAGGACAGCAATTTCTGCTGACATTGCGGCTTGATTCCATGGTCTACCGCGCCCGCAAGCTGTACCAGCAGCCCAACTACTACAAAACAGCCCGTACAGTTGTAAGCGGGCAGGTTCTGCCTACCATTGCGTTAAAAACCAACTGGCCGTTTGTCCGCAGCTTTGAACATGGCCGCGGCACGCAGTTGATTGAACCCATTGTGCAAGCCATTTACGCCCCCAATACTGGCATGGGCGCAACGGACATGATTCCGAACGAAGATAGCATGTCCTATGAATTTACGGATTCAACGCTGTTTTCTCTTAACCGCTATCAGGGCACAGACAGGCTGGATGGCGGCCTGCGCGGCAATATCGGGGTGCATGCCAACTGGACATGGGATGGTCACGAAGTGGATCTTCTGGCCGGTGAAAGCTTCCAGGAACATATCGAACATGACCGCCTGCCCTATTCTGGGCTAGACCATCATGCCTCAGACATTGTGGCGCGTGCCCGTGTAGCACCAAACGAGTATTTTGATTTCAACGCCCGTATGCGGCTTGATCCCTATACCGGCAAATTCAACTTTGGTGATGCCCTGTTCAGCGCCGGGGTGCCGCATTTCCGTATCCGTGGCGGGTATGTGTATGAACCCGTTACCCCCTATTACTACTTTGCCACCAACTATCGCTCCTATAGCCCGAACCAGCTTTACACTGTACGCACAAACGAAATCAGCGGCGGCTTCTCCTCCGACTGGGATAACTGGCATCTTTCCGGGTTTGCGCGCCGCAGCCTCTCCCGCCGTGAATTTGTCTCTCTGGGTGGAGATATTGGATATACGAATGACTGCTTCGGCCTCGATTTCATGTATCTCAAGCAGTACACCACCATTGGTGGGCAGCAGCGTAACTCTACCTTCCTGTTCACCCTTAGCCTGAAAACGCTTGGGTCTTTCGGCCTTAAGTAAGAACTGCTTCAAAAATGCCTCGCGCTCCGGTATCAGGGAACAGAGTTCCCGATCTGGCAGAAAGCTGAAAGACTGTTCCGTATGCGCCTGCGTTCCCTTGCACTGGCCTGTTGCTCCCTTGCCGCGCTTACCGTTCCGGCCATTGCTGGCGCACCGTATGCGCAGGCAGCAACACGGCACACCTCCAGCGCGGCAACGCAGCAAACAGCAACGCCTGCCCAGCCTGAACCAGATGATATGATTCTTGCTGTTATCAACAGTATTCCGCTTACCAAGCGCGATGTTGATAACCGCGGCAAACTGTTTGCCCTTTCTACCGGCCTGCCCCTTACGCCAGATCTGATGGCGCGGCTGCGGCCCCAAATTATCCGCCAACTTATTGATGAACGCCTGCGCACGCAGGAAATTCTTAGCCGCCATATCAATGTGCCGCCCGAACAGATTGCAGGCGCCATTACCAATATTGAGCGGCGCAACGGCATGCCCGAAGGCACCCTGCGCGAGCATCTGGCACAAGATGGCGTGTCTCTTACCACATTGATCGACCAGATCCGGGTGCAAATTGGCTGGATTCAGGTGCTACGGCAGGAGCTTGGTGCGCGCTCACGCGTATCTGCACAGGATATTGCCCAACGTCAGGCCGCGCTCAAGCGCGAAGAAGGCCGCACAGAATACGAACTGGCCGAAATTTTTGTAAAAGTGGAAGATCCCCGGCACGATCAGGAAGAGCTGGACTTTACCAACACCGTTATTCAGGAACTGCGTAAGGGTGCGCCCTTCCCCATTGTGGCAGCTCAGTTTTCCCAAAGTCAGACAGCGCTGGATGGTGGTTCCATGGGCTGGGTGCAGGAAGATGAGCTTGACCCCGCAGTGGTTCAGGTGGTGCGGCAGATGCCTGTGGGCGTTGGAGCTATTTCTAACCCCATCAAAGTGCCGGGTGGGTATGTTATCATCACCCTTAATGGCAAGCGTGTTATTGGGCACGAAATGGGCCACCTGATTACCATTCGGCAGGTATTCCTTTCCTTTGATACACCGCTAGACCCGCAGCACATTACACCGCAGCAGGAATCTACCCTGCAAAAAGCCATGCAGGTTATCCAAAACACTCATAGCTGCACGGAAATGGAGGCCCTGAACAAGGCCGAAGGCGAAAAGCGCCCCACAGATCCGGGTGAAATGCCGCTGGAACGCCTGAACCCACAAATGCAATCTCTGCTGGCTGATTTGCCCGAAGGCAAGGTCTCCCGCCCTCTGGTCTCGCGCGATGGGATTGATCTGCTGATGGTTTGCACCAAAAAGGAAAAGAACTTTTCCAACCGCTCACCCAGCGAAATTGCTGACCAGTTGATGAATGAACGCGTGGAACAGGCCGCCCGCCAGTTGGATAGTGACCTGCACCGCCGCGCTATTATTGACAAGCACATTAAGCTAAAGGGGGTATAAGGCCCTGTCTGCCCATCTGGAAAGCCTGCGCGATGTTATCCATCGGCATGGGCTGGATGCACGCAAAGCCCTCGGCCAGCACTTTCTGCTTGATCCGGGAGTTACAGAACGCATTGCAACACTGGCAGGTAACTTAAAAGGCCGCCACGTTGTGGAAGTTGGCCCCGGCCCCGGTGGTTTAACACGCGCTTTACTGAATGGCCCTGCGGAATCTGTAACCGCAGTAGAACTGGATAGCCGCGCCGTGCTGGTTATTCAGGAACTGGCAGGTTTTTACCCCAACCGCCTCAAGGTGGTGGAAGCCGATGCGCTAAAGTGTGACCTTACAGAGCTTTGCGCCGCACCACGGCAGATTATTGCCAATCTGCCCTATAATGTGGCCACACCTTTGCTTATTGGCTGGCTACGACAAGGCAACGCGTGGGAACGGCTGACACTCATGTTCCAGTGGGAAGTGGCTGAACGTATTTGCGCCGCGCCCAACAGCCAACATTACGGACGCTTGGCTGTACTGGCCCAATGGTGTGCAGAGTGTGCGATTGTTATGAAGCTGCCACCGGGTGCGTTTTCACCACCCCCAGCCGTATGGTCTGCGGTTGCCAGCATTACGCCTCATGCCCAACAACCGGCGCCTGCTCTTTTTAAAGCAATGGAACGCGTAACGGCAGCAGCCTTTGGGCAGCGGCGCAAAATGCTACGCGGAGCCTTAAAAGGCCTGAACGGTGATAAGCTTTTGGCAGCAGCAGAAATAGATGGCACGCGCCGCGCGGAAACTCTGGATATTGCAGAGTTTGACCGCTTGGCACGTGCGCATTTTGCGCTATCGGCTCAATAAAGCGCCTTATTCTTTTTCTGCTGCGGCAATGTAATCCCGCGTAAACGGCACGGCAGAAATAGAACGAGAAAGCTGGAGCTGAAAGTTCATGTGCCCCTGCACACGGAAAGCCAGTTCTGCGGCGTTGAGATAAAACTCAAACATCCGGGCAAAGCGTTCATCATACAACGCAACCGCTTCTGCCCGTTTGGCCGCAAAACGCTCACGCCAGATGGCAATTGTTTTTGCGTAATGCAGACGCAAGATTTCACAATCAGTCACCCACAAGCCTGTAGGCTCAACAGCGGCAAAAACCTCGCTTAACGCCGGAGAATACCCACCGGGGAAAATGTATTTGTTAACCCACGGGTTTGTTGTGCCCGGCCCATCACTCCGGCCAATAGAATGCACAAGTGCCACACCATCATCCACCAGTGCGTTTTTGATGACATCAAAAAACTGCCGGTAATGCCCTACACCGACATGCTCGAACATGCCAACTGAGACAATGCGGTCAAACCGCCGATGTAGGTTGCGGTAATCCAGCAACTCAAACCGCACACGTCCTTCCAGCCCTTCATCCTTGGCGCGCTGGCGTGCAAAAGCCAACTGCTCCTGAGAAAGAGTAATGCCGGTAACAATAGCGCCGTAATCCTTGGCCAGTGTAAGGGCCATACCCCCCCAACCGCACCCAATATCCAGCACTTCCAAATCCGGCCGATCTAACAGCAGCTTGGCAGCAATATGGTGTTTTTTGGCGGCCTGTGCCTCATCCAGCGTTTCTGTGCCATGCCGGAAATAAGCGCAGGAATATTGCCAATCTTTATCTAAAAACAAAGAATACAGGCGGTTATCCAAATCATAATGATGCGCCACATTCTGCTGTGCACGCTTGATTGGGTTAAACTGTATCCACCCCCGGCGCACATACCGCAGAGCCGATGCCAGACGTTCCGCCACATGGCCACCCGGACGCATGGCGTTAAGCATGAGCACATCCAGCAGATTGTAAAGCGTGCAATCCAACGGATCGAGGTGAGACTCCATATAAGCTTCACCAAAACCAAGCCCCGGGTTTATCACCATAGCCCGCACGGCAGCCTGATTATGCAGTACTACGCCAGCTGAAGGGCCGGGATTGCGGCCTTTATAAAGGCTTGTGCTTCCATCTGGCCAGCGCACCTGCAACTGACCATCTGCGATAAAGTGTTGCAGAATGCGATCAAGAACTTGCTTCATCCCGCGTCTCCTTCAGAAAATTGATTGCAGCATACGCGCAAAAAAAAAGCCCGGAAAAGAATTTTCCGGGCTTCTTCCGCATGAAAATGCAAACAGCAATTAAGCGTTAGCTTCTGCCGGTGCAGCTTCTGCTTCAGCAATTTCTGCTGGGTCGGTAATGAGTTCGCCTTCAACAACGGCATCATCACCAGCAATTTCAGCTTCTTCTTCAAGAGAAGCAGCTTCACCACGTGCCTGACGTTCTGCTTCTTCTTCAGAACGCGCCACGTTGATGATGACCGGCACAACCACTTCCGGGTGCAGCGCAATTTTCACTTCATACAGCCCCAAAGACTTAATGGGGTGCGCAAGGAAAACCTGCTGACGGGAAATGGTAAAGCCTGCTTCCGTAACAGCCTGCGCAACATCGCGCGTGCTGACGGAACCATACAGGCTGCCGCTATCACCAGCCTGACGGATCAGGATGACAGCCAGACCTTCCATCCGTTCGGACAGACGTTCAGCTTCTTCACGACGCTTGATGTTCTGTGCTTCCAACTGAGCGCGTTCACGCTCAAAACGGGCACGGTTATCATCGTTTGCACGAATAGCCTTGCCCTGTGGCAGCAGATAGTTACGGGCAAAACCCGGACGTACCTTCACCACATCGCCCATCTGACCCAGATGTTCGACGCGCTGAAGCAGGATTACTTCTGTAGCAGCCATTGATCGCTCCCTCAGCTTACAACGTAGGGAAGCAGAGCCAGGAAGCGGGCACGCTTGATAGCCTGTGCCAGTTCACGCTGCTTCTTTGCGGAAACCGCCGTGATGCGGCTCGGCACGATCTTGCCACGTTCGGACAGGAAGCGGCTGAGCAGACGCACGTCTTTATAATCGATCTTCGGCGCGTTAGGGCCGGAGAACGGGCAAGACTTGCGACGACGGTAGAACGGACGACGCGCACCCACAGCCGGGCGACGGGCGGCGGGGTTTACTTCCATTGTATCAGACATTCTGGATTACTCCGCTGCTGCGTTGTCAGCTGGCTGTTCGGCGTTGCTGCGGTCTTCACCACCGCTGCGACGGCCACGGCCACTTTCAAAACGACCACCGGCCTGCTTGGGGCCACGGAAGCCGCCACGGTCACCACGGTCATCGCCCTTGCGGGACAGAACCGGAGACGGAGCTTCGTCGATTTCTTCAACGCGCAGTGTCAGCAGACGCAGAACGTCTTCGTTCAGAGCGAGCTGGCGTTCAATTTCTTTCACCAGTTCAGAACGTGCTTCCAGACCCAGAAGAGCGTAGTGGCCCTTGCGGTTCTTTTTGATACGATAGGCAAGGCTACGCAGGCCCCAGTACTCGCGCTTGCGCACGGCACCGCCATCGGCTTCAATCTGGGCGGCAATACCATCAAGAATGGCATCCACCTGCTGCTGGGAAATATCATTCCGCGCAATCAGCACGGTTTCATAAAGTGGCATGTTGACTCCCTTCGGATACAATCAACCCACCCGTGCCGAACCCTTCCGGCCTACGGTGCTACAGAGTTTTAAAATCTGAAGCTGCGGGTATAGCCGGGCCAATGCCATGAACCCGGCAGGGAAAGAGCAGTCTCAATCATATTTACGCGGCAAAAGCAAGAAAGATTCACACGCGCAGATGCTGTGGAACGGGAATACCAAGCCGATCTGGCACATCCCATACCTCTTCTACACGCCGCATAACCTTGAAGCCTGCCTGCTGATACAAAGCCAATGCACGTGGATGATCTGCTGTGCAGGTGTTTACGCGCACAGAATGCGGCCTGCCACGCCACGCCAAACGCAGCACGTTATCCAGAAAAGCGCGCCCGACCCCTTGGCCAATCGCCTCGGGAAACAACCCGAAATAAGAAAGGTTTACAGATTGCGGATCTGCCAGATCCAGCTCAAAAAAACCACGGATCTGCTGTTCTTGCCGTAGAAGGCCAATGTTTACGGGTGCAGTTTCTAAAAAACGGGCCAGAGTGGCATCTGATGCCGCCTGCCGCATCCACCAACAATATTCCCGCCCCACCCGATCCTGCAAAAGCCGATACCCAGCCACATCGGGCTGAATACGCTCCTGCACGTGCCATCCTTCAGGCAAAGCCAAAGATGCGTGTTGCGGCGGAGAAAACATGCGCATGAAGGTAACAACCACCTTCATGCGCGTTGTGGATTCGGCGTTAAAGTTTAGATCAGTTATCATCCAAGAAGGAACGCAGCTTACGGCTACGGCTTGGATGTTTAAGCTTACGCAGGGCCTTGGCTTCAATCTGGCGGATACGTTCACGCGTCACGTTAAACTGCTGGCCAACTTCTTCCAGCGTGTGATCGGTGTTCATGCCGATACCAAAGCGCATACGCAGCACGCGTTCTTCACGCGGGGTGAGAGAGGCCAGAACGCGGGTTGTGGCCTCACGCAGGTTGGTCTGGATAGCGGCATCCAGCGGAATAATAGCCGTTTTATCCTCGATAAAATCACCAAGATGGCTATCTTCCTCATCCCCAATCGGGGTTTCGAGGGAGATGGGCTCCTTGGCAATTTTTAGCACCTTGCGCACTTTTTCCAGCGGCATACCCAGCTTTTCAGCCAGTTCTTCCGGAGCAGGTTCACGCCCGATTTCATGCAGCATCTGGCGGGATGTGCGCACCAGTTTGTTGATCGTTTCGATCATATGCACAGGAATACGGATGGTACGCGCCTGATCCGCAATGGAGCGCGTAATAGCCTGCCTGATCCACCACGTTGCATAAGTGGAGAACTTGTAGCCACGGCGGTATTCAAACTTATCCACCGCCTTCATCAAGCCGATATTGCCTTCCTGAATCAGATCAAGGAACTGAAGGCCGCGGTTGGTGTATTTTTTGGCAATGGAAATAACCAGCCGCAGGTTAGCTTCGATCATTTCCTTTTTAGCGCGGGCAGAATCACGCTCACCACGTGCAACCGTTGCATACACACGGCGGAATTCACCAATCGGCAAACCCGTTTCCTGCGCCAGTTGCGCAACCTGATCACGCAGGTCAACCACTGTGTTGGCGTGCTTGGCCACAAAGTTTTTCCATGAACGGCCAGACAGGGCGGAAACCATGTCCATCCAGCCCGGATCAAGCTCACGCCCACGGTATTTCAGCAAGAAATCTTCACGCGAGACACGGCAGCTTTCTGCCAGACGCAGCATGCGCCCTTCCAGCATGTTTAGCTTCTGGAACATCTGTTTAAGCTGGGCAACCAGATCTTCAATCCGGTTATTGTGCAGGTGTACCTGCTCTACCTTGCCCACCAGTTTTTCACGCAGGGCAACGTAGTTTTCTTCAAAATTCCCATCAACATCTTCACCAGATGTCAGGGCTTCAATCCGTTGAACCTGCAACTTACGCAGAGCTGCATAAAGCGGTTCGATCTCATCAAAATGCGCCAGAATTTCCGGCTTAAGCTTTTCTTCCAGCGCAGAAAGGGAAAGGCCGCTGCCTTCGCTTTCAATATCGCCCTCGCCCTCGGTTTCTGGCTCTTCTGCCTCTTCCGAGTCCGAATCGGATTCGGCTTCGTTAAACGTGCCGTCTCCGCCTTCTTCTAGCGGGTTGCCTCCGCTTTGCATGGCTTCCAGATCCACAATGTCACGCAGCAGCATTTCATTGTTACGGATCATCTCATGCCAGGAGATGATGGCGCGGAATGTCAGCGGGCTTTCACACAAGCCGCCAATCATTTCATCGCGGCCAGCCTCAATCCGCTTGGCAATAGCAATTTCGCCCTCGCGGGAGAGCAGTTCCACCGTGCCCATTTCGCGCAGATACATCCGCACCGGGTCATCCGTGCGGCCTACGCTTTCAGCATTTACGTTGCCGGTTGGGCTTTCGGCTTCAGCTTCGGTTTCAGCCTCTTCCTCCGCATCTGCATCTTCGCTTTCAGCGGCGGCTTTTTTGGGTTCAGCTTCTTCGTTGTCGTTATCTTCGTTTTCGACAACCTGAATACCCATTTCAGACAACACAGCCATAATGTCTTCAATCTGTTCAGAAGACATCTTGTCCTGCGGGAGAACGGCATTCAGCTCATCAAACGTAATGCACCCGCGCTCACGCCCTTTGGCAATCAGTTTTTTGACTGCAGAAGACCGCGTATCAAGCAGGGTGGTATCCCCATCCTGTTCCTGCGCTGCGTTGGTTGATGCCGTTTTTGTCGCCATGCCAGACCTGCTCCTCCCCGCCCGCATCCGAACAGAATGCAGAACGACCAGTTTACTATGTACTGCTCTCTTTTCAGGGCGGGCAGGACGTGGGATATCCTGCGCGTGAAGTCAAGGGGAACACGCCCTGAACACATTCGTTGTCTTATAGCTCGGTGTCGTCCACACCGCCGCGTTTCAGGCGCTCCATTGCCTCTAGCCGCGCCTGTAACCGTTGCCATTCAGCGGAATCTCCGCCTTTTTCAACAAAACGCGCAATCTCACGATTTACTTCCTGAATAAATTGCGGCCCGTAGAGCAAACCATAAAAATGCCACCACTGTGTTCTTGATGCAACAGTGTGTGCCGGGTCTTCTGCATCACTTTCCGCCATCGCAGAGTAGCTTTCACGCACAACAGCGCGAATGGTTTCCTCCGCCCCTTGTGCCTGCAACCATGCATATAATGCCGCAGCATTATCTGGCAACTCACCCTCGGCAGAAAGATCAAGCAAAAGGGCGCGCACCTCGGCAAATTCTTCTGGCAAATCAAGCCGACATAACGCCTCTTCCACCTCCGACACCAAAACAGGATGCAACAGCAGCAACTCCAGCATCAGGCGCTGGCGTTCGCGCGTTTGATCCATATTTACTGGCACAGCACCGGGCACAGAGGCAGGCGCGTTGGCCTTACGGCCCTGCGGCCCGTTCCATTTGCCGCCACCGCGCCGGAATGTCGTAAAAAACCGATCCAGCAACGTGGAGCGATATTCAGACGCCAGCGTTTTATCTGGGATAAGGCCTGCAACTTCCGTCAGCCTACGCCGCAAGGCTGCACGTTCTTCTGGCCCCGGATTATTGGCGCCAGCGCTGAGCAAATCAAACAGCACTTCGGATAAAGGCTGCGCTGCGGCAAACATTTCCGCTACAGCCTGCCGCCCTCGTGTGCGCACCAAGCTGTCTGGGTCTTCTCCATCAGGCAGCAAACAGATACGCAGGGAATAATCCTGCTTGAGCAACGGCAGACCCGTTTCCGCCGCTTTAACCGCTGCCCTCCGCCCTGCTGCGTCACCATCAAAACACAGAATGGGCGCACGATCGACCTGCCACAACGCCTCTAACTGCTCAGGCGTGAGCGCCGTGCCCAGTGGGGCAACTGCCCCTGTAAAACCGGCCTGATGCAGGGCAATAACATCCATATACCCTTCCACCACCACCAGATCCGGCGCCACCACACCTTTGGGGCGTGGTGCACGCACAGCAGCGCGGGCACGATCCAACCCAAACAAAAGCCGCCGTTTGGAAAAAACTGGGGTTTCCGGGCCATTGAGGTATTTCGGCTGCCCATCCCCCAGAATACGCCCACCAAAGGAAACCAGACGCCCTTTGCGATCCCGGATGGGAAAAGTGACACGCCCCCAGAACAACTCACCCTTGGGGTGGCCTTGCTCATCCACCCGCATCAGGCCTGCTTCGGCCATCATGTCGGGTGTAATGCCTTTGGGTGCGAGGGCAGAAACCAGATCCCCCCGCTTCTCACTTGCCCAGCCTAAACCGAACGTTTCCAGCGTTTCCCGCGTGAGGCCGCGCCCCAGCAGATAATCCAGTCCAGCGCGCCCTTCTGGCTTGTATAAGGCGTGAGACCAGATTTCCTGCGTCGCCGCCAGCACATCTTCCAGCGAGCGCACATGCGCCACTTCTTCCTGCGTGCGGCGCGTATCCTTTGGCACTTCCATGCCTACGCTGGAGGCTAACTCCTCTACAGCTTCGGGGAAGTTTTTGCCTTCCATCTGCATGACAAAGGAGATGACATCTCCATGCACACCGCAGCCAAAGCAGTGGAAGTGATCATCATACACATAAAAGGAAGGCGTTTTTTCACCATGGAAAGGGCAACACCCTTTCCAGTTCCGCCCGGAGCGGGCCAGTTTGACCCTGCGCCCGACAACGGACGCAATGGGCGTGCGGGCCCGCAATTCATCCAGAAAAGCTGAATCAATCGCCATTGACTGTCCGTTTCATCAAGCAGCCCGATTAGGCGGCATAAAACCACCTCAGATCGGGCTGATACTTATTTCAGCAAATATAATGTTTAAAAAACACTTAGCCCAGACGCGCTTTTACAGCAGCACTGGCCTTGCCCATATCCAGCGCCACGCCAAACTTGTTTTTCAATTCAGCCATCACCTTGCCCATGTCCTTCAGGCTTTCTGCCTTTACGGTGGCAACAGCTTCATCCACAGCAGCTTTCAAGGAAGCTTCATCCATTTCTGGCGGCAGATAGCCACGGATCACTTCGATTTCTGCTTCTTCCTTTTCCGCCAACTCGGGGCGGCCGCCTTCTCTGTACATGCCAGCAGATTCCGTGCGGGACTTTACCATCCCACGCAGGGCCGCAATGGCTTCATTTTCATTCAACCCTTCCTGCCCTTTGGCGCGGCCTGCAATTTCCACGTCTTTCAGCTTAGCCGTAATCATCCGAATTGTGGCCACGCGGGCGCTTTCTCCTGCTTTCATGGCTGTTTTCAGGTCTTCCATCAGGCGTTCACGTAATGTCATTTCCATATGCTCCACTCTTTCTGTGCTGCAATCGGGCGCACCATATCACCCAGATTCACAAAAAAACATCACACGGCAAATAAAGAACCTCCCCACCCCTGCGCGGCACGCATGCAACACTGCGGGAAAAAACTTCCCACCCACTTACAACACAGCATCTTGCAGGTGGGAAATTTCTTCCCACCTTGGAAATCGAGTGCTAGAAGACGGCTTCGGGAGGCACAAGCACGCACATGCCCTTGTCCATAGATACCATTATCGCCCGGATTGGCGGCCCAGACGCCACAGCCAAGCTGACAGGCGTTGGCACGGAAGCCATCCGCAAATGGCGGCAGGCGCAGGCCATTCCGCCCCGCCACTGGCCCGTTATTGCGCAGGCCACAGGCCTTTCCCTGGAAGACCTCCAACCCATTCCGACAGACCGACCCTCCCCCCATGCGGGAGACAGCAAGACAGGATCATCCATGCCCGACGCCCGCCCCGATGGCGCCACCGCCGCGCTTGTTCTCGCAGATGGAACCGTATTGTGGGGGAAAGGCTTTGGCGCTTTCACCTCCAAACCCTCCATTGGCGAAATTTGCTTTTCAACCGGTATGACCGGGTATCAGGAAACACTTACTGATCCATCTTTTGCCGGGCAGATTATTACCTTCACCTTCCCCCATATCGGCAATGTGGGCGCGAATGCAGAAGATGATGAAGCTACAAAAGTGTTTGCCCGCGGCCTTGTGGTGAAGGAAGACCCCACAGCACCAGCCAACTGGCGCGCAACGGAAAGCTTTGATGCGTGGCTGAAAGAACGCGGTGTGTCCGGTATTTCCGGCGTGGATACCCGCTCCCTCACCTTAAAAATCCGAGACAAGGGTGCCCAAACGGCTGCGCTGGTTTTCCCGCAGGATGGCAAGTTTGATCTGGATGCCATTTTGACAGAAGCCAAAGCATGGCCGGGCCTTGAAGGCATGGATCTTGCCAAGGAAGTGACATGCGCCGCCCCTTACGCATGGACAAAAAGCGTGTGGGAATGGCCCAATGGCAGCAAGGAAGCCCCCACAAACCGGCGCAAGGTTGTTGCTGTAGATTATGGCGCAAAACGCAACATCTTGCGCTGCCTTGTTGCTGCCGGGTGTGACGTAACCGTTGTGCCCGCCACCACCACGGGTGAAGAAATTCTGGCCCTTAAACCAGAAGGCGTGTTTCTTTCCAATGGCCCCGGTGATCCGGCAGCTACGGCCACATATGCTGTGCCCGCTATTAAAGCTGTGCTGGATGCTGGCGTACCGTTGTTTGGCATCTGCCTTGGGCATCAGCTTCTGGCCCGTGCGCTGGGCGCCAAAACCTATAAAATGGAACGCGGCCACCGCGGGGCCAACCAGCCGGTGCAGGATTTGGCCACCAAGCGCGTGGAAATTACCAGCCAGAACCACGGCTTTGCTGTGGATGCTGATACCCTGCCCGCCGATGCGCACGTCACACATATCAGCTTGTTTGATGAATCAAACGAAGGCTTGGCATCAGACAAGTATCCGGCGTTTTCCGTCCAGTATCATCCCGAAGCCAGCCCCGGCCCGTCTGACAGCTTCTATCTGTTCAAACGCTTTGTCACCCTGATCGACCTTAACAGCGCCAAGAAATAACGGGAACGAACGTATCATGCCCAAACGGACAGACATCCGCTCCATCCTCATCATCGGCGCTGGCCCTATTGTTATCGGGCAGGCGTGCGAGTTCGATTACTCTGGCGCACAGGCCTGTAAGGCCCTGCGGGAAGAAGGCTACCGGGTTATTCTGGTAAACTCCAACCCGGCCACCATCATGACAGACCCCGGCCTTGCGGACGCCACTTATGTGGAACCCATTACGCCGGAAGTGGTGGAACGCATTATTCTTAAGGAAAAGCCAGATGCCGTGCTGCCCACCATGGGCGGCCAGACAGCGCTGAACACCGCTATGGCGCTGCATGCATCAGGCTTTTTGACCAAGCATAATGTGGAACTGATTGGTGCAGACGCCGAGGTGATTGACCGGGCCGAAGACCGCCAGAAGTTCCGTGAAACCATGGATGCCATTGGCATTGAAAGCCCCCGTAGCTTTATTGCCCACACGCTGGCAGAAGCGCACGATGCGCTTAAGCAGATTGGCTTTCCATCCATTATCCGCCCCTCCTTCACTATGGGCGGTTCCGGCGGTGGCATTGCCTATAACCGTGAAGAATTCGACCAGATCGTGCTTTCCGGGCTGGATGCCTCCCCCACTACGGAAGTGCTGGTAGAAGAATCTGTTCTGGGCTGGAAAGAATATGAAATGGAAGTTGTGCGCGATAAGGCGGACAACTGCATTATCATCTGCTCCATTGAAAACATTGATCCAATGGGTGTGCATACGGGTGATTCCATCACCGTTGCCCCCGCATTAACGCTGACAGACAAAGAATATCAGCGCATGCGTGATGCCTCCATTGCCTGCCTGCGGGCCATTGGCGTGGAAACCGGTGGGTCCAACGTGCAGTTTGGGATCAACCCCAAAGATGGCCGCATGGTGGTTATTGAAATGAACCCCCGCGTGTCCCGCTCTTCTGCGCTGGCCTCTAAGGCAACGGGCTTCCCCATTGCCAAAGTGGCTGCCAAACTGGCCGTTGGTTATACGCTGGATGAGCTGAAAAACGACATCACGCGCACCACTCCGGCTTCCTTCGAACCCACCATTGACTACGTGGTGGTGAAGATCCCGCGCTTTACGTTTGAAAAATTCCCCGGCGCACCGGCTCTGTTGTCCACCTCCATGAAATCTGTTGGGGAAGCCATGGCCATTGGCCGCTCCTTCCCCGAAGCGCTGCAAAAGGGCCTGCGCTCTATGGAAACCGGCCTGCATGGGCTGGACCCTGTAGAACAGCCCGGCGATGGTGGAGAAGATGCCTTTCGTGCTGCTCTTTCCCAGCCCAAGCCGGAACGTATCCTTATGGCCGCGCAGGCGCTGCGGGCTGGTCTTTCGGTGGAAGACATTCACGAAGCCTGCAAGTTTGAGCCTTGGTTCCTGCGTGAAATGGAAAAAATCATTCACGCAGAACGGGAAGTGGAAAACCACGGCCTGCCCAAGGATGCCCAAAGCCTGCGCCGCCTGAAAGCCCTTGGCTTTTCAGATGTACAGCTTTCTCGCCTGTCCGGCACGCAGCCTGAAGAAGTGGCCAAATTGCGGGCAGAAGCTGGTGTAACACCGGTTTACAAGCGTATTGATACCTGCGCGGGTGAGTTCGCATCCTCCACCCCGTATATGTATTCCACCTACGAAGGGCAGTTTGCCCCGCCAACCTGTGAATCCAACCCAACAGACCGGGAAAAGATTGTTATTCTGGGTGGTGGCCCCAACCGTATCGGGCAGGGTATTGAGTTCGATTACTGCTGCGTTCATGCCGCTTACGCCCTGCGTGAAGCCGGTTATGAAACCATCATGGTCAACTGCAACCCGGAAACGGTTTCTACCGACTATGACACTTCCGACCGTTTGTATTTTGAACCGCTCACGGCTGAGGATGTCATTTCCCTTATCCGTTGCGAACAGCAAAAAGGCACGGTTAAGGGCTGCATTGTGCAGTATGGCGGGCAAACACCTCTTAAACTTTCCCGCGCTCTGGAAGCCGCAGGCATTCCGCTGCTAGGCACTCCGGCTGATGCCATTGACCGGGCAGAAGACCGTGAACGCTTCCAGACCATGTTGCACAAACTTGGCCTGCGTCAGCCAGAAAACGGCATTGCCCGTACGCCGGAAGAAGCCGAAGCCGTGGCCGAAAAGGTTGGCTATCCGGTTGTGGTGCGCCCTTCCTACGTGCTGGGTGGCCGCGCCATGGAAATTGTGTACGACCGTAACGGCCTACAGCGCTACATGCGCGATGTGCTGACAATGGCCGGGCACGATATTTCTTCCGGCCCGATCCTGCTTGATCGTTACCTGAACGAAGCCATTGAAGCTGATGTGGACTGCATTGCAGACGGCACAGATGTGTATGTGGCTGGCGTGATGGAACACATTGAAGAAGCAGGCATCCACTCTGGTGATAGCGCCTGCGCTCTGCCGCCCTATACCCTCTCCCCTGCCATTGTAACTGAGCTAAAAGCCCAGACAGAAGCCATGGCGCGAGAACTGGGCATTGTGGGCCTGATGAACGTGCAGTACGCCATCAAGGATCAGGAAATCTTTGTTCTTGAGGTAAACCCACGCGCATCCCGCACCGTGCCGTTTGTAGCCAAGGCCACAGGCGTGCCGGTAGCTAAAATTGGTGCACGCGTTATGGCTGGCGCCAAGCTTTCGGGCTTTAATCTGGATGATCGGGCCGTGGTGCCGCATGTTGCGGTAAAGGAAGCCGTATTCCCCTTCAACCGCTTTGCGGAAGTAGACACCATTCTGGGGCCAGAAATGCGCTCCACGGGTGAAGTTATGGGGCTGGATACATCCTTCGAGCGCGCTTTTGCCAAATCCCAGCTTGGGGCAGGTGTTAAGCTGCCAACCTCCGGCACGGTGTTTCTTTCCGTGCGTGAAAGTGACAAGCCCCAACTGCCACCGCTAGGCCGCCTGCTGGCTTCCATGGGTTTCCGTATTATGGCCACCCGTGGCACAGCCAAAAAGCTGCGCGATTCCGGCATTGAAGTAAACCTTGTAAACAAGGTGCTGGAAGGACGCCCACATTGTGTGGATGCCATTCGCTCTGGTGAGGTGCAGATGGTTATCAACACGGCGCAGGGTGCGCAGTCTGTAGCGGACAGTTTTGATATCCGCCGCTCTGCCCTTGTGCTGGGTATTCCGCACTACACCACCATGGCTGGCGCGCGGGCTGCAATTCATGCAATTGCGGCAATGCGTGAAGGACCGCTTGATGTTGCGCCACTTCAGTCATACTTTAGTGGAACATTCTAAGCTAAAGGTGCAGGCATAACCTGCCTGCACCCCCTTAGCCATGTTCGGGTGGCAGCCTGCTTTTGCGGGTTATGCCTTGCCCGTGTAACTGTTTAACTTTTGCGCCGGAACCCGCTGGTTCCGGCTGCTTTTTTAAGTCTGGGGATGCGTCTTGCAGAAAACTCCAATGACGGGCAAGGGCCTGCTGCAGCTAGAAGATGAGCTGCGCAAGCTGAAAGCAGAAGAACGTCCGGCAGTTATCCGCGCCATTGCGGAAGCCCGTAGCCACGGCGATCTTTCTGAAAATGCGGAATATCACGCAGCACGAGAACGACAGTCCTTTATTGAAGGCCGTATTCTGGAGCTGGAAGAACTTATTTCCACCGCAGAAGTTATTGAGCCCACCTCTCTTTCCGGCAAGCAGGTCAAGTTCGGGGCCACTGTGTGCCTTGTGGACGAAGATACGGACAAGGAAATTACGTACCAGATTGTTGGCCTGCACGAAGCAGACATCAAACAGCACCGCATTTCCATTTCCTCCCCACTTGCCAAGGCGCTGATTGGCAAGGAAGAAGGCGATACCGTTTCTGTGCCCGCACCGGGTGGAGATCGGACTTACGAAATCCTTTCCGTCAAATTCATCTAATATGATCACGTTTCAGGATGTCACAGTCGCGGCAGATCGTATCCGCGGCAATGTGATCCGTACGCCCACCATTGCTTCCCACGCGCTTTCCAAAGCAACTGGGGCTGATATTACCCTTAAGCTTGAAAACCTTCAGGCTGTTGGGTCGTTCAAGGAACGTGGTGCCGCCAACAAGCTGGCACTGCTTTCCCCCGAAGAACGCAGCCGTGGTGTCATTGCCGTATCTGCTGGCAACCATGCGCAGGGCGTGGCGCGCCATGCCAGCCTGCTGGGTATTGATGCCGTTATTGTCATGCCCAAGTTTACACCGGCAGGCAAAGTGGTGCGCACCCGCAATTGGGGGGCGCGTGTTATTCTGGAAGGCGAAAGCTTTGCAGAAGCCCTGATGTTTGCAGAAGACCTGCAAGCGCGTGAAGGCCGCACCTTTATCCATCCGTATGATGATCCCGCAGTTATGGCGGGCCAAGGCACCTGTGCGCTGGAGCTTTTTCAGGACGCAGGGCCGCTGGATGCGCTGGTAGTGCCAATTGGTGGTGGTGGCTTGCTTTCTGGCTGTGCCGTGGCAGCCCGCGCC
Organism: Acetobacter oryzifermentans; assembly: GCF_001628715.1. Lineage (NCBI taxonomy): Bacteria > Pseudomonadati > Pseudomonadota > Alphaproteobacteria > Acetobacterales > Acetobacteraceae > Acetobacter > Acetobacter oryzifermentans. The sequence goes on along the minus strand of NZ_CP011120.1, from coordinate 1,116,990 downwards.
ATGCGCCCGGATATTAAGCTGATTGGCGTGCAGGTGGAAAAGTATGATTCTCTGTGTGCTTTCCCCGGCCCGGCCACGCGCCCTAATGGTGGCGCCACCATTGCAGAAGGTATTGCCGTTCTGCAAATTGGCCGCCAAACGGATGAGGTCATCCGCAAGCTGGTTGATCAGGTTCTGGTTGTTTCTGAATCTGCTATTGAAAACGCCATTACCCTGCTGGCTGAGGGCGCCAAACAGGTAAGTGAAGGCGCAGGCGCTGCCGGGCTTGCCGCCCTGCTGACTTACCCGGATATGTTCCGCGGTAAAAAAGTTGCCCTGCCTATTTCTGGCGGAAACATTGATAGCCGTATTCTGGCCAACACCCTGCTGCGCGCCATGCTGCGTGATGGCCGCATTTTGCGCCTGATTATGGAAATTCCAGACCGCCCGGGCGTTCTGGCCGATATTTCCAAAAGCATTGGGGAAGCTGGCGGCAATATTATCGAAGTTTCGCACCAGCGCCTGTTTGCTGCCCCTTCCGTGCAGGCTGCTCAGTTGGAAGTGATGATAGAAGCGCGAGACCCGGAACACGCTGCCCTTATCACGCAGGAACTGGGTAAATCTTACATTGTGCGCCGCGCCTGAAAACTTTTAGGCGTTAAGGCTTTTACAAGGGCAGCTTCTGTATGGGGGCTGCCCTTTGTGTTTGGGCATGCGGGCACCTGCTGCACTTGCCCTCTTTGTCTTCATGCAATTTGGTGGCATTATTCACGCATAAACAAAAACATAAAAAGGTTTAAACCTATGACCTCGACATCCCAGCCACAAAAGAGACCAGTTATGCTTGTCATCCTTGATGGGTTTGGATGGCGAGAGGATCAATCAGACAACGCTGTACAAATTGCCCGCACCCCCAATTTTGACAAGCTGTGGCAGAACAACCCGCACAACTTTGTACGCACCAGTGGCGAAGATGTGGGCTTGCCTGAAGGGCAAATGGGCAACTCCGAAGTTGGTCATTTAAATATTGGGGCTGGCCGTGTGGTCATGCAGGAACTGCCGCGCATTTTCACCGCCATTCGGGATGGTAGCCTTGCCCGCAACCCGGTGATAGAAAACTTTATTGCCACGCTAAAAAAAACCGGTGGCACCTGCCACCTAATGGGCCTTGTTTCTCCCGGTGGCGTACATTCTCATCAGGATCATGCCGCAGCTCTTGCACACATTGTTACGCAAGCCGGCGTGCCGGTGGCGTTCCACCTGTTTACCGATGGGCGCGATACCGCCCCGCGCTCTGCGCTGGAGTTTTTGAAAAAACTACGGGCTGATCTGCCTTCTTCCACAACGCTCGCCACTATTTCTGGTCGCTACTACGCCATGGATCGTGACAAACGGTGGGACCGGGTGGAAAAAGCCTACAACGCTATTGTAAGCGCAGAAGGCCCAACGGCTGCAACACCAGAAGAGACGGTGAACAACGCCTATCAGGCCGATATTTCAGATGAATTTATTGTCCCCACCGTGCTGGAAGGCTACACTGGCATGAAGGATGGAGATGGCATTCTCTCCTTCAACTTCCGTGCAGACCGTATCCGCCAACTGATGGATGCCTTGCTGGAGCCTGATTTCAACGGCTTTGCACGTGGCAAGGTTGTGCAGTTTGCTGCCGCTGTGGCCATGACACATTACAGCGATACGCTTTCCAAACGCATGTCCATTCTGTTCCCGCCAGAGGAACTGACAAACCTGTTGGGCGAGGTTGTCTCCCGCGCTGGCCTTAAACAGATGCGCATGGCGGAAACGGAAAAATATCCGCATGTCACCTACTTCATGAACGGTGGACGCGAAACACTGTTTGAAGGGGAAGATCGTATTCTGGTGCCATCCCCCAAAGTAGCCACCTATGATCTTCAACCCGAAATGTCCGCCCCGGAATTAACAGACAAAGCCGTAGCCGCCATTAAAAGTGGTGAATATGATTTGCTTGTTCTCAACTTTGCCAACCCGGACATGGTCGGCCACACGGGCAAGCTGGATGCTGCCGTAAAAGCGGTAGAAGCCGTAGATACCGGCTTGGGCCGTATTGCACAGGCTATAGCAGAACAACATGGTGCGCTGCTGGTAACGGCAGATCATGGTAACTGCGAAACCATGAAAGACCCCAAAACCGGCGGGCCGCACACATCGCACACACTCAACCTTGTACCCTTTATTGCCTATGGCTCGGGCGCATCCGCCCTGCGTGATGGTGGCAGGCTGGCAGATATTGCCCCCACGCTACTGGCTCTCCTCAACTTACCCAAACCTGCGGAAATGACAGGCTCTTCCCTGCTTGAACGCTGAATGAAACGTATCCGGCCTTTTTCTTCTTCTATCTGCCCGTCTTTCCATTGGGGGAAACTGGCCGGATATACGGCGGTTCTGGTTGCAGCGCCTGCTTTGCTGGTGGGCTATCCGGCAATGCCTTTGCAGGCTGCAACCACACATCATAAAAAAATAGCAACAGCACATCATTCCACGCAAACTGCAGCCAAAACCTCTGTGCGGGAAAGCAAGCCCCGCAGCACACATACGCGCAAAAGCAAAAAGGCCGCAGAACCTTCCGTAATGTCGGATCGTTCTGTGCGAGAAGCTCAGGCTGCCGTCAACGCAGCCCATGCGCAGCACGAGGCCATGGAGCAGGAAAAAGCCCGGCAAGCCGCTGCTGTTGCACAATCCCGTAGCCAGAATGAGGCTGCGCAGGCTGCAGCGGCAGAAGCCAAAAACCGCGCACTTGCGCTTTCTGCTGCAACAGTTAGCGCCACATCGCAACTTCAAAGCACAGAACAGCAGCTTTCTGATCTGCAAGATCAGATCTCGGATGTAAAAAAAGAGCAGGCTTCGCTTCAAGCCGCCTTAGTGCAAGATGCCCACGCGCTTGCCCCTATCCTTCCCTTGGCAGAACGTCTTTCTCTTTATCCGTCTGATACTTTACTGGCTGCGCCCATGCCGCAGGGTGATGCCATTACCGGCTTTTTGGTTTTGCGCGGGCTTTCCCGCCAAATGGAGCAGGAAGCCAAAGGCATGCGCGCCCGTCAAACCCGGCTGACGGCACTCAACACCACGCTAACAAACAAGCTGGCTGAACTGAACCAGCTTGAACAAGCCCAAAGCCACCAGCGCGATACCGTGCGCCAACAGGCCGCCCTTGCGCGAGAAGCCCAGAAGCAGGCGTCTGCCACTGCCATAAACACCAACCATCAACTGCAAACTGCAACACAGCGGGCTGCCAGTTTGCAGGATGCTGTTTCTAAACTGGATGCCCTACAGGCACAGGCCGAATCTGCCCTGCAAAAAGAAATAGCTGCCGCAGAACGCGCGCATGAGGCCGCGCGGGCTGAAGCTGCACGCCGTAAAATGGCCGCTATGGTAAAAACACAAGGGCCGGGGCTTACAGAGCATCCTTCTGCTGGATCTGGCCTGCGACCCGTTGCAGGCACACTTATTTCTACCTGGGGCTCTGCTACCGAATCTGGCCCGGCTACGGGCATGACATACCGCACGCCCCCCGGTGCCAGTGTGCGTGCCCCCTGTGCTGGCACGGTAGATTTTGCAGCCCCTTTCCGCACTTATGGGCAAATGCTTATTCTGAATTGCGGCCGCCATTACCGCTTTATCATGGCGGGCCTAAGCGGACTGGCCGTAGATATGGGCCAGAGTTTGACAAAGGGCGCACCTATAGGACAGATGAGCAGTTCCGGAGGCTCTGGCACGCTGTTCATTCAGTTGCGCCATGGGCAGAAAACCATCAATCCCGCGCCTTTTCTGTAATGGCAGAAAACACGCTGGCTCTTTGCCAAGCAGGATCACAAAGGTTACTCTGCCCAACCAGCGCCAGAACATCTGGTTATGCGCGTAAAACCTTGGCCGCACCCCTATTGTGCTGGCTGAAAAGACAGGAAGAACACGCACGGGCCACATACAGCCCTGCGACAGGAGAGACGATCGCATGAAGTTCCGCACAGGTCTGATGTTCGGCGCCACTGCCTTAACCGGCCTTGCCCTGGCTTTTCATCCGGGCCATTTTTCTGGCTCCGCCCTTGTTGCAGCCCCTGCGCAGGCTGCCACGGCGCCAGATGCCACGCCCACCACAAACCACGCTGAAACATACCGACTGCTAACGCTGTTTGGCACGGTTATGGACATGATCCGCCAACAGTATGTGGAACCTGTTTCAGACCGTGATCTGATTACCAATGCGCTAAACGGTATGCTGAGCGGGCTAGACCCGCACAGCTCCTACATGACGCAAAAACAGTATGATGACATGATGGTACAGATGAAGGGCGAATTTGGCGGCCTTGGTCTGGAACTTCAGCAGCAGGATGGGCATATCCGCGTTGTTTCCCCTATTGATGGCACGCCGGGCTTTAGGGCTGGCATCAAGCCGGGTGATTACATTATTGCCGTAGATGGCCACCCGATTGACGGCACCCCGCTAGATGAAGCCGTGAAGAAAATGCGCGGCAAGGCCAACACTAAAATTACCCTGACACTGGTGCGCGAAAAAACACCTAAACCCATTGTGGTAACGCTAACGCGTGAAGTGATTCACATCGATGTTGTGAAATCTGCACTGTATGATCGGGTAGGTTACATCCGCGTAGCACAGTTTAACGAAACCACGGAAAAAGAGCTGCTGAAAGCTTATAACAGCCTCAAGCAGCAGGCTGGCGGTAAGCTGGCCGGGCTAGTGCTGGATCTGCGGAACGATCCGGGTGGCCTGCTGGATCAGGCTGTGGATGTTTCTTCCAACTTCATCCGTTCGGGTGAGATTGTTTCCACCCGCTCGCGCAACCCCAAAGACAGCCAGCGTTGGGATGCGCACGGCACCGACATTACAGATGGCCTGCCTCTGGTCGTGCTGATTAACGGTGGCTCCGCCTCGGCTTCCGAAATTGTTTCTGGCGCATTGCAGGATCATCACCGTGCGGTGCTGATTGGCACGCGCTCCTTTGGTAAGGGCTCTGTGCAGTCTATTATCCCCATTCCGGGTAATGGTGCCGTACGCCTAACCACTGCGCGTTACTATACGCCTTCTGGCCGTTCTATTCAGGCACTGGGCATCACACCGGATATTGTGGTGAAGGAAACGCGGGAAGATCCGGCCTTCAGCCTGCGCGAAGCTGATCTGGAGCATATTCTGAAAAATCAGGGCGGCAACCAGACCAAGGCACAGCCGCGCACGGATCTGCCAGCCATTGCCAAGGATATTCCAAACGAACCACCGGCAAACTGGCCGGAGTTTGAATACGATAAGCCTGCAACAGACTTCCAGCTTCAGGAAGGCCTGCGTATTGTGCGCTTTATGGCTGGCCTGCCTTCTCCAGATCCGGCTGCATCTCTGCCGCCTGCCAAGCAACCCGCTAAAACGGATAGTGCAACGCACCACTAAGGGCGCGAAAGGGAAAGGCCATGCACACTCCATCGCTCTGGCAGCAACTGCCCTCTAACGGGCGCACCTTTATTCGCTTTTGGGGCGGGTGCGCTACAGCCGCCGTGGCGCTGGCCATAGGGTTGGAGGTTATGGGGCCGCCCGGCCTTTCCATTGAGGGGCAGGATATTGATGTTTCGGCAGATTCCGCTGCCAAACAATCCTCCCCCATCCAGCGCACCACCATTCCCGGCCCGCAAGCCGATCTACTGGAAAGCAAGAATGGCCCGGGGGGCTTTCCGCTTCCCAAAGTGGGTGCACATGATCGCACACCTAAAAAGGTTTATGCCGCACCTGCTGTGGATGTGCCGCCCGGCACCCCCATGGTGGCTTTGCTGATTGATGGCATAGATCAGACAGATGATCTGACAACAGAAGCCATAAACTCCCTGCCCGGTTCGGTTTCTCTGGGTATTTCACCCTATGCCGCCAACCCTGAAGAACTGATGAACGCAGCACGCCAACATCGGCATGAAACGCTGCTTTCTCTCCCCATTCAGGATAACGCCAGCAAGAATACAGATGCCGGGCCCAAAGCGCTTGGGCTGCTACTTTCCCCCCAACAGAACATGGATAATCTGAACTGGGCGCTTTCTCATCTGGCGGGATATGTGGGGGTTACCAATGCCTTTGCAGGGCAAAATGGCGGTAGCTTCCCGCAATCTGAAAGCTTTAAATCTTTGGTAAAAGCCATAGATCAGCGCGGCCTGCTTTATCTGGATGCTACACCGGGCACACAAACCGAAGGCGCCAGTAGCGCTGCTACCGCGGATGTTGTGGTGAATACGGATACCGATATTGTAAATATTGATATCCAGTTGTTGAAACTTCAGCAAATGGCACGGCAGAATGGGCGCGCCATTGGCATTCTGGGGCCATTACGGCCAGTGGCCATGGCCTGCCTGCGCGCATGGTTACCACACCTGAAAGATATGGGCATTGCCTTGGTGCCAGTTAGCCAGATTGTTCTACCGCCGGATATGTCCGCCTATGGCCCTGCCGCCGCAGATGGCAGCATGCATGTCAACCTCTCCAACCCACGGGTGCAGCAGCAAGGCCAACCGCAACAATGAGAGATGCAAGCGCCACGCCCCTTCCGTATCGCCCTAATGTTGGGGCCATGATTTTTCATGCTGATGGGCGCATTTTTATTGCTCGGCGTACGGATATGCCCGGCGCTGGCGGCCCCTTGAATGAAGGCACATGGCAATGCCCTCAAGGTGGTATTGATACCGGAGAAGCACCAGAAAAAGCTGTGCTGCGCGAAGTGGCAGAAGAAATTGGCACAGACAAAGTGCGTATTTTGGCCGAACATCCCGAATGGATTACGTATGATCTGCCACAGCAGCTTATAGGTCGTGCATTGGGAGGCAAGTATCGGGGGCAGACCCAAAAATGGTTTGCTCTGGCTTTTGAAGGCACAGATGTCGATATCCGGCTAGATGCCCAAACCCCTGCGGAATTTGACGCATGGCAATGGATAGATCTTGCCACCCTACCCCAGCAGAATGTGGGGTTTAAAAAACCAATTTATGATCGCTTGGTGCAGGATTTCGCACAGTTTACAAAACCGCGCTCATAAAAAATAACGCGCGATAAAAAAGCTCCCTGACCGCCTATAATCAGGGAGCTTTTTTATATTGGCTTTTTGCTGCGCTTTTTAGTGTGCGCCAGTCGTCTTGCCACTGCCTGTAATGGCAGAAAACAGGAAGCAGAACGGCACACAAAGAAACGAACCTATACCCAAGATCATGAACACTTCATTGTAAGACAACATAGCCACCTGCCGGGTGAATTCCTGAAACAGGGTGTGCTGTGCAATGGCCTGTGCCGCGCCGGGGGCGTATCCGTGGGCTGTGGCAACACCCTTGGCCTGCGCCAGATAATCATTATACGGCTGATGGTACGGCGTCATCCACTGCACCATGTAGGACTGATGCGCCTGCCGCCGCTCTGTAAGCAGTGCCGTGGCACCAGAAATAGCCAAAGACCCCAACACGTTACGCGCCATACTGAATAATGCCGAAGCATCTGCATTCAGTTTTTCCGGAATGGTGGAATACGCAATAGTGGAAAGCGGCACAAACAGAAAAGCCAAACAGGCCGTCTGGCTCATGCGGAACAGCATGAGATGATGGAAGTCCAGCAATGGCAACAAATGGGCTGACCAAAACAGAGCAATGCCCATAAGCCCAAAACCAAGCGCAATCACATTCCGCACAGGCATGAGCGTCATAAGCTTACCCACTATGGGGATCAGGAAGATAACGGCAATTCCCCCCGGAGAAAGCAGCAAACCGGAAATAGTGGCCGTGTACCCCATAACCTGCTGGGCAAACTGCGGAACAATAATAGCGGATGCATAAAGCAGCGCCCCCATTGCCCCCATAAGTGCTGTGCCCACCGCAAAGTTACGATCCTTGAACACACGCAAATCCACTGCCGGGTTTTTGGCGTGCAACAGCCACAAAACAGCGCCACCAATGCCCAAAAACGCCAGCACACCCATAATGCGAATGAAGGTGGAGCCAAACCAGTCTGCATCCTCACCACGGTCCACCATCACTTCAAGGCTGGCAAACCCAATGGTAATCAGGCTGATACCAATGGCATCCACTGGGGCTTTTTGTTTGCGCGCCCATGGTGGATCTTCCACCAACGCCATAACGCCAACGGTTGTTAAAAACCCGAATGGCACGTTGATGAAGAAAATCCAGCGCCAAGAGAAGTTATCGGTAATCCACCCACCCAGCGTTGGCCCAATAACCGGCCCCACAACGGCTGCAATGGCGGTAAGGCCAAACGCTGCGGCACGTTTTTCGGGCGGAAAACTATCCAAAATAATGGACTGCTGGTTGGGCTGAAGCCCTCCGCCAAAAAAGCCCTGTAACAGACGAAAAACAACCAGTTCTGCAAGGCTGGTGGCCGTACCGCACAAAAACGACGATACGGTGAACATAACAATGCAGATAAGAAAGTAGTTTTTACGGCCAAAAACCTTACCCAGCCAACCGGAAATTGTCAGCACAATCCCGTTGGCCACCAGATAGGCGGTCAATGTCCATGTAGCGTCATCATACGTGCTGGACAGGCTCCCTGCGATATGTGGCAGGGAGACGTTCACAATGGTTGTATCCAGAATTTCCATGAACGCCGCCATGGTCACAACAAAGGCGACTGTCCACGGATTATGCTTCGGCTTCCACCCGCCGGGGGCTACTTCGGCCTGTGTGCTCATTGCGCAGCCGGGGTTGCTGGTTCTGCCCCATCACGCGGCGGCGAATCAGAGTGCCCTTCTGTATCAACATGCACAGTGGGCACCACGGACATACCAAGTGCCAACGGCTGGTTGGGGTCCAGCCCATCATCGATCAGGATTTTAACTGGCACGCGCTGCACAATTTTTACGTAGTTGCCGGTTGCGTTTTCTGGCGGAAAGGCACTGAACTGCGCGCCCGTGCCTTTTTGCAGTGAATCAATATGCCCATGCACCTTAAGGGATGGATAGGCATCTACCTTGATATCCACCTTCTGGCCGGGCTTCATACGGGTAATCTGGGTTTCCTTGTAGTTGGCCACTACCCATACTTCCGGCTCCACAATGGACAGTATATTCTGCCCCTGCTGCACATAGTTGCCCTGTTCCAGATTACGTTGGGAAATCCAGCCATCATGCGGGGCACGAATTTCTGTCCATTCCAGATTCAGGTTTGCCGTTTCCAGCCGGGCCTGTGCGGTTTTAACTGCGGCCTCTTCCTGAGTGATCTGGATAGCGGTGTTCTGAATATTGGGTTGCACAGGCATGGCCATCTGCACGGCACCCTGTGCGGCTATCACGCGGGCTTTGGCGGCATCCAACGCAGCACGAGCGGAATCTATATCCTGCTGCGAAGTTGCTGCACGTTCCACCACATGCTGGCGGCGGAAATCTGTTTGCGCCTTAAATTCCTGAGCCTTGGCGGCTTCTAGCTGGCCTTTTGCCTGCAACAGCTTACCGGGAAACTCCAGCATAGCCACCATGTGCATCATGTCACTGGCGTTCTTGGAGGCCTGCGCGCTTTCAACCTGTGCAGCAGCCTGATCTCGCGCGGCTTTCCAGTCTCGCGGGTCTATACGCGCCAGAAGCTGCCCTTTGCGTACAAACTGGTTATCGTTCACCAGCAGTTCTGTCACATACCCGCTAACATGCGGCGCAATGGTAATGGCGCGCCCGGCGGTAAAAGCATCATCGGTTTCAACTTCATTGCGAGTCATAAACCAGTAAACACCGGCCCCCACAGCCAGCACGGCAATAACACCAGTGAGAATAATCTTGCGGCGAGGATTCTCTTTTTTCTTTTCTTCTGGCTTGGCTGGTGCGCCGGTATTTGCGGAAGACTGGTCGTTGTGGTCGTCTGTCATACTGTTCCCTGCCATCTCAAACGCACGGCGCATACCCTGCTTTTTCGGTCAATTCATCTCTGACCGAACTGGTCGGTCAGTTTTGTGGCATGTTCACAAGCAGGCATCAAGTCGCACATGGCATTCAGCACACATGCAACCTGGGTTTTTAATGTTTTGCTGTAAAAAAGACGCAGTTTGCCTCGCCCAATCTGCTGCGCTGGCCTTAACGTTCCAACCCCTGTGTTCTAACCAGCCGCGCATATAGACCGTTTTGCGCCATGAGTTCATCATGGTTTCCGCATTCCACAGCATGGCCTTCCTGCATGACCACCACCAGATCTGCTGACCGTACGGTGGAAAGACGATGCGCCACCACAAGCGTTGTACGCCCTTTACGCAGGGTCACCAAAGCGTCCTGCACTGCGGCTTCGTTCTCACTATCCAGTGCGCTTGTCGCTTCGTCCAGCAGCAGAAGGCGTGGGTTGCGCAGTAGAGCGCGCGCCAAGGCCACACGCTGCCTCTGCCCGCCAGAAAGGCGCTGCCCACCCGGCCCCACTATGGTTTCATACCCTGCGGGCAAGGCCAGAATAAACTTTTCGGCTGCGGCTGCTTTGGCCGCTGCCTGAACCTCTTCTTCCGTGGCGGTGGGGCGGCCTATCAGAATGTTGTCGCGCACAGAAAGGTCAAACAGCAGCGGATCTTGGCTGACATAAGCGATGGCATCTCGCAAGCTGGCCAGTGTGATATCCCGCAGATCTTGCCCATCCAGTAAAATGCAGCCCGATGTGACATCATGCAGCCGCGGCACAAGGGAAAGCGCAGTGGACTTACCTGCACCAGATGGCCCCACCAGCGCTACGGTAAAGCCCGGCTTGGCCTCAAAATTAAGGCCGGAAAGACCAACGCGACCATCTGGGTAAACAAAGCCGACATCTTTAAAAACCAGATCACCCTGCCCGGCACCAAGAAGCACAGCATTGGGGCTATCTGCCACGGCGGGTTTTTCATCAATAATTTCAAAAATACGCACAAGCCCGGCCAACCCTTCCTGCAAAGCGGCGTTCAAGGCCCCTAATGCACGTAAGGGGCGTGCTGCCAGCAACAAAGCCGCCACAAAGCCGGAAAAATCCCCCAATGTGGCCCCGCCCATAGCGGCCCGCCACCCTGCAAAACCTAATACCGCAGCCACGGCAGAACCACCCAGCGCTTCTAACAAGGGGTCAACACGTGCACGACCGCGCGTAATACGCAGCATGGCCTGATGCAGATGATCGAAGGAAATGGCCGCGCGTTCTTCCTCGCGCTGTTCAAGCCGATACACGCGCACAGTACGAGCCTGGCTAAAGCTTTCTGTTAGAAAAGCAGCGGTTTCCCCAATCCGTTCCTGCATGCCACCAGAAGCGCGCCGCACGCGTTTGCCCAGCTTTTGAATAGGCACTGCGGCAATGGGGTAAAGCAGACCGGCTATCAGGCTGAGTTCCCAATCCATGTAAAACATGGAGGCAATCAGCCCCACCACGGTCACAACATCACCCAGCGAGTTTACTGCGCGGATCATGGCTTCACGGATAGAAACGGCATCCGTGGTAAAACGTGCTGCCAGTTTGGCCGGAGCTTCACGCTCTACATCGGTAATATCCGCCTGCATCAGATGCGCAAACATCTCGCTTTGCAAACCACGAATAACCTTGAGCACCAACCCCTGAGACGCCAGCGTTTGCGCGTATTGAGAAATGGATTTGGCAACCGTAATCAGCACCACCAACAGCGGCACCTGATACAGAATGCGGGAATCATGGCTGGAAAACATATCCAGCGCACGCTGAATAACCAGCGGGTACAATGCAGTAAGCCCGGCTGTTAATACCGTAAGCAGCACAACAGCCGTAAGGTTACCGGGAAAATGGCGCACCTGCTGCCGCCATAACCGCCTCAGAAGCACGCGGGTATCATCCGGCAATAAATCGCGGGAAGAACGGGACGAACGGGTAGAGGAAGCAGATGCTTGTGACGTCATGCGTCTTCTCTAACAGCCTCCCCCCCTTTCGCGTAAGAGGCTGACGCATGGTTTTATTATGGCAACGCTTTCACCAGCTCTAACGCATAGGCCAGACAAGCCTGTTTATCTGCGCTGCAACCACCCTGTTGCCACCAGTTACGCACATCTTTCAGCACCTGCCCAACGTGCGGCCCCGGCTGGCAGCCTGCCTCTAGCAAATCTCGCCCTGCTATCGGAAACACAGGGATTTCAAGCTGCGCTAAACGTTGCCGCAGTTCTTCGCCCAAAACATCAGAATACCGCGCCTGATGCAGCCAACTGCGTGCAGCCAGAATATCTGGCGGAGTATCTGCCAATAAATGGCGTAATTGCGCATCGGACATCTTGGGCAAAGGTACGGGTTCAGCCTGCATGGCTTTGAGGCGTGCGGCTTCAGCGCGAGAAAATTTGAGGCGGCGTGCCATATCTGCGCTTTTATTCGGCACCAAAGCAGCAAGCCGCAGCAGTGCATCTGCTGGCGGATTAAACGCCATCAACCGTGCAAACAAAGGCACATTTGCACCTTCTGGCAACAGAACAGGCAGAATACCGGCCTGCTGCATCAAATACACAACATCCTGCGCCTTCGGCCCAGCCAGAATACGTTTAAGTTCAGACCATACCCGCTCAACAGACAGGCCGTTCAGCAACGCCGCCTGCGCAGTAATGGCCTGCATGGCCTGTGCATCTGCCCGCCCCTGCCCATAGCGCCCCCAAAAGCGAAAAAACCGCAGAATACGCAGCGCATCTTCCTGTATCCGCAGCGTGACATCGCCTACAAAACGCACAGTTCCTTCTGCCAGATCTTGCTGGCCGCCAAAATAATCATGCACAGCACCTGTGCTGTCACAGGACATGGCGTTGATTGTAAAATCTCGGCGCGCGGCATCTTCCTGCCAGTTGTCTGTCCAGCACACCACGGCGTGCCGTCCATCTGTTTCCACATCGCGCCGTAGGGTGGTAATTTCATAGGGCGCGGAATCGATAACCGCTGTCACTGTGCCATGCGCCAACCCGGTAGGCACAACTGTAATGCCCTGCGCCTTCAGGCCTTGCATAACCTCTTCGGGCGGTTGCGGCACTGCCAGATCAACATCTGCAATAGCGCGCCCCACCATCAAATCACGCACCACACCGCCAACAAGCCGTGCTTCAGGCAGCACGGCCCATATCTGCTCCAGCGCATGCAAACGTGCAGGAGCCAGCCGGTGCAATAAAGTGCGAGTCATGCGTCGCAATCTGTGCCGGATGATTGCCTGGAAAGCGGAAAAAAGCACCCGCAACTCCACACGCCCATGCAGGGAACCCCTTGGCACACGCCTGGTTCTGCCAAAGCGGCCAGCTCGTACCACACTGGGCGAGACAGACGCGCTTCTAACGGAAAGCGCCTATCATCCCCCTCTCGCAAGCGGATATAGGGTGGGCAACTCTCCGGGCACGCTTCTGGCGGCATGTTCCAATCTGTCCGAATCGGGTGCTCTGGCCCAGCCACCACCACTTCATCCATATTGGTGCGAAAACACAGACGCTGCATTCTGCCGCAGCCTGTCCAATCCAGCTCTACCGCCAGAAAAGGCACGTCTTCCACTTCAATATACCCGGTCTCAAAAGGAGAGCGTAGCAGGTATGCCCCTTTTTCATCCCGCGTGAGCATGGAGCCAAACATGCACAGCATGGCCTTACGTTTTATGGGCGTGCCCCTATAAAGCCACACGCCATCGCGCCGCACCAGAAAAGGCAGGTATCCCAAGTCATGCCTTTTTCTTTCCGGGCTTTCCTGATGCCCCGAACAGGCAAGACTGTCGCCACTCACTGCGTGTTCGCCTTTCACTGGCCTATCATCCTGTAATACGTGTCCATACCGTCATCCTGATGATATAGGGATGATACCCCGCTTGATGTAAGCCCCGTATGTGCTTCACACTGGAACCATGACCGCATCAGACGCATCGCAGCCCGCGCAACAGCCCTCATCTCCTCCCGAAGTGCGGGAGGCAGACCGTATCTGCGAACGGCTGCAAGCCGTGCAGCAGGAAACCTCTCGCATTGTTTTTGGCCAAAAACAGGTTATCCGCCAAACGCTTGCCACCATTCTTGCTGGTGGCCACGCGCTTTTGGTGGGGGCGCCCGGTTTAGGCAAAACATTGCTGGTCACAACTTTGGGAACAGTGCTGGGGCTTGATTCGCGCCGCGTGCAGTTTACGCCAGACCTTATGCCCTCCGATATTACGGGCAGTGAAATTCTGGATGAAGATGCCTCTGGCCACCGAAGCTTCCGCTTTGTGCCCGGCCCGGTATTCTGCCAGTTGCTGATGGCGGATGAAATCAACCGCGCCAGCCCCCGTACACAGTCTGCGCTGCTGCAAGCCATGCAGGAACACCGCGTAAGCGTAGCCGGAACAGAATACCCTTTGCCACGCCCTTTTCATGTTCTGGCCACCCAGAACCCTATGGAGCAGGAAGGCACCTACCCGCTGCCAGAAGCGCAGCTTGACCGCTTTATGCTGCAAATTCCGCTCTCCTTCCCTGATGAAGCTGCGGAACGGCAGATGCTGCTGGCCACCACCGGCGCACAAACAGAACAGCCCCAAACCCTTATGGATGCCGCAAGCCTGCTGGAAGCACAGGCACTGGTGCGCCGTATTCCGGTAGGTGAAAAAGTGCTGGATGCCATTCTCAACCTGGTGCGCAACGCCCGGCCAGAAACCACGCAAGATGCCACCTTGCGTGAACAAATTGCTTGGGGCCCCGGCCCGCGTGCCGCACAAACGCTTATGCTGGCCACCCGCGCATGCGCCTTGCTGGATGGCAGACTTTCCCCCAGCATGGATGATGTTGCGGCACTGGCCCAGCCTGTTCTGGCCCACCGTATGGCGCTTACTTTTGCCGCCCGCGCTGAAGGTGTGCAAATTCAGGATGTAATCTCTCGCCTTCTGCAACAACTGGGTTAAAGCCATTGCGCGGCCCCTCCTTTCTTACCGCCGCATTCCGCCGCAATAAGGCTGGCACCACACAGGCTCCGCATTTTGCCGCGCTGGCAGATAGTTCTGCTGCCATCGGGCAACCTGCCACGCTTACTCAACAAGCACAGGCCTTGGCGGCACGCATGCCCGATTTAATTGTGCAGGCCAATCGCACCGCCGCCACACTGGCGGCCGGGCAGCACCCGCAACATCGCGCGGGGTGGGGAGATACCTTCTGGCAATATCGCCCAGCCCAGCCGGGAGAGCCTGCTGCGCATATAGACTGGCGACAGTCCGCCCGCAGCACCCATGCTTATGTGCGCGAAACAGAAGCCGAAAGCGCGCAAACCATTCTGTTGTGGTGTGATCTTTCTGGCTCCATGAACTGGCACTCCCGCACCAACATGCCCACCAAGCTGGAAAGCGCCATTCTACTCACGCTGGCAATGGCCGCTGCTCTTGCTCGTGGGGGAGAACGCATTCGGCTGCTTTCTTCATCCGGTATGGTGCATCTACCCTCTGGAGGCAGCCTTCTGGAGCGTCTGGCATTGGCTTTGGTGTTTCAGGCTTCCTCGCCGCAAAAAAATACGCTGCCTGCCGCTGTCGCGCTGCCGCGCCATGCACATTTACTGCTGACCAGTGATCTGCTGTGTGAAACAGAGGCCCTGCGCGGTCTGCTGCATCAATGTGCAGCGCAGGGCGTGCGTGCACATATTCTCCATATCGCAGATCCGGCAGAGCTTTCCCTGCCCTATGAAGGGCGCGTTGAGTTTACGGGGCTGGAGCAGGAACCGCCCATTGAGCTGCCCCATGTGCAAACATTGCGTGCAGATTACACCCATCTGGCATCTGCACGTAGCAGCCAGATTGAGCAAATGGCTACAAGCCTTGGGCATGATTATATTTGCCATGTTACCGATACTCCAGCCACGCCCACCTTGCTGGCCCTGCATAATTTGATGGGCCGCCGGGTATGATTTTTCTGGCTCCCCTTGCCCTACTGGGCCTGCTTACGCTGCCGTTGGTGTGGTGGCTTGTGCGTGCAATACCCCCGCGCCCACGCCAACAAGTGTTTCCGCCTGTAAAACTGTTGGCCAGCCTGAAACCACGCCATACCGAGGCTGCACGCTCTCCGCTGTGGTTGCTGCTCCTCCGGCTGCTCGCTGTTACTTTGTTGGTTCTTGGCTTGGCCCGGCCAGTGCTACCGGGGCACAATGCCGCCCAGCAAGGATCTGGCCCGGTGTTGCTTATTATAGATAACGGCATGTTCAGCGCCGCAGACTGGAACGAACGTTTAGCCGCTGCCCAGAATTTTCTGGATGATGCCGAACGCGCCAAACGTCCCGTGCTGTTGCTTACCACCGCGCCGGAAGCCGAAACATCTGTGGCAGAAAGCCTCGCCCCCTTGCCAGTTGCTCAAGTGCGGCAGCATCTAAACGCGTTGCGCCCAGAACCTTGGCAAGTAGATCGCTTAGCTGCCGCCCACACACTGGAACATCTAGCGGCACAAACATTTGGCAGTATTCTGTATCTGGCGGATGGTGTTGCCACCCCCAGCGATGGCGCGTTTACGCACACCCTGCAACGTTTAGGGCGCGTGCGGGAAGTGCGCTTTCCGCATCAAAACGCTGTGGCTCTGGCTCCGGTGGTCGATAAAGGCAATAACGTCATGGCACGGCTGGTGGCGATGCCTGCTGCGGCTCCACGCAGTTTTAATGTTATTGCGCATACGCAAGATGGGGGCACACTGGCCGTTGTACCCGTAACCCTGCCCGCACAATCTGGTCACGCCAATATTGCTGTGAACTTGCCTGCCGCCGTGCGCAACCGCATAGATACGCTTACGCTTGCAGGCACAGCTAGCGCTGCCACCACAGTGCTAATGGATGAAAGCAGCCGCCTGCATCCGGTAGGGCTTCTGGCTTCCGGCGGAGCGGATACACCTTTAGTGGGGTCTTTGTTCTATTTGCGCCGCGCTCTTGCCCCTTCTGCCGAATTGCATGAAGGCACGCCATTGGCGCTTTTAAGCCGCCCGCTTTCTGTTTTAATTGCGCCTGATGGCACATTGGCAGACCCGGAAACACGAGAAAAAGTGCGTGAATGGGTTAAAAATGGCGGCACACTCATCCGCTTTGCAGGACCAGCCCTTGCCGGTGCCCAGCATGATGATGCGACTGAAACCACCGAGAACGACAATACCCAGCAGACCATGCAAGATCTGCTTCCCGTCGCTTTGCTGGATGGTGCACGCCAACTCGGCGGCTCCATGACATGGGGCACCCCGCAAAAACTTGCCAAGTTTGATGCCACCTCCCCATTCGCTGGTTTAGTGCCTCCTCATGATGTCACAGTCTCTCGGCAGGTTCTGGCACGCCCCTCCGCCACACTTACTGAGCATACATGGGCACGGCTGGCAGATGGCACGCCTCTGGTTACACATGCCGCGCTGGGCAAAGGTGAAATTGTGCTGTTCCATGTCAGCAGCACGACAGATTGGTCTAACCTGCCGCTTTCCGGGTTGTTTGTCTCCATGCTGCAAAGGCTGACAGACCACGCAAACGGCGTAAGTGTGCCAGCGGATGATGCCATATTGCAACCAGCCCTTACGCTGGATGGTGCAGGTATTGCTGGCCCTCCGCCACCTTATGCGCGCGGCCTAAAAGCTTCCGCCTTTGCCAGCACGGATGTTTCCCCCGCGCACCCTCCGGGCCTGTATGGCCCCGGTTCTGGCCGCCGCGCCTTAAATGCCGCGGACCACGTTGCCACGCTGCATCCTGAAAGCGCCGTGGGTCTTATTACAGATCCGGCAGGACAACAGCCGGATGTGCCTCTGGGGCGCTTCTGCCTTCTGGCAGCCATTGTTCTGCTGTTGCTTGATGGCGCTGTGGTTCTGCTGATGCGCAAAGGGCTTTTGGTTACCAACCGCGCTCATACGGCTGCATTGGTTATAGGCGGGCTGCTGTTCGGCATGGCCGCTCCGGCCCATGCAGCAGATACACAACCGCCGGTTCCTGCACAACAAACCTTACCCTCCGTGCCCGGAGCAGCACTTGAAACACGTCTGGCCTACGTGTTGACCGGGCATGAAGATGTAGATGAAGCCTCGCGCCAAGGGCTTCAGGGTTTGGCGGATTTTACGAATGCCCGCACATCTGCCGTGCTGGGCCACCCTGATGGCGTGCACCCCGAAACGGATGATCTAGCCTACTATCCATTGCTATACTGGCCGATTACGCCAGATGCTCATACCTCTCCCGCCATGATAGCCGCACTCAACCGTTTTATGGCGCATGGTGGCATTTTGCTCATTGATACCCAAGGACAGGACACGCCAGACGGCACCACAGATGATGCCAGCTTTGCCGGAGATGCTCCGGGCACGCGTGCCGCCCTGCGCCGTGCTACAACAGGGCTAACAGTGCCGCCCCTCGTAACCATGAATGACCACCACCTACTGGCGCATACTTTTTACCTGCTGCATGACTTTCCGGGCCGTTACGCTGGCCAGCCCATCTGGGTGGCGCGGGAAGGCGATGCCGGAAATGATGAAGTCAGCCCCATTATTATCGGCTCGGCAGACTGGGCACACGCTTGGGCGGTTGATCCATCTGGCAATACGCCCTTTGCGGTTATTCCTGGTGGCGCAGAGCAGCGGTTACTGGCTTATCGCTTTGGACTAAATATTGTCATTTACGCGCTTACCGGCAGTTATAAGGCAGACCAAGTGCATGTGCCCATGCTGCTGAAACGGCTGGAAGACCGGCCATGATAAACAATCTAATGCAATCCATTGGTTTTGCGCCACTTCTGCCTTTATGGCTGCTGGCTCTACTAGGCATTGGGGGCCTGATACTTTGTGCGTGGAGCCTGTATAACGGCGCGCGCGGGGCCTTGCTGCGCTTGGCTGCTCTTGCCTCGCTTCTGTTCTGGCTGGCGGGCCCGCAGCATCTGCGTGAAAGCTGGCATAGCCTGCCCCAAACCGCCCTTATGCTGGTAGATCAATCTCCTTCCATGTCTATCGGACAACGGGCAGCTATTGCCCGGCAGGCGGCAGATGCATTGGCCCACATGCAGGTGGAAGGGCTGAATATTCGTACCGTTACAGTGCGCCAGAACGGGCATGACGGCACCCGCCTGTTTGAAGCCCTGGATCAGGCTGCAGCAGATATTCCACCCGATCAGCTTGCTGGCGCCATGATGGTTACAGATGGTCAGGTTGCTGATATTCCGGCCAGCCTGCCAGATCGCCTGCGCCCGCACACTGCTGCGAGAGAACAAACTCCCCTACCCCTGCATGTGTTGCTGACCGCCAAAGGTGAGGAAATAGACCGCAAGCTCCAGATACTAGAAGCACCGCCCTACGCCATTGCCGGACAACCCGCACATTTACGCGTATTGGCCGAAGATTCCGGCCCCGGCACGCATACTGGCACACCAGCGGAACTTACCTTACGCGTGAATGGGGAAGAGCCTGTGGTCATCCCTGTTGTTACAGGCACGCCGCAAGATATCAGCATCCCTGTTGCACGGCCGGGGCAGATGCTTATCAGCCTTTCGGTTTCCCCTCTGTCGGGGGAAATCTCACAACTGAATAATCAAAACATCACCCATATTATGGGTATTCGGGACAGGCTGCGGGTTTTGCTGATTTCCGGCACCCCCAACCAAGGGGAGCGTGTCTGGCGCCGGTTGCTGAAAGCAGACCCGGCAGTGGATCTGATCCACTTCACCATTCTGCGTCCACCAGAAAAAGATGATGGCACGCCGCTATCTGATCTGGCGCTCATTGCTTTTCCCGTAAAGGAACTATTTCAGGACAAGATCAACCAGTTTGACCTGATCATTCTGGATGGTTTTGAAAACCGCAGCATTCTGCCCCACAGCTATCTGGAAAACATTGCCAACTTTGTGCGCCGTGGTGGTGGGTTGTTGCTAACCGCTGGGCCGGAATTTGTAGGCCCCGGATCATTACAGGAAACCCCTGTAGGCGATGTGCTGCCCGCGCATGTGCCGCCAGAAACAGGCATGGTTGAGCGCCAGTTCCGCCCTCGGTTAACTGCGCAAGGCCGCCAACACCCTGTTACGGCTGCTCTTTCTGGTACGCCCGATGCCAACGTGCCAGATAGCACCACAACCGTTGCTGGCGCATGGGGGCCTTGGTACCGCGCTCTCAAACCAGACAGCACACATGGTGAAGTGCTGATGAGCGGACCAGATGCCGCCCCTCTGCTGGTTCTAGACCGAGTGGATCAGGGCCGTGTGGCCCTCCTGCTTTCTGACCAGATCTGGCTTTGGTCTCGCGGTGAAGGTGGTGGCGGACCGCAGGCGGAATTACTGCGCCGGATTTCCCATTGGCTGATGAAAGAGCCAGAGCTGGAAGAAGAACAACTGGCTGCCAGCATTACAGACAACGTGTTAACCGTAACGCGCCACAGTATCAGCACCGAAGCCACTCTGCCCGGTGTCACCATCACGGCGCCTTCGGGCACGCAAACATCCCCGCACCTGCATGCTGCCCCACAGGATGGCAGCCAGACAGCAACCATGCCCGCCAATGAAGCAGGAATCTGGCAGGTAACAGATGGCACCCACACCGCCTACGCAGCTCCAGTGCAAAGCGATATCCGTGAAATGACGGATTTACGGGCCACAGCCACCAAGCTGGCGCCTATTGTGCAGCAGTCTGGCGGTGGTGTGTTCTGGCTGGGTACGCCCGGACATTTGGCCATACCCACCATTCGGATGGCAGAATCCTCCACCCTGCACGGCGCAAATTGGCTGGCCTTCCCGCAACGTGGCGCGCATATTGTAACGGGCAAAAGTGCAGAACCCTTATTGCCAACATGGAGCATGCTGCTGGTATCTCTCGCCTTCCTTTTTGCAGGATGGTGGCGTGAAGGCCGGAATTGATAACAACAGGGAAAGAGTGGGGTGTGCGGTCTCTCCACTTTCACACCATTATGCGGTGTGATAGCATGACGCATACGTGTAATGATGGACAGACAATGACCCGTTTCTGCCGCCTTGCTTCTTCTGCCGTGCTTATGGGCAGTTTTGCCTGCTTTGCCACCACTCCCGTCTGGGCGCAGGCACAAGGGGGCGATGAAGCTGCTGCTGCTGAAGACGCCAAAAAGGCGGAAGCCGCGCAGGCTGCCAAACAGGCTGCCCCGCCCACCAATATTCCCGGTGCATCAGGCTTGGATGAAGATGACGGGGATAAATCCAATAAGGATGTGGAACCCACAGCCGCCCTGTTTGATGCCATTAACCGTGGCAGCATTTCTGCTGCAAAAGATGCCATTAACCGTGGGGCGGATCTGAACGGGCATAATATTCTGGGTCAGACACCTCTGGATATGTCTATCGACCTTAACCGTAACCCCATTACCTTCCTTCTGCTTTCCCTCCGCACTCCGGCTGATAACCCGCATTCTTACGGTGGCAGCATGGATGGTGGTTCGGAACCTGTTGTTTCTGGCGGTATCAATAATGCCCGTTATGAGCAGGACGAACAGAAGCAAATACAAGAACGGCGGTACGATAGCACAGGCGGCACCGCACAACCTTCTGTGGGCTTTTTGGGCTTTGGCGGCAGCTAAAACGCTGCCTTTTTATATTCTGTTTTTAAAGTATTTTCTTACGCCATATAAAACAGCGCAGTTATGCCTGCGCTGTTTTATGCAGTGTTTCCTGCCGCAGCACATCAAGCTGCAACAATTCCCCTGCCCGTTCAAAATACCAGAATGTCCAGCCATTGCAGGAAGGAGCATTTGTAAGCTGCGCACCCAACTTGTGGATAGAACCGCGCTTGGTGCCATTTACCAACGTGCCATCAGGCGAAACAGTCGCATGTACACGGCGTTTTTTGTCACACACTACCGTACCAGCAGCAATAACCCCTTGCTCCACCAATGAGCCGAAAGGAATACGCGGGGCTTCACGCTTATCCTGCGTGGTCTGCACGGCATCGGCTTCCAGCGGCGTTTCAGCGGCCACACGCGCCATGGCAGCTTCTACATAATCCGGGTGGCGTTCAATACCGATAAAATGCCGCCGCAAACGGCGCGCCATAGCAGCCGTGGTGCCTGTGCCGGAGAATGGGTCTAGAATAACATCATTTACCGTGGTGGAAGCCAGCAGCACGCGATGCAGCAGGCTTTCTGGTTTTTGGGTCGGATGTAGCTTCAACCCGTGTTCATTCCGCAGGCGCTCATTGCCTGTGCACAGGGGCAGATACCAGTCTGAGCGCATCTGCACATCATCATTCAGCGCCTTCATGGCCTGGTAGTTAAAACGGTACCGGCTATCCTGCCCACGTGCGGCCCAGATAAGGGTTTCATGTGCATTGGTAAAACGCCGACCACGGAAATTGGGCATGGGGTTGGATTTACGCCACACAATGTCATTGAGAATCCAGAAGCCCAGATCCTGCAAAATGGCGCCAATGCGATAGATGTTATGATAGGAGCCAATCACCCAAATTGTGCCATCCTTATGCAGCACACGGCGGGCCTCTGCCAACCATGCACGGGTGAAACGGTCATATTCTTCCAGATCAGAGAATTTGTCCCAGTCATCATCCACGCCATCCACCAGCGTATCATCTGGGCGGCGCAGTTCTCCACGCAACTGGAGGTTGTATGGCGGATCTGCAAACACACAATCCACAGAACGAGAAGGCAGGGAACGCATGGTTTCCACGCATTCACCACGGAGGATCTGATCAATAGGGAGTTCCATGGATGCTGATTTTGCGCCGCTCATACCTGCTTCTCCGCCGAATAATGTTCTTCTAGCTGCCGGCGCACTGTGCCGAACGTCTTTCTATGGTGCGGTGTAATGCCCACGCTGATCAGCGCCTTGCGATGAACAGCCGTGCCGTAGCCCGCGTTTTTCTCCCAGCCGTAATCAGGCCAGCGCGCATCCAGCCGAGCCATAGCGCGGTCTCGCACCACTTTGGCCACAATAGATGCCGCAGCAATAGACAGGCTTACCCTGTCTCCGCCCACAATAGCCTGTGCAGCGCAGCCAAAATCCGGCAGCTTGTTGCCATCCACCAGCACGTGGTCTGGCAGGCGCGGCAGGCGGCCTACCGCCCTTTGCATGGCCAGATGGGCTGCATGGTGAATGTTCAGCTTATCGATTTCCGCAGTGGAAGCTGCCCCAATGCCGATTTCAATACCCGGCACTTGCGGCAGGCGTTCCGCTATGGCTTCGCGCACAGCTGGTTTTAATTTTTTGGAATCATCAATAACGGCGGCAAGATCAGCAGGTACACCAGCCCCAAACACCACGGCGGCAGCAACCACGGGGCCTGCCAGCGGACCACGGCCCACTTCATCCACCCCGGCCACTCGGCCACCCAGCTGCTGTTCCCGCGTAAAGTCCGGCATTGCTTCTCTTTCCATCCATTTGATGCGACTCGGCTAAATTAACCGAGTCGCATCAACTGCGACTCCGCAGGGAAGGAGAAGCATTTTTTTACCTAGGAGCGCAAGAGTCCCGGTAAACTAATTTTTCAAGAACGCTTGCGACGGGGGAAGATCAGCCAGCCCAGAACAAGGCCAATAGCGGATACAATACCCAATGAAAGCAGGGGCTTATCCCGCACAAAGGTTGCTGCCTTTTCCAGCACGCCTTCACCTTCTTCGTACAGATCTGCAAAATCCTGCTGCATGTGGCCAGCAAACTGATCGAACTTACCTTCGGCCTGCATGCCAATATTACCTGTCAAACCGCCGATGGCATCTTTAACATGGCCTTTGGCATCTGTTGCTGCGCCTTCAACCTTGCTTTCAACATTCTTGATTTTATCTTCAGCCATGACTTTTTCCTTAAACTTTGAGTGCAATCCTACCCGCCTGCTTGCCGTAACAAAACAGTGCTTGCAGGATCATAGGTTGCATCAGACCGCAAAAACACGTTTCTGACTAGGCATGCCACGCCCGACCAAAGCGCAGTTCACCGCCCTGATCGTTGCCTCCATGATGTTTATGGAACAGCTTGATGGCACCATTCTGGCAACAGCTCTGCCTTCTATTGCTAACAGTTTACACGTTGATACAGTTGCAACCTCTGTTGCACTCACATCCTATATTATTGGGTTAGCTATTTTCATACCGGCTTCTGGTGCGTTGGCAGACCGGCTGGGCAGCCGGTCTGTGCTGATGGTGGCCATTTGCATTTTTGTCACCAGCTCTCTGTTTTGCGCTCAAGCAAACTCCCTTCCCTTTCTGGCCTGCATGCGTACGCTGCAAGGTATTGGCGGCGCCCTTATGGTGCCCATAGGGCGGCTTGTGATTATCCGCAGCACACCGCGTGATCAGCTTGTGCGCACCATGACGTGGATGATGTTGCCCGCAACGCTTGGCCCTTTGCTTGGCCCGGTGGTTGGTGGATTTATCACCACATGGTTTTCATGGCGGTGGAATTTTTACCTCAACATTCCTATCGGGCTGGTCGGGCTAGGGCTTACATGGCGCTTTATTCCACAAATTCGCGAGCCCTCACCTGCGCCGTTTGATTTAAAGGGCATGGTGCTGGCCGGGGGTGGGCTGGCGCTGCTTTCTGTTTTTGCAGAACTGTTCAGCCACGCAGAAGGTTCAATAACTTTGCGCGTGCTTATGCTGGGCGCAGGCAGCCTTCTGATGGCCCTTTACTGCATTCATGCCTTCCGCATTCCCGCGCCATTGCTAGATTTCCGGCTTATGCGCATTCCCACATTTCGGATTTCTGTTTTAGCGGGCGCGGCCTCACGCGTGGCAGTGGGCTCGCTGCCCTTTCTCATGCCATCCTTTCTGCAAATCGGCATGGGGCTCAACGCTGCCCAAAGCGGGCTGGTCACATTTACAGCCCCCATTGGGGCGTTAATAACGCGGCCCTTTGTACCCGCCATTTTGCGGCGCTGGGGCTTTCGGAAGGTGCTGATGTTCAATGGCATTTCCGCTGCTGTCGTTTTTACACTGGTAGCGAGCTTTCGGCTACCGCATGCCTTGTGGCTTTTTTCGCTTATTTTAGCATGTGCCGGAGCTGCGCAAGCTATCCAGTTTTCCGCTTACAACACCATTGCCTATGCTGATGTGCCAGCAAGTAACATGAGCGCTGCAACCAGCCTGTATTCCACCATGCAGCAGATCATGCTTTCTGCTGGCATATGTATTGCTGCGGGCACGCTTACCGTGCTGGGGCAAATATATGGCCACACAACACCCACTTTGGGCGATTTTTCCGCAGGTTTTCTGGCAACTGGGGCTGTATCTCTTCTGGCTGTGCCATTTGCGGCAAGCCTTGCACCTTCTGCCGGGGCCTCCATGAGCGGAAACAAACGTTAAAAAACGTAACAAGCCCTTCCCATATCCATGTGGTACGTTTTACGGTGAAAGCAGAACTTCCTGCTTTCCAGCTCCCATCACTTCTCTCAGATGGATTATAAAACCTTATTCTGGCCTTTATTTTCCTATCTGAACCAATATTCCTTATTTTTAGGTAATACGCAGCGCGCCACATGGATGAACATCAGCCAGCCACTCCCGTTTCTCCGTCTTCACCATCTCCGCGCCCTCCCCGTAAAAAACGGATGTTACTTGCAGGCATAGCTCTGGCAGGTGCATGCGTGCTGGCCTTTGCCTTCCTGCGCCCGCATGGAGACACCAGCAGCGGAACGCATAAAAAGGGCAAACACCACACGGCTGATACATCTCAGGCGCAGCCCGTTGCCGTACAAACGGTACATAGTGGCTCCATGCCCGTGGTGTTTACCGAGCTGGGAACGGTTATCCCCATTACCAACGTAACCGTGCAAACCCGCGTGGAAGGCTACCTGATGAACGTGCTGTTTACGGAAGGGCAGCACGTACACAAAGGTGATCTGCTGGCGCTGATAGACACCCGCCCTTATGAGGTGTTGCTAGCCCAATATGAAGGCCAGCTTGCCGCAGATAAAGCCCAGCTTGCACAGGCACGCGTAGATAGCGCGCGTTACCAGCGCCTGATCCGACAGGACAGTATTGATGCTAAAACGGCCAAGGATCAGCAGTTTATCGTGCAGCAACTGGAAGGCACGGTAAAATCCGATCAGGCTTTGGTGGATAACCAGAAGCTCCAGATCACTTACTGCCATATTATTGCACCTGTAGATGGCCGTATTGGCATACGTGCTGTGGATAAGGGCAATTACGTTACGGCGGGTCAATCTGGCGGGTTGGCTATTCTAACGCAGATGCAGCCTATCTCTGTTATCTTCACACTCCCGCAGGATCAGCTTCCTGAAGTGGCGGAAGAGCTACGCACCCAAAAATCCCTTTCCGTAGAGGCATGGAACAGTTCCAATACGCAAAAAATTGCGGATGGCACCGTTAGCACGCTGGATAGTGAAATAGATACCTCCACTGGCACCGTGCGCCTGCGTGCCATCTTCCCCAACACGGATGAGCATCTGTTTCCCAACCAGTTTGTAAATGCCCGCCTGTTGGTTAAAACACTTAACAATGTGCTGCTACTGCCCACAACAGCAGTGCAAACTGGCCCCAATGGCCTATTTGTTTACGTTGTAAAGGCCGATAACACCGTTGAAGTGCGGCCCGTTACCACGGGCACATCAGATGGCACCAACATTGTTGTTCCCTCTGGCCTGAAGGATGGTGACAGAGTGGTAACAGATGGCACAGACCATCTGCGTGCCGGCATTAAAGTCACCATTCCTGCACAAACCACTCCAGCATCGGATTCCGCGGCAAAGTGAACCCCTCAGCCCTTTTTATTCGCAGGCCGGTTGCCACTACTCTGCTTATGCTGGCCATTTTTATGGCTGGCCTGCTGGGCTACCATTTTCTGCCCGTTTCCGCCCTGCCGCAGGTAGATTATCCAACCATTACGGTTGAAACATTCTACCCCGGCGCTGGGCCAGATGTCATGTCCACCTCTGTAACTGCCCCGCTGGAAACCCAGTTTGGCCAGATGCCGGGGCTGGACCAGATGACATCACGCTCATCTGGTGGGGCATCGGTTATTACCCTGCGTTTTGCGCTGGATACTTCCATAGATGTGGCGGAGCAGGAAGTTCAGGCTGCCATTAACCAGGCCAATTCCCTGCTGCCAACAGATCTGCCAGCCCCTCCGGTTTACGCCAAGGTAAACCCGGCGGATACACCTGTGCTAACACTGGGCATTACATCTTCCACCATTCCGCTGCCAGAAGTGGAAGACTACGTGGATACGCGCCTGGCGCAAAAAATCAGCCAGATTTCCGGCGTGGGGCTGGTAACGCTTTCTGGTGGCAACCGCAAAGCCATTCGGGTGCGGGTTAACATTCCCAAGCTTACATCCTACGGTATGGATCTGGACACGTTGCGCACCACCATTGGCAACGTGAACGTAAACTCCCCTACCGGTACGTTTGATGGCCCGCAAAAGGCCGCCACGTTGCAGGTGGATGGGCAGATTACCAGTGCGGATGTGCTGCTTAATCAGGTTATCGCCTATCAGAACAACGGCCCTATCCGCCTGCGTGATGTCGC
Organism: Acetobacter oryzifermentans; assembly: GCF_001628715.1. NCBI lineage: Bacteria > Pseudomonadati > Pseudomonadota > Alphaproteobacteria > Acetobacterales > Acetobacteraceae > Acetobacter > Acetobacter oryzifermentans. The sequence goes on along the minus strand of NZ_CP011120.1, from coordinate 1,089,639 downwards.
AACGGTGGTTGTCGGTGCGGAAAACACGCAGCTTGCGGCGTGGTCCAACCTTACGCCCGCACTGATCATGAACGTGCAGCGCCAGCCCGGCGCCAACGTAATTTCTGTGGTGGACAACGTAAAAGCCACCCTGCCTGCCCTGCGGGAAACGCTGCCCCCGGGTATTGATATTACCCCGCTAACAGACCGCACCACCACCATTCGCGCCTCTGTGTCCGATGTACAGGGCGAACTGTTTTTATCCCTCGCGCTGGTTGTGGCGGTTATTTTTGTATTCCTGCGCAATATCCCTGCCACCATTATTCCCAGCCTGTCTGTGCCGCTTTCCATTATCGGCACGCTGGCAGTGATGTATCTGCTGGATTTCTCGCTGGATAACCTTTCGCTTATGGCGCTTACCATCGCCACCGGCTTTGTGGTGGATGATGCCATTGTCATGATCGAGAACATCTCCCGCTACGTGGAAGCGGGAGAAGACCGTATGACAGCCGCCCTGAAAGGGGCCGGGGAAATTGGCTTTACCATTATCTCGCTCACCATCTCGCTGATTGCGGTGCTCATTCCACTGCTGTTTATGGGCGATGTTGTGGGCCGCCTGTTCCATGAATTTGCGCTTACACTGGCCGTTACCATCATTCTGTCTGCTGTGGTTTCGCTTACACTGGTGCCGATGATGTGTGCGCGTATTCTTTCTGAACGTGTGCATGATGCCGGTTCTGCCACAACAGCATTCCAGCGCTGGTCTGCCCGGATGGAAGACTACACGGAAAAGCTGATTGCCGGATATGACCGCATACTGGATGTGGTGCTGGCCCACCGCGTGCTAACCTTGTGCGTGGCCGTAGGTACACTGCTGCTTACAGGTGTGCTGGCGTGGGTTATACCCAAAGGGTTCTTTCCCGCGCAGGATACGGGGGTAATTCAGGGTATTTCTGTTGCCTCACAAACCATCTCGTTTGAGAGCATGAAAGAGCATCAGCAAGAACTTGCCAAAGTGCTGCTGAAAGACCCGGATGTGGTCTCGCTTTCTTCCTTTATTGGGGTGGATGGGCAGAACGCCACGCTTAATCAGGGCCGGTTTCTTATCAACCTGAAACCGCATGATGACCGCACAAGCACAGCGGCGCAAATTGCCCGGCGGCTGGCCGATGAAACCTCACAGGTAGCCGGTATCAAGCTGTATATGCAGCCTATTCAGGATCTTTCTCTGGATACAACAGTTACGGCTACGCAATACCAGTTCCTGCTTGAAAACCCAGAATACAGTGCCTTTGAGACATGGGTGCCAAAGCTGCTGGACCGCCTGAAGCAGGAACCTGCGCTTTCTGATGTCACATCGGATTTGCAGGCATCTGGGCTGGTGGCAAAGGTTACGCTGGATAGAGCCACCGGAGCACGTTATTCCATCACGCCGCAAACCGTTGATAACGTGTTGTATGACAGCTTTGGTCAGCGGCAGATTTCTACCATCTATACGCAGTCCAACCAGTATCGCGTTATTCTGGAAGCAGACCCCAAGTTCCAGACCAACCTTTCCTCACTTTCCCAACTTTATCTGCCGGGTATCAGCGGCAATTCGGGGGAAAGTGTTTCTGGCCCTACGCGTTCACCCACTTCCGGCATGGTGCCGCTAGATGCCGTTACCACCGTTACGCAGGAAACAGCGCCCCTGCTTCTCACACATTTTGGGCAGTTCCCCGCCACCACCATTTCCTTTAATCTAAGCGATGGCTATGCGCTGGGGGATGCCACGGCCGCCATCCGCAAGGTGGAAAAAGAAATTGGGCTGCCTTCCACCTTCCAGACATCATTCCAAGGCACGGCAGCCGCGTTTGAAGGCTCACTCAGCAATGAGTTGTTCCTTGTAGCTGCGGCGTTGATTGCCGTGTACATCGTGCTGGGCATTCTTTACGAAAGCTTTGTGCATCCGGTTACCATTCTCTCCACCCTGCCCTCCGCCGCCATTGGAGCGCTGTTAACGCTGATGATTGCGGGCGTGGATCTGGATATTATGGGCATTATCGGCATTGTGCTGCTAATTGGCATTGTTAAGAAAAACGCCATCATGATGATCGACTTCGCACTGGAAGCCGAACGCGTGCATGGCATGGACTCCCTTCAATCCATCCGCACTGCCGCCACACTGCGTTTTCGCCCTATTTTAATGACAACCCTTGCCGCCATGTTGGGTGCTGTGCCCATGGTCATCTCTCATGGCACGGGGTCCGAGCTGCGTTACCCTCTGGGGCTGAGCATTATTGGCGGGCTGGCACTTTCCCAATTGCTTACGCTGTTTACAACGCCGGTTATTTATCTGGCGCTGGATACGCTGGCCCACAAGTTCAACGCCATGCGGCACCGGCACAGCCAGCCTTCTGCCCCACCTCCGGCTGATGGACATTCCACACCATGAGCATAAGCCGGCTGTTTATTGACCGGCCCGTGGCCACCATTCTGCTTACGGTGGCCATGTTGCTGGGGGGCATTTTAGGCTACCGCACCCTACCGGTATCTGACCTGCCGAATGTGGATTTTCCGGTGATTATGGTGCAAGCCACGCAGGCCGGCGGCAGCCCGGAAGAAATTGCCAGTTCTGTAGCGGCCCCGCTGGAGCGGCATTTGGGGCAGATTGCGGATGTGACGGAAATGACGTCACAATCCTCGCAGAACACCACGCGCATCATGCTGCAATTCTCGCTCTCACGCGATATCAACGGCGCTGCGCGAGATGTGGAAGCCGCTCTTCAGGCAGCCCATGCGGATATGCCGTCCTCCCTGCGGCAAAACCCGACGTACCGCAAAGCCAACCCTAACGGCGCGCCTATTCTGATTTTAACCCTGACATCAGACACCCATACGCGCCCACAACTTTATGATTACGCCACCAATGTACTGGTGCAGCATCTTTCATCTGTAGAAGGTGTTGGTCAGGTAGAAATCAGCGGGAGTGCGCTGCCAGCTATCCGTGCAGAAATAAACCCTCTGCCGCTTTACCGCTACGGCATCAGCTTTGAAGACGTGCGCGCAGCCTTGGCCTCGGCCAATGCCCATACCCCCAAAGGTATTATTGACCAAGGCGGCATGCGCTTTACCCTGGATACGAATGATCAGGTAAGCAAAGCGCAGGATTATCGGGATCTGATTATCGCATGGCGCAATAATCGGCCCGTGCGGCTGGCGGATATTGCCCAAGTGCGTGATAGCGTGGAAGACCTGCGCAACGCCGGATATTACAATGGCCAGCCCTCGGTTATTGCCATCGTGTTCCCGCAGGCTGGGGCCAACGTGATCCATACGGTGGATCAGATCAACGCTAAGCTACCCATGCTCAAGGCCGCTCTGCCCGGCGGGGTGGATTTGCATATTGGGCTGGATCGTTCCCTTACCATCCGCGCCTCTCTGGCCGATACACAGCTTACACTGGTTATTTCCGTGGTGCTGGTTGTGCTAATGGTGCTGCTGTTTCTGCACTCTGTTAGAATGACGCTTATTCCCGCCATTGTGGTGCCAGCTTCTATTGTGGCCACATTTGGGGTGATGGCGCTGTTTGGCTATTCGCTGGACAATATGTCCCTTATGGCGCTTACGGTTTCCACCGGCTTTGTGGTGGATGATGCCATTGTGGTGGTGGAAAATATTGCCCGCTACATAGAACAGGGCTTTCCCCCGCGAGAAGCCGCCATAAAAGGTAGCGGCGAGGTAGCTTTTACCGTTTTCTCCATTTCCATTTCGCTGATTGCGGTTTTTCTGCCCATTTTGCTCATGGGTGGCCTTGCGGGCCGGTTGTTCCATGAATTCGCAATGACGGTCAGCATCACCATCATTATTTCCATGGTGCTATCTCTCACGCTTACCCCCATGATGGCTGCTTACCTGTTGGCCCCACGTGCGCCCGCGCTTGAAACGCAGGAACACGCACCGTTTTCTGCCCGTGTAGCGGCACGTATTACCCGTGCGCTAGATAAACTTCAGGCTGGATATGCGTATTCACTCGATGTTGCGCTGCGGCATAGCAAGCTGGTGTTGCTGAGCCTGCCCTTTACGCTGGCGCTGATTGTCGCGCTGTTTATTCTCATGCCCAAGGGCTTCTTCCCGGTAGAAGATACGGGCCTGTTGATGGGACATTTGCAGGGGGATCAGTCTATCTCGTTTGGCGCACTCAGCAAAAAACTGGCTGATGTGCAAAAGGCTATTCTGGCGGAATCAGAAGTTAAAAGTGTTTCCTCCTTTATTGGTGGTCGCGGCTCTTCCAACCAAGCCAATCTGTTCTTGCAGTTGCAGGACAAAAGCGAGCGTTCGGATACCCCCACAGACCTTATCAACCGTATCAGCACACGGCTGAGCAAACTGGTGGGGGCTGATTTCTTTCTGATGGAACCCGGCGCCGTACGTGCGGGCGCCCGGCAGAGCAACGCCTCCTACCAGTACACATTGGAAGGTGAAAACGCATCTGAGCTTTATACATGGACAGACAAGCTCCAAAGTGAATTACGCCGCCACCCACAGTTGACCGATCTTTCATCCGACGTGCAGCAGGGTGGTTCCGCCATGAGCGTGGATATAGACCGTGATACCTCTGCACGTGTCAGCATCACGCCGCAGTTGCTTTCCAACACGCTGTACGATGCCTTCGGGCAACGCGCGGCCTCTGTCATCTACAACAGGCTCAATCAGTATCGCGTGGTGATGGAAGCTGACCCGGTGCTGTGGTCCAACCCCCACAGCCTGATGCAGGTGTGGGTCAGTGTGGCTGGTGGCACAGCGGGTGGTGGCACACAATCCAACACCATACGTGTGCGCAACACCAGCGGGCTGGATGAGGCCGGAAGCAGTTCAGCATCTTCCCTAAGTTCGGAATCCTTCAAAAACCAGATTGCCAACGCACTGGCGGGAGGCGCCGGGGCTTCCAACGGGTCTGCTGTCAGCACATCGTCAGAAAGCATGGTGCCGCTTACGCTGGTTTCTCAGATTGTGCAGACACGTACACCCCTTTCGGTCAACCATCAGGGTATGGCTGTGGCTTCCACTATCTCCTTCAATCTGGCCAAGGGTGTTTCGCTTAGTACGGCAACGCAGATTATCAACGCCGCACAGGTTACGCTGCATATGCCATCCACCATCCACGGCAGTTTTGCGGGAAATGCCGCACAGTTCCAGAAAGCCGTGAATGATGAACCCCTGCTGATACTGGCCGCCTTGGCTGCCGTGTATATTGTTCTGGGTATTCTGTACGAAAGCTATCTGCACCCGCTCACCATTCTTTCCACCCTTCCTTCTGCTGGTGTGGGAGCACTGTTGGCGCTGCAACTGGCTGGGGAAGAATTCTCGCTTATCGCCATGATCGGGGTGATTCTGCTGATTGGCATTGTAAAGAAAAACGCTATCATGTTGGTGGACTTTGCCCTTGTGGCAGAGCGTGAACATGGCATGTCTTCGCTTGAGGCCATCCGTACAGCCTGCCTGCTCCGCTTCCGCCCTATTATCATGACATCCGCTGCCGCAGCGCTGGGGGCTGCCCCGCTAATGATCACCAATGGCTATGGGGCAGAACTACGCCACCCGTTGGGCATTGCCATTGTGGGCGGGTTGCTCGTCAGTCAGGCTCTTACACTTTACACCACCCCTGTTATTTATCTTACGCTTGATACGTGGCGGCTGCGTGTTCAGAAAATACGCCTGCGCTCTTTCTTTTCTCGCACCTCCCGGCAGGATAGCTGATGGTTTCGCCTTCTTTTTCCAGCATGATGCTCAAACACAAAAAACTGTCCCGCCGCGCTGCCAGCCTTATGGCACCACTGGCGCTTATGGGCTGCATGGTTGGCCCCAATTATAAACGCCCTTCGGCCATTATCTCTCCGCAGTTCAAGGAGCTACGGCCTGCGGCTGGGTGGAACTATGCACAGCCCAGCTTGGCGGCCATTCCCAAAGGCGCATGGTGGACGCTTTATAATGACCCGCTGCTGAACCAGCTTGAATCTCAGGTGGAAATCAACAACCAGAACGTCGCACAGTATGAGGCCAGATACCGCAATGCCCGCGCCGCCATTAACGCCATACGGGCAGAGCTGTATCCTACATTAAGCGGTGCCCTCTCCTTCAACCGGCAGAGTTCTGGCCGTGGCTCGCGCTCATCAGGCACGATTATTAACTACGGAGATACAACGTCCTCCATTGCCTCCAACACCACAGAAAATACCTATGCAATGGGTGCTTCCGCCTCGTGGGATCTGGATTTGTGGGGCAATATCCGCCGTCAGATTCAGGCTCAGGTAACAGAGGCTCAGGCTTCTGCGGCTGATCTGGCCAATGCCAAACTCTCCTATCAGGCGCAGTTGGCAACAGCTTATTTTAACCTGCGGTATCAGGATAGCTTGCACGATCTGCTACAAAAGAACGTAGATTTTTACGAACGCTCCTACCAGATTACCAAAAACCAGTATGATGCAGGCACGGCTGACCCCACCACACTGATGCAGGCCAAAACCCAGCTTGAGCAAACACGCGCCCAAGCCACCGCAACAGATGCCGCCCGCGCAGGGTATGAACATGCCATTGCCATTCTGATGGGCAAATCTCCGGCGGATCTTTCCATTCCCCACGGTGCGCTTACGCGGGATATTCCGGCCATTCCTGTTGCCGTGCCCTCAGAGCTTTTGCAGCGCCGCCCAGATGTTTCTGCCGCAGAACGCAGGATGGAGGAATATAACGCCCAGATTGGCGCAGCACTTGCTGCATTTTACCCGGACGTAAAATTAACAGCCAGCTACTCCTACAGTGGTGACCCGGTGGGAGCACTGGTGCAGGTAGCCAACCGTATCTGGGCGCTAGGTGCTTCCGCTACGGAAACCCTCTTTGAGGGGGGCGCACGTACCGCCGCTGTGCGTGAAGCCAACACCAATTATAATTACTACGTAGCCGCCTACCGCCAGACCGTGCTGACAGCCCTGCAACAAGTAGAAGATCAGCTTGCCAACCTGCGCGTACTAGCAGACCAGGCAGACCAACAGGCTGTTGCTGTAGAAGCCGCCAACAAGGCTGTGCAGATTTCCTTCAACCAGTACATGGCTGGCACCCAGATTTACACCACGGTTATTACGGCGGAAGTAACAGCTCTTTCCAATGCGGAAACGGCACTGCAAATTCAGCAAAGCCGTATTCTGGATTCCGTCACGCTTATTGAAGCTCTTGGTGGTGGGTGGGATGCATCCTCGCTGCCTAGCAAGGATTCCATGCAAACAGACAACCCGCTTCTGCCATCCTTTATCCAAAAGGATAAAAACTAGGGCGGCCTGCTTTTTAGCTGCACAAACAAAAAACCCCCGGCCTTTTCAGACCGGGGGTTTTTTCATACTCTGGTTATTCAGAAGCGGTTATTTTGTAATGGCACGCCCAGCCAACAGGGCCACCACCAGAAAAACAACGAACAGAATAATTGCGATAAAGAACAGGATTTTTGCCATTCCCGCGGCTGCGGAGGAAATACCACCAAAACCGAACAGTCCCGCAATAAGGGAAATAACTAGAAAAAACAGTGCCAGCTTCAGCATGTAATCATCTCCTTCACACCTTCAGGCAGAGTTTTCTGACTGAAAATCTATCAAAATTTTAACGTCGCCGCCGGAGCAGGCCACCAACAATAAAGCTGAAAATTCCCACAACCGGCAGAATCAGGAAGGGCTGGTCAATCACCACATCCCGAACAGCTTCCGTTGCAGCACAACGCTTGGCCGGGTTCATTTCATCATAACTGGGGAGCTGGCTGAACAAGCCTTCCGCACCATCCTGAACACGGCCAATACCTTCTTCCAGCGCGTAATCCTTTGTGTTGTCATCGCTCATGCGATGTCTCCCCATTTTGTTGCATGTGAACGCACGACACCCCAAAAAGGATGCGTGAGACTTTTATTTATATGCTTTTCAACTAAATTTCAGCAGAACGCCAGTACGGAGCACCACCGGGGTCTTTTTCCCCCGCAATCATAGCGCGCAAACGGGCCGCATAGGTTCTAAACACCGTGCTTTCGGGGTTTCTTTCATCCATCGTAATGGCAATTTCACCCGTAATACCTGCTGGTGGGCCGCCCGCAAGCACCACTACACGGGTAGCAAGGCGCAAGGCTTCCTCAATATCATGCGTTACAAACAGCACGGTTTTATGCGTTTGTTGCCAGATACGTTGAAGCTCCTCTTGCAAGCTGCTGCGTGTAATAGGGTCTAGGGCACCAAAAGGCTCATCCATCAGCAGCAGATCAGGATTGACTGTAAAAGCACGCGCAACCCCTACACGCTGCCGCTGCCCACCAGACATACGGCGGGGCCACCTATCTGCTGCTTCCTCCAGCCCTACCAGTTTAAGCGCATCCATGGCGCGTGTGTGCTTTTCTTCACGCGTTAGGCCCAAGCCTTCCAGGCCGAATTCAACATTTTTCAGCACAGAACGCCACGGCATCAACCGCGCATCCTGAAAGACCAAGGCCCGCCTACGCCGTTTGGTGCCTGTTTCCTCTGCATCTGTTATGCAGGCCGAACCACCCACTGTGCCTTCCGTAAGCTGCATGAGCCCCATAAACACGCGCAGAAGCGTGGATTTCCCCACACCAGATGGGCCTAAAAGCGCAACAAATTCACCCTGCTCCAATGTGAGGCTCACATTGCGCAACACAAAATTAGCTCCGCCATCGTGCGAGAGGCCGACATTATCCAAGCTGGCAACGCTGTGTTTGTCGCTCATGGTTGCCACCTCAGCACGCGTTTTCTTACAAACCCGAACAGAAAATCAGTTACCGCATAAAGCAAAGCCATGGTGAGCATATAAACAACCACAACATCGGTTGCCAACAAGCTGGATGCCTGCATCATCCGCGCACCAATACCGGGAACACCAAACAGTTCCGCCGCCACAACAGACATCCAGCCCTGCCCCAAACCTGTGCGCAGGCCAGACATAAGGCCGGGAGAAGCCGCAGGCAGCACCACCTTGAACAAACGCCCCAAAAAGCTGCCATGCCCAAAAGCGGCTGCCAGTTCATACAGTTCTGGGTCCACTCCGCGCACGGCACTGTGGGCCGCGTAAAAGTTGATCCAGAAAACTGAAATGGCAATCACAAAGGTGGCGCCCGATGTGTTCAGGCCAAACCACAAAATGGCAAAAGGCACCCACGCCAAGCCCGGCACAGGCCGCAGCAGCCGGACAATACCTTCCAGCAAGCCATCCACAACAGCCGCCATGCCGCACAGAATGCCTAAACCAGCACCCAGCACGGAACCAATAAGCAAGCCCAACAGATAATGGTGCAGACTGTCTAAAATGGCCTGCTGCCAAAAGCCCCCGCGCACTTCATCCAGCCAGGCTGGCCCTAGTGAACTGGGAGCAGGCACCATACCAGAAGGCAGCAATCCTGTTCGGACTGCTGCCTCCCACCCTCCAAAAAAGACGATAAGCCCGATAAGACCTAACGCCCATTTTGTTGAAAACGAAACTTTATCCCTCACTGCTGGCTCTGCTTCCACATCTCCAGATCAAACAGGCTATCCACTGGCTCGGCCTTACGCAAAAGCCCCTGTTCAACCTCAAAATCCTGTAACTGCCGCACGCCTTCTACAATACGTGCAGGATCACTCACAAAATGCTGGGCAGAACGTGCAAGGGCTTTTTGCAACACTTCTTCCTTCAGCATACCGCCACCCAGTGCCGTGCGCACGAAAGGAGCTGCTTCGTCCGGATGCTGAGACACCAAGGTGTTGGCTTTAACAAACAGGCCTGTAAGCGTTTTTGCCCATGGTACTTCTGTCGGCTTTACAATAGCCAGAACAGAGCCCGGCTGATCGGGCAGCATATCATGCCCCGTGGCCAGAATTCTGGCTTCCGGCACACGCATTTTTGCAACTGTTAAAGAAGGTTCGCGCAATACGGCGGCATCTACCGCACCAGCCAGAAAAGCCTGCTGTGCGGCATCAATATCCACACCGGCAATATTGATAACAGAGGCAGGCTGCGCAATATTAAGGCGTTTTTGCAGCCAGTAACGGAGCATGATATCCGGCACGGAACCGGCTGGCTGTGCGGCAACACGCGGCAAATGCCCTTGTTCCTGCTTGAACTTGGCAAAGCCATCCTTAATGACCTGAGCAGACAGACCACCCTCCTGCCCTTCTGGCACGATCTGAGCCAACGGGCCACGGGCCACCAGCTCCAATTCCTCCACCGAACCAGAAGCCACAACCTTAACATCCACACCATGCGCACGTGCCTGCAACAACGGCAACACACCTGCGACGTAGGCATCAATACGCCCAGACACCAAAGCCTGAATAGCCTGAGGGCCAGAACCAAAGCGCACAAGTTGCAGATCCAAACCAGCCTGCTTGGCCCAGCCTTCACCATCCAGAACAAACAGGGCGGATGAACCCAGAACAGGAATATACCCAATACGCACCGGGGTTCCGGCCCGTGCCTGCTGTGTCAGCCCTACAAAAAGCAGGCTGACCACCAGCATAATCCGCAGAAAAACTTGCCTCATAATGCCACCGTGTTTGTTTGCGCCATTCATTTTGCAATTACTAACGTGCCAGAAGGCTATATTGTCAATATACCATGTTGAAATGGTGTAAATTTTCCAGCCAATTTCACGATATAAAATCGCACCACTCATGCAATTATGAGAGCATAAAAAAAGGCCAGCCCATTTCTGAGCCAGCCTTTTTTCTAAAAACCAGATACGTGGCTTATGCAGCCAGATCCTGCTTTTCTTCTGCTTCCGGACGTGGGCCGCTGTCCTGCCCTTTGGCAGAAACATCGCGATCAACCAGTTCGATAACAGCCATAGGTGCGGCATCGCCATAACGCACGCCAGCACGCAGAACGCGCGTGTAACCGCCGTTACGAGCCTTGTAGCGTTCTGCAATAGCAGCAAACAGCTTTTTCACGATCACATCATCACGCAGCATGGCAAAAGCCTGACGGCGCGCATGCAGATCGCCCCGCTTACCCAGCGTAATCAGCTTTTCAACAACCGGACGCAGTTCCTTAGCTTTAGGCAGCGTGGTGGTGATCTGTTCGTGTTTGATCAGTGCAACAGCCATATTGCGAAACATGGCTGCGCGGTGAGAAGAAGTAACGCCGAGCTTTCTGCCGGCAATCCCGTGACGCATAGTTCAGTTCCTACGTATCGTGTGAAAAGTCAGATCAAAACGGCTCATCAAGCCGCTTTGCCAGCTCTTCAATATTTTCCGGCGGCCAAGCCGGCACATTCATACCCAAGGACAGCCCCATAGAAGTGAGAACTTCCTTGATTTCGTTCAGGGATTTCCGGCCAAAGTTCGGAGTACGGAGCATTTCCTGCTCGCTCTTCTGCACCAGATCCCCAATGTAGATGATGTTGTCGTTCTTCAGGCAGTTTGCACTACGAACAGACAGTTCAAGTTCATCCACCTTACGCAGCAGATTACGGTTGAACGGCAGATCATCTTCAGGCTCTTCAGCCTGCACAGGGCGCGGCTCATCAAAGTTAATGAACAGCTGAAGCTGATCTTGCAGAATACGTGCAGCCAAAGCCACAGCATCTTCAGGTGTGACAGCACCATTGGTTTCAACCGTCAGCAGCAGCTTATCATAGTCTGTTACCTGCCCCACGCGGGTAGGCTCAACTTTATAAGACACGCGCTTTACGGGGGAATAAATTGCATCCACCGGAATCAGGCCAATTGGTGCATCTTCCGGGCGGTTAGCCGCGGCAGGCACATAGCCTTTACCCATGTTAACAATAAATTCCATGCCCAGCTTAACGCCATCATCCAGCGTGCAGATAACAAGATCGGGGTTCATGATCTCGATATCATGGCCGGTCTGGATCTGGCGGGCGCGCACTTCGCCGGGGCCCGTGGCCGTCAGCATCATACGCTTTGGCCCTTCGCCATGCATACGCAGTGCCAGCTGCTTGATGTTCAGCACGATGTCCGTGACATCTTCCCGAACGCCCGCAACAGACGAGAACTCATGCAGCACGCCGTCAATCTGCACAGCAGTAACAGCCGCACCCTGAAGCGAGGACAGCAGAACACGCCGCAGCGCATTCCCCAGTGTCATCCCGAACCCGCGTTCCAGAGGTTCTGCAACCACGGTTGCGATGCGTGCTGGCTCCACACCGGATTCGACCTCAAGCTTTTCAGGCTTGATCAGAGATTGCCAGTTTTTCTGAAGGACCAAGGTACCGGCCTTTCAATACGAAAAACCACTGCAATCGCAGCGATTTCTCTGAAGTGGACACAACAACCGGAAGACAGCTTAAATTGTAAGCTGCCTTCCTGCTCAGGACTTAGACGCGGCGACGCTTACGCGGGCGGCAACCATTATGCGGAACCGGCGTCATATCGCGGATGGAGGTGATGGTGAAACCAACAGCCTGCAAAGCACGCAGTGCGCTTTCACGCCCTGACCCAGGACCGGAAACTTCGATTTCCAGAGTTTCCATACCATGTTCGCGAGCCTTGCGACCTGCGTCTTCCGCCGCAACCTGCGCCGCATAAGGCGTAGATTTCCGAGACCCCTTAAAACCCTGCGCGCCAGCGGAAGACCAAGAAATGGCATTCCCCTGTGCATCAGAGATGGTGATCATGGTGTTGTTGAACGTGGAGAGCACATGCGCCACGCCAGAAATAATGTTCTTACGCTCTTTTTTGCGAATACGCGGAGTTGCGGCTTTCGCCATGTCTTTTCTACCTCAGTCCCTGCCCAGAGCCTGCCGCAGCAGGGTTAGACATCCTAACCAGTTGGATTAGCGCGTTGCTTTTTTCTTGCCTGCAATCGCCACAGCCTTGCCCTTGCGCGTGCGAGCATTGGTGTGTGTGCGCTGACCGTGCACAGGCAGACCGCGACGATGGCGCAGACCGCGGTAGCAGCCCAGATCCATCAGACGCTTGATGTTCATTGCGATTTCACGACGCAGATCGCCTTCAACGCGATACTTGCTGTCGATCAGTTCACGCACCTTCAGGATTTCGTCGTCGCTCAGCTCGTTTACCCGCTTTGCTTCTGGAATTTCCAGAGCCTTGCAGATTTCAGCAGCCTTAGTTGCGCCAATCCCGTAAATATACTGAAGCCCGATAACAACCCGTTTGTTGGTCGGGACATTCACGCCGGCAATACGTGCCACGCCTTATACTCCTGTTCGCCCGCCTTAACCACGAACGCTCATAGCCCTTGGGGCAGATTTCACTTGGTGGCCGCGAAATATACCGGCCACCGCCACAAGTCAACGAAAACGGATCACTTTTTCGTGATCAACCCCTCGCTGGCAAGCGCATCTTCGATTTCGCCTGTCACTTCAGGGGCCGACAGCATGCCGTTAATTTTGTGCAGCCGTCCGGTTTTTTCATAAAACGGCAGAATCGGTGCCGTCAGTTTCCGGTACTCTTTCAGCCGTTCAACAACGGTTTCCCGCTTATCGTCCGCCCGGCGCTTGAACTCATGGCTACCGCAAGAATCACAGACCCCATCCACCTTGGGTGGGTTAGAGACCTCGTTGTACGTCTTGCCGCAGTTGCCACAAGTAAAGCGACCGGAAATCCGATCTGCCAGAATTTCTTCGTCCACATCCAGGAAGAGAACAGTATCAATTTTCTTCCCATCTGAAGAAAGCATGCTGTCCAGCTCTTCAGCCTGTGCCAGCGTGCGCGGAAAACCATCCAGAATGAAACCATTCTGGCAATCTGCCTGCGCAATCCGGCTTTTCAGCATCGCAATAATCAACTCATCAGGAACCAGTTTCCCGGCATCCATAAGAGCTTTTGCCTGCTTTCCTGTTTCAGATCCCTTGGCCACTTCTGCGCGCAGCATATCGCCCGTAGAAATCTGAATCAGCCCATACCGCTCTTCAAGAAGTTTGGACTGTGTACCTTTTCCCGCGCCGGGAGGGCCCAGAAAAATAATATTCATCGTCTGATGATCCTCTGCTTCCTACCGCCGCGCGATTTACGCATAAGCCCCTGATATTGATGCGCCACCAGATGAGACTGAATTTGTGTGACCGTATCAATAGTTACAGACACAATAATAATCAGACTCGTTCCACCAAAATAGAACGGTACGTTGTAGTGACTGATCAGGATCTGAGGCAACAGACAGACTGCCACCATATACGCTGCACCGATCGTGGTCAGGCGGGTGAGAATTTTATCAAAATACGATGCTGTAGAAACACCTGGGCGCACACCAGGGATAAAACCACCCTGCTTTCTCAAATTATCGGCTGTTTCCGTCGGATTGAAGGTAACGGCCGCATAAAAGTATGAGAAAAATATAATCATGGCAGCATAGAACAGCATATACAGTGGCTGCCCCTGCCCAAGTTCCTGCCCCAGAAAGGAAAGCCAGCCCGGCAGTGATTTGCCATTCATAAAACCAGCAATCGTTACCGGAATCAGGAGCACTGAAGAGGCAAAAATCGGTGGAATAACGCCAGCCGTATTCACTTTCAGTGGCATATGGGTTGTGTCCCCCCCAAACATCCGCTGCCCCATCTGGCGCTTTGGATACTGGATAACAACCCGACGCTGCGCCTGTTCCATGAACACAATAAACATGATGGTAAGTGCTGCAAGAACCAAGAAAAGCAGCACAAAGAACGGCGAAAGCGCGCCCGTGTAACCAAGCTGGAAGAGACTTGCCAATGCATGCGGCAGGTTTGCCACAATACCAGCAAAGATAATGAGCGAGATCCCATTACCCACACCACGCGCGGTAATTTGCTCACCCAGCCACATCAGAAACATGGTTCCGCCAACAAGCGTGGTTACGCATGAAAGCAAAAAGAACATACCGGGATGAACAACGGCAGCGCCTGCAGCGCTATGCACGTTCTCCAGCCCCACAGCTATCCCATACGCCTGAAACAGCGCAATAAGGACAGTCAGGTAACGTGTATACTGATTAAGCTTTTTACGCCCCTGTTCACCTTCCTTCTTGAGAGCCTCAAGAGAAGGCACAGCAGTAGACATAAGCTGCACAATAATAGACGCAGAGATATATGGCATGATGTTCAGCGCGAACACGGTCATACGCCCAAGCGCACCCCCCGTGAACATATTGAACATGCCCAGAATGCCACCCTGATGCTGCGCCAGAAGCTGCCCCATAACTGTGGCATCCACCCCTGGAACCGGGATGTATGTGCCCAAGCGGTAAACAATCAGCGCACCCAGTGTAAACCAGATTCGCTTTTTAAGTTCAGTCGCTTTAGCAAAAGAGCCTACATTAAAGTTGGCAGCCAGTTGTTCGGCCGCGGAAGCCATGCATCCGTCCTTTCATACAAACAGCGCCACCACGGCTGTGGAGACGCTGGCACAATCGCCTGAAAAATTCAGACAACATTCTGAGAAGGAACAAGAAAGGAGAACAGTGCGAACACTGCTCTCCTTTTTGCAACATCAGGAAGCGCTGGCTTCAGCAGCTTTAGGCTGCAGCAGCTTAACGCTACCTCCGGCTTTTTCTACTGCAGCAACAGCAGAAGCTGATGCACCAGAGACTTCAAACGTAACAGCTTTTGTCAGCTCACCTTCGGCCAGAATGCGCACGCCAGCATATTTGCCAGTGCCAACCAGACCAGCTTTTTTCAAAGCTTCTTCAGTAACAGGTGTGCCTGCTGCCAGTTTGCCATCAGCCAAGGCTTTTTCCACCGCACCAAGGTTTACAGGAGCATAAACCTTGCGGAAGATGTTTTTGAAGCCACGCTTAGGCAGACGACGATAGATAGGAAGCTGCCCACCTTCAAACCCGTTCAGGGAAACCCCTTCACGTGCTTTCTGGCCTTTTACACCCCTACCAGACGTCTTACCCTTACCAGAACCAATACCGCGCCCAAGACGCTTTTTCCGGTAACGGGAACCTTCGTTATCACGAAGTTCGTTGAGCTTCATTTCAATCCTCCACCTTCACCAGGTGGGCCACTTTGCGTACCATACCCCGGACAGACGGAGTATCTTCCAGAACGCGTTCACGGCCAATCTTGTTCAGACCCAGACCGATCAAAGTTGCCTGCTGTCCAGGCTTACGTCCATTACCGGACGCAATCTGCACAACCTTAAAGGTTTTTTTATCAGACATCAGCGGCCTCCGCAGCAATAGCCTGTTCACGCTTACCGAAGATTTCAGCAACCTTCTTACCGCGACGGCTAGCTACAGAACGTGGGCTTGCACAACGTGCCAGCGCATCAAAAGTTGCCTTAACCATGTTGTGCGGGTTCCGGGTGCCCAGAGACTTCGCAACCACATCGTTAATACCAAGGCTTTCGAATACAGCACGCATAGGACCACCAGCGATAATCCCCGTCCCTGCTTCGGCAGACCGCAGCACAACCTTACCGGCACCAAAGTGACCAGCAACATCATGATGCAGTGTACGGCCTTCCTTCATCGGGACACGGATCATGCCACGTTTGGCGCGCTCCGTAGCCTTACGAATTGCTTCAGGAACTTCGCGCGCCTTACCTGCACCGTAGCCAACACGCCCCTTCTGGTCACCAACAACAACCAGCGCAGCGAAAGCAAACCGACGACCACCCTTAACCACTTTCGCAACGCGATTGATGGTTACCAGCTTATCGACCAGTTCATCCCCTTCGCGTTCACGCTCACGGCCGCCTCGACCGCCTTCTCTTGGTTCACGAGCCATTCCGTGATCCTTTCCTCAGAAGGAGAGACCGCCCTCACGGGCCGCCTCTGCCAGGGCCTTGACGCGCCCGTGATAAAGATAAGACCCCCTGTCGAACACGACCTGAGATACACCTGCAGCAACGGCGCGCTGTGCAACCAGCTTACCGACAGCGCCAGCGCTTTCCTGCGTGGAACCTTTTTTCAGATCCGTCTGCAGCTCCTTATCCAAGGAGGACGCTGAGGCCAAAGTACGGCCCTGCGCATCGTCGATCACCTGAGCATAAATGTTCTTGCCAGACCGGAAAACAGACAGACGCGGACGCCCACCTGCCTTGCGGCGCAGCTGAAAACGGAGACGCGCCCGACGGCGGTTCCGCAATTCCTGCTGAGTGCTCATTATTTCTTCTTGCCTTCCTTACGACGAATGGTTTCCGTTTCGTACCGAACACCTTTGCCCTTGTAAGGTTCAGGCTTACGGAAGCTGCGGATATCAAGAGCCACCTGGCCTACCCGCTGCTTATCGATCCCCTCCACCACAATAGCCGTCGGACGCGGCGTAGAAATCTTGATGCCTGCAGGAATCGGATACACAACATCATGGGAGAACCCAAGGTTCATCACCAGATTAGAACCCTGCACAGCTGCACGGTAACCTGTGCCGTTAATTTCCAGAGCCTTGGAAAAACCTTCCGAAACCCCTTTAACAGCCGTTGCGATCAGAGCACGTGTTGTGCCCCACATCATACGAGCCTGAGCAGCAGTACCCACTGGCTGCACAACAACCTTACCATCCTGCACATCAACGGAAACATGTGAAGAAAGCGGCAGAGCCAGCTCCCCCAATTTTCCTTTGGCCTTCAGAACACCATCTGCAATAGCGATGGTTACCCCTGCCGGCACTTCAACAGGATACTTGCCTACGCGTGACATTTACCCCTCCTTAGAAAACACGGCAGAGGACTTCACCGCCAACATTGGCAGCACGAGCCTCAACATCGGAAAGAACACCACGCGGTGTGGAAAGGATAGAAACACCCAAACCTGCACAAACGCGAGGAAGTTCCTTAATTTTGGAATATACGCGACGACCAGGACGTGAAACACGCTGAATTTCGCGAATAACCGGCTCACCGTCGGTGTATTTCAGCTCAATATGCAACTGAGCAATACCCTTACGGACGTCTTCACGCTTATAGCCACGAATGTAGCCTTCACGCTGCAGAGCTTCTAAAACACTCACACGCAGCTTAGAGGCCGGAGCAACACAAGCATTGTGACGCGCGCGCTGAGCATTACGAATACGGGTGAGCATATCACCCAAAGGATCAGAAAGTGACATCTCGCGCCCTTACCAGCTTGCTTTAACCACGCCCGGAATCTGGCCTTCAGATGCCAGATCACGGAAAGCAATACGGCACAGCTCAAACTTGCGGTAGTTACCGCGAGAACGACCTGTCAGTTTGCAACGCAGACGAACCCGCACGCGAGAACCATTGCGCGGCAGTTCAGCCAACTTCAAAGACGCATCAAACCGATCCTCCACGGGAAGAGAACGATCCATAACGATATTTTTGAGAGCTACCCGCTTCTCTTTATCCCGTGCCGCCATGCGCGCGCGCTTTGCGTTACGCAGAATGGCAGAAGTCTTAGCCATACAAATTACCTCCGGAACCCTTCGAAAACCTTCGACGGTTTTCCAAGATCACACATTAAAACACCCAGCAGGGTCTGTATCACCCCACGAAAGGAAGATCAAACGCCTTCAGCAGGGCCTTGGCTTCTGCATCTGTCTTTGCACTGGTTACGAACACCACGTCCATACCGCGGATTTCATCTACCTTATCGTATTCGATTTCGGGGAAGATGATCTGTTCTTTCAAGCCCAGAGCAAAGTTACCACGACCATCAAAACCTTTGGTAGCCGGCAGACCGCGGAAATCGCGGATGCGTGGCATAGCAATAGTTACCAGACGATCAAGGAATTCATACATCCGTGCACGGCGCAGAGTGACCTTACAGCCAATCGGCAGACCTTCACGAATCTTGAAGCCAGCGATAGCTTTCTTCGCCACTGTTTTAACAGGCTTCTGACCAGCAATAAGCGCCATTTCTGCAACAGCAGCATCTAGCTTCTTCTGATCGCCAGCAGCCTCACCCACGCCCATATTCAGGACGATTTTTTCGAGGTGAGGCACCTGCATTTCATTTTTGTAACCAAACTGCTTACGCAGGTTGGCACGCAGTTCGCTTTCATACCGCTGCTGAAAGCGCGGCAGGGAACGACCTTCCTGTTTCGCACTCATTCGTAGCCCCTCAACCTTCAATAGCTTCGCCGGTCGCCTTAGCGATGCGAACTTTTTTGCCGTTTTCCAGCACTCGGAAACCAACTCGTGTCGGCTTTTTAGAGGCTGGATCAATCAGCTTCAGGTTAGAAAGGTGAATGGGTGCTTCACGGGTAATAATCCCGCTTTCTTCACCCATGCGGCGCGCACGCTGATGACGCTTAATTAGCGCCACACCACGCACAACAGCACGGCTTTCGGAAGGACGAACCTCCAGAACTTCTCCCTGCGTCCCCTTGGAGGAACCGCTGATGACGACAACCGTATCGCCTTTTTTAATACGGGCAGCCATTACAACACCTCCGGCGCGAGAGAGATGATCTTCATGAACTTCTTCGCACGCAATTCGCGCACAACCGGTCCAAAAATACGCGTACCAATCGGTTCCTGCTGCTTGTTAATCAGCACAGCTGCGTTTTTATCGAAACGGATCGCGCTACCATCAGGCCGACGGACTGGATAGGAAGTCCGCACGATAACAGCCTGGTGAACGTCGCCCTTCTTCACTTTCCCGCGGGGGATAGCTTCTTTGACGGAAACGACGATCACGTCGCCGACCGAGGCGGACTTCCGCTTGGAGCCGCCCAGCACCTTGATGCACTGCACCTGACGTGCGCCAGAATTATCGGCGACGTCAAGGTTGGTCTCGGGATGGATCATAACCTAAATATCCTTACGTTAGGCCGATGCACCGGCTTCCACACCAACGACTTCGCCGTTGCGGGAAATCACAGTCCACGTCTTGCGGCGTGAAATAGGCGGACATTCAACAATCCGCACGGAGTCACCAACCTTGCAGATATTTTCTTCATCATGCGCCGCATATTTTTTAGAGCGACGAATGAATTTCTTATAGAGCGGATGCATGACGCGACGATCAACAAGAACCGTAATGGTTTTGTCCATCTTATCGCTGGTCACACGCCCGGTCAGGACGCGCCTTGGCATCGGCTAACTCTCCTCAGGCATTGGCAGCAGATGTTTTTGCACCTGCTGCAGTCTTTGCATTTTGCACCGCAATCGTCTTGATTCGTGCAATCTCACGGCGCACCGCACGCATACGGCTCTGCGCTTCAGTCTGACCCGTGGCCTGCTGGAAACGCAGATTAAGCTGCTCACGCTTCAATTCAACCAGACGAGCTTCAAGCTCGTCTGGAGTCTTGGTGCGCAAATCGGCTGGCTTAGTTGCCTTTACCATCTCACGCATCTCCAATTCGGGTCACAAACTTGGTCTTGATCGGCAGTTTCGCTGCACCCAGAGCCAACGCTTCACGCGCCAGTTCAGGGGGCACACCTTCGATCTCAAACAAAATGCGACCTGGCTTCACACGGGCCACCCAGTATTCTGGGGAACCCTTACCGGAGCCCATACGCACTTCTGCAGGTTTTGTCGAGACCGGAAGGTCAGGAAAAATACGAATCCAGACGCGACCTGCACGTTTCATGGCACGTGTGATAGCCCGACGGGAGGCTTCAATCTGGCGTGCCGTAATACGTTCCGGCTGAAGAGCCTTCAGTCCAAACGTACCGAAGTTCAACGTGGTGCCACTTTTTGCAAGACCGTGGATACGGCCTTTGTGGGCTTTACGGAATTTTGTCCGCTTCGGGGAAAGCATGTTGTTTTATCCCTCTCCTCAGCGCTGAGGAGCCTGTTCGGCCGCCCGGCGATCCTGAGCCATCGGATCATGAGCAAGAATTTCGCCCTTAAAGATCCAGACTTTTACACCGCAAGTGCCATAGGTGGTCTTTGCTGTTGCTGTGCCATAATCGATATCAGCACGCAGGGTGTGCAGAGGCACACGACCTTCACGATACCATTCGATACGTGCGATTTCCGCACCGCCAAGACGACCAGAGCAGTTGATACGAATACCCTGTGCGCCCAGACGCATAGCAGACTGCACTGCACGCTTCATGGCACGACGGAAAGCCACACGGCGTTCCAGCTGCTGAGCAATGTTTTCTGCAACCAGTGTAGCGTCGATTTCTGGCTTGCGAATTTCAACAATGTTCAGCGCAACTTCCGTGCCAGCCATACGTGTCAGCTCCTTACGGAGCGCATCAATGTCCTGACCCTTCTTACCAATCACAACACCCGGACGGGCGGCGTAAATGGTTACGCGGGGCTTTTTGGCCGGACGTTCGATAACGACACGAGACACACCAGCGCCAACCAGCTTGCGACGCAGGAATGCACGCAGCTTCAGATCTTCATGAAGCAATTTTGAATAGTCGGAATCGGCATACCACCGGCTATCCCACGTGCGGTTGATACCGAGCCGCAGCCCGATTGGATTGACTTTATGTCCCATACCTCAGGCCGCCTTCTGTTCGGAAGAAGCTGCTTCAGGCTCAGCAGCCCGTTCAGCTACAACAATCTTCAGGTGACTGAAAAACTTTTCAACACGAGCAGAACGCCCACGACCACGGGCATGAAAACGCCGCATGACAATGGATTTTCCAACTTCAGCTGTTTTCACCACCAGCTGGTCAACGTCCAGCTGGTGATTGTTTTCAGCATTAGCGATTGCGCTTTCCAGCGTCTTTTTCACTTCCTGAGCGATACGGCGCTTAGAGAACGTCAACGTTGCAACTGCCTGGGAAGCAGGCTTGTTGCGGATCAGGCCGGCCACAAGGTTCAGCTTGCGGGGGCTAACCCGGATGTTGCGCGTAACTGCCTGCGCTTCTGTTTCCGCGAGTGTGCGCGGATGCTTCGGCTTGCTCATCTCTGCTTAGCCCCGCTTAGACTTCTTGTCAGCACCATGCCCATGGAATGTACGGGTCGGAGAAAATTCGCCGAACTTATGTCCGACCATGTTTTCCGTAACCTGTACGGGCAGAAATTTCTGACCGTTATAAACACCGAACGTCAGACCGACGAACTGCGGAAGAATTGTAGAACGACGAGACCAGATCTTGATCACTTCGTTACGACCCGACGCGCGGGATACCTCAGCTTTATTCAGCAGATACCCGTCGACGAACGGGCCTTTCCAGACGGAACGTGCCATCTTCTATTGCCCCTTACTTGCCGGTCTTTCGACGACGGATAATCAGACTGTCCGTCCGCTTGTTGACCCGAGTTTTGTACCCTTTGGTTGGCTTGCCCCATGGCGTAACCGGATGACGGCCACCAGAGGTACGACCTTCACCACCACCATGCGGATGATCAACAGGGTTCATCACCACACCACGGTTATGAGGACGACGCCCCAACCAACGGGAACGCCCAGCCTTACCCATATGCTGGTTCATGTTATCCGGATTGGACACGGCACCAACGGTCGCCATGCACTCACCACGAACAACACGCAGCTCACCAGACTGCAGCTTGATCTGGGCGTAACCGGAATCCTTACCAACGAGCTGGGCATATGTGCCAGCAGAACGTGCGAGCTTACCACCTGCACCCTGCTTCAGTTCGATGTTATGGATAATCGTTCCCACCGGGATGGAAGCCAGCGGCATAGCATTACCAGGCTTAATATCCACGCGTGCACCAGCGATGACATTGTCACCAACTTTCAGACGCTGCGGAGCAAGAATATATGCAAGCTCGCCATCTTCGTACTTCACCAGCGCAATAAATGCGGTGCGGTTCGGATCATATTCCAGACGTTCCACCGTACCTAGAACATCAAACTTACGACGTTTGAAGTCTACGTAACGGTAAGACTGCTTATGACCACCCCCACGGAAACGGGAAGTGATACGGCCATTATTATTACGACCGCCTGTCTTATTTTTACCTTCGGTCAACTGTTTGACCGGCTTACCTTTCCAAAGGTCAGCACGATCAACCAGCACCGTACCACGCAAGCTTGGCGTGACAGGATTAAAGTGCTTCAGAGCCATGAATTTCTACCTTCGGTCACGCCAGCTTGGCGGTAAGATCAATGGACTGACCTTCCGCAAGCTGAACGAACGCCTTCTTCACGTCAGAACGCTGCCCAACACGCCCTTTAAAGCGTTTGGTTTTTCCCTTCTGAACCAAGGTGTTGACACCAACAACCTTGACCCCGAACAGCGTTTCCACCGCAACCTTGATTTCAGGCTTCGTAGCGGACATTGCCACTTTGAAAACAACCTGGTTCTTTTCAGAAAGCGCCGTAGCTTTTTCCGTAATTACAGGAGTACGCACGATGTCGTACATTGCTTCACGGGAAAGACGCTCGGCTTTCTTGCGAATGGCAAGAATATTCGTCATGCCAGGCGCTCCTTCAGTCCTTCAAGGCCGGCCTGCGTAATCGCAAGCACCTCGTGGTTCAGAATGTCGTAAACATTCGCACCAATGGTCGGCAGAATGTCGATCTTGGGCAGGTTACGGGCGGCACGACCGAAGCTCTCATCTACAGCAGCATCCACGATCAGAGCAGATGTCCAACCCAGAGACTTCAGTTTCTTTGCCAGTTCGCTGGTCTTATCAACGCCAGAAGCAGACTGCAGCACAATAAGCTTACCGTCTTTTGCCTTTTGAGAAAGCGCAGAAATCAGGCCAAGGCGGCGCACTTTTTTCGGCAGGTCGTAACCGTGGTCACGCACAACCGGGCCATGCACTGCCCCACCGGTACGATACTGTGGCGCACGTAACGAACCCTGACGGGCGCTACCTGTGCCTTTCTGGCGGTATGGCTTTTTGGTGGTGCCGGACACTTCGCCCATGCCCTTCACCTTATGCGTGCCTGCGCGGCGCTTAGCCAGCTGCCAGTGCACAACACGAGCCATGATATCTGCACGCGGCGCAACGGCGAAAATTTCGTCCGGAAGCGTTGCAGAACCGGCGCTGCTGTTATCTAGCGTCTTGATTTCGATTTCCATGACCTCAGCCCTCCGCCTTCACGAGGCCGGCCGGATAAGGCGCGTCATCATGGCGGGCTTTTTTAATGGCGTCACGGATCAGAACAACACCGTTCTTCGCTCCTGGCACGGAGCCACGAACCATGATCAGATTCTTTTCCGGATCGACCGCTGCGATTTCCAGATTCAAGGTGGTCACGCGTTCATCACCGAGATGACCAGCCATTTTCTTGTTCTTAAAGGTCTTGCCGGGATCCTGGCGATTACCAGTCGAACCATGCGAACGGTGCGAAATAGACACACCATGCGTGGCTTCAAGACCAGCAAAATTCCAGCGCTTCATTGCGCCAGCAAATCCCTTACCTTTGCTTACACCTGTAACGTCAACCTTTTGGCCAACAACAAAGTGAGAAGCTGAAAGGGTAGCACCAACCTCAAGAGCGGCATCATCAGCTACACGAAATTCGCGAAGCGCCTGCTTGGGCTCCACCTTCGTGCGAGCAAAATGCCCACGATTCGGCTTGGTTACGTTTTTCACCTTGGCTTTACCCATACCCAGCTGAACAGCTACGTAGCCATCCCGCTCCTGGTTACGGACATCAACCACCTGCACATCATCAACATGCAGGACGGTAACAGGCACATGCGTGCCATCTTCCTTGAACAGTCGGGACATGCCCAACTTCTTTGCGATCAATCCGGTGCGCATCGTCTGGACCTTAGAGTTTGATCTCGACATCAACGCCAGCGGCGAGGTCGAGCTTCATGAGAGCGTCCACGGTCTGCGGAGTGGGCTCAACAATGTCGAGCAGACGGCGATGAGTTCGAATTTCGAACTGCTCGCGGCTCTTTTTATCAACGTGAGGAGAACGGTTAACCGTAAACCGTTCGATATGCGTAGGCAGCGGGATAGGACCCCGAACCCGCGCACCCGTACGCTTCGCCGTATTCACGATCTCTTTCGTGCTGTTATCCAGCACCCGATGATCGTACGCTTTCAGGCGAATGCGGATGTTCTGGTTGTCCATTTGTTTTTTAGTCCAACACTTTACTTATCCGGGGAATCCCGGCCGCCAAGTAAGACCCCGACCAAAATCAATCGGTCGGGGCCACTTAGGCTCATATCCTCTATCGATTACTCGATAATGGAGGAAACAACGCCAGCACCAACCGTGCGGCCACCTTCGCGAATAGCGAAACGCAGACCTTCGTCCATGGCGATTGGAGCAATCAGCTCAACTTCCATGGCGCAGTTGTCGCCCGGCATCACCATTTCGGTGCCTTCCGGCAGGTGCACAACACCGGTCACGTCAGTCGTACGGAAGTAGAACTGCGGACGATAGTTGGTGAAGAATGGCGTATGACGGCCACCTTCTTCCTTCGTCAGGATGTAGGCTTCTGCCTTGAACTTCTTATGCGGCGTAATGGAGCCTGGCTTTGCCAGAACCTGACCACGTTCCACATCTTCGCGCTTGGTGCCACGCAGCAGAGCGCCGATGTTGTCACCAGCTTCACCGCGATCAAGCAGCTTACGGAACATTTCAACGCCGGTTACGGTTGTCTTCGTGGTCGGCTTCAGACCAACGATTTCAATTTCGTCACCAACATTGATCACGCCACGCTCCACACGACCCGTTACCACGGTACCACGACCAGAGATGGAGAACACATCTTCGATCGGCATCAGGAACGGACGGTCAACCGGACGTTCCGGCTGCGGGATGTAGGCATCAACTGCGTCCATCAGATCGCGAACGCGGTTTTCACCGATTTCCGGATCACCATCTTCCAGAGTTACCAGAGCGGACCCCTTGATGATCGGCACATCGTCGCCAGGGAACTGATAGGAAGACAGAAGTTCACGAACTTCCATCTCAACCAGCTCAAGCAGTTCCGGATCATCAACCTGATCAACCTTATTCAGGAAGACAACTAGAGCCGGCACACCGACCTGACGAGCAAGCAGGATGTGTTCGCGGGTCTGCGGCATCGGGCCGTCAGCTGCGGACACAACCAGGATTGCGCCGTCCATCTGCGCTGCACCCGTGATCATGTTTTTCACGTAGTCAGCATGTCCGGGGCAGTCAACGTGCGCGTAGTGGCGCTTGTCGGTTTCATATTCCACGTGTGCTGTGGAAATGGTGATGCCGCGAGCGCGTTCTTCCGGAGCAGCGTCGATCTGATCATACGCCTTAAATTCAGCGCCACCCTTTTTTGCAAGCGTCTTGGTGATCGCTGCCGTCAGAGAGGTCTTACCATGGTCAACGTGACCAATGGTGCCGATGTTGCAGTGCGGTTTATTCCGCTCAAATTTAGCCTTAGCCATTTTTTACTCCATGCCCCAAAAACCATTCGGGATGCAGTTGTTATAAGCCCTGCAAACTCACTGCAAGAGGAAATGCAGCAGCTTCTTTCATTACCAGCGATAGTGGCTGAATGCTTTGTTAGCTTCCGCCATACGGTGGGTATCTTCCCGCTTCTTCACTGCTGCGCCACGATTGTTGACGGCATCCAGAAGCTCATTGGAAAGCCGATCCTGCATGGTGTTTTCGCCACGCTTGCGCGCAGCATCAATCACCCAACGGATCGCCAACGCCTGACGGCGGTCTGCGCGAACTTCAACCGGCACCTGGTAGGTTGCCCCACCAACACGGCGAGAACGCACTTCAACAGCCGGCTTTACGTTATCCAGCGCACTGTGGAACAGCACCACTGCATCCGCACTGTTACCGCTACGACGCACCATGGCATCCAGCGCACCGTATACGATTCTTTCTGCAGCAGACTTCTTACCATCGTACATCAGCGCATTCATGAAACGCGTGACAACGATATCTCCGAATTTCGGATCGGGAAGGATCTCGCGCTTTACTGCGCGATGACGGCGACTCATACCTGTTCTTCCTCTTATTTCGGACGCTTGGCGCCATACAGCGAACGACGCTGACGCCGCTTGGCAATACCCTGCGTATCCAGAACACCACGAAGGATGTGATAACGCACACCCGGCAAATCCTTCACACGACCGCCGCGGATCAGCACAACACTATGTTCCTGAAGGTTATGACCTTCACCCGGAATATAGCTGACCACCTCATAGCCGTTCGTCAGACGCACCTTAGCGACTTTACGCAGTGCGGAGTTCGGCTTTTTTGGCGTCGTGGTATAAACGCGGGTGCAAACACCGCGCTTTTGGGGGCATCCTTGCAGCGCGGGCACCTTGTTGCGCTTGACCGCAGGCTTGCGCCCCTTGGCAATGAGCTGGTTGATGGTCGGCATGCGCCTTTCCCGATCCTTACACAGTTCGGCCGGCCGCCATTATTTCTGACTGCCGACTTTCATTAAAAAAGATCCCATCAGGCATTTGCCTGTATGGGGCTATGTTGGCATCCGGCCCCGCTTCCACCCCGGAAGCCAACCGCATGCTAGACTCACACAGAAAACCTAATTGCTCTTTCTATCCACAGGGATATCCAGAGCTGAGGGCTGCTACCTAACCCTCCCCCCGCTGGGAGTCAAGTTTTACCCTGCGATTCTTAAAGAATTGCGTACGCTGTACATGAAAAAAGGACCAAGGTTTCCCCTGATCCTTCCTTCATGAAGCATATTTGCAACGTTTATTCGGCTGCAGAACGCCCAACACGTTGGCGATCCTGCTCTGCGGCAATAGCCCGCAGACGCTTCATAACACTGCCCGTACCTGCTGGAATCAGTCGCCCAACAATTACGTTTTCCTTCAGGCCCATCAACTTATCCACTTTCCCTGCCGTAGCAGCTTCTGTGAGCACGCGTGTGGTTTCCTGGAACGATGCAGCAGAAATAAAGGACTGCGTCTGCAGAGAAGCCTTGGTGATGCCCTGCAGCACCGGCATACCCTGAGCTGGCCGCTCACCTGCTTTGAGGCTCTTGGCATTTTCAGCCTCGAACTCAATACGGTCAACAGTTTCGCCAATCAGATATGTCGTATCACCCGGCTCCAGAATTTCTACCTTCTGAAGCATCTGACGCACGATAACTTCAATATGCTTATCGTTAATCTTCACACCCTGAAGACGATACACATCCTGAATTTCGTTGATCAGGTAATCAGACAGAGCCTCTACACCCATCACCTTCAGGATATCGTGGGGCACCCGCGGACCATCGACCAGCGGATCACCTTTTTCCACAAAGTCACCTTCCTGAACGGAAATGTGCTTGCCTTTCGGGATCAGGTATTCCTGCTCCTCGCCCGTTTCATCGTTCTTCACGATAACACGGCGCTTGGATTTGTAATCTTTCCCGAATTCAACGCGCCCTTCCATTTCCGCGATAATAGCGTGGTCTTTTGGCCGACGTGCTTCAAACAATTCAGCAACGCGGGGCAGACCACCCGTAATATCACGGGTTTTGGAGCCTTCACGTGGCAGACGCGCCAGAACGTCACCGGCATTTACTTCTGTACCGTTTTCAACAGACAGAAGCGTTTCGGGAGAGAGGAAGTAACGGGCATCTGAACCGTTATCCAACTTCACCACATCACCGTTGGCATCCTTAAGCTGCAGACGTGGGCGCAGATCCACACCTTTACCTGCCTGCTTATAGTCAACCACCACTTTGGAGGTCAGGCCTGTTACTTCGTCCATACGCTCAACAAGCGTGATGGAGTCAATCAGATCCAGGTATTCAACCTTACCAGCTTTTTCCGTGATAATCGGAAGGGTGTACGGATCCCACTCAGCCAGTTTCTGACCGCGAGCAACTTTTGCCCCTTCTTCTGTCAACAAACGAGCACCGTACGGCACACGGTAACGGGCTTTCTCCACACCGTTTTCGTCAGACAGAAGAATTTCACAGTTACGTGCCATCACGATCGGCACGTTCTGACTATTATGCACAACGTTACGGTTACGGATTACGACCTGACCATCACGAGAGGCTTCGATCATGGACTGTTCCGCACCACGCTGCGCCGCACCACCAATATGGAAGGTACGCATTGTCAGCTGTGTGCCGGGCTCACCAATGGACTGAGCGGCGATAACACCCACGGCTTCACCGATGTTAACCGGTGTGCCGCGTGCAAGATCACGACCATAGCAGTGACCACATACACCAACACGGCTATCACAGGTCAGGACAGAACGGATATGAACCGTTTCCACACCAGATTTTTCAATCCGCTCGGCATCGGCCTCATCAATCAGATGATTGCGCGGAACGATCACTTCGTTGGTACCTGGCGCTACCACATCGGAAGCAACCGTACGGCCAAGGATACGTTCGGAGAGAGAAGCTACAACTTCCCCACCATCCATTACCGCACGCACCGTCAGGCCGCGTTCACTACCACAATCTTCTTCGATAATGATGCTGTCCTGCGCCACATCCACCAGACGACGGGTGAGATACCCAGAGTTAGCGGTTTTCAGCGCGGTATCAGCCAGACCTTTACGTGCACCATGGGTAGAGGTGAAGTAATCGAGAACCGACAGGCCTTCTTTAAAGTTGGCAATAATCGGCTGCTCAATAATTTCACCAGATGGCTTGGCCATCAGACCACGCATACCGGCCAGCTGTTTCATCTGAGCCGGCGACCCACGAGCCCCGGAGTGGCTCATCATCCACACCGAGTTGATCTGCTTACCAACTTCCTGACGAGAAATTTCTTTGGTCATGGCCGCCTGCACTTCGTCTGTGCAACGAGACCACGCATCCACCACCTTATTGTAGCGTTCGCCAGCCGTGATCAGACCATCCTGATACTGCTGTTCAAACTCTTTAACTTCGGCAGCCGTGCGATCAACCAGTTCTTTCTTTTCAGGCGGGATGATCATGTCATCCTTACCAAAGGAAATACCAGCCTTGGCAGCATGACGGAAACCCAGAGCCATCAGACGATCACAGAAGATAACCGCTTCTTTCTGACCACAATGACGATACACCGTATCAATAACGTCAGACACGGCCTTTTTGGTGAGCTGGCGGTTGATGAGGGAGAACGGCACAGCTTCATGCTGCGGCAGGATCTGCGCAATCAACACACGGCCAGGCGTGGTCACGGCTGTTTCGTAGGTGACCTTGCCATCCGCACCGACCTTCTGGAAACGTGCGCGAATTTTATCATGCAGCTTCAGTGCACCGGCGCTGAGTGCGTATTCCACTTCACCAATAGAAGAGAAAGATGGCGCGCCTTCTTTGACCAGAGCGCCTGTCTTCTCATCATATTCACAGCGATCTGGCGTAAGCTTGAATTCAGGTGTTTCGAGGCTGAGATAATACAGCCCCAAAACGATATCCTGAGAAGGCACGATAATCGGCTTACCATTTGCTGGGCTGAGGATGTTGTTGGTGGACATCATCAGCACACGTGCTTCAAGCTGGGCTTCAAGGCTCAGCGGCACATGCACGGCCATCTGGTCACCGTCAAAGTCTGCGTTAAACGCGGTGCAGACCAGCGGATGCAGCTGAATGGCCTTACCTTCAACCAGCACCGGTTCAAACGCCTGAATACCCAGGCGATGCAACGTAGGCGCACGGTTAAGCATAACAGGATGTTCGCGGATAACTTCTTCAAGAATATCCCAAACTTCTGGACGCTCTTTTTCCACCATCCGCTTTGCAGCTTTAATGGTGGTAGCATGACCGTATTTTTCCAGCTTGGCGTAAATGAACGGCTTGAACAGCTCCAGCGCCATCTTTTTGGGAAGACCACACTGATGGAGCTTAAGCTCCGGCCCCACCACAATAACAGAACGGCCAGAGTAATCGACGCGCTTACCAAGCAGGTTCTGACGGAAACGCCCCTGCTTACCTTTAAGCATATCGGAAAGAGATTTCAGCGGGCGCTTGTTAGCACCCGTAATCGCACGGCCACGACGCCCGTTATCGAACAACGCATCCACAGCTTCCTGCAGCATACGCTTTTCGTTACGCACGATAATATCGGGCGCACGCAGTTCCATCAGGCGCTTCAGACGGTTATTACGGTTGATAACACGCCGATACAGATCGTTCAGGTCAGACGTTGCAAAACGACCGCCATCCAGCGGCACCAGCGGACGCAGATCCGGCGGAATAACCGGAACCAGATCCAGAATCATCCATTCTGGACGTGAGCCGCTTTCTGCAAACGCTTCAATCAGCTTCAGGCGCTTAACAAGCTTTTTGCGCTTGGCTTCTGAAGTTGTTTCCTTAAGTTCCTGACGCAGTTCTACCTTTTCGGCATCACAATCAATGCGTTCCAGAACCTTTTTAATGGCTTCTGCGCCAATACCAACTTCAACACCTTCATCACCATATTCATCCATGGCATCAAGGTACTGTTCTTCCGTCAGCAAGGAATACTGCTTCAGCGGAGACGTGCCGGGTTCCAGAACCAGGTAGCTTTCAAAGTAAAGCACCTTTTCCAGATCTTTCAGCGTCATATCAACCATCAGGCCGATACGGCTGGGCAGAGACTTCAGGAACCAGATATGGGCAACGGGGCTGGCAAGCTGAATATGGCCCATGCGCTCACGACGCACTTTGGCCAGCGTAACTTCAACACCGCACTTTTCGCAGATAATACCGCGGAATTTCATCCGCTTGTATTTACCGCAAAGGCATTCATAATCCTTGATCGGACCAAAAATACGCGCACAGAACAGGCCATCCCGTTCTGGCTTGAACGTACGATAGTTGATGGTCTCGGGCTTCTTGATTTCGCCATAAGACCAGGAACGGATTTGTTCGGGCGATGCCAGCTGAATCTTAATCTGATCAAATGTCATCGCCTGGCCGGTCTGGCCAAGAATTTTCATGAGCTCATTCATGTGCCGAAGCCCCCAGCGGGAAACGGGGAGCCGAGGTTTCTACCCCAGCCTCCCCTTTGAAATAAGAACGGATGGTGGTGGCGAAATTCACCGTCACTCGGCCCCCTGCTCCAGTTCTACGTTCAGACCCAGAGACTTCAGCTCTTTGATCAGAACGTTAAAGCTTTCCGGAATACCGGCCTCAAAATCATCCTGCTCACGCACGATGGATTCATAAACTTTGGTTCGACCAGAAACGTCATCCGACTTCACAGTCAGCATTTCCTGTAGAGTGTAAGCTGCGCCATATGCTTCCAGCGCCCACACTTCCATTTCCCCAAAGCGCTGACCACCAAACTGCGCCTTACCACCCAGAGGCTGCTGTGTAACCAGCGAGTATGGGCCGATAGAGCGTGCATGGATCTTGTCATCAACAAGATGATGCAGCTTGAGCATGTAGATGTAGCCAACCGTTGTTTTACGTTCGAACGGTTCACCCGTACGCCCGTCAATCAACTGAGACTGACCAGATTTATTAACGCCAGCTTTTTCAAGCATGGCTTCAATATCCGGAATGGAAGCACCATCGAACACTGGCGTTGCAATCGGCACGCCTTTGCGCAGGTTATTGGCCAGTTCAATCAGCTCATCATTGCTCATATTGGCAATGTCTTCGCTGTAAACTTTATCCCCGTACACATCTTTCAGACGGTCCAGCAGTTCCTGACGTTTTTCGCCATTACGCTGGTACTCATCCACCATGTCACCAATGCCACGGCCGATTTTAGCGCAAGCCCAACCCAGATGCGTTTCTAGAATCTGCCCCACGTTCATACGTGAAGGCACACCTAGCGGGTTCAGCACCAGATCAACAGCCGTGCCGTCTTCCAGGAACGGCATGTCTTCAACTGGAACAACGCGGGACACCACACCCTTGTTACCATGACGACCGGCCATTTTATCCCCTGGCTGCAGCTTACGCTTAACAGCCACGAAAACCTTGACCATCTTCATCACGCCAGGTGGCAGTTCATCACCACGCTGAAGTTTTTCAACCTTGCTTTCAAAACGTGCCTGAATACGTGCAATAGCCGCATCAAATTCACGCCGCAAAGTTTCCAGTTCCGCCATAACGCTGTCAGAAGCGACAACAATCTGACGCCACGTAGCACGCGGATGTTCATCCAGAACGGCATCTGTAATCTCGGTTCCAGAGCGAATACCCTTGAACCCAGCGCCAGCAACCTGCCCCAGAAGCTTTTCACGCAAACGGCTATAGAAAGAACGTTCCTGAATAGCGCGTTCATCATCACGGTCTTTAGCAAGACGTTCGATTTCCGCACGCTCAATGGCCATGGCGCGTTCATCTTTATCCACACCACGGCGGGAGAACACACGCACATCAACAATTGTGCCAGATGTGCCAGGCGGCAGACGCAGAGACGTATCACGCACATCGGAGGCTTTTTCACCAAAGATGGCACGCAGAAGTTTTTCTTCCGGTGTCATTGGGCTTTCGCCTTTTGGCGTTACCTTGCCGATCAGAATATCGCCCGGATTAACTTCAGCACCTACATACACAATGCCGGCTTCATCCAAATTCCGCAGGGCTTCTTCACCCACATTCGGAATATCACGCGTGATTTCTTCCTGACCCAGCTTGGTATCACGGGCCATGACTTCGAATTCCTCGATATGGATCGAGGTAAAAACGTCATCCTTGGCAATCCGTTCGGAAATCAGGATGGAGTCTTCGAAGTTGTAACCATTCCAAGGCATAAACGCGACCAGCACGTTACGGCCCAGAGCTAGTTCACCCAGCTCTGTGGAAGGACCATCGGCAATAATATCGCCTGCCCGCACATTGTCACCTACATGCACCAGTGGACGCTGGTTAATACAGGTGGACTGGTTGGAACGGGAATACTTACGCAGACGGTAGATATCTACACCCTGCGTAGAACCTGCCGCATTGGTTGCACGCACTACGATACGGGCACCGTCAATCTGGTCCACAATACCTTCGCGCTTGGCAACAATTGTTGCACCGGAATCACGCGCCACAGCTGCTTCCATACCTGTGCCAACCAACGGTGCATCGGAACGCACCAGCGGCACAGCCTGACGCTGCATGTTGGAACCCATCAGTGCACGGTTCGCGTCATCGTTTTCCAGGAACGGAATGAGCGCCGCAGCAACGGAAACGAGCTGCTTAGGCGAAACGTCACACGCCGTTACTTCCGTTGGCGGAACCAGACGGAAATCACCGTTACGACGCACAGAAATCAGATCGCTGGTAAGCGCACCCTGATCATTCACCTTGGCATCGGCCTGCGCAACAACCAGCTTTTCCTCTTCCATAGCGGAGAGGTACTTCCAGCCGTCCTGTAGCACGCCGTCCTTCACCAGACGGTAAGGTGTTTCGATAAAGCCGTATTTGTTCACTTTGGCATAGGTTGCCAGAGAGTTGATCAGACCAATGTTCGGGCCTTCCGGCGTTTCAATTGGGCAGATACGACCATAATGCGTTGGGTGAACGTCACGCACTTCAAAGCCTGCGCGCTCACGGGTCAAACCACCTGGGCCAAGCGCTGAAAGACGACGCTTATGCGTCACTTCAGACAGCGGATTGGTTTGATCCATAAACTGGCTGAGCTGAGAAGAACCAAAGAACTCACGCACAGCAGCAGCAGCAGGTTTGGCGTTGATCAGATCATGCGGCATGACCGTATCAATATCCACAGAACCCATACGCTCACGGATAGCGCGCTCCATCCGCAACAGACCAATGCGGTACTGATTTTCCATCAGTTCACCAACCGAGCGCACGCGGCGGTTACCAAGGTTATCAATATCGTCAATCTGACCGCGACCGTCTTTCAGGTCGCACAGTGTTTTAATGGTGCGCAGAATATCTTCTTTACGCAGCACACGCACTGTGTCTGGCACGTCCATATCCAGACGCATGTTCATCTTCACGCGGCCAACAGCGGAAAGATCATAACGGTCGGGATCAAAGAACAAGCCATTCAGCATGGCTTCGGCTGTTTCAGCCGTTGGCGGCTCACCGGGGCGCATTACACGGTAGATATCAATCAGCGCTTCATCACGCGTGCTGTTTTTATCTACTGTGAGCGTATCACGGATCCACGGTCCGTTAGCTGCGTCAATTGCCAGCAAGGGAAGTTCCGTAATTCCGGCTTCTTCCAAAGCAGCAAGACGTGCTTCAGTGATTTCTTCACCAGCTTCGCCATAGATTTCGCCAGTCTGCATATTGACGATATCATGGGCAATGTAACGGCCAAGCAGATCGATCTCACCCACCAGCACTTCACGCGTTTTTTCCGCGATCTTGCGCACCATGCGGGCTGTCAGCTTGGTTTCGGCTTCCGCCACCACTTCACCTGTTTCTGCATCCACCAGCGGCGCCAGCAGCTTGAGACCACGGAAGGAATCCGCGTCAAACGGGCGGGCCCAGCCTTTGGCTGTTTTTATGAATGTGACAGCATTATAGAAGTAGGAGAGGATTTCATTGGCATCCATCCCCTTGATTTCCATAGAGTCAACATCACCGCCTTCAGCCGCTTTAGCTTTGCGTGCAGCCTCAGAAGCTGCACCTTCAAGCGCATACAGCAGCGTGGTGACAGGCAGCTTACGCTTACGGTCGATACGAACGTAAAGCAGATCTTTGGCGTCAAACTCGAAGTCCAGCCAGGAACCACGGTAAGGGATAACACGCGCAGCAAACAGATATTTGCCAGAAGAATGCGTTTTACCTTTATCATGATCAAAGAACACACCGGGTGAACGGTGCATCTGGCTGACGATAACACGCTCCGTACCGTTAACGATAAAGGTGCCATTGTCTGTCATGAGCGGCATATCGCCCATATAGACTGGCTGTTCCTTAATATCGCGAATGGAACGAGACCCCGTATCTTCGTCCACATCCCACACGATCAAGCGCAGAATAACCTTCAGCGGTGCGGCATATGTCAGACCACGCTGAATGCATTCTTCCACATCATATTTAGGCTCTTCAAATTCGTAACTGACGAATTCCAGACGCCCCCGCCCCGCAAAATCATTGATGGGGAAAACGGAACGGAATACCTCCTGCAAACCTGTTGGAGTACGTGCATCAGGCGATACATTTGCCTGAAGAAATGTCTCGTAAGACGCACGCTGCACGTCAATCAGGTTCGGCATCGGGGCGATTTCGGGAATCCGCCCGAAACTTTTGCGAATCCGCTTCCGTCCTGTGAACGATTTAGTGATTGCGTTCATCGTCGCTCCTGCCCCGCCCATTTATCTCGGACCATCATGCCCGTGGTTATCCCGCGAGCCTGATGGTCCGACCTAATTTTGGTCTCAAGCCCATACCGGGTTTTACCCGGCTCCTGTTTCAGATCAACCCGAAACAGGCAAACGGGCAGAGGCACAGCGCCCCTACCCGAAAACCTTTTTTCCATTTCCCTGATGCCATGCATCAGAAATTTGGCAAACTTACTTGACTTCGACGGTTGCCCCGGCGTCTTCAAGAGCCTTTTTGATCTTGTCAGCTTCGTCCTTGCTGACACCTTCTTTAACGGTCTTCGGCGCACCTTCAACCAGATCCTTGGCTTCTTTCAGGCCCAGACCGGTGATGCCGCGGATTTCCTTAATCACGTTGATCTTCTTGTCGCCAGCGCTAGCCAGAACAACCGTGAATTCGGTTTTTTCTTCAGCCGGAGCAGCAGCAGCACCAGGTGCAGCAGCAGCAACTGCTACAGGAGCAGCAGCGGAAACGCCCCATTTTTCTTCGAGCAGCTTGGAAAGTTCAGCAGCTTCAAGAACGGTCAGAGCGGACAGTTCGTCAACAAGCTTAGCAAGATCAGCCATAGTTTGACTTCCTAATATAGATACTGGTTAGCAGAACGCAACCTTCAAGCACGAAGGCAGCGCAAAATTCTTTAACATTCCTTCATGCAAAGGAATGAAATCAGGCAGCTTCACCCGTTTTGGCATAGGCCCCAAAAACACGTGCAAGCTGGCCTGCCGGCGCCTGAGTAACGCTGGCGATACGCGTAGCTGGCGTGGAGATAAGACCCACGAGCTGCGCGCGCAGCGCATCAAGAGACGGCAGCTCGGCCAGAGCCTTGATTCCATCGGCGTCAAGCACCTGAGAACCAAGAGAACCACCAAGCAGCACAAGCTTGTCATTTGTTTTGGCGAACTCAACGACAGCCTTAGCCACAGCCACAGGGTCTTCAGACCACGCAAGCGCGGTCGGGCCTTGCAGCAGCGGCGCGATGCCGTTGAACTGGGTCCCATCCAGGGCGAGAGTTGCCAGCCGGTTTTTAGCGACCTTATAGTTCGCACCCGCTGCACGCACCTTACGCCGCAGCTCCGTCACAGCAGCCACAGTCAGCCCGTCATTACGGGTGACTACAACCATGGACGTCTGGGCGAAAACGGCGGCCAGAGAGGCGATAAAGGCCTTCTTTTCCGTACGGTTCAAATCCCGTCTCCGTCTTGTTCCATTAAGCTTGCGCCCAACAGAACGGGTTGCCCTTTAGGTTCCGTTATACATAACGGAACCCGCTCGCCTGTCCTTGAAACGGAATATCTGGCGTGCCGTAAATACGACCTGTAACCAGCATTCCCGTCTTACCGCTCGCCAACCCGAAGGCTGATTAAAACCGAAGTTGCGCACGGTCTCGGACAGGAAGAAGGAGCAGCCGTAACCACCCCTTCATGCACCGCACCAACCCGAAAGCGAGTGCGGCGTCATTCTTTCTCAGCCAGCGAAGGCAGAGAGATCCAACTGAACGCCAGGGCCCATGGTGGAGGACAGAGCGCCCTTCTTCATGTAAGCACCTTTTGCGCCAGACGGACGGGCCTTCTGCACGGCATCAATAAATGCACGTACGTTTTCAGCCAGCTTGTCTTCACTGAAGGAAGCCTTGCCAACACCAGCATGCACAATACCGCTCTTTTCAGCGCGATATTCAACCTGACCAGACTTAGCCGCTTCAACAGCGCCCTTTACGTTCATGGTCACGGTGCCCAGCTTGGGGTTCGGCATCAGCCCACGCGGGCCGAGGATCTTACCCAGACGGCCCACCAGAGCCATCATGTCAGGCGTAGCAATGCAGCGGTCGAAGTTGATTTCGCCAGCCTGCACTTTTTCCATCAGGTCTTCTGCACCCACGATGTCTGCACCAGCAGCCTGAGCTTCTTCAGCTTTCGGGCCACGTGCAAACACGGCAACGCGCAGGGTTTTGCCTGTGCCATTCGGCAGGGAAACAAAGCCACGAACCATCTGGTCTGCATGACGCGGGTCAATGCCCAAGTTCAGTGCAATTTCAACGGTTTCATCAAATTTAGCTGTCGCATTGCCTTTTACCAGCGCGATAGCTTCATCAATGCCGTAAACTTTACCAGCTTCAATCTTGGCACGTGCAGCAGCAATACGCTTGTTCTTTGCCATGATATTAGCCCTCCACCACATCAATGCCCATGGAGCGGGCAGAGCCGATCAGCATGCGCACTGCGCCATCCAGATCGTTTGCGTTCATGTCCTGCTGTTTCTGTTCAGCAATTTCACGAAGCTGGCTCATGGTCACCTTACCAACGCTACCACCCTTGCCAACTGTCTGGCTGCCTTTGGAAATTTTGGCGGCCTTCAGCAGGAAGTAGGTGTTCGGCGGGGTTTTGGTGATGAAGCTGAACGTACGGTCTGCATATGCGGTGATAACCACCGGAATCGGCATACCCGGCTCAAGACCCTGGGTCTTGGCGTTAAATGCCTTACAGAATTCCATGATGTTCAGACCGCGCTGACCCAGTGCCGGACCAACCGGCGGGGAAGGATTAGCCTTACCAGCGGGGATCTGAAGTTTGATGTAGCCAACAACTTTTTTGGCCATATCCGGGACTCCTCAAAATGAACCCGAACCGCGGTTCTCTCGATTCCACACCACGCACAGGGCGCAGACAAGAATCTCCCGCGTTCCGATCAGAAGTGCCGCGCTTACCGGGGCGCTGGCTGCGTGTCAAGTGGTTGTGTATTTTTCATGCCGCCTGTCAGATCATTGGAAAGCGGATCTGTCTGGGTGCTAATGCCACCCAAAGGCGCTGCATGACGCAGGTTTTCATACTGCAAGGGCTTGAAAGGCATGATGGTTTCCTCACCGTGCGGCAATTGGCTACGAGACCACCCACCACCAAGGGCACGCACAAGCTGCACACGCGCATCCACCTGTCGGGTTTGCGCCTGCACTAATGAAATGCGGGCATTCAGCGCCGCCACCTGCGCCACCACAACATCCAGATAATTGGTTAGGCCACCGGTATAGAGCGCCATAGTCATGCCCTGCGTGCGCAAAGCGGCATCTACGGCGTTGCTTTCCTGCTTAACCTGCGTTTTCAAACGATTGGTGCGCGTGAGATTGTCTTCCACTTCCTGAAAGGCATCTAACACCGTGCTGCGGTAAATATCTTCCGTTTGCCGATAACCCGACCACGTGCGCTGCAATTCTGCACGCCGCAAACCACCTTGGAACAACGGCAGCACTGCTTGTGCCCCAAACTGATACATAGCGTTATACAACGAAGCCAGATCGAACCCGTTATCCATAAAGCCTGTCATGGCGTTAAACGTAACGTGCGGATAAAACGCGGCGCGAGACACACCGATGGCTCTGTTTGCTTGTGCCATGCGCCGTTCTGCTGCGGCAATATCTGGCCTGCGTTCCAGCAAAGTGGATGGCAGCGCTATAGGTGGCTCTTTTTCCTCAAACGTCAGCTTTGTAACCGGCGCGATATGGAATGAGGCCGGAGCCTGATTAACCAGCACGGCTATGGCGTGTTCCATAACATCACGCTGGGTGCGAATATCGGTTTCCTGCGCCTGCGTGGTGTAAAGCTGAGC
Organism: Acetobacter oryzifermentans; assembly: GCF_001628715.1. NCBI lineage: Bacteria > Pseudomonadati > Pseudomonadota > Alphaproteobacteria > Acetobacterales > Acetobacteraceae > Acetobacter > Acetobacter oryzifermentans. Next base: position 1,050,165 of record NZ_CP011120.1, on the reverse strand, counting down.
TTCTGCGCGGGAAACATCCATACCCGGCGCAATGGCCCCAGCCAGACGCATGCGCGTAACTTGCACGGCTGTCTGATAATACCGGATAGAATCCTTATACACCGCATCCTGCGCATCCAATCCACGCAGAATAACGTAATCCGATGCTAGTTCTGCCTGAAGGCTCAAGCGTGCAGAGGCATAATTTGCGGCATCTTCCTGCACACCCTGCTTGGCCATACGGATACGGTTGCGGATGGCAGACCAGAAATCCGGCTCCCACGTTGCGGTGGCCGAATACTGCTCGGACGACATATACATCGGCCCGGTTGCCCCAGCCCCACGCCATAGCCGGTGTTGGGAGCCTTTATATTTTGCCCCACTCGCCGCCCCATTTAACTGCGGGTAAAGGTGGGATTTGGCTTCCGCTGCCATATCGCGCGATTGCATGAACGCCTCTGCCTGCGCCTGCAAATCCGGGTTCAGGCGCATGGCCTGATCTTCCAGCCGGTTGAGTTCCGGATCACCCAGCATTGTCCACCAATCAGGCCGAATGGCATCATCCGATGGGTGGGCGGGCTTCATCACGCCCTGCCCGCTCCAGTTATCGGGCAGCACAAATTGCGCAGGCTTATAGCGGGGTGCCATATCGCAGCCCACCAAGGCCGATGTTGCCACCCCTACCAACAGAATATGTGTAACTTTACGCGGCAGAATGTTCCCTTTCCTCATGGGCGAGCCCCAGCTTCAGACATATCCGCGTTATCATCAGGCATCGCGCGGGTGTCATCCCCATCTTCCCCTTGGGATGATTTGGTGGGAGGCGCTGGCTTTTTGGGTTCTGCTTTTTTAACAGCTGGCGGCGTGCTGGGCATGTTATAGCCGGGTGTGCCTTTAACAATGCGCACTTCCTGCCCATCCAGCAGCCCAGCAGATGGATTGTTGATCACCCGATCCGTTTTCTTCACACCACGCAGAATCTGCACCGTGGTTCCGAAGTTGGTGCCTAGGGTAACATTCACCAGATGCACGTGGTTGGTATCATCCACCAGCGCAACCTGCGTGCCTTCCGCCCTGAACACAATAGCACCCAGTGGCAAAATCAGCTCTTCCGTATCACCGGGGGCATGGAACGTGGCTGTGGCGTAGGAATTGGGCCAGAGTTCACCAGATTTATTGTCCAGTGTAAGTTCTGTTGTAACGGTACGGGTAGATGCATTAAAGGCCGAAGCCGTGGCCAGAAAATGTGCCCGGAATGTGCGTTCAGGATATTGCGGAATACTTAAATCTGCCTCCAACCGCGGGGAGATAATATCTGCATAATCTTGCGGCACCGCTACAAACACACGCATGGCGTGCACATCCGCCACACTAAACAATTCAGTGGCATTGCCGTGAGCATCTACATCCCCACGCCCTGCGTTGACGTAATCCCCCACATCCGCCAAGCGCGATGTCACAACGCCATCAAAAGGCGCAACAATTTTTTTGAACGCTTCCAGCGCAGCATAACGCTCTACATCATGCTGCGCTGCTTCTACCTCGGCCTTTTGGGCTTCTGCATTGGCTGCCTGCACATCCACTTCCTGCTGAGAAACAGCTTGCGTGCCTTGCAGGGCCTTCCAGCGTTTTGCTGTAATCTGGGCCAGTTTATACCGCGCCAACGCCACATTCAGGTTGGCTTTAGCTGCGGCAAATTGAGCATCTAACCCCGGTGTATCAATTTCGGCCAGCACATCGCCCGCCTTCACCTTGGCACCGAAATCTTTGTACCACATTTTCACGTAGCCAGAGACCTGCGCATAAATGGGTGCCTGATACCATGCTGCTATATTGGCAGGCAGGGAAAGGGTGCGTTCATCCGGGCCCGGCTGGGGGTAGATAACCTGCACGGATGGAATAGCGTTATGTGCTGTTTCGTGCGCCAGATTAACGTACTGCGTATGGCGCTGAACAATACCCACCACTGCCAGCAGGATGGCAACCCCGCCAACAGCCACAAACCCGATTTTGCGCTTACGTGTGCTGCCAGCCGGTGTGGGAGATTGAGGCCCTGAAGCGTCTGGATGCTCTTGGGTCATGCGGCAGCTTCCTCTTGTTCGGTTTCATGCGGTTTTTTACGTGTGTGCAGCATGGCAAAAACACAGGGTACGAACAGCAGAGTGGCAACTGTTGCCACTATCAGGCCGCCCATAACGGCCTTACCCAAGGGTGCGTTTTGCGAGTTACTTAAAGACATGGGCAACATGCCGATAATCATGGCGGAGGCTGTCATCAGCACTGGGCGAATACGCTCAAACCCAGCTTCCAGCGCGGCCTGAATGGCATCACCATGTTCTTCCAGACGTTCACGCGCAAAAGCTACAACCAGAATAGCATTGGCCGTGGCCGTACCCATGCACATAATGGCCCCTGTAAGGGCTGGCACGGAAAGCGTGGTGTGCGTTAGAAACAGGCTCCATGAAATACCAGCCAGTGCGCCGGGCAACGCGGTGATGATGATGAACGGGTCCAACCAGGACTGAAAGTTCACCACAATCAGCAGGTAAACCAACAGCACAGACATGGCCAAGCCACCCAGCAACTGGGCGTAAGCGCTGTTCATGGTAACAGCCTGCCCCAGCACACTGAGGGAGGAGCCATGCGGCAGGTCACCCTGCACTTCGTCTACAATACGCGACACCTCGCGTGAGACCGTGCCGAGGTCTATCCCCTCATTCGTGGCGTAAATATCAAACACCGGCATGATATTGTAATGCGCCACCTCCGCCGGGGTGCCGATCTGATCGATCTTGCTCAACCCACCCAAGATTTGCGGATCTTGGCCAGATGGGTTGCCATCCCCTTTATCAACAGGCGTAATTTCCAGATCATTCATGGTCTGGAGGAAGGGCGCTGGCGTTTGAATATCAATCAGATGCGAAACACCGGTTTTGGTATCCAACCAGTAAACCTGCCCCACCTGAGAACTACCAGACAGAGAAACCAGTGCGTTATTGGCAACATCGGATTCTGTAATGCCAGTTCCCAGCGCGTAAGTACGGCGGGTATTCACCATAAGTGTGGGGGTTGTCATGGGCTGTTGCACAAACACGTCTGTCAGGCCCGTAACATGGCGCAGACGTTCTGCCAGACGGTTCGCAAATCGGAAATTGTCCGCCAGATTGCGCCCAACCACCTGCACATCAATAGGTGATGGCAAACCAAAGTTCAGGATTTTGGCTGTCAGATCCCCCGGCAGGAAGGAAAACTGCGTGCCGGGAAACTTCATGTTCAGGTTATGGCGCAAAAGCCGCCGATATTCGGCCACAGGAGATGCCGGATTTTTAAGTGAAACCGTAATATCGCAATCCTGCGTGCCCACTGTTGGCGTTGGAATATAAGCCTGATTCAACGGGCTGAAGGGCAGACCGCAGTTATCAACCAACCCTTCTACCTGCCCCGGCAATGTACGTTCGATCTCATCATTCACAAGCTGGGAAATCTTGCCGGATTCTTCCAACCTTGTGCCAATGGGCGCACGCATATGCAGGGCAATGGCATCTGAGTTCACTTCGGGAAAGAAATCCTGCCCCACAAAGAACAGCAGCCCCAAGGAACCAAGCGAGCACAGCACAAACACCGGCACAAACGTACCACGCGTTGCCACCAGATGAGACAGCAGCTCGTGATAGCGATGCCGGAACTGCTCGAACTTATGCTCAAACCCACGCTGAAAGCGGCCAAAAATGGTTTTGGGCTCCTGCGGGCCATGTGCATGTGCGGCCACCTGTGCCGCCAGCATGTATTTGGCCATAGTGGGCACCAGTGTTCGGGACAGGATAAAGGAGGCGATCATGGCAAAAATGATGGCTTCTGCCATGGGCATGAACAGCCAGCCCGCAACACCCGTAAGCTGGAATAGCGGCATCCACACAATGCAGATACACATGGTGGATACAAAGGTGGGGATAACAATCTGGTTTGCGGCATCAATAATGGCCGTTTCCAGATCCTTTTCCATCTCAAGATGCGCGTCGATGTTTTCGATCATCACCGTGGCGTCATCCACCAAAATCCCCACGGCCAGCGCCAAGCCGCCCAGTGTCATGACATTGATGGTCTGCCCGGCCCAACCCAGCCCAATAACCGAGCACAGCATGGCCAGCGGAATGGAGGTGGCAATAATAACGGTAGAACGCCAAGAGCCCAGAAACAGCAGCACCACAAGCCCGGTGAGGCACGCAGCAGTGAGCATTTCACGCACCACGTCCTGCACGGATTCCTTCACAAAGGTAGAGGCATCATTCAAAATCTTGATGCTCACGCCCTCTGGCAGAGTTTTTACAATGCCCGGCAGCAGCTTTTTAACCCCCGCCACAACATCCAGCGTAGAGGCATCGCCACTTTTCATAATAACAATCAGAACGCCCTGCTGCCCTTTAACCAGCACAAGGTTGGTTTGTGGCGGGCCGCCTGCATGCACCCATGCCACATCCTGCAACCGCACCACGGCATCCCCCACCTGTTTGATGGGGATCATGTTCAGCTCTTCCATGTTTTTGGGAGAGGCGTTGGTCTGCACCATCCAGTCAAACGGGCCAATACGCTGATCCCCCGCAGGCAGCACAATGTTCTGGCTGTTCAACGCGCGCGAGACATCAACCGGGGAAAGCCGATGCGCCAGCAGTTTTACCGGGTCCAGATCCACCATGATATTACCTGGCTGCCCGCCGTACGGGTTGGGAATGGCAGCCCCCGCCACGGAAACAAGCGCCGGACGGATAAGGTTGGAGGACATGTCGTAAATTTGTGAAGCCGTCATGGAGGTGGAAGACACCTGCAACGTCACAACCGGCACAGAGGATGCGTTATAAGCCAACACCAGCGGCGGTGTAGAGCCCGTGGGCATCTGCTTGATAACTGTCTGCGATACCGAGGTAATCTGAGTTTGCGCCACAGATGTATCTGTACCGGGCTGGAAGTAGATCTTCACAATCCCGCGGCCATAATACGATTGGCTCTCGATATGCTCGATATTATTCACGGTCGCGGTGAGAGCGCGCTCGTAATAATACACGACGCGGCCAGACATATCCTCTGGCATCAGGCCCGTATAGGTCCAGACCACTGCCACAACAGGAATACGAATGCTGGGAAATACGTCTGTAGGCGTATTGAATATTCCCCTGATTCCGAACACCAGAATCAGGATGGAAAGCACCACAAACGTATACGGCTTTTTAAGCGCGGTAACGACAATTTCGTTCATGCGCTCCAACCTTGCATAGTTAGAGACGCTGCATTGCAGACAGGCAGATTTGGCATGGTTTTATCGTTACATACATATCTGCGGCCCGCCAACATCATTACGTGCAATCTTCAACCTTTTGTAAAAAAGCGGATGGAAAGGTAATTCTGAAACAGGTGCCAACACCCTCCGCCCCTGTTTCAATGGTGACATGGGCTTCGTGCAGATGCGCAATGGCACACACAAGGCTAAGCCCCAGCCCACTCCCCGGTACGTGGCGGCTTTTGTCCGACCGATAAAAGCGTGAAAGAACAGCTTCTCTTTCAGCCGGTGCAATACCTACGCCCGTATCCGTAACAAACAGAGATGCCGCACCGTTGATGCGTTGCGAGCCAAGCATAATGCGCCCACCTTCTGGTGTGAACTTTATGGCATTATCCACCAGATTGGCCAAAAGCTCGATCAACAAGTGCCGATCCCCCCATACAAAGCAGGGGGCTTCCCCCTCCTTTGTAACCAGCACTTTATCTTCCATTTCAGCTATGGGTTCATACAAATCAAATACGTCTGCCACCAGATCGGCTAAAAGCACTTGCCCAAAGCCTGCTTTTCTGCGGCTGTTTTCTATTTCCGCAATACGCAGCAACGCAGTGATAATACCCATGCACTGGTCCAGATCATCTACAGCACGCCCTACGGCCGCCTCCAGCGCCTCTGGCTCTGTGCAAGCAGAAAGAGCCCGCTCCAATCTGGCACGCATGCGAGAAAGCGGGGTGCGCAAATCATGCGCAATATCATTCCCCACTTCCCGCATATCGTCCATCAACCGCTCCAGCCGATCCAGCATACGGTTTACACTACCGGCCAAGCGTTCCAGATCATCCCGCTCCTTGGCAGCGGGCAAACGTTCATGGATATCTCCGGCCATAATGCGGTCTATGGCCTCGTGCATTTCCTTCACGCGGGAAAGAGCACGATGGCTGAGCACGATGCCCAGAAACAACGCAAACACAAAGGTAGGAATAGCCGCCACCAGCATGGTGTGGCGCAGCATGAGCTTTTGTTCGGAAAGCAGATGGAAGCTGCGCCCCAACACCAGAATGGTGCCATCTGGCAGTTTTTCCGCCAGCACACGCAAGGGGTACGAATCCCCTTCTTCGGGGTAAATTTCTACATTGTGGGGTTTGCCATCTGCCTTTAGGCCCTTGGGCCAAGTGCGCAAATCCCCTGCGATAAGAGCATGCCCGGAATCAAACAGCCCAGCACTGTTAATAATCAGCCGCAGATCATCCGTGGCACGGCGGCGGATAACGTATTCCAGATGCTCGGGAGACATCTGGGCCAGCAGTTCGGCCTCACCTTTCAGCAACTCGGTGGAACGGCGCGATTCCACGGCCTCAAGCTGCGCGTAAACCAGACCAAACTGCATGACCATCACCCCCGCCATGGCGGCCAGCGCCATAAGGGTGATGCGAAAAGTAGCTGTGCGAAAAAGTTCAGTCAGGAACACGCAGCCGGAATCCCGTTCCGCGAATACTTTCGATCAACGGTTCCTCTCCCGGCCCATCAATTTTGCGCCGCAACTTGCCAATATGCACATCCACCAGATTGGTGCGCGGAATAAACCGATATTGCCACACATCCTCCAACAACATGGAACGTGTAAGCACCTGCCCCGGCCTGCGCATAAGGTATTCAAGCAAACGGAACTCACGCGGCAGCAGCTCTATTTCCCGCCCATCGCGCCAGACGCGGCGTTCTATCAGATCCATATCAATTGGGCCCAGATGCAACTTGGTGCTGCGCGTATCATCCGGCCTACGCAACAGGGCTTCTATCCGGGCCACCAGTTCTTCTATGGCGAAGGGCTTGGTTAGATAATCATCGCCCCCAGCCTTAAGGCCTGTTACCCGATCATCCACCGCAGAAAGGGCAGAAAGCACCAGCACAGGCAGGCGTATGCCCTGCTGGCGCATGGTTTCTATAACGCTCAAACCATCCAGACCGGGCAAAAGACGATCCACCACCATAACGTCTGCTTCTAACCGTAAGGCAGCTTCCAGCCCGGCATCACCTGTGGCTTCGTGCAGCACTTTAAAACCGCGGGCTGTCAGTTCAGCTGCAATTTCCTCGGCTATGGTGCTGTCATCTTCTACCAGAAGCACCGCTTTCCCATTGGGTGAGAAAAAATCGGCATCTTCCTTAAGCATATCCGCTGTTCCATTCATCTTTTACACTGATGCCGCTCCATTTGAATCAACACCAGTAAATTCAATTTCAGACTCTTCTATTCCGGCGGCATTGTCTTCCGGTTCATCCAGTTCACGCAACTTGCGGCTAACCGAACGAGTGCGCCTACGGGCTTCCTCGATAGAAAAAGACATGGCCTGTGCATTTCGTGCCAGTTTATCCAGCACGCCATCCATCTTGATCATTTCCTGCCGCGTGGCCCCCAGCAGGCGCGCAATGGTTTCTGTCCGCTCTTCCAGCGCAAGTGTAACGTACCCCAGATGGATTGTGCGCAACATGGCTGGCATAAGAGCAGGCCCCATAACCATAACCCGAAACTGCCGCCCCAGTTCATCAATCAGCCCCGGCATACGTGCCACTTCTGTATATAACCCATCTGTGGGCAGATACAGTACGGCAAACTCCACCGTTTTGGGTGGATGAATATATTTGCTGGAAATCTTGCGCGCTTCCACCCGCATGGTGTTTTCCAGAGATTTACGTGCAGCTTTTTCTGCCGCTGCATCACCTTCATCCGCAGCGTTGAGCAGCCGCTCATAGGCTTCTGTGGGAAATTTGCTATCCACAGGCAAAAGCGGAGGCGTGCTGGATTTAACAGGCATACGGATGGCAAATTCCACCACATCGTTTCCGTTGCCAATCCGCACATTGCTTTCATACGTGCCGGGTGGCAGTACATCATCCAAAATGGCGCGTAGCTGGGCTTCCCCCCAGCCACCACGGGTTTTGACATTGCTGAACAGGCGCTTGAGGTCTCCAATCTGGCCCGTCATGGCCCTTACTTCGCCCATGGCTTTTTGCATGGCGGAAAATTGCTCCAACACACGCTGGAACGAAGTTTGCATCTGCTGCTCTACAGCTTCGTGCAGTTGCTCCGTAACCGCGTGCCGGATAGAGGCCAACTGCTGGGCAGATGTATCCGCCAGATTGCGTAGGGCTTCGGCCTGAGCGGCACGAGCCTCCGCCTGTTCTCGCCCCAGACCTCCGGCCAATGCACCAAGCTGTTCCGCCAGCTCCGTGCGCATACGCTCAATACGCCCACCCATGGCGCGTTCCATTTCCATCATGCCATTGCGTTGCGCGGCACTCTCGGAACGTGCCGTCGCGCTCTCATGCTCTACCAGAACATACAGCCGGGCCAGCAAATCTGCATCCGTGCCACCTCCTGCTTTAGGGCGCAGCACCACAACAAGACCTGCCCCCAACAACAAGGCGCACACAGCAACACTTAAAAGAACAATTACAGAACTCATGCCCCGTTTTGTCTTATGTCCGCAACAAGAGCAAGCACCAGAAACGCATAGAGTGCCCACCAGAACAGCTTTATCGCGGCACCGTAATGACAATCGACCACCGGCAATGGTATGACCTACCCCTTAGCCTGCCTTGCGTGCAGAACATACGCTGTGTGGCAGGCCAATAAAAACACGTCATTCAGGCCGCGGATTTAAATAACACCGTGCCCTTTCCGGACAGGAGAACAATAGAGTGAACACGGCACAACGCATCCGCGGCATTGTGGCAGGTTCCGCAGGCAACCTGCTGGAATATTTTGATTGGTATGTTTATTCCTCTTTCACCATTTACTTTGCGCATGCCTTTTTCCCGCACGGCAACCCCACGGTCGAGCTGCTAAATGCGGCTGCGGTATTTGCTGTGGGCTTTTTTATGCGCCCTGTGGGTGGGTGGCTGTTGGGTATGGCGGCAGATCGGTATGGCCGACGCAGCGCACTTACCATTTCGGTGCTCACAATGTGTTTAGGGTCTTTGGCCATTGCCGTATGCCCAACATATGACCAGATCGGCCTTGCCGCCCCTCTGCTCCTGTTAATTGCCCGCCTGTTGCAAGGCCTAAGCCTTGGGGGAGAATACGGAGCATCCGCCACCTATCTGGCAGAAGTAGCCACACCCAAGCACCGCGGATTCTGGTCTGGTTTTTTGTATGTTACGCTGGTTATGGGCCAACTGCTCGCCCTTGTTCTGCTCCTGCTCATGCAATACGTGCTGCTTACACCCCAGCAGATTGCAAGCTGGGGCTGGCGTGTGCCGTTTCTGATAGGTGCTTTGGGGGCTGTGCTTGTGTTCTGGCTACGCCGCCAGATGACAGAAAGTGACAGCTTTAAAAACGCGCATACAGAAGAAGAAAAAGGCGGCATTCGCGTTCTTCTGCGCCATTGGCGGGCTGTATTAACGGTATGTGGCCTTACCCTTGGTGGCACCGTAGCCTTTTATACCTACACCATTTACATGCAGAAATATCTGGCCAACACGCTGGGTTTTCCTAAGGAAACAGCAACCCTTATTTCTACTGCCAGCCTTGTGGTGTTTGCTGCCATGCAGCCAGTTTTTGGGGCTCTTTCAGATAAAATTGGTCGCAAGCCATTGCTGCTGTTTTTTGGCTTTGGCGCAACATTTGGCACCATTCCGCTGCTGCATGTGCTTGCGGAGGCCTCATCCCCTTGGACGGCTTTTGCCCTGATTGTTACGGCACTGTTTATTGCTTCTGGCTACACATCCATTAACGCCATTGTAAAAGCAGAACTCTTTCCCACCCGTATTCGCGCTTTGGGTGTGGCCCTGCCTTATGCGCTTACGGTTTCCATTTTTGGTGGCACCACGGAATATATTGCCCTGTGGTGTAAACAGATCGGGCACGAAAACTGGTTTGCCGGATATGTTTCCATCTGTGCGGCCGTAACCCTGTTTACGGTTTTGCGTTTAAAACAGACAGACCGCATTACCGCGCCAACCGATGCGTCTGCACGCTCCTGATATTCGGTGCACGGCATGTTGCTCTTTGTTTAAAAAACAGCATGCCCATTTCGGGTAATCAAGTACGGGCCTTGTTGTTTCATAAAATCAGATTGCAAAATAACGCCGCGGATACGCCTTTAATTTGCCATAAGACGCGCCATTATTTGAGATGAGACAAAGAACGCAGGTGTAATCCTGTTTCAAGGAGGCTCATTTCATGCGCCAGATTACCAAACTTCTTATGGCCCTGCCCGTTATTACAGGCCTTGGCTTGGCAAGCGTGCCGATGGCGCAGGCACAACCCGGCCCACATATGATGGGCGGCCCAGGTTGGGGTGGTGGCCCACGTGGCGGACCGGGCGGCCCCGGTTGGGGTGGCCCCAGAGGTGGTTATTACCATCATCGTGGCCCCGGCGGCGGTGCCATTGCAGGTGCCCTTATTGGCGGCTTGGCCGTAGGGGCGTTGGCTGGCGCCACAATAGCTGGCGGCCCGCCTGTAGTTTACGCGCCACCGCCGCCCCCTCCGCCGCCGCCAACAGCTTACGTGGTGCCCGCTGTGCCAGTTATGCCCGGCCCCGGTTACGGCTATTACGGCCCGCGCGGATATTACCAAGCATGGTAAAAGAAGCTACAGCCTGAAAGTAAAAAATCAGGCACTGCCCGCCAATGTGCGGGCAGCTTCCAGCACAGCTTCAACATGGCCCGGCACCTTAACCTTGGGCCAGATATGCGCAATTTTGCCATCCGCCCCAATCAGGAAGGTTGTGCGCTCAATACCCATATACTGGCGGCCATAATTGGTTTTTTCCACCCACACGCCATAGGCCTCTGTCACGCTGCCAGATTCATCTGATGCCAAGGGAAATGTCAGATCATATTTGGCAGCAAAGGCATCCAGCTTTTTAACCGGATCGCGCGAAACGCCAATAACGGTTAGTCCGGCTTTATCAAAATCCTTTAGGGCCTCGTTAAATCCGCAGGCTTCTTTTGTGCATCCGGGTGTATCTGCCTTGGGGTAGAAATACAGAACAAACGGCTTGCCCTTAAAATCTGCCAACGTCACCTTACGGCCACCGCTTGCTTCCATATCAAACGCAGGCGCAGCATCACCTACCTGAAGCGTGTGTTTTTCCGTCATGCTTGTTTTCCTTCTTTTAAAATCTCTTACGCCAAAGTGAACGTGCAGGATCTGCAAGCTGTTCCAGCGCCAAGCCTACCTTATTCCACCGGGCCAACCAGCCGGGCAAAAACTGCATGCACATCACGCGCCAGAATATTCGCCTTTTCAATCAGATCTGGCAGCGTTTCCAACTTCATGGCTTTCAGCAGCACGTTTAACGATGCCGGAGCCAGATCACGCTCCAGATCAACAGGCGGCGTGGCCCCGCACAGCAGCCGCAACACAGCCTGAAGCTGCCGCCAGAACAGTTCAGCCTGCTTTAAAAACTGAGTATCCTCGGCACTTAGCAGCCCTGCCTTTTCCAGCCGCCCCAGCGCCAAACGCGTGCTCACATCCCGCACGGCACTATTTGCGCCAATCAACTGATAAATCTGGGCAATAAATTCCACATCTATCAACCCACCCAGCCGCCGCTTCACATCCCACACAGAAGATGCAGGCAGATCGCGCGCCAAGCGTGCGCGCATGGCGCTGGCATCTTTGAGCAGCGTTGCACGAGATGCTGGCTCGGCCCGTAAACGCCCATCCAGAATGGTATCCAGATCCTGCCTTAAAACATGCTTCAATTCTGCTGGAGCGGCCACAATACGGGCACGGGTCAGGGCCATACACTCCCATGTCCATGCGGATTCCGTGTGGTAACGCAAAAAAGCAGGGCGCGAGACAGCAACCGGCCCCGCCGCACCAGAAGGACGCAACCGCATATCTACCGCATATAAGGGCCCTTCTGGGCCTGGTGCTGTCAGCGCCGCAATAAAGGCGTGGGCCAGCCGTGTGTAATATTGTGCGACCCCCACAGAACGCGGGGCAGAAAACAGCGGACGCTCTGCTTTTGTATCCGCCTGCGGTACCTCGCTGGCCTGCACATCTTCGGGATGATCAAACACCATCAGCAAATCAAGGTCAGACCGCGGCATCATCTCGCGCGAACCGGCTTTGCCAAGTGCTACAATGGCCATGCCACCACCCGGAACATGCCCGTACCGGCGTGTGTGTTCTATTTCCACCGCCTGTTTTACAATGGTGATAATGGTATCCGCCAGCACCGTGCGCTGCTTTTCGGCCTCGTTTTCCGTTATGCGGCTTTCCAGCAGGGCAACAGATAGACGAAACTCCTCCCCACGCAAAAGTGGGCGCAAAGCCGTTACCAGCTCTTCAACATCTGCCATTTCTTCCGCCAGATGTTGAAGGCGTGCGACAACCGTACGCCCTTCTTCTGGCGCGGATTCCAAAAGCCCTTCCAGCGCAGAAGGTTTGTCTGCCAGATAATCTGCCAGAAAAACGGAGGCATCAAAAATATTGGCAATGCGGTCTACTAATGCCGGATTGCGTTCAAACAGAGAAAGAAGCTGCACCCCAGCATGTTGCCGCGCCAGCAACGCATCAAACCGACGTAAACAGGCCAGCGGATTGCTGCGCACACCAAAGCTGGCCAGCAATGTGGGCAACAGCACACGCAACAACGCATGCGCGCGCTCAGACCGCAGAGCCCGCAAGCTGTTGCCGCGCCAACGGGTAAGAACCTGTGTGGCTTCCTGCACCTGTTCGGGCGGAAAACCGTGCTTTTGCAAGAGTTCCGCCGTTTGCCCATCTTCCGGCCCCGGCACCAGCACACTGCCTTCCACTTCTTCGGGCTGGGCGGAATGCAGCACAAAATGTCGCTCGAAAATGCGCCGTGCCTCACGCATACGGGGCAACATATCCAGCGCCAGAACCTCGGCATCCGGATAGTTCATGAAAATGGCAAAGGCCTCGAACCCTTCCCGCGTGTCTGGCAAGCTGTGGGTTTGGTGGTCTGCACGCATTTGCAAACGGTGTTCGGCATCACGCAAAAAACGATAGGTGCGGGCCAGAACCTCGGCTTCTTCTCGCGGCAGGCGGCCTGAGCCTACAAGCTTTTTAAGCGCACCAAAGGTAGTTTTATCTCGCAAGGTAGGCTCACGCCCACCCCAGACAAGCTGCATGGCCTGCGCGATAAATTCAATTTCACGAATCCCGCCTTGCCCCAGCTTGAGGTTATGCCCCAACAACCACTCTATGCTGGCGGAAGGATCTGCCAGCACGGCATCTGGTAGGTTACTTAAATCTGTCCGGCCCGCCTTACGGTAACGGTCTATCCGGGCCTTCATGTCATGCAGATCATCAATCAGTGCAAAATCCAGATGCCTGCGCCAGATAAACGGGCGAATAGCCACCAGAAAACGCCGCCCCAGTGTGAGATCTCCCGCCACAGGACGCGCTTTTGTCATGGCCGCACGTTCCCACGTTTGGCCGAGGCTTTCATAATACAGGATGGCGGCCTGCACCGTTACCGCCGGAGGGGTGGAAGATGGATCGGGCCGCAGCCTTAAATCTGTGCGAAAAACGTATCCGTTGGCATCTCGTGCTTCCATCAGGCTGACAAGATCGCTAGTCATACGCACGAACACACGCCGCACTGTGTCCGACTGAGGGTACGCTGTGGGATCATACAGCACCATCAGGTCTATATCGGATGAAAAATTCAGCTCCCGCGCGCCTAACTTGCCCATGGCCAGAATTACAAAGCCGCAGCCCTGTGCGGGGTGTTCCGGGTTGGGTAAAGCCAGTTGCCCCGCCTGAAAGGCACACCACAACAAATGCCTGACAGCCAGATCCAGCGCGGTATCAGCCAGGCGGCTCAGGGCATGTGTTACTTCCTCCAAAGACCAGAAGCCACCCAGATCCGCCACAGCACAAATAAAAGCTATGCGTTTTTTTGTATGCCGCAAAAAAGCCGCGACACACTCTCGCCCCGATGTTGTGTCAAATTTTGCGCATGTTGCAAACGCATCCTGCACACACATATCCGGCCCCTGCTCCAGCAGGGCCGCAAAGGCCAGAACGTCTTCTCGCGCCAGATCTGCCAGATACGGACTGTTGCCCCCAAGACACGCCAGCAGTTCCCGCGCGCCCGGCTGTATCATGACAGATTGCGCAACACCTGCTTCCTGCGCCAGAACCAGCATGTCCTGCGTAAACAGATCAGCCGCACGTGTATCTGCTGGGGCGGGCCAGTCTGCATCTGGCCACATGCGGGAACCGTGCCCTCTAGGTTGCCTTACGTCTCGAAAAAGGGAATGGTCTGCCTGCGTCATGATCTGGCCCGTGCTGTGAACAATAAAGGCTTGCTGCGTTGACTTCCAACGGTCAAGACACCACGCGCCCACGGCGCACAAAAACCCGGCAATTTCTGGTCTATGGTGCCTATGGCATGGTGGGGCTGCCTGTTGTGGGCACAGTTTTGCTGTTTGCGCGCATGGCGCTTGGGCCAATAAATGTTACGCCGTTGGTGCGCCCTTTTTTGCCTGTTACCGTTATTTCCGGCGGCAAAAAACAGCCTCCGGTCGCTACGCTGGGGTTAAGGCGCGCCTATCTGGAATGGAACGGCCTGCGCGATGGGTTCACATCTCCGCTCATGCTTGCGCTGCATGATATTGCCGTTAAAGGGCCGGATCGCACAGTAGTTGATACCGTGCACGAAGCCCATGTTACGCTGGATACACTGGCCCTGCTACATGGTGGCATTGCCCTGCGCGCTGTAGAGTTGGAAGGCGTAAACCTTGCCCTCCGGCGCGGTAAAAACGGTGCTGTGGGGTTTGATTTTGATACCCCTCCGACCGTTGGCGCAAGTGATAGCGGAAGTGTAGATACCGCCGGACTGGATCGTGCCGTAATCTCCCACGCTGTTGTGCGTATGAATGACCAACTCACCGGCACGCATTGGGTGGCTTCTCCGCTAGATGCCACACTGCATATGGCATCAGCCCAAGGCAAAAAGGGCATAACGGGTGCCGTGCAATTTGCCGTAACGGGGGAAGAAAACCCTGATTGCCACATAGAGGTAAAAGCCAACAGTCTGCCAGATACAGATGGCAAAGGTATTGTATGGCATCTGGCAACCAATGCCGTTAAGCCAGCCAGCTTTTCCCATATCTCGCATGATCTGCAACATATCAGAACACCCATTACGGTGACATCCGATGTCAGCTTTCTGCCCGCGCCGGGTTCGGAATGGCTGATGCCTGGCGCGATGGAACTGCATGCAGATGCACAAAGCGGCAAGGTTACTGCCGCTGGAGCACGCTATTTTTTAAATGGCGGCTCTGCCAATATTACCCTGCGGCTTGACCATCTTAAGGATGGCAACACGCCTGCACATATTATTGTGCACAACATCACCGCCAACCTGCGCAATCCAGACCACCCGGAAGATGAGGCCAGAGGGCTTCATCTGGCTGTATCCGGGCAAGTAGATGCTACAGATCTGATAAACCCCACCACGGTTTCCGGGCAGGTTACAGCCGATATTCCGCAGGTGTACTTTCCCGATCTGGTTTATTATTGGCCAGACAAGGCCGCCAAAGGCGGCAAAAAATGGGTAACCAAGAATATTACAGATGGCGTGGCCTACAACCTGCACACCACTGTTTCTCTATCCAGCAAAACAGGCTGGAATGGTGTGGATGTTAGCAACATTGCTGGCGGGCTGGATGCCAAAGGGCTGACCATCTACTGGCTGCGGCCTATTTCCCCACTAAGGGGCATGGATGCCCATATGGATGTGGACGGACTGGACAAGCTAAGCATCAAGTTTGACCACGGTTACCAGCTTGTTGACCGTGCCGGAAAAAACGTAGGCCAAAATGGTATTGGCCGCATTGCTGCTGGCCCCGGCAGCATGGATATTGTGGGCCTGACCAAAAAAGACCAGACCGGTATTATCAACACGCAACTGGATGGCAAATTACAGGATGTGATGGCTCTTTTGGCCGAACCACGCCTGCACCTGCTTTCTCGCCACCCGCTGGATCTTCGCAACCCACGTGGGCGCGCCAAACTTCAGCTTATGCTCAGCCTCCCTTTGAAAGACGATGTCAGCATTGATGACATGGACATTAAGGGCCATGCCGATATCACGCAGGCATCGCTTGATAATGTGGTCGCCGGGCGCGGTGTAAGGCGCGCTGATATCAAGCTGGATGCCACGGCAGACGGCCTTTCTCTTGCCGGGCATGGCGTGTTGGGTGGGCTGCCCTCCAACATCTCCTATTCAACAGATTTCCGGCATGTACCGCCGACCGGGCTTTTGGAACAGGCGCATCTGACATCCCGCATTACCCCACAAACCGCAACAGCCGCCGGTTTTGCAACGGGAGACCATTTTGGTGGCTCTGCTGATGCCGTGGTGGATTACCGCCAATATGGAGATCACCACGGGTTGGTGGATATCAACCTCAACCTCAAAAACTCCCAAATCCGCATTCCGCTCTGGCATAAGGCACCGGGGCGGGCTGCACAGGCCACCGCTACGCTGGGGCTGAAAAACAGCCAGATTGTTGCGGTAGATCGTATTTTGGCTACAGGGCCGGATTTGGATGTACGTGGCAAGGCCCGCCTACGCCCCAATCATGCGCCACAACTGATTATCTCTTCCTTCCGGGTTGCTCATTCCACCGGCCATGCCATGCTGGAACTGCCACAAAAAGGCGTGGCAGGCTCGGTCATTCATGTTGGCGTCTATGCAGACATGCTGGATCTTTCCCCTTTGGTAACGGGTGATCCATCAGACCCCAAACCCGCACAGCCCGCCAGCACTGGCTACCACGTGCCAGAGGCGGCAACAGGCAAGCTACACGGCCCTCCGGGTACAGCATGGGCTATTGATCTGACAGCCAACACATTGCGCTACAATCCAGACAAACCATCTTTGAAAGCTGTAAAAGCCTATTTTGAGGATAACGGCCAACGTCTGGAAAAAATGTATTTTGCCATGCACGGGCCAACTCCCGTAAGCATGACACTTACCCCCAAAGGTGCGGGGCGAGACCTGCGCGTTTCTATCCCAAACATGGGCGCGTTTCTGTCTGACTTTAAAATTGTGCCGGATGTAGAAGGTGGTCATGCCGTTTTAAGCGGATCTTTTGATGATACGGAGGCTTCCGCCCCGTTTAACGGTCGCATAACCGTAACGCCATTTGTGCTCAAAAAAGCCCCAACAGCCCTGCGTATGGCACGGAATATCTCATTTTATGGCTGGTTGGCCGCACATAATACATCGGAATTCACCGTTACACATCTTGTGCTACCCGTAACCTTCAAAGATGGCGTGCTGAATATTCGTGATGGCAGAACAGGCAACAATGCACTGGGCGCAACACTTGAAGGCGACGTTAATCTGGATAAGAACAGCATAGATTTACACGGCACCGTGGTGCCTATTTTTGCTATCAACAAACTGCCCGGAAAGCTGCCGGGCATTGGCTGGGTGTTTAGCCCGGAAAAAGACGGGGGGCTTGTGGCCATAACCTTTGGTGTGGCCGGGCAGATGAGCAACCCTTCCCTGCACGTAAACCCCTATTCCATCTTTCTGCCGGGGGCCTTGCGCCGGATTTTTTAACCCGGTTGCGGCCCCTTTGCAGGGGCCATATTATTTATCATCAATAGCTGGATCTTCTCCATCCGCATTAGGGGGAAGATCAGCCGCCCCTTCCATCAGAGATACAACATCTGTTAGCGGGCTGCGCACAGTGGCTGTAATGCCCCCTGCCCGCACGATATCCCGAAAAGATGCGCCCTCATCATCAAAAGCAGTATCCAGACCGTTGCCGCTGACTTCCCCTATGGCATGAAACACCACGCCAGATTGCGCGGTTACGGGGGAAACCAGCCAATGCCGTGTATGCGAGATAACGGAGGATGCATCTGCATCCATACACGGCTGCATATGGGTAAGAGTAACAGTTTCTGTGGTAACCAAGGCTTCGTTTTCTTCCTCAGCCTTAGGGCCACCGGCTTTGGCTTGCGCAGCAAACACGGTGCCAGATGCCACCACCTGCATGGCTTGGGGAGGTTGTGCAATATCCGCACGCAAACATACGGAAACCGTGCCGGAACTTCCATCATCCGCCTGCGCAAGAGCTGGCAGGCTTACCCCAGCAAGAAACAGATAGAAAATTACAAAGCTGGGGCGAATTTTCATGGCGACGTTCTCTTTTTCCGTTTTCTGCCGCCCGAAACATCAAACCTTATGGGTGTGCAGGGGCTTCCCGCTTCAGCCCGGACGGAATGGCAAACACGCTATCTGGCTGGGTGGCGCGGCTTACACTTACTGCGCGCACCGTAACCTGCCCTTTCTGTGCAACCTGCAAAAGCAGGCCGTCTGGCGTATAGCATGCATCTGTTGGATGCCCCTCGGCATCCGTTGTGCGCCACAATGTGCACTGTTCACCCGCCACAACGGAATTCCCCAATCGTGCATAGGTGCCAGCCGCTGCGGGCTGCCCTGGGGGGGTAATCTGCTGTGGGCCCGGCACAGGCATCACACTGGCCCGCTTGCGTGCGGTATCCACCACTGTAAGGGTGTGATCTGTCCATGATGTAATCATGAACACATCAGAATTCTGCGGGTCCAGCCGCTGGCGCAAGGAGCTAACCTGCCAGCGCATACGTTGCTGGGTGGGGGCATCCCCTTGGGCGGAGTTCAGCTCATACAACACATCCGCATCAACAGATGGCGTTACCACCGGCGCATCTGTGGGGCTTATTTGTGTTGGCTCTGGCGTTTGCGGCTGTATCTGGGCATGGGCGACACCACCAGAAGCCGCAGCCCCCAACAACACCCCCCCCACACCGGCAAGAAAGCGTTTTGCAACCATCTTACGGTGTTCCTTCCGCGCTATTTGGAGCTGGGGTAGATATCATTGGCCCTACGCCAGAAGGCGCAGCAGGTTGTGCCGAAGCGCCACCCGCTGAACCTCCGCCGTTTTTATTGCCACTATGCGGGTTAACTTCCTGAAAGCCTGCAGGCGGTTGAAATACGCTATCGGGCACGGGCTCGTAAGACACTTTCATGGCGCGGATACGGCCATTTAGCCCATCCACATCAATACCGGTTTGGGAAAGAATAAAGCCATCATCCGTGACGCAAGCCGTAGCCTGCCCTTGGGCAGATTGTGCAGCCCAGACAGTGCAGGGTTGCCCGGCCACAACATCACTGCCCTTGCGCGTAAACTGCATGGACAGATCAAGCAGAAACGGGTTGCGGATACCTTCCTGCTGTACAAGGCGGGTGTAGATATGCCGATCATTCAAAAGCACCAACACTTCCTGTGAAGCGCGGTTGATAATTACAGCCCCGCGGCTATCATCCCCTTCCATGCTGGTCATGTAATTAATGCGCATCAACCCGCCATCGCCAGAGAACATCACCTGCACATGGCGCGTTGCTATGGGGGTGTCTGGCTTAACACCATTTTCCAAATCCTGCGCTGTGGGCTGGGGCTGAAAGCTGTAATCAATAATAGCATCACGCGCGGGCGTTAGGCGTGGATGATCCAGCGCAACCTGTGCCTGTGCCTGCCCAGAAAACACCGTGCCCAGCACAGGCACAGCCGCCCCCAGAACACCCATCAGGCAAAAAAAACGCATACGACCATACAGGCGTGTGCTCATGATATCATCCATTCCAGTCATTCAAATTACAGGCCCGCACTTGGTTACCACCTTGGGCGCAAGCAACATGCTGCAAGCCTAAGGTATGCCACGGGCCGGAATATGGCAGTTACTTACATGTTTCGGATTTCTGCTTCCAGCACATCAGCCGGAATATTCTGCTGCCAGCGCGGCTGCATGCTTACGGCCTTTTCCAACATGGCTTTATATTCGACTGCTGGTATTTCCTCTCCCCCAAAGCGGGCCAGATGTTCGGTGCCAAATTGTGTGTCCAGCACAACAAACCCACACACGCGCAACCGTGCCACCAAATGCACCAAAGCCACCTTGGAAGCATCTGTTGTGCGGCTGAACATGCTTTCTCCAAAAAAAGCACCACCAAGGGCTACGCCGTACAGACCGCCAACCAGATTACCATTTTGCCAACACTCCACACTGTGGCTGAAGCCCATGTTATGCAGAGCACAGAACAAGCGGTAGATCTCGCTATTTATCCATGTGGTTTCGCGCCCCGGCGCGGGGGCGGCACATGCACGCATAATAGCGGGAAAATCCCTATCCACACACACATCAAACTGGCCAGACAACACAGTACGGCGCAAGCGGCGCGGAAGATGAAAACCATCAAGCGGCAAAATACCGCGGGGGTCGGGGTCATACCACCGCAGGGTCGTATCCGTTGCATCGGACGCCATAGGAAACAGCCCCGCCGCATATGCACCCAGCATGATCTGTGGGGTAAGTTCCTGTGCCATCTGCTGCATGTTCCTTTCCTGCAACCCATCATCCCGCAAGCCAAGGCAACCTCTGGCTTTGCATTCCGTTATGGAGTGTCATAGCCCATATGTTGTCTGACCCTGCTTGATGCCAGCCCGCATTGGGCACAAACTTGTGCCAGACAGCCACCGACTCACCAGCCTACGGAGTTGCCTGTGAGCACAGAAGCACCTCGCCTTATCCGCTCCATCCGCCTGTTAGATGCTGCGGAAGATCGTATTAAAACACAATTTACAGCCCCGCCTCCGCCAGAAAAAAGCCTGAACACACAGGCCCTTCTGGAATTAGCTAAGGCATTTCAGCCTTTTGCTGTTGTGGTTACCAATAACGCACCTCTTAAAGGCAAGGATGTAGAAGCTCTGCCAGAATGCGTAAAACTGGTTTCTACTGTAAGCGTTGGGCTAGACCATCTGGATCTTCCCGCCCTACATGCGCGTGGTATTGCGGTTTCCAACACCCCAAATGTGCTGACAGATTGTAATGCTGATTTAAGCATGATGCTGATTCTGGCCGCCTGCCGCCGCGCTGCCGAATATTATACGCTCATGAAAAAAGGCTGGCACCGCGGCATGGGTATGGGCGGCATGTTGGGCCACCGCGTTACCGGCAAACGGCTGGGCATTGTGGGTATGGGCCGTATTGGGCAGGCTGTGGCAAAGCGCGCGCGTGGCTTTGACATGACCATTCTGTACCACAACCGCAGCCGCCTTTCCGCCGCGGAAGAAGCCGGTGCCACCTATTTTGAAAAGCTGGAAGACATGTTGCCCCATTGCGATGTGCTAACATTGCACATGCCGGGTTCACCTTCTGCGCCCCCCCTCATGAACAGCCAGACATTTTCTCTGCTGCCCAAAGGGAGCGTGTTTGTAAATGCGGCGCGCGGGTCTTTGGTGGATGAAGATGCGCTGATAGAGGCTCTGGAATCTGGCCATCTGTTTGGAGCTGGGCTGGACGTTTACCGGCAGGAACCCAACCCCAACCCAAGGCTGACAGCCTTGCCCAATATCTTCATGACACCGCACGCAGGCAGCGCCACCATAGAAACGCGCACCGCCATGTGCATGTTGGCGCTAGATAATGTTGAGGCTTTGGCAAAAGGCTTGCCCATGCCCTCTCCCGTTACGGTGTAAGGAGCAACCTTTGCCATGAACATGCGCCTGTCTTGCCTGATTGGTATTGTAGTGTGCTTTGCCGTGAGTATGTGGGCGCCGCATTACCATTTGGCGGCCAAGGTTATTGGCATCACGCTGCTTGGATTTGCCATTCTCACTACGTTTCTGGAGGGTGAACCTCCCCGCAAGATCACGAAAAAAACCGCCTAAGCAGCAAAAAGGCCAGCCCATAAAGGTGCTGGCCTTTTTTGCGTCTCTCTTACTTTGACAAAAAGCAGTTTAGGCTTCCGCCCCACGTTCGGCCAGATCTTCACGCATAGACATAGCGGTATCACGCACAACCGGCCCGTGTTCACGCTCCAAGCGCCGAATGGTGAAATGTGCACGGGCAAGCGCACGGTAATGGTTGAAGAACGCCGTATTCAAAGAAGCCCCACACAGCGCGCCTGCTACAGGCATAAGCTGGAGAGAAATTTTCTGCCCCAGCGCCAAGCCGTAATGCGAGGCCACTTCAGCAATCAACATCACAACCGGGCGGCCACGCAACACGGCACGGGCCGAAAAATAGCCCAGTTCGCTTTCTTCGCCCGCTCTGCTGTTCGGGAAGGCTTTAAGGGCAAACACTTCCAAACATGCACGGCGGGCATCGGGGTCAGACAGGTCTTCCCCTTCTTCCCGCGCAACGCGTGCAATTTCGCGCATGATTGTAAGCGTTGTAAAACCAATATCCGGGCCCAAACCGGCCAAGCCGCTAAACCCACCAACTGCACCAGAAACAGCTACAGCGGCTTGCAGTGCCGGGCCACGCCAACGGGCTTCTGCCATCTGGCTATCTGCGCGGCCTTTCATGCCCACAATGGCAACATCAAACGCACGTGCAATGGCAGTTTCTGCCAGCCCGCGCATTTTTTCTTCCATATTGGGGGCCATGCCCAAACCACGCAGGCCCAAACGTGCAGCATGCCCCACGGCGCCGCCCATAAGGTCTGCCAAACGCACCAGAACGCCCCGGCCAGATTCCACATCAGCCAGAGCCTGTTCCAGTTCTGCCAGTTCGTGCCCATCCAAAAGCATGGGGGCCAGGGCATTCCCTGCTGTTTTTTGTGTGCTCATCCGTGCCTCTCCTGCCTGCTGCATGCCACGCCCGTTTGCGAACGAAGCAGCGACGCACTCTGGCGCCTTATTTTTCTCTATTCCGTTGTAATCATAACAGGCACAGAGCACGAAAAACAGCACCCAGCACCTTATCCACCCTGCATACGCGGCCCGCGCCGTTGTAAGGCTTGCATAAAGCCCTTACACACTCCAAAGCAGAAATACCGTTCTCCACCCAGGCGCACACCTTATTGCAGAGTATCCTGACATGACCGATCCTTCACCCACCCAGCGTTCCGTGCGGCGCTTTCTGCGGCTGGCGCCGCTGGCTGCCCTTGTTGCAACCGCTGCCTGCGCCACCCAACAGCAGCAGACATATGAAACCCGGCTGGCTGAAGCGCGCACTGCACCAGATCTGTGCCAGTCTGACCGTTTCCACATTCTGGTGGCAAAAGCATGGGAAAAGGCACATGAAGCCGGTGGTGCAGATGTAGAAGATGCCTCTCCCAACCCCAATACGCCTGCACCCGCCATACAGGTACAGGCTTCTTCCGCCATGCCGGATGTAAGCTTTCCGCCTTATTCACAACGCTCTTGCCGCATGACAGTTCAATCTGGCACGGCTGCGCCTGAAACAGGCTTTTTTACGGTGGCTTACTTTATGCACAACGGCAAGGTGGATACCTCCGTGCCATTGTGGGATTCTGATAAAGAGGTTTCCGACTACTATAACGAGCTGAAAGAAAAGATCCGCTCTGGCGTGGATATGAACAATCCAACCCTAAAAGCCTGCATGCGGCATTACCCAGACCTGCACCCAAACAGCACAGATCCAGCCGTACAGCAGGCTGCTATCAGCCTGCGTGCTGTGTTGGTGCGCCACTGCCTGGCAGACCATGCTGCATTAAAAAACCTGTACTCAGACATGTACTTCATTCACCGCTAAACAAATATCCGGGCATACCCGCTTTTGGGTCTGGCTGCTTTGATCTTGCATTCAGCCCCAAAAGCCGCATTGTACGGCAGTTCTTTTTAGCTTTCAGGATACCTATTCCCATGCAGTATCATTCTGTTTCCCCCGATTTTGCCGTTTCCCCCCAGATTACAGTGGATGATATTCCGCTTATTCATGGTGCAGGGTTCAAAACCATTATTTGTAACCGCCCAGACGGTGAAGAAGCTGGCCAGCCATCTGCTGAAACCATTGGTGAAGCTGCACGCAAAGCGGGCCTTTCCTTTATTGCCATTCCCGTTTCTGCACCGCTCACACCTTCTTCCGATGCCGTGATTGAAACGCAGGAAGCCATCAACACCCTGCCTGGCCCAATTTTTGCCTATTGCCGTTCTGGCAACCGTTCCGCTCAGGCATGGACACTGGCAACACAGAGCTAATTTTTACTCTGCATTGCTTGCAAAAAAGGCCGCCCTTTATGGAGCGGCCTTTTTTGTTTGTGTGTAATTTGCCCAGCACTACAAAATATCGTGAACACGGGCTGTGTTTCAGGCAGGCTCTTGCCACCCTCCCATCTCACACAAAATCTGCCAGTGTGCTGCCGATACAGGGCAGACAGATAAGCGAGACTGCCGCACCAAAGCCAAATCTTCCAGCGTAGGTTCGGCCTTAATCTGCGCCAGTGTTACAGGGGTAGGCATGGGGGCTATGGCTTTCACATCCACACATACCCATTTGTCTGTTTCTGCCGTTGGGTCTGGATAACCTTCACGCACCACTTCCACCACGCCAACAATGGCGCGCTGCACGTTGGAATGGTAGAAAAAAGCGCGGTCTCCCGCCTTCATGGCCGCAAGGTTCTTTTTAGCCTGGTGGTTGCGCACACCTGTCCATGGCTCTACGCCATTAGCCACCTGCTCATCCCAGCTAAAAGCATCCGGCTCACTTTTCACCAGCCAGTAGGCCATGATTATTCTGCCATCTGGCCATCACGGAACACAGTCCGCAACGGGCGAATAATCACGCTTTCAAACAGATTAACCTTTGCGTATGGGTCTGCCGCAGCAAAACCTTCTGCCGTGGCGCGATCTGGGGCTTCCAGCAGAACAAGGCTGCCACAGGGGGCGCTATTGGCATCCAGTTGCGGGCCTGCAAAAAGGATACCGTCTTTATGGGCTTCCAAAAATGCCAGATGCTGCGCACGTGTGGCCTTGCGCAATTCCAGCGCGCCGGGACGATCCGTACAGGTAATGGCAAACAGCATAATTTCCTCCGTTGTGTTGTGCGGGCAAGACGCCCATGAACAACTGCATCGTGTCAAGAGGCACGGAATGTTGTAAAAGGGGACACAGGTAGTCCTTTTCCCACTTCCACAATGGCGGTGAAAGAGGAAGACCACAGGATTGAACCAGATACAGATGGAACGGACTGACTTTTGAGCGCCTCTCCGACCTTTGTCGCGCGTACCGGCAATTTTTTCCATCGGTATGCCAATCCCGGCCAGTTTCTTAAGCTGGGGGCACGCCTACAGCCGTGGCTAACGTGGCCTGCCATTATTCTTACCCTTACGGGGTTGGGCTGGGGGTTGTTTTTCTCCCCCGCAGACTGGCAGCAGGGCGATTCCGTGCGCATTATGTATGTGCATGTGCCTGCCGCCATGCTGGCTTCCGCCGGGTATGCTGGGCTGGCCATATGCGGCCTGCTTTCACTTGTATGGCGGCACCCGCTGGCTGACTTGGCAGCGGTGGAAATTGGGCCTGTTGGGGCATCTATCACCGCGCTTTGCCTTGCTACGGGTTCCCTTTGGGGTAAACCCATGTGGGGGACGTGGTGGGTGTGGGATGCACGGTTGACCTCCGTTTTAGTGCTGTTTTTCCTGTATCTGGGCCATATTGCCCTTATTCGGGCATTTGATGATCCGCAGCGAGGGTACAAAGCTGCCGCTATTTTGGCCCTTGCTGGTGCGGTGGATTTGCCCATTATCAAGTTTAGTGTGCAGTGGTGGAATACCCTGCATCAGCCAGACAGCATTACCCTTACGGGTGCGCCCACCATGTCTTCCTCCATGCTGTGGCCTTTGGCTTTGTCTGCCTTGGGTATGGGGCTTGGGTTTGCCGCCATTGTTGTGGCCCGCACCCGCGCCGCCGTAATGGAAAGCCGCATTCGCGCCCTGCTGTCCTCCCCCCGCCGCAGAGGCAACGCTGCATGACCCATCTGCCTTATATTGCCGCCAGCTACGGCCTGTTTGCCATTATGGCGCTTGTGTTTTCTATTGGTGCTGCCCTGCGCCTGAAGCGCGACCGCATCCGGCTGGCCACCCTTGAACAAAAAGCCCCCCGCAAGGCAGGAGCCGCCCCACAATCATGACCCGCAAAACCCGTCGCCTTTGGCTTGTCATTGCCTGCGTGGCGTGCCTTGGCACCGCCGCAGCTTTGATCCTGCGGGCTTTTTCTTCCGATATCGTGTTTTTTGTCACACCTTCACAGGTTATGGCTTCTCCCCCACCTGCGGATAGAACCGTTAAGCTGGGCGGTATGGTGGTTGCTGGCTCTGTGCACCGTGAACGCAAGGGTGAAACACCTGTGGCCACGTTTAACGTCACAGATGGTCAGGCCGCTGTTACCGTGCATTACGAGGGCATTTTGCCAGACCTGTTCCGTGAAGGGCAGAGCGTTGTCGCCATTGGCACCGTGCAGCCTTCGCACGATTTTACCGCTACCGAAGTGCTGGCCAAGCATGATGAAACCTACATGCCCAAGGAAGTGGCCGAGGCCCTGAAAAAGGCCGGGAAGTGGGACCCACGTTTTGGCCCGCCCCCCAGTGCGGATAGCTGGAACAAAATGACGGTGCAGGATGCCCGCAAAAACACCGCCACCCAGCCTGCCACCAACTAAATACAGACCTGAAAAAGCGGGAGCCTACCCCCTGACATGCTGAGCCCCGAACTCGGACACTACGCCCTTGCGCTGGCCTGCGTGCTTGCTGCCATACAAGGTATTCTCCCCCTTATGGGTGCACGCCGCCGCGATGTGCGGCTGATGGCATTGGCCCCCGGCCTTGCCATTGGCCAGCTTATTGCACTGCTAACCTCTTTTCTCTGCCTGGTTTACGCCGCTGTTACGGATGATTTTTCTGTCCAGAACATTGCGGCCAACAGCGCGGTTTCCAAACCGCTGCTGTATAAAATTACCGGCGTGTGGGGAAACCACGAAGGCTCCATTCTTTTATGGGCGCTTATTCTGGGCTTATGCGGCGCGGCTGTTGCCGCTTTTGGGCGCAACCTGCCTTCTGCCCTGCGCGCCCGCGTTATTGGCGTGCTGGGGCTGGTGGCCACCGGGTTTGAACTGTTCTGCCTTACCACGTCTGATCCATTTGCCCGTATCTGGCCTGCGCCTATGGATGGGCAGGGCATGAACCCCCTGCTGCAAGACCCCGGTCTGGCTTTCCACCCACCTATTCTCTACACGGGTTATGTCGGCTTTGCCGTGCCGTTTGCTTTTGCCATTGCCGCTTTGCTAGAAGGCCGGGTAGATGCCGCATGGGGCCGTTGGGTGCGCCCGTGGGCCGTGGCCGCATGGTGCTTCCTAACCTGCGGAATCGCAATGGGATCTTGGTGGTCTTATTACGTGCTGGGTTGGGGTGGTTACTGGTTTTGGGATCCGGTGGAAAATGCCTCGCTCATTCCGTGGCTAACAGGCACCGCCCTTATTCATTCCGCCATTGTGGTGGAAAAGCGCGAAGCCCTTAAAATCTGGACAGTACTGCTGGCTATTGGCACGTTCTCGTTCTCGCTTTCCGGCACATTCCTTGTGCGTTCGGGCATCCTGAACTCTGTGCATGCCTTTGCGAATGACCCTGCACGCGGGGTGTTTATTCTGGGCCTGCTGGCTGTGGTGATTGGTGGCTCTCTGGCGCTATTTGCTTATCGCGCGCCTTCGCTTACCTCCGGCGGGCTGTTTGCCCCAGTCTCGCGCGAAGGGGCTTTGGTGCTGAACAACATTTTGCTGTGTTCGCTCTGCGCCGTGGTGCTAACGGGCACAATGTATCCGCCGTTTATGTCCCTGCTGTTTGACCGCACCATTTCTGTGGGCAAACCGTTTTTTGATGCCACCACCATTCCGCTGGCTCTGCCGCTTTTCATCTTCATGGGGTTTGGCCCCATGCTGCCGTGGAAGCGTGCGCAGCTTTGGCCCATTTTGCAAAAGCTATGGATTGCTGCTGTTATCACCGCCATTGCTTGCGCCGTTGCAGCCTTTCGCCTTTCTGGCGTTCTGCCAATTCTGTGCGCCGCAGCTTCTATCTGGATTATTACATCCACCATCACGGATGTAGTAGAACGCGTGCGCTTGTTCCGTGCGCCGCTTGCCACAAGCATTCAGCGTGCACGTATGTTGCCCCGCGCCATTATTGGCACCGCCATTGCACATATTGGCGTGGGCATTACGGTGCTTGGGCTTTCCGCCATGTCTCAGGCCCAGCATAAAATTGTGGAAGTGCCCATTGGCACTACAGAACATCTGGCTGGGTATGACTGGACACTTACAAACGTAAAGCAGGAACCGGGGCCAAACTATACCGCCATGGTGGGCACGTTAGAAGTGCGGCGCAACGGGCACCTTATAACCGTTATGCACCCTTCCAAACGCAGCTTTAATACGCAAAACCAGACCACAACCGATGTTGCCATCCATACCAACCTGCTGGCAGATCTGTACGGTGTACTGGGTGACAAACATGGGCCGGATAGCAACCCAACCTACGTACTGCGCTTACACTATAATCCGTTAGCTCCTTGGATGTGGCTGGGTGCGCTGGTTATGGCTTTTGGTGGCGCGCTTTCCCTATCTGACCGGCGTGTGCGTGTGGGTGCGCCGCAGCGTGCCAAATCTTCTGCCGAAATGAGTGCAGCATCATGAGCAATTCAGAAACACCCCCCAATGCTTCCCGCCGTCGGCTGCTTATGGCTTTGCCATTGGCAGGGGCTGGCGTAGTTGGCGTTGCGTTTTGGAAAATGCTTTCCGGTATGGAGCATGGCTCCTTCAACCCGCATGATATCAACGCGCCAGTGCTTAACCGGCCCGTGCCAGATTTCACGCTGCCAGATCAGCCCCCCATGCAGGGCTTTAACACGCAGGACTTACGCAACCTGACACAACCTGTGCTGGTGAACTTTTTTGCGTCGTGGTGCATTCCCTGCCTTGCGGAAATGCCAACCCTGATGACACTGAAAGACAAGCTGACCATGTGGGGCATTGCCTACAAGGACAGGCCAGAAAATGCGGAAAACTTTCTTAAGCATTCCGGCAACCCGTTCTCCCGCCTTGGGAGTGACCATGAAGGCCGGGTGGGTATCGAATGGGGTATTTCTGGCGTGCCAGAAACATTCCTAATCGGCCCCGGCGGTGTTATCCGCTGGCACACCGCAGCCCCCCTTACGGATGACATTCTGAGTCAGACACTTCTGCCTTTGGTTGAAAAGTTGAAAACGCCATGAACATGTGCCGTTTTCTGGCTGCCTCCTGCGTTGGGTTCTCCCTTATTGCGGCGCCTGCTCTGGTGCTGGCGGTGGATGACCCCATGGAAATGCTGCCCAACCCCCAGGATGAAGCACGGGCTGAAGCCATTGGCTCCCAACTGCGCTGCCTTGTTTGCCAAAACGAATCTATCGAGGACAGTAGTGCTGGCTTGGCGCGAGACCTGCGCCGTGTGGTGCGTGAACACGTTGCCAAGGGTGAAAACAACCAGCAGATTATGGACTGGATGGTAAACCGCTATGGCAACTTTATCCGCCTGAAACCTGCGTTTTCATTCAGCACCTTGCTGTTGTGGTGCATGCCAGTTCTGGCGCTGCTGCTAGGGCTTGTATCGGCCCTTATCTTTTATCGCCGCCGCGCGGCTGCTCCGCCCTCTCCACCACCACTCACAGAAGAAGAAAAAGCCCGGCTGGCCCAGCTGACAAAGGATAAGGATAACGCCCCATGATCTGGCTTTCCATTGCCCTGCTCAGCCTGCTGGCTCTAGCCCCCGCCTGCGCCACATTATGGAAACGCACCCGCACCGTGCGGGATGAACGCAGCGCCGCTCTTGCCCTACACGAAGCTCAATTGGCGGAAGTGGACCGTGACCTGACAATAGGGCTGATTGCCCCAACTGAGCACGAAATTGCACGGCTGGAAATTCAGCGTCGCATTCTGGCGGCAGATAAAGCACCATCCTCCGCCGATAACTCTCGTGCCGCCACAGCAGGTTGGATTGGCCTTGGCCTTGCACCTGTGCTGGCGGTGGGCCTGTATCTGACAAATGGCGTGCCTTCCCTGCCTGCCCAGCCACTTGGCCCACGCCTTGCGGCCGAGCATATGCAGGACACAAAAAATGATATGCTGGTTGCCCGCCTGAAGCAGACATTGGCTACCCTACCACCGGGTGACCCTGCGCTACGCCAAGGCTATCTGCTTCTTGGGCAGGTTGAAGCCTCCCGCGAGCATTATGCAGAAGCCGCAGATGCGTGGAACCATGCTCTGGATATGGGTTTTGATGCCGAACTGGCCGCCCGCACGGCAGAAGCCATCACGCGCACTAACCATCAGGTTACACCGCAAGCACTCGCACTTTTCCGCAAGGCGCTGGATGCGGCCCCACAGGATGCCACATGGCGCAGTGCGGTGCAGGCACGCATTGCGCAAGGAGAGCACGATCAGGATAATCCCTGATCGGCGTTCCTCATATTATTTTAAGCATTAAAGGCCGCTACCTTCTGGGGCTATAACACGGCCCCAGATTTCTTCCTTCGCCCGCCGCTGGGGCGGACGGGGCTGGCAGGAAATAAAATACAGCCCAACTACAAAAACAATATTAGAAAACGCATTAAACCACATGGCCGAACTGAACGTTACCGGCGATGTAATGGCTTGATAAATCACGTAAAATGTAAATGGAATAGAGATAATGCGCACGCTAATCAGCATGTAACGCAAAGGGTTGGCCTTGCCTGGCTGCACCAATACGCGCAGGCGGCTCAACCCTATAAAAAATGTAACGCACAATGCCCATACCAGCACGTTAAAGATCATGTTTCCAAAATCGTTCATGCCGGTTACAATAAATACGGCAATAATGGAAACAGCAGACAGCAACAAAGAGCCGAGCTGGCAGCTCATCCCCACTTCAAAAGCGGTGAGACGTTCTGGCAATTTATCTGCCAAGGGCTGGCAGACTTCATCCAGCAGCCAGCTATCCATGCGTTTAATACGTTCGCCCAAATCCATGGCGTAATTCTACCGGATTCATACGCAGGATGCACGCCCTCAACACATGCGCATTGCAGGCGTGCAGAAAATGTTACGCCTGTTTGGTTTCTGCTCCGGCTTCTGGCAGCACGCCCTGTGGGGTTTGCTTATCCACTGCGGCAGGCAGAAAATGTGCCAAAGCCGTCAGCACCGTATCTGCGGGCAAGCCTGTTTTTGCGATCAGGTTATGCACTATATCGCTACCCAGAATGGTCTGAATTTCATCTGGAGTAGCAGGCACGTTGCCACCTTGGCTAACCCATGAACGCACTTTATCACCCAGCCCGGCCTGATCTGCCCGCGTAAGCAGCGCCTCCAGATTCTGCGGCTGTAGCAAAGACTGCAACTGCTGCTGCAATGCCCCCTGCACATCCACGCCCAAAGCGCTTTCTACTTTACCAAGAATGTTTTGAAGGAAATCAGACATCGCGCCTACTTTCGTTTATCTTACCGCAACTGCGAACATAATATTCACAGTATTTTTCTATCTGGGAACATGATAGCTTATATGCGCAAGATTTATAAATAATTTCTGATCCCACGCGCGTTCATCGCCGGAAGACTGATAGCTGATATGCGTCTGAACCCACAAGGAAAAAGCAGGGAATCAGGCTACCCTGTGCGGCGTTCCTCCCTGTTTTTCGTTGTCAGGATAAAATAGTCGCCGTGCCCAGTCTCCCTATGTTTATCCTTGACCGGATCGGCCCCCTGCGCAATTTCCGCCCCCTGCACCGGCCGGGTGAACGCGGGAAGTTGCCTCTTGCCTGGTTGATCTCTCCTACACCTGCCGCCATCGGTTTTGCCGTGCGCACCACTGCCGCAGCCCTGCTTGCGTTGGTGATTGCGCTGTGGATGGAACTAGATGACCCGCAATGGGCGGCCATGACCGTATGGATTGTGGCGCAGGGCTCTCGCGGGGAAAGTCTTTCCAAAGCCAGATGGCGTCTGGTGGGCACGGCCATAGGGGTGGTGATGTCCATTACCCTTATTTCGGCCTTTAACCAGAATGCATGGCTGTTCTTCCCCATTCTGTCTATTTGGGTTGGCACATGCTGCACCATGGCCACATTGGTGCGTAACTTCCGTTCCTACGCACTGGTGCTGGCCGGTTACACCACAGCCATTATTGCCATTGGCGCCATTCCGCACCCAGAAAACGTGTTTATGACGGCCATGTCCCGCGCATCTTATATTGTGCTGGGCATTGTGTGTGAGGGCACGTTGGCTGGTCTGTTTGCCCATAATCTGGCTGAAACAGCCCGCCGCAATATGCGTGATAAACTGCGTACGGCACTTTCCAACGTATCTACCTCTGTTTCCAGCCTCTTGGCGGGGGATGAGGAAGCACTGGTGCGTTCGCGCGCCATGTTTGGCCCGTTGATTTCGATTAATGACCAGATCGAATTCTCCGAAGTGGAAATGGGCCCGCACGGGCATGAAGGTGACCATGCACGCGCTGCACTGGCAGCCGTTTCTGTGCTGCTTTCACGCGGTCTGGGTATGGCTGTGCGCCTGCAATATGTGCAGACAGATCAGCCCGCTTTCCGTGAGACAGCAGCCCATGTGAGCGAGTTTCTGACCACCGTTCCCAACCGGCTTGATTCTGATGAAAGCGTGCAGGAACTGTTGCATGATCTGCAATTGCTGCGCGCTGAATGCCATCAGCGTGTGGTCGATGCGCTTTCGCAGGAAATTGACACGGCGTTTGATGACAACCCCGCAAATGATACGGACATTCCCGCCCTGTTGGATGGCCGCATTCTGCACAACGCGCTGGATGAACTGCTGGGTGAACTGGAACAGGCCATCCGGGAATATGATGCCAGCCAGCACTTTATCCGTGGGGATCACTTCCACTTCCGTTTGCAAGCCCACGTAGATAAGCGCGAGGCCATTTATAATGGTGTGCGTGCCATGGTGGCCATTACGGCTGCCGGGCTGGTGTGGGAATGTACAGCGTGGCCGGCAGGTTTGGGCTTTATTACCTTTGTGGCCATTGTTTGCGGGCTGTTTGCCACGCGAGAAAACCCGGTTGTTGCCTCATCACAATTCATGATCGGTGGCATATGGGCGGCTATTGTCTCATTCTTTCTGGTGTTTCTTGTACTGCCGACACAGGCAGATTACGAAATGCTGGTGGGCACGCTGGCCTTGCCCATGATTGCAGGCGGCTTGGCAGCCCGTAACGCGGGCACAGCTCTGCATTCTGCCGCTTATACGCTGTTGCTGCCAAACTTTGTGCACCCGCTCAACCAAGGCCGCCAGAACGAAGTGGCGTGGTTTAACTCCACCGCAGCCGTGTTGTTGGGCGTGTTTTTTGCCGTGCTGATTTTCCGGGCCGTGCTGCCCTTTAACAATAATGCAGAACGCTGGCGCATGCGCCGCACTATGCTGCATGATTTGCGCACACTGGCATCTGCCGAGCCCATGCCTGAAACGCGAGACTGGATTGGCCGCAATATTGACCGGTTTGCCCGCCTGATCCGCCATGCAGGCCCCACGCCTTCCCCCACCATTGAAGGCTGCTTGCAGGGCACGCTGGCTGCCATGACTATCGGGCTCAATATTATCCGTTTGCGCACGCTGCTTAAACGCAACCAGATTCCACCAGCAGCCAAACGCGCCATTGAAATTGTTATGAAGCGTATGAGCGGCTTTACCGGCAAATATGGCCACACGGCACATGCAGCAAGGGTTGCAACATCTGCCCTGCGCCGCATGGAAGCAATGGAGCCCAACATTTCTACCCGCATCGAGCTTACACGCGCCATTGCCTACCTGATTGTGGTCTCGCACGAGTTGGATGCCAACGCTGTATTTTTGGATGCTTCCAAGCCCTACCGCGCTGTGTAAACGCACCTATAATCAAGCTGTTAAAGAGCCGGGCTTTTGTTCCGGCTCTTTTTTTGTCAGATGCTCAAGAAGTTGTTATAACAATATCTTCAATCTGGGGCGTCTGGCTGCGTGGTTTCATTTTCATTTCCATTACAATGGTATCGCGGCCTGCATGCCAGAATACACAGCGGGTCTTCCTTCCCGCTATCATGGCTTATTGCCCCAGCCCCGGCTGATCTAGGCTTTGCCCTGCGCACCACCGTAGCGGCATTTATTGCTCTTAGCTTGGCATTGTGGATGGAAATGGACAGCCCCCAATGGGCCGCCATGACCACATGGATTGTGGCGCAGAACTCTCGCGGGCAAAGTGTTTCCAAAGCCAAATGGCGGTTGATTGGCACTTGTATTGGCGCTGTAGCTGGTATTGCATTTTTGGCTGCTTTTCCGCTGGAGCCGTGGCTTGTTTTTCCCTTTCTGGCCATATGGGCTGGTGGTTGCTGTGCCATTGCAACATTTCTGCGCAATTTTCGGTCTTACGCGCTGGTTCTTGTGTCCTTCACTACCACCATTATTGTGCTGAGCGCCGCCAACCAGCCTGACAATGTGTTCATGATCGCGCTTTCCCGCACCACCTACATTACGCTGGGTATTGTATGCGAAAGCCTGCTGGCTGCCTTGTTTGCCCCACGCCTTGAGCACGTAGCCCAGCAGGAAATGCGAGAGCGCTTGCTAGGAGCCTTGCAGGGGGCGTGCTCTGGCGTGCAAGGGCTGCTGCGCAACCAGCCCGATGGGCTACTACGCTCCCGCGCTTTGCTGGGCAGCATTCCATCTCTGGCAGATCAGACAGAGTTCAGTGAAATTGAAATGGGCCCTCACAACCATGCGGGAGACCACGCACGCGCCAGCCTGAACGCTGTTTCCGCCTTTTTGGCCCGCGGGATGACACTGCATATTCACATGCAAGCAGCCTCCCCTGTACCACCAGATTTTCAGCACGCTATTGATGATATCTGCACGCTTCTCACGGTATTACCGGCAGAACTGCAACAAGATGCCACCATAACGGCGGCAACACGGGCACGCGCCCAAATCCGGCTTTATCGCACCCGCAGCCAACAACGTGGCATAGACCGGCTGGTGCGGTTCCAGCTTCTACAACAGCAAGATGCCCCCACCACCCAACAGCAACGGCGTGATTTGCTTGAAGGGCGTATTCTGGAATCTGCCTTGGCCAAATTGTTGATGGAACTGGACCTTGTTCTGGAGCACTTTATTGCCACCCAAATCCCCAGCAAGTCTGATCACTTCCGGTTTGACCGTCATCCTGCAAAAGATGTGCTTCTAGCCACCAATAACGGCATCCGGTCTGCCGCAGCCATTTGCGCGGGTGGTTTGTTATGGGAAGTTACGGCATGGCCCGATGGCTCTACCCTTGCCATGTTTGTGGCTGTTACCAGCACGCGCTTTTCTTCTTTTGAAGATCCGGTACATGCGGCCAGCGGCTTTTTCCGTGGCGCGGTATGGGCGGCTGTTATTTCCTTTATTCTTTGTTTTGTGGTGTTGCCGCAGCAGTCTGGGATAGAAACGCTGCTGGCATCACTCTTTTTCCCCATGTTGGTCGGTGGGCTGGCCTTGCGCGCCCCCGGCAGCATTGCAGGCACAGCAGCGGCCTATAATAACTTCCTGCCTTTTATGGTGGGGCCAGCCAACCATAACCGCATGGATGAGCTGACATGGTTTAACACCACTCCTGCCGTTGTTCTGGGTATTGGGTTGGGAATATGGGTTTTTCGGCTTGTGCTGCCATTTGATGCGGCCGCAGAACGCTGGAGGCTGCGCCGCAAAATGGTGCGTGATTTACGCCTGATGGCCAAAGGCCGCCTGACATTTACCTCTGCCCAATGGATAGCACGTTCGGGGGACAGGCTTGCGCAGATTATCCGCCACGCTGGCACCCACCCGAATGCCCTGGTGGAAGCCTACCTAACAGGCGCCATGAGTGCGATGGCAACTGGTTTGCTTATTTTACGCCTGCACAATGTGCTGTCTCACAAGCTTTTATCTGCCGATCAGGGTCAGCAAATTGCACATGTGCTGGAAACAATCAGCCACATCAAAGGCTACACACAAGCCCCGGCCCTTGCTTCTGCCCACGCCATGCAGGCCCTTTTGCCAGCGGCTATGGTTGAACGAAACCTATCCCAACAAATAGACCTTGTGCGGGCCATAGGGGCGCTGGAGGTGTTGCGGCATGAGTTTACAGCCCATGCCGCATTTATGGATATCACCCAGCGCTTTCACCTTGTTGACGCCCCGGAGCGACTGGCAGCCTAACCCCCTTTAGTGCTGCTCCACATCATGGAAGCGCGTGTAATCCACCGCAATGCGGCCATCTGGGCGAGAGACCACAATATCTACAAACCGATGGTTATTGCGCACACGGTCAAACCTGTAAGCTGTTCTGGCAAACACTGTTTGGCCCAAGGCCTCATCCGTGCCGGTAACTGTTACAATAATTTCGGCTTCCTCGGCTTCCAGTTCCGCCATTGTTTTACCGTGTAAGGGGCTATCCGGCCCGATCACATGCGCCATTACAAAGGCAAACCGCAGCACGGGCACATGAGATTGCACAAGTAATAGCTGGTCAAACTTGCGCACCAGATGTCCATTTTCCCCCATAACCAAGCGGGAAAGTGCTACTTCTACATCCACAGAAAGAATGACGCTGACACGCAAATTGGCAATACGAATACACAGCGCGGGAATACCACTTTCACTACTGACAACAGCAGTATTACTGAACATGATGCGAGCACGTGGCCGGGCAAAACGGGCAAAGAGCAAGCCGGTTGCCACGGCTGTTAACATCA
Organism: Acetobacter oryzifermentans; assembly: GCF_001628715.1. Taxonomy (NCBI): domain Bacteria; kingdom Pseudomonadati; phylum Pseudomonadota; class Alphaproteobacteria; order Acetobacterales; family Acetobacteraceae; genus Acetobacter; species Acetobacter oryzifermentans. The sequence continues at coordinate 1,013,373 of NZ_CP011120.1, read as the reverse complement.
TGCCGATAAACACTTCCAACGAGACAATGGCATTGGCGTAAATGCCAACAGGTGTCATGCCCCCGTAACCCACGGTGGAAAGTGTTTGCACACTGAAAAAGAACAGTGAAAGCAGAGTATGCTGGCCGTCGCTCGTAATCTGGTTTGGTGCCACCATATACAGCAACGCAAATATAAAATTGATAAGCAGGTAAGAAAACACAGCCACAGCCGTAAAAGCAGGCCAGCTTGCTGTAAGGGCGTGATGGTACAAATCTGTCCATACGCTATCCTTCAGCCCCACACGCACAACATCGTGGTGGCCTTTTTCTTCCACCAGCGCATGCGCTCTAAAACGCTTAGCGGCTTCACGCGTGCTTAAAGAAAAACGCCTGCTTTCCTTCTTTTTCTGCGCTGCAGAAGACCCACCCACATCCTCTAACGGTGTATGGCGAATTTCCTTATCTATCTGGCTTTTCTTCCTGTAATTGCGCAATAGTCTTTTCATAATCACCGCTCCACGCACCGGCCCGGTATGGGGATGCGCCCTCTGTTGCGGTGATACACGGCACAGCGTTAGCGTGCCTCAACAATTCTGCATGGAACCCCTGCAAAATCCCGCCAAAAATAGATAAAAACGCTAAGTTTTTATGAAGAGCGGATTGCGTTTAGAAAACGTGCGGTTTTGTAGATAATCTTTTCAAAAAAACCGTTTTGCGCCCTCATGCTGCTGGGCGTGCCTATCACTTCTACCTGATCCAGATGCAGCACTGTGTGCCCAAGGGCTTGCACACGCACAAAACACGCCATAACGGGTTTGGGCAAAACCACACGCAAGGGTGCAGAATCCGCGCCGCCAAAATGCGTATCATCCCTTTTGGTAAAAACCGTATGCCAATCTGTGCCGTTATGAGAGACAAGAATATTCAACTGCACACAGCATTCTTTTTGATCTAGCCGATTGTACAGCACAACGTCCTGCACACTGCACATCTGCTCCAGATCAACCTGCCACCACGGATCATCTTCAAAATCTGTATGAAAACCGTATCCGCCGTTTATCAGCCCATCATTCCCACCAGAGGCTTCGCGCGCAGCATCATGAGACCATGACCATTGTGATACGGTGGACAACATGGCGGGCCGATGGCGGGAAAGAACGTGCCCGGTATCCTTGTTTAAATGAAACAGAGCCTGTTCCAGCCTATCAAGCACCTGCGCACTGGCTTGCGGGGGCGCACAAGACTGAAACGCACATACTTCTGGCCAGTATTGCGGATACTTTTGCTGCACATAAGCGTAGCCCTGCCGATAAAGGTCTGCAAAGCGGCTGTCCTGATAATCCAGATACGTGCCTTGCTGCGTGTAACCACCATAAGACCACGTAGCCCCTACCACGCCCAAACCTGCAATAAAGCGAAAATCATACTGGCTGATTTCGCCCAATGCGGAAGATCTCTGCTGCCCTACTGGGCGTGTATGTTCTACTGGGCTGGCATCCATAACCCATATATCGCGCCAACCCAGCATCATGGGCCAAAGCAGATCCAGCCCGAAGCCTGTGCCTGCGCGTGAAAAGCGGAAAGTGGGCAGTGCCTGATGCAAAAAATCGCGCTGCATGCATGGTGCCATAATTTCTGCAAACGTAGAGGCGCGCGCCACAAAATTTTGATTCTGCAAAGTAGAAAGATGGCTACAAAAAGAACCAGGCGTAAGTGCCGGAGCCGCCAATTTGGCTTTATACTGCCTGCACGCAGCAAAAAAATAGTTCCACGTTTCTGCCGTAGCCAACAGATCATCATCCGGTAAACAGATATAATCGTACTGCTTCCAGCCATCCCACTCTGTTAAAAAACGATACAGACCATCCCACTTATGGCCCGGCACTATCTGGCCGGGAAGACCTTGCATATCCACTGGCTGAAACGGGCATAAAACCAGATCCCATTCCGGCACGGCCCCTTTCAGCCATTCTGGGTGCAGGGAGCGAGCACCACAGCGTGCAATAATCAGATTTCGCTGCATTACCCCAGCCGTTTACGCCTTACACGTTTTACTGTGCGTCTTTTTCTTCAAACGGACGCAGGGAAACACCTCCGGCATCTCGCGCCCAGGCTGCGGCATCATCCTCTGGCGGCACGTAATTGCCTTTGGTGATGGAACCATGCGCCAGTGTTTGCACATCCATCCGGTTCAAGCCGCTAGACTGCGCTGCCGCGCTTTGCGCTGCACGTTCCCACAACGCATGGGCTTTTTGCTGATCCCCCTGAGCAGAAGCAATACGTGCGGCAAGTGCAAGTGCCCGTGCCATATCACGGTAAGATCCATCATTACGCCGCAGATCAGCCGCCTGCACAGCTAAGGCTTCTGCCTGCTGTGGTGCGGATTGGCGTAACACACGGGCCTGAATTTCCGCCTGATCTGCCTGCTGTGTGGCAGAAAGCGGCTTTTTAAGGCTTGCAAGATAAGCCGCAGCTTTTTGCAGATTCGCGCTATCAGATTGCGCATCCGCAGCAAGCCCCAGCACCAAGGCAGCCCTGCCCGCCAACGCACTATCGGATGACTGCATGGCCTGTGTGGCAGATGATATGGCAGAACTGTAATGGCCCAGCCTGTAATGTGCAGCGGCTTCTACCAGATCAAGCGAGTACAACTGCGTTTGCCCACGCACACCAGCGGCCTGCCGTGTGGCCTGTGCGGTTTGCAAAGCTTTATCCGGCGTGTTTGCTGCCAGTTGCGCTACTGCCAGATCATACCCAGCCTCTGTTATCGCGCTAACATCATCCCGCAGCAAAGCCATATCTGCGGCTTTGCGATACTGCGTAACGGCCACAGTATAACGCCCCAGCTCAAAGGAATCTCGCCCGGCTGTCATGGCCTGATCCCATGCGGCATCATCCTGCGCGGTGGGTTTATCCTGCGCTGCACCGCCACACCCGGCCAACAAAAGAGGTAAACACAACACAGCCGCAGCGGGAGAAAAATACCTCATGGCCGCACCTGCTTAGGTGACAGACGGTTATGCCGTATCACTTTTTGTCCCCCCAGTAGCCACATACCCCGTAGCTGGTCTGTTAGTTTTTCCAGCCCGTAAAGTGTGGTTTGCGCCTGCGCCAGCAATGCTGGCAGATCTGCGGTGCTGGCATCCAGATTAGCCGCAATACCCGGCAGATGCGGTGTTGCGCCCTTTAAATCGTGCGAGGCCCCTTTCAGGTTTGCCACTGTGGCATCGGTTTTGTTCATGATGCCAGAAATCTGGTTTTCAATCGGCTTCAGGCGGTCAATCACCCCATTGAGCGAAACAATAGTGGCTTCTGCCTGTTTGATCAGTTGATCATTCGTCATCAACTGGCCAACTGTGCCCTTGCCTGCGTGCATATCACTAATGGTGCCATCAAGCTGTGCCATCATGTGCCGTGCACTTGCCAGTGCGGGCATGATTTCGGCCTGAATGCTGTTGAGCGTAGCGGTAATCTGGTCTGCCGGGTTAGGCGCTGGCGTTGCGCTTACAACTGCGTAGCTCCAATCCATTGGCTCCCCATGCCCGCGGCTGAGATCCAGATAAGCGGCACCTGTTACAATTAACTGTTTGCGAATAATGGCCGAACTATCGCGCCGGATAAATGGCTTGGCCTGTGGGTCCAGATCCACCAGCGCATACATGCTGCCAGACGGGTTGAGCTTAATGGAACGGATGGTGCCTGCATGTGCACCCATAAGTTGCACATCGCCCCCAACCGTAAGGCCACCCACGCCAGAAGCTGGCAGCACCACGCGCAAGCGCGCTGGCGGGGTTAACCAATCTCGCAGCACACCGGCTTCAATCACCGCGCCTGCAAAAATAACAAGGCTGAGAAGAACAAGAAATCCAACCCATTCATCTGCATAACGCAGAGAAATAAGAGGTTTCACTTTCTGTCTTAAGCGGAGCTGGAACATTATGCCATCCGTACTGCTACTAGGCCATCATCAGCAAGACGCCATGTGGAGGTAATACCCTGCCGGTAACTTTGCCAAACGGCATTGCTGCGCACCAGCCAGATTACGCCTGCCCCTCTATCCCGCGCTTCTGTTATCGAAGATAGGAAAGAGTTGTACAGTTCGGGCGGGCCACCCTCCAGCGGGTCTTCCAAAAGCAGCAAATGCGGCTGCCCCATAAAAGCCCGCACGCATGAAACGCGCGTAAGATCCGTATCAGAAAGCAAGGATGGGCTAATTGTAGGCACACCCGGCAAGCCAAAACTTTCTGAACGTCGCACAGCCTCTGCCACCAGATCATCCAAAGTGCGGGTGGTATGGTGCAACTGCTGCAAAATAATACCCAGATGCGTGGGCATAAACTCCGCCCAACTGGCCCGGCGTGTAATGCGTCCGATACGCCCGCGCAGTGCGTTCAGTTCCCGATCTTTCAGGTTTGCCCAATCCAGCCCCATAAAGCTGACCTGCCCACTTTCCAGCTCCACCATACCGCTGCACAAATCTGCAAACATGGTGGCGCGGCTTGGGTCTCGCGCTTCCACAATCATACATTCACCGGGCATCAGCTTCATGCTGAAGGGCACTGGCGGCAAGCCGCTATCCTCAAAGGAAGGCACCGCCTTGTTTAATTCCAGAAGTGGGCCTGCTGAATACGCCTCCATCTTACAGATCCAGACTAAACAGAACGCTCACCATCATCACAATCAGCATCCCGCGGGAAAAGCCGCGTGGCAGCAAGGTGCGTAGTGAATCTTCATTGGTGGCGGTCAGGCCCGTCAGGCAGCCGCCAAGCCCCACCACAAAACCAACCATGATAAATTTAAGCGGAATAATGGCATAATCAGTTACAGACATGGCCGCAGCCACATCATCCAGAAACGTCCAGATCGGGTTTGTAATCACGCCAGAAATACGGCTCATGACATACCCGGTTATCAATGATGACATGGAAAACAGAATGCCCAGCGTAAACCCAGCCACGGTAAACGCCAGCGTGCGCGGCAGAACCAGCAACAGAAACGGATCCATCCCGACAGACTGCATAGACCGCACCTGCCCGCCAATGGTCAGCAACCCTAGCTCTGTAGCGGACAGCATGCCATTGCGCCCCAGCAGCAGAATGCCCACCAGAATGGGTGCTATTTCACGGATAACCACATTGACCAGAATGGAGCCTGTCATTTTGGCAAGGCCGGTAAGACCCAACCAGTAAATAACCTGAGAAACGGCAGCCACACCCGTAAGCATACCGGCAAACAGTGATGCACTCACACCCCCGCCGATAATGTTGTTCATGGTGGTTACAAATTCGTACCTTACCGTGCGGCGCCATGCGTGAGAACGAAAACTCTCAAAAATAACGCCCCAGCCTGCCCCCAGAACAACCAGAAAAAACCGCGCCTGCCTGCGCACAAGCCGGCCAATCCATGCCAGCTTTCTGCGTATCCATTCGTGCAGCGGAACACGCTTGGCAGGTTTATGCGCATCTGTTTGCAGGATCAGATCTGGTTCATCATCCGACGGCAGATTAGGGCCGCCTGTTTGCTGGCTCCCGCTCATCGCCTTGCCGCCAATGTATAGGCACGCCCCAGCCCCAGATGCGGTGCAAAAAAGGAGCCACGGCTCCGGAACAGATACCTGTCACGCAACACGCCATAAACACGCTCTGTAACCTGAATAGTGCCGGGATCTGCCGCCCCCTGTGCCATCAGCTCAGCCAAAGAGACGGTTTGCCCCCACAGGTTAAACACCTTGGGTTCGTTCCCAACTGCACCACCAAATGCCGGCCCATAATCAATGCCCATGGTAAACACTGGCTCCAGATCTGCTGCGGCCAGTGACGCCATGAAGATTTCACGCATTTTAAGCGCAGCATCTGCAATACGAACAATGGCTGTAACATCTGGAGTTGGCAGGCAACCTGCCATGCAAATCATGCGATGGCCCGCCACTTCTACGGCAAACAGTTTTTCTTCCTGCGCGACAGACTGCACATCTGTCGCCAGTTGGTTGATAAGCGCGATCAGGGCCTCGGTTTCTTTTTCCCCTTCCACTACGGGGTCTGAGAATGTGATGACCAACACAGCAACAGACGGATAAATACTGGCAGAATTAACGGCTGCGGCTTCTGGCGCCTTCATCAGTATATTATCAGATTTAGGTGCTGGCACATCCAGGGTGGCAACCTGCTGCCCGGCATCTACAATCTGGCTGGTCTGGTTATTGAGCAGTTGCACCTGTGCGGCAAAACGCAGGGCCGCTACTCCGGCCATAAGATCAAGAAAGTAAAGCAGATGCGGCTGAAGATGCGGATCTTCCAGCATAATCGCACCTTCCACCCCATGCGGGCCATGCACGGGGCACACAGCCAATGCTTTTGTGCCCAGTTCACGCATGGTTAAACGTTCAAACCGCGTGGTGCGCGGGTCTACGGCTGCATTTTCAACCGAGAACGCATTTCCTTCCTCTATCGCGGAAAAGAACGGCCCCAATTCTGTGCGGGCCATTTCAAAACCACCGGAATGTGTGTTTTGCGTTTGGTCATACGCATCTTCACACACCATAGCTGCACCATCATGCAGGAAACGCCAAAGCGTGGCACGCCGGGCACCTGTTACAAGCGTTAACTGCTCTGTCAGGCTAAGTGGTTCCACCGTGGGATCAAACAAACGCGGCGCAACGGCCACCTGCTGCACAGCAGAACTTTCGCGCTGGATCTGCTCTTTCTGTTTCCCCAACAGGCGCGTGTTGTATTCTGTCCGCCGCACCTGCCGCACCAGCAGCCCTGCAAGCACAAGAGAGAAAACCGTGATAATGGCCAAAAACTGCAAGCTCTGGTGGCTGCTTTGGCGTGCGAAGGACCCGAAATCACTTTCGGGCGCGGCCATCAGCAAAATCCAGCTATCGGAATAGTGCGGCAAAGCTGCGGCAATGGTGATGTAATCCGTGCCATCCCATGTAACATGCCGTGGCCCAACACCACGCACTCGGTAATGATCATACCCCAACGCAAAAACCGGATAGGCATTGCGGTCCAGCACCATTTTATCTGGGTCCCACCCCGCGGCCTTGGCCTGCTGCGTGAGATTTTTACCGGCAATAAACAGGCCCTTGCTATCCACAATCATGGCGGAGCCAGTTTTACCAACTTTGATCTGATCCAGATAAGAGCTGAGCTCGTTCAGGGAAATATTGGTGGCAAACACCATTGTATGGCCAGCGTCTGTCTTGAACCGCAAAGAACTGGTCATGACAAACTGGCTGGTGGTGGGGAACAGGTGTGGCTTTGTCCACGTTACTTTATCTGTTGCGGCAGTATTTTTATACCAATCCCGCGTGCGTGGATCATACCCCTTGGCATCTTCTTCCGTTTCGGAAATTTTCTGCCCGCTATCATCCCAAAATGCGTGATGGAAATATGTGTGGCCGTTTTTTTCAATCAGGCGCACATGCTCCTGCACGCCTTTTTGCGCTGCACGGGCGATAAGCATGAAGTGCCCATCATCATCCGCCAGATAGAAAGACTGCAACTGCGGAATTTTCCGCAACATGGTGCTGCCGTAAGAATAAAAAACCTTGTCCGCCACCTGCGTAGGGGCATGCTCAATCATGCCCGAAGCAATCAGATTACCGTTTGCGGCAGGCTGAATATAATCTGTAACCTGCTGCACAATATACTGCTGCACAGCACCCATAAGCTGGTGCGTAAGGGTGGAAACACCTTCCTTGGTGGTACGGTAGGAATTTACGCCCACCAGCGCAATGGCCAACACGGCCATAACCGTAACAACAAATGGCAGAACAAGGTGCAGCAGAACCCTTCGGACAGAAGCATCGTGCTGGACTGTGGGATCTATGATCTCTTCAGAAGACACGAGATAAGGTTCCGCTGCTTTACCGGTTATTCAAAACCTGATTCTGGCCGACAGTTACAGCAAGCCGGCTAACCAACCGCGCTACTGCACCATATCAGGATGTATAAACCGTAATGTGCCCCGATAGATGGGGGTTGTCCACCCCGCACCTGTATCCTGTTTAGGGCATATCAGCCGACCAATTCAATCTCGAAACGTGTTGCAACACCCAAGGCTTGGCCCAGACGTTCCAGCCCGCGGCGCACGCTCTCGCCTTTTACGGCCACACGGGTAGATGTCAGGATCAGCACCAGCGCGTCTTCTTCCCATTCCAAGGATGTGCCTTCCAGCAACCGCCCCGCACCGCCGGAGAGAGAATAAGCCAGCCGCAGGGCCAGCCCCAGCACTACGGCGCTCTTCCAGTCCTGCTCACTCAATAATGCGCGAGACGTTGCCAGAAAAAGTGCCTGCTGATCTGCTGCGTAACGAATAGCCAACGCCAACGCCAACCATGCGCGGGAAGGATGGTCAAATCCACCACTCTGCACGCGCAAGATACGCCAGTACGTTTGCTCCGCCCGATATTCAGGGTGATCGTGGCTGCCGATATCAGACAGATAACAGGCTAGATGCCGCAGGTATTTTTCTTCTGTCGTTTCCTCCGGCCGCAAAAAATCTGTCCACTGCATCAAGGCATAAGGAAGTGAATTGCTACGCCCAAAACGGGCACACATTTCACGCGCCACCACATCCATCGGGTTCTGGGCCAGAATATCTGGCGCAACCTTAAGCATGTACCAGCCCTCACGCAGGCCATCCACGCAAAAAACAATTTTATCCGGCTGCACCTTTTTCATCAGCCGCCGCAGCACCATGGCTGCAAAAGGCGTATCATCCAACCGCTTGCGTGGTGCACCGGGCAGACGTTCCAAACTACGGCGCGAACTGTTTTGCAGCCAGCCCGTCATCTCCCGCGCTTCCTGCACATCCATTGTATAATAGTGCACGATGTTGAGCGGATATTGCGTGCGCGCAATCTGGAGCCGCGCCAACGCACGAAAAGCTCCGCCTACCAGATAAAGTGTGCCGCCCTTTACCTTGGGCAACCACTCTACGCCGCCAATATCCTTATCTGCCAGCGTTTTGGCTTTATCCAGATCTCGGCCAGAACGATCCGCAAGCCGGATCATGCCCAGAGGCAGGGTTGTGGCATCATGCCGCCCCTGTGGCGTAAGGCGAATAAGCTCTAAAGACCCACCGCCCACATCGGCCACCAGACCGGAAGCGCCGGGAATACCGCACATAACGCCAATAGCGGAATGATCGGCTTCTTCCTCACCAGAAAGAATGCGGATGGGCACGCCGGGCATGCTTTCACGCAGGGCTTGCACAAAAGCGGGCCCATTGCTGGCATCCCGCACAGCAGCGGTTGCCAGAATTTCAAACGGATCGGCCTTCATGGCGCGGGCAATGGCATGGAAGCGGCTGAGCACTTCCTTTGCCATTTCCACGCCTTCTTCATTCAGCTTCCCGGTTTCTGTCAGCCCGCGCCCCAAACGCAGCACGGCTTTTTCATTGAAAATGGGAAGCGGATTGCGCGAGCGCCCTTCAAAAACCACAAGCCTTACAGAATTGGAGCCAAGATCCACCACTGCGGAACGGCACGGTTGATCAGCTTCCATTAAAACCCCCTCCCCGTTTGCAAAAACTGGCTGCACAGTTTGGAACAACGGGGATGGGATAATCCCGACGCAAGAAAAAAGCTCATGATTTCAGACATCAATCTATCAGCAAGTCCTGTGAAGAGGTCAAAGACGCCGGGGCGCGGATTGGTGTGTCATGCGCGGCTGAGCCCCGACCGGAAAGTGAAGGATGTGTCATAAACCACTCATGTGCGGAAAAAGGCCGGTTTCCGGGGTTTACGCGCCGCCATTCTCCGTTCTGCTCCAGCATCCATGATTGTAGGGTATCACGAATGTTGGACACCATGATCTGCCCCAAAACCTGCGCATGCACCGTGGAGTTGGTAATGGGCACCATGCTTTCCACGCGCCAATCCATATTTCGCGTCATCCAATCTGCCGAGGAAATAAAGACCTTGGCATAGCGCGATGGCAGACGATGTTCGTTACCAAACACAAAAATGCGCGAATGTTCTAAAAAGCGCCCGACAATAGATTTAATGCGGATGTTTTCTGAAAGACCGGGAACTCCGGGGCGCAGGCAGCAAATGCCGCGCACAACGCCCACAATCTTCACCCCCGCGCAGGAAGCTTTGTACAGGCAATCAATCAGATCCGGGTCCACCAGCGCATTCATCTTCAACCAGATGCTGCCGGGCTTACCCGCTTTAACGTGATCAATTTCTTCCTGAATCAGTTCCTTCAACGTGCTGCGGATGGTGATGGGGGAAAAGGCAATTTTCTCCATCTGCGCAGGCATGGCGTAGCCTGTAACGTAATTGAACAGGCGTGCAGAATCCCGCGCCAATGCCGGATCACACGTAAAGAAGGAAAGATCTGTATAAATACGGGCCGTAATGGGGTGGTAGTTGCCTGTGCCAAAATGCGCGTAAGAGCGCACAAGCCCCCCTTCTCGCCGTACCACAAGGCTGAGCTTGGCGTGGGTTTTTAAATCCGCAAAGCCAAACACGACCTGCACACCCGCAGCTTCCAGCGCGCGGGAAAGGCGAATATTGGCTTCCTCATCAAATCGAGCGCGCAATTCCACCATGGCAGTAACGGATTTACCGGACTCCGCCGCCTCAATCAGCGCCTTTACAATGGGTGAATCGCGCGATGTGCGATACAGCGTCTGCTTGATAGCAATCACGTTGGGGTCCAGCGCTGCCTGCCGCAGAAACTGCACCACCACATCAAAACTTTCAAACGGGTGATGCACCAGCAAGTCCTTGGCGCGGATAGCGGCAAAGCAATCACCGTTAAAATCCCGGATACGCTCAGGAAAGCGCGGAGTATAGGGCGGGAACAACAGGTCTGGCCTGTCATCCACAATCATCTGCTTAAGATCCACCACGCCAATCATGCCGGAATGCACGGCAATTTCGTCGGGCGGCAAATCAAGATCCGAGGCAATGGCTTCTGCCAGTTCCGTCGGCACCCGCTTTTCCATATCCAGATGGATAACAACCCCACGGCGGCGGCGCTTTAGAGCCGTTTCGTAGGAGCGGACAAGGTCTTCCGCCTCATCTTCAAATTCCACGTCGGTATCGCGCACCACGCGCAACACACCGCTTTCACCCACTTCCAGACCATCAAACAGACGGTCAATAAACAGGGTAATCAGGTCTTCCAGACGGAAGAAGCGCACCTTTGGCGGGGTTGTCGCATCTGCTGCTGGGGCAGGAGATGGCAGGCGGATAAAACGCTCTATCTGCGCAGGCAGCAGAATAAGAGCGTTCATGGCGAACAGGCCCGTATCTGCGTAAAGCAGGCGCAAACCCAGTGCCAACCCCATATTGGGGATAAACGGCAGCGGATGCGCAGGGTCCACGGCAAGAGGTGTGAGAACCGGAAACACCCTGTCCATAAAGATTTTGGCCAGATGTTCCTGATCAGCCTCTGTCAGCGCATCTGGTTCGCACAGCTCTACGCCTGCTTCTGCCAACAGGCCGCGCAGTTCTGTCCAGATTCGCTGCTGTTCACGCAGCAGGCGGGCGCAGCGTTCGCGCACAGCCTCAAGCTGCTGGGCGGGGGTGCGGCCATCGGGGGAAAGTTTGGTTAACCCCTCACGCACCTGCCCGACAAGCCCGGCCACACGCACGGAATAGAATTCATCCAGATTGCTGGCGCTGATAGATAAAAAGCGCAGACGTTCCAGCAGGGGGTTGCGGGCGTTATCGGCCTCTTCCACCACGCGCTGGTTGAAATCCAGCCAAGACAGCTCGCGGTTGATAAACCGTTCCGGCATTTCCAGAGTGATCTTCCGCTCTGCCGTTTTTCTGCTCTGCCGAGGTGGGCGGGTAGAAGGTTTTCTGGGCGCTGCTTTTCGGGCTGGTGAACGAGCTTTTACAGGGGCCTGTTCTTTTTTATCCTGCGCCGTCACGTTTCTTCCTTTCCTTGTGCTGCATCATGCGCCCCGTTTCCCGCCTTGGGGCAAGCAAAGCTTTACGCAAACGTAGGCAGCGCGAAAAGTTCAGCTCATCAATCTGGTGATGATTGTCATAAAACTGAAACATCACAACAGGCTTATAGCGCATATGTTCACTATTCTTCGCGCGCCAGCAGGCTTTCCAGCACATTGGCGGCCAAGGCGCGTGTAATACGCCCGCCCGATTCTAATGCGGCTTGATCCAGCATGGCCACACAATCGCGCATGGCACTTGCCCGGCGCGGCAGGCGGCGCAACAGCCACTCCGTTACCTGTGCGCCCACCACAATCTGGCGTTCAGCCAATAGCCGCAGCAAAAGGCGGTGTAAAAGCCCTTCCTCCGCCGGGCCTAACGGCACAGAAGCCGTGGCTCGTAGCCTGCTTGCCAGATCTGGCAGCACAACCGGCCAACGCGCAGGCGGCCTCCGGGCGGCCATAAGCAAAGCCACCCGCCGTTCCCGCGCCAGATTGATAAGGTGCAGAAGATCTCGCTCATTGGGCACTTTATCTGCATTATCCAATGCAGCGGCCCGAAACCCGCCATCTTCAAACAGCATTGCGGCTTCATGCGTGTTCAGGCGGCTGCCTTCCATAATGGGGGCGCCATAACGGCCCGCCCAAATAGAAAGAAGGTGCGTTTTGCCCGTGCCACTTTCCCCCCAGAGGGCCATGCGGCCTTCTGGCCAACGCGCAGCGGCCTCGGCATCCAGCACCCATGCCCGTGCTGCGGCATTAGAGGGTGCCGCCACAAAGTCCGACCTTCCGAATCGGGGGCGATGCGCAAAGGGCAAGGCAATCTGTTCTGCCTCGGTGGCCTCATTTTGGCGCTTTTGCCCGCCCGAAGGCGCGTTTAAAGGGCTTTTTGTTTCATCAATCCGTGTCATGCCGCTTTGCGCGCCGCTTCTCCTGCCGTAAAGACTGTGCTCGAGCGGGAATCCTAACCCACCCTGTCCCGCACATCGACCCTTATTCTCATTCGGACCAAGAGCACGCGCATGACGTCTTCACCTAGCACCCCTTCCTCCGGCCTCACTTACCGTGATTCCGGCGTGGACATTGAAGCAGGCGAAGCCCTTGTTGACGCCATTCGCCCGGCGGCCAAAGCCACAGACCGCCCCGGCACAATGGGGGGCCTTGGCGGATTTGGCGCACTGTTTGATCTAAAGGCCGCAGGCTTTAAAGACCCCGTGCTTGTATCCTGCACAGATGGCGTAGGCACCAAGCTGACACTGGCTATTGATAATGACCTGCACGAAACCGTGGGGATTGATCTGGTAGCCATGTGCGTGAACGATCTGATTGTGCAGGGTGCGGAACCCCTGTTCTTTCTGGATTACTTCGCCACGGGCCGCCTGTCTGTTAACAGTGCGGCCAAGGTTGTGCGCGGCATTGCCACCGGGTGTGAACAGTCTGGCTGCGCGCTTGTAGGCGGTGAAACAGCAGAAATGCCCGGTATGTATGCCGATGGACATTATGATCTGGCTGGTTTTTCCGTTGGTGCGGCAGAACGCGGCGCGCTCCTGCCCGCTGGCATAGCAGAAGGTGATGCCCTTATTGCGCTGCCTTCTTCTGGCGTGCACTCCAACGGCTTTTCTTTAGTGCGGCGCATTGTGGCAGATGCCCATCTGGCATGGACAGACCCGGCAGCCTTTGCACCGGGTAAAAATCTGGGTGAAGCCTTTTTAGAACCCACACGCCTATATGTGCGCCCGGTTCTGGCGCTGCATAAAGCTGGCCTGCTGCATGGCGCTGCCCACATTACCGGCGGCGGCCTGCCCGGCAATCTGCCCCGCGTGCTGCCAAATGGCTTGGATGCGGTGATTGATCAGGAATGGCCCGTAGCACCTGTGTTCAAATGGCTGGCCCGCATCGGCAATGTGGATACAGAGGAAATGCTGCGCGTGTTCAACTGCGGTATCGGCATGATCCTGATTACGCCAGAACCCGATGCTGTTCTGGCCCGCCTGCATGATATGGGTGAACCGGCTGTGCGTATTGGGCATATTGCCAAAGCAGCTTCCCCTACTGCCAAGCCTGATCTGAAAATGCAGGCCATTCCGGATTTTCGCGCAGCATGAGCGTTGAAAAAACACCCATTGCCATTTTGATCAGTGGCCGGGGCAGCAATGCCACGGCCTTGATCCGTGCGTGTGAAGATCCTTCCTTTCCTGCCCGCATCTGCCTTGTTTTAAGCAACAACCCGGATGCACCGGGGCTGGAAATGGCAAAAAAAGCAGGCCTACGCACGCTGGCCATCAACCATCGTGATTTTGGTAAAGACCGTGAAGCGCATGAACGCGCCGTGCATGCTGCTTTAACGGCAGCAGGCGCTCAGGCCATCTGCCTTGCTGGCTATATGCGCTTGCTGACTCCGTTTTTAACCAGCGCATGGGCTGGCCGTATGCTGAACATCCACCCCAGCCTGCTGCCTGTATTCCCCGGCCTGCACACGCATGAACGTGCGCTGCAAGCAGGTGTGCGTGTGCATGGGTGCACCGTGCATCTGGTAACAGAAGGCATGGATGAAGGGCCTATTTTAGGCCAAGCTGCTGTGCCTGTTCTGCCGGATGATACCGCAGATACCCTTGGGGCTCGCGTTTTGCGGCAGGAACACCATCTTTACCCGCAAGTGCTCCGCCACTTTCTGCTTCAACGCCCTGCTTCTGCTCCGGCAGAGTGCGCCCTGCTTGTTGGCTAAGGCGCTTTTTCTTTTCTGTTTTCCTGAACGGTTCTGACAGTCTTATGAACACACCTGCACGCGCCCCCCGTTCTCCAAAGCGTGGAAAAGGCCGCCCTGCCCCTCCGCAGTCTGATCCTACGCGCGATATCGCTTTTGATATTCTGTGCGGCGTGGTGGAACACCGGCGTATGCTGGAAAACAGCCTGTCTCGCTCTGCCGAAGCACATAAGGCCGAACCACGAGACAGAGCCGCAGCGCACCGCTTGGCCGCAGCCACATTGCGCCATCTGGGCACACTGCGCACTGTGCTAGAACCGTTTTTACGCAAAGAACCACCCGAACCCGTACGCGTGGCGCTTATGATTGGCTGCGCGCAACTTCTATTTTTAGAAACACCTCCTCATGCTGCCGTTGGCACCACCGTTTCCCTCCTACGTCGGCGTAAGCTGGCCCCATTTGCCGGGTTGGCCAACGCCGTGCTGCGCAAGGTGGCGGCAGAAGGGCAAAACGTGTTGGAAGGTCTGGATCAGGCGCGGCTAAACATTCCTGCATGGCTATGGAGTTCATGGAGCGTGCTGGGCCGTGGTGTGCCCCGCGCGATAGCTGAAGGCATCAGCCACGAAGCCCCGCTGGATATTACCATGCGCCCCGGTGCCACAGCACCGGAAGGCGGTATTGTGCTACCCAATGGGTCTGTACGTTATCCGGCAGGCACCCGCGTTGCTGAACTAGCCGGGTATGAGGAAGGTGCTTTTTGGGTGCAGGATGCGGCAGCTACATTCCCTGCACGTTTGCTTAATGCGCAAGCAGGCGAAAAAGTGGCAGACCTGTGCGCAGCACCGGGCGGCAAAACTGCGCAGCTTGCTGCAACCGGCGCGCATGTCTCTGCCATTGAGAACAACCCCAACCGCATGGCTCGGCTAAAGGAAAATCTGGCACGCCTGGGCTTTACCAACGTTACCACCCTGCAAGCAGATGCTGGCACATGGCAGCCCGATGCCCCCCTTGATGCCATTTTGCTGGATGCCCCCTGCTCTGCCACGGGTACAGCACGCCGCCATCCAGATGTTTTGTGGGTGAAACGCCCGCGTGATCTCACAACGCTAACGGCTGGGCAGGATCGTTTGCTAGAAGCTGCCAAAAACATGCTGCGCCCCGGTGGCCGCCTGGTGTACGCCGTGTGCTCCTTGCAGCAGGAAGAAGGGCCAGACCGTGCCCGTGCAGCAGAAGCCATGGGGCTGGCGCCAGACCCGTTTACACCTGAAGAACTCGCCTTTCTACCAGAAGCCAGAACACCTGAGGGATGGCTGCGCACTCATCCCGGAATGTGGGCAGATAAAGGCAGCATGGATGGATTTTTTGCCGCCCGCTTTACCCGCGCATAACATTTGCAAAACTGTTTGAAAAAATAGCAAACATACTGTTGCGCATGGGCGTAGGATTGCCGATAAACAGGGTATGCGCCCTGTATCTTACCCCCTTATCGCTCCAAGTGTTCTCGCTGCCGATTTTACCCGGTTGGGAGAAGAAGTTTCAGCACTCAAGCAAGCTGGGGCGGATTGGGTGCATCTGGATGTCATGGATGGGCATTTTGTGCCCAACATTTCGTTCGGGCCAGGTGTGGTCAAGGCGCTCCGCCCCTGTTCCGACCTGCCATTTGATGTGCATCTGATGATTGCACCGGTAGATCCGTATCTGGAAGCCTTTGCACAAGCCGGGGCAGACCAGATTCTGATCCATATTGAAGCCGGGCCACATACTCACCGCTCCTTACAGCGTATTCGGGATCTAGGAGCCAAGCCGGGCATTGTGCTGTGCCCTGCAACACCGCCAGAAGCCATTGGTGAAGTGCTGGATCTGGTGGATATTGTTCTGGTTATGACTGTTAACCCCGGCTTTGGTGGGCAAAAGTTCCTGTCCAGCCAGCTTCCCAAAATTCGGCGTATTCGGGAAATGATCACCCAAAGCGGGCGTGATATCCGGCTGGCGGTAGATGGCGGCATAGATGCCTCAACCGCTCCTCTGGCCATAGATGCTGGCGCAGATGTGCTTATTGCTGGCAGCGCCGTATATGGAAAAAAAGATTATGCAGCCGCCATTGCTGCATTGCGCACACATGTTGCCAAGCCAAAATAAAGCCACATCCGGCAAATAAATCATTCTTCACATGAATATTCTGCCATAAACCGATCACACCTTAATTTTCTGCACCTGCCTTGATGGAGTTCTAAACTTCCAATGCCCCTGCGTCGCTGGACCCGCGGAGCCCGCCTTGCCTACGCCATGCGCAACCCGTTGGGAGGGTTTGCCCGCGTACCGGCAGCCCCTGCCGTTGCTTTACGGGATCTGTGGTCTGGAAACGCTGCTGGGGGTGAACGGCTTGTTCGCAACCAGACACTTTTTGAAGGCACCCAACGCCCTCTGATTGATGGGGAATGGGATAACTCCCAATGGCCAGAAGCCTATCGCCGCTGGTTGCAAGGCTTTACGTGGTTGCAGGATCTGCGCGAGCTGGGGGCTGAATCTGCCCGCATCAAGGCCCGCACATTGGTTGCCCAATGGATGGAGCAAACCCCGGCGGAGCGTCCTATTTCAGACCCATCCATAACTGGTGCCCGCTTGGCGGCTTGGCTTGGGTGTTACGAATTTTTTGCGGCCTCGGCAGATGATTCCTTCCGCCAGCAGCTTATGGCGTCGCTGATTATGGAAGCACGCTCCATAATGGCGCTGATGCCGGAGGAAACCACAGGCTGGCGTGCTCTTACGGCCCTTAAAGGGCTGTTGGCTGTTGCGGTTTCCCTACCTGATTATCCAGAATTTCTTACACGCTATCTGCGCTTGATTGACGCCACCATCAGCCAGCAGATTTTGCCCGATGGCGGCCACATTACCCGCTGCCCGGAAGACCTGTTGCAGTGCGTGCGCGAACTGGCAGAAATGCTATATATTTTACAGGTTGCCCGCGTACCCTTACCCACCAGCGTACTGGATGCCGCCAACCGCAGCGCCCCAGCCTTGCGGGCCATGCGGCATGGTGATGGCGGGTTGGCCCTCTTTAATGGCAGCAGTGAACAAAACCCGCAATTTATTGAACACGTGCTCAACCGCGCATCCCGCACGCGTGTTGTGGCGGCTGGCCTGCCAGAATCTGGCTTTGCCCGCCTGAACAATGGGCGTGCCTTGCTGATTGCTGATGCCGCCACGGTTGCCCCTGCGGGCTATGATAGCAGCGCGCATGCGGGCATGTTGTCCTTTGAATTTTCATCCGGCAGGCAACGGTTAATTGTCAATTGCGGCAGCAGCATCCAACGTGGTTGGGCAGAAGCCTTGCGCTACCCGGCTGCACATTCTGTTCTGGAACTGGCAGACCTTACCCCCATGCGGTTTGATGCCAATGGCGGTATCTCGCAAAAACCACAGGTCACACGCCAAATGTCTGTGCAAGACGGTGTGCATTGCCTGAGCATGACGCATGATGGCTACAAGCCCCAAGGCGGTGGCCTGTATTCTCGCAAGATTTATCTGGATAAAGACGGCACGGTTCTACAGGGCATAGAAAAGCTGGAAGATGTCAGCATTCCGGTGCCGCTTTGCATCCGCTTCCACTTGCACCCTGATGTAAGCATTGAGCAGGAAGAAGATGGCTACTTGCTACACACGCCGGAAGAAACATGGTTCTTCTGGTCTGACGCTGATATTGAAATAGAAGAAAGCGTTTATCTGGGGCAAGGACAGCACCAGCCTACACGGCAATTTGTGCTCACCCCGGCTGTAGCAGAACAGACTGCGGAAGAAGCACACGATCCTTTGGATACGCACCCCGCAGAAGAAGCTGCTTTACCTGCGGAAGCTATTTCCCCCATGGATCACACTCCAGAAGTACCAGAGGTGGGAACCGGTTTACTGGCAGAACCTTCGGGCCCCGATGCCAATGGCTTGGAAAACACGCTGCTACCACCGCCCCCGGTGCCGCAGGCTCCAAGCAAGCCACCTATCCGTTGGTCGCTCTCCCTCAAAAACGCGTAATGGGCTGACGTGAAGATTCTGGAAATCACAAACGTCGATTTTTCACTCACCCATTTTCTACTGCCCCTTATGCGAGAATTAAGGGCAGAAGGACATGAAGTGATAGGCGTTTGTGCGGATGGCCCTTTGCTTCAACACCCCAGAAACGAGGGGTTTCGGGTTGAAACACTGCCCTTTGCCCGTTCATTTTCTGTGCCCGCGCAACTTCGAGCCTTTTGGGCTCTTGTTCGGCTTATAAAAAAAGAAAAGCCGGATTTGGTGCATACACATATGCCTATCAGTGGCATTCTGGCGCGGGCGGCAGCCAAGTTATGTGGCGTGCCACGCATTGCCTATACGTGCCACGGTTTTTTATTCAACCAACCCGGCTCTCACCTACGGCGCGGATTAGCATTGGTGCTGGAAGTTCTATGCGGGCACATAACTGATGTTTATCTGACCGTCAGCCGTGAAGAAGCGCAGGATGCCAAACGCCTGCATGTTCACCCCCACCCCGTTGCAATTGGGAATGGGCGAGATCCAGCCCAGTTTCACCCAGATGCGCAAGCCAGAACACGTATCCGGGCAGAACTTGGCACATCCGCGCAAACGCCTGTAATTATTGTTGTCTCTCGCCTTGTGCGCCACAAAGGGTATCCAGAACTCCTGGCCGCCATGGAGCGCGTGCCAGATGCAGAATTATGGATTGTGGGGGAAAGACTGGCATCAGACCACGGTGCCAATATGGATGAATACCTTGCTAAAGCGCGAGCTGCACTTGGCCCGCGACTAAAATGCCTTGGTTATCGGGCTGATATTCCGGCTTTATTGGCCGCAGCAGATATTTTTGTGCTGCCCAGCCATTTTGAAGGCCTGCCTATGTCTATTATTGAAGCCATGTTGTGCGGATTGCCAGTTGTGGCCACTAATATTAGAGGCTCGCGCGAGCAGGTTGTGCCGCATGAAACAGGGCTACTTGTGCCCCCCGGCACTACGGCAGAACTGGCAGAAGCCCTTACAACGCTGGTGCAAAACCCAGCTTTATGCCAGCACATGGGTACTGCTGGGCTAAAACGTGCTCTACGCTTATTTGATGAAAAAACAATTCTACAAACCACCACACGCCTGCTGACACATTAAGCCACCAGGCGTGGGTGTAATGTATTTAGTGAGCTGACTTCTGGGCAACCGGCGCTGTTGTAATGGGTGTGCCTGTTTTATCCAGCAAATGAATTGTCAAACGCGAGGGTGATGCCGCAATACGGCCCCCAGAACGACATTCATCTAACCGGATGCGCACGCCGTCATTATTTTCCATCAGCAGGCCGCCAACACCACGGCCCACTGTGGCCTCACCCGAAAGCGCCCAGAATGTGCCTTCAAAGTCTTCAATACGCTGAAGGTTGTACACCTTGCCTACGCTGTGGCCAGAAGAATACCCAACAGCAATAGCGGAAGCACCCTTGATTTCAAACGGATACTGGCGGCCGCCATATGTCAGCACACCCCGGCCCCATGTATATCCTACACCCAGATCCGCCGAACGCGTATTAAATGTAACTGTTGCCGTAACCGGGCCAAGCATGGTTTCTGCGCCCGCAGGCATGAACCATGCTCCGCACAGCGCCAAGGCAGCAGCAAAATGGCGGGATGCAGAACGCATCAAAGGGCTCCCCGAATTCATTGAAACAACTTACCTTTTCCGTTGCGTAAAAAGCGGTGGAAACGGCTGACAAAACATTTTTGTACGTTTTGTCACGTTTTGTAGAATCAAGGATGGCATACCCACCCGCCCCTGCAAAGCCCTTTTCGCAAGATTTCACTACACGGTTTCAATGTGCGGTCAGTGTTCCCAAATCGGCTCTTTCAGGCCCGCAACAAATGCCACATGTGCAGCCAGCTCTTGCGGTGTTGGCTGCACACGCACAACCTTACGGTTCACCGGGCCTTCATACATCACAGAAGGCAGTTGCCCATCTTCCGCCATCAGCCCAAGACCGTGCTGGCGGCCCCCCATAAGCTCCACATACACATCAGCCAGCAGTTTGCAGTCCAGCAGCGCGTTATGGGTGGTTCGGGCAGAAAGATCTACGCCAAAACGGCGGCACAAGGCATCCAAACTGTTGGGCATGCCGGGAAAGCGCTCACGCGCCATATCCAGCGTATCCACCATGCGATCCAAACCCAGCGTTTTTTTGCCTGCGCGTTTGAGCTCCGCATTCATAAAACCAAAGTCAAACCGGGCATTGTGCGCAATGAGTGGGTCATCCCCCACAAAGGCCAGGAAGTCATCCGCCACTTCAGCAAATTTGGGTTTGCCTTCCAGATCCGCCCGCGTAAAGCCATGCACGCGGGAAGCCTCCTCCGGCACATCGCGCTCCGGGTCTATAAGCTTATGAAAAGTGCGCCCTGTTGGCAGGTCTCCTACCAATTCAAGGGCTGCAATTTCAATCACCCGGTCTCCCGTTGCCGGGTCTAGCCCTGTGGTTTCTGTATCAAACAGAATGGATCTTTTCATGCCCTTAGGCTCCTGATGAACTGGCGCACTTGCCGTTCTGTTTCTCGCATACTGCCGCCGGTGCGAATAACCTTGCCCGCTTGGCGCACGCGTTGGGCATCTGGCATTTGCCGAGCAATCAATTTGCAAGCCTCGGCTGGAGGCATCCCGCGCCTTTTGGCCACACGGCGTGCTTGTACCCAATGTGGGGCAGATACCACCAAAACATCATCGCATTCTCGCTGAGCGCCTGTTTCATAAAGCAGTGGAATATCCAGCACCACACAGCGCGCCCCACGCAAACGCTGTGCACGCAAAAACTTTGCCCGTGCAGCCCGCACCATAGGGTGAATAATCTGCTCCAGTTTTTTGAGCAGCGCCGGTTCTTTTATAACGGCTTGCCGCAATACGGCTCTATCCAAATGCCCGTTCTGCACAGCATGCGGCACCAGTTGGGCGATAGCTGGCAAGGCTGCCCCATGATCTGCCTGCAATTGGCGCACTTCGGCATCTGCATCAAACACCGGCAAGCCTGCATGCCGCAACAACGTGGCTACAGTGCTTTTGCCCATGCCCATACCGCCGGTAAGGCCCAGAATTTTCATGCCCTTACCGTAGCCCTTAGAAACTTTCCTGCACAAAAGCTTCCGTTGCGGCATCCACTTCCGGGTTCACGCCGTACCATTTCTGAAAACCCAGCCGCGCCTGATGCAGCAACATACCAAGCCCGCCCAAAGTACGTAGGCCAGCAGATTGCGCCTCTGCCAACAAAGGCGTTACGCGTGGTACATAAACGATATCTGCCACCACCAGTTCCTTGGCCGCATGTGCCAGAGAAGGACGAAACGCAGCATCCGGGCCGCCTTCCATCCCCAAAGAGGTGGTATTTACCAGCAAACTATACGCGCCAAGGCGGTCTTCCCACATATTCCACGGCACCACGTCCAGCCCCGGCAGGGCTTTTGCCAGTTCTTCTGCCCGCCCTTGGGTGCGATTGGTCACGGCAACACGTAGGCCACAATCCTGTAACGCGGCAGCAACAGACCGCGCAGCACCGCCAGCGCCCAACAGCAGAACCTGCGCTTGTTCAGGCAGATTGAACCCAGCCGATTCCATGCTGGCCACAAAACCTGCGCCATCGGTTGAGTAACCGTGAATTTTGCCGTCATCTTCAAACACAAGTGTATTCACTGCACCTGCACGCTGGGCGGAATGATCCAGCACATCGGCAATTTTAAAGGCGGCTTCCTTGTGCGGAATGGTTACATTTGCGCCCCGAAAGCCCGCAGCCTGTAAGCCCAGAACGGCTGCCACAAACGCATCTGGCTCAACCGGCAGCGGCACATAGGCACCATCTACCTCATAACGCCGCAGCCAGTAATTGTGCAGAACCGGAGAACGCGAATGCGCTACGGGCCAACCCAGAACACCTGCCAGCTTTGCCTTGCCTGTAATAATCTGCGGCTTGGCTATATCTGTGGCGGTCATGCGTTTTCTCCATACTGTTCACAAAACTGGCGCCATGCCTGTGGCAGCAAACGGGCCAGACGATTAGCCCATTCGGTCTGCCCGGCATCATCAGCAATCAAATCCTGCCGAATTTCAATTTCAATATGTGGCAGTTCACGCCGTTCACCATGCTGGGGAATGGTGTAGTCCGATGTATCTGTGAGGGCGTAGGGTTCGTTATCCCCCACCACCAAGCCATCCTGTTGCAAAAGTGCAATCATGATCCGGGCCAGCCGGGAATCATGATTATGCAAAAGTCCGGCATGCCACGGGCGCTGTTTGCCATGCATAAATGGTGTAAAACTGTGTAGCGCCACAACCACCGTCTGGCGGCCTGCGGCCATATGGGCATCCAGTTCCTGCCGGATACGGGCGTGATAAGGGTGCAGAATTGTCTGCTCCCGCCATGCCCGATCCTGCGCAGAGATATTCTGGTTGCGCGGCACTGTTGTGCCATCACTTACCTGCACGATAGAGGTTGGGTGGCCGGGGGCGCGGTTACAGTCAATCACCAAGCGGGAATACACCTGCTCAATCAACACAGCAGGCAGCAGGTCAGCCAGTTTACGGCCTACGCCATCTATGCCGATATCCCAGCCAATATGGCGCGCACGTTCCTGCGCACTTAACCCCAGATCACCCAATTCAGGCGGAATGGCACGGCCTGCATGGTCACTTACCAGCACAAAGGGGCCACCTTCATCCCGACCATGCACCACAAAACTTTCTGCCATCAGCACCTGATCCACAGACATGCCTTTCCACCTCCTGCATCGCACGGCATGGCGGAAAGATCGGCACGCATTACCCGCCCTTTCCGCCATGCAGCAAAACACTCTTGTTCGTGTTTGAAAACTTATTTGGCGGAAGATACCACAACCGCAGCCAGATCAGCCTGCGCGCGCACCTGCCCTGCGTCTTCCCCTGTCAGGCCCTCTGCATCCAGCCCACTATCATCCAGCTCGTACACCAGATAGGCCGGATCTGCGCCATCCAGCGATTCTTCGCCGCCAACATCGTAGCTACGGGCTGCCACATATTCCGGGCCGCGCATTTTGCTTTCCAGACGTTCAACAGCCACAATCGGGCTTTCTGCGCGAATAACTTCCAAAAGCACATTCGGGCCGGGGTCGATTACGGCAAAGGTTGTAAGCTTGTGTGGTGTTGTCATGTTCATGAACTCCCTGAATTTCACTTGCTTTTAAGCAGAGAAATGCCGCTGGGCACAGCCCTTTCCCGCACTGCAATGCACAGAACAGCCCCGCCGCAGGATCGGCTCTGCCACGCTCTTTGCCAAAACCGGCATTTGCGCCCTAGGGCGCGCAACATTACTGTGGCATCTTTGCATCCGCGCCGCGGCAGTATAAGCCAACGCCTGAGCACATCTTACGCAGCAGGACGGAATTAGGGCCTAAAATGTCTCTGAACAGCCAGAACAGCACGGAAACGGAAAACCAGAAAAACGCCAATGTCCAGTGGGGCGGGCGGTTTGCCGGTGGCCCTTCTGAGATCATGCAGGCCATCAATGCCTCCATTGGCTTTGATAAGGTAATGTGGAAGCAGGATATTGCTGGCTCCCTCGCCCATGCTGCCATGTTGGCGCATGTAGGCATTATCTCCAAGGATGATGAAGCCACAATCCGCAAGGGGCTAACAGAAATCGGGCAGGAAATTGCTGCTGGCAACTTTCCCTTTTCCGAAGCGCTGGAAGATATTCACATGAATATCGAAGCCCGCCTGTCTGACCGTATTGGTGAGGCCGGTAAGCGCCTGCATACTGCCCGCTCTCGCAATGATCAGGTTGCAACGGATTTTCGTCTATGGGTGCGGGATGCCATTGATGGGCTGGATCAACAGGTTGCCGCCCTTATGCGCTCCCTTGCCCGCCGGGCGGAGGAACATGCCGCCACTCCCATGCCGGGCTTTACCCACCTGCAAACAGCCCAGCCTGTAACATTCGGCCATCATTTGATGGCATATGTGGAAATGCTGGCGCGTGACCGGGGCCGCCTAGCAGACACACGCAAGCGCCTGAACGAATGCCCGCTGGGTTCTGCCGCGCTGGCTGGGACATCCTTCCCCATTGACCGGAAGATGACTGCCGAACTGCTGCATTTTGACCGCCCCACCGCCAATTCTTTGGATTCTGTATCTGATCGTGATTTTGCGCTGGAATATCTTTCTGCGCTGTCCATCATGGCCATGCATCTTTCACGTATGGCGGAAGAAATTGTCATCTGGTGCTCCTCACCTTTCTCTTTCATCCGCCTTTCAGATGCGTTCACCACCGGCTCTTCCATCATGCCGCAAAAGCGTAACCCGGATGCCGCAGAACTGGTGCGTGCCAAAACTGGCCGCATCACCGGCAGCCTTGTAAGCCTGCTAACTGTTATGAAAGGCCTGCCGCTGGCCTACGCCAAGGATATGCAGGAAGATAAGGAACCCGTGTTTGAAGCCACGGATGCCGCTGCCCTCTCTCTTGCCGCATGCGATGGTATGGTGCGGGACATGACAGCCAACACCGCCCAAATGCGTGCACTGGCAGGTTCTGGCTATTCCACCGCTACAGATATTGCAGACTGGTTGGTGCGCGTGCTGAAAGTGCCATTCCGCACCGCGCACCACGTAACAGGCCGCCTGGTTGCCAAAGCCGAGGAAAAAGGCGTGGGGCTGGCAGATCTGACATTGCAGGAAATGCAGGCAGAAGAACCCGGCATTACGGATGATATCTATTCGGTTCTCAGCGTAGATGCCTCCATTGCATCTCGCACCAGCGAAGGTGGCACCGCATCCGGCAACGTCAGCGCGCAGGCTCAGCGCTGGCTGAAGGCTCTGGGTGCAGAACCCACCACAGCAGGGCAGTAAAACCATGAACTACCGCCTGATTTTTGGCCTTGCGCTGGCTACTATCCTGTTTCTGCCTCTGGCGGCATGCGGCAAAAAGGGCACGCCGCATCAGCCCGGCCCGCAAAACAAAATTTCTTACCCGCGTATGTATCCGCCGGATGAATAAGACCACAGTGCGCACTATATGGGTTTCATAACGCACCGCACTGCATAACCTGCCATGCCAAGAGTTTCTTGGTGTGGCATCCTGCTCCTTTTTTGCAATCAGAGCCTTTACGCCTCATGGCCGAAACACCTGTTTATACCGATGCCGACCCAACACTGGCAGAACTGTTACAAACGCACCCGCAGCTTACGGTTAGCCCTACCTGTGGGCTGATGCTGGAAGGCGTGGCCCTAAACGCCATAGCTGATTCTGTTGGCACACCCTGTTGGGTATTGGGAGCGGGTACGCTGCGCACGCGTATGCGCCGGATGCACGCTGCCATGCGAGATGCCGGGCTGGATGTTTCCATCCACTATGCCGTGAAAGCCAATGATCATCTGGCCATTCTTACCCTAATCGGTCAGGAAGGTTTTGGGGCGGATATTGTAAGCGGTGGTGAACTGGCGCGCGCCATAAAGGCCGGTATTCCAGCAAGCCGCATTGTGTTTTCCGGCGTTGGCAAAACAGATGCCGAACTGGAACAGGCCATTAGCCACAGCATTGGCCAGATTAACGTAGAAAGCGCAGAAGAGCTGGAAGCTATTTCAGCCATTGCCACCAAACTGGGAAAGCAGGCCACCATTACCCTGCGCATAAACCCGGATGTGGATGCCAAAACCCACGCCAAAATTACAACCGGCTTGGCTGCCAATAAATTTGGCATTCCATTTCAAGATGCCGCAGCACTTTATGCCCACGCGTTCACCCTCTCTGGCGTGCGGCCTGTTGGTTTTGCCACCCATATTGGCAGCCAGATTTTAACCACCACCCCTTATCGTGCAGCCTATGCCCGCGTGGCGGAACTGGTGCGTACCGTGCGCGCCGCTGGCAATGCCGTAAGCGTAGTGGATTGTGGCGGTGGCCTTGGCATTTGCTACCGCAATGAAACCGAAGGTCAGCCCGAAGCGCTAGCTGGCGCCATTAAGGCAGAACTGGGTGATCTGGGCGTAAAGCTGGCAATTGAGCCGGGGCGTTGGCCCATTGGCCCGGCTGGTGTGCTGCTGAGCAGCGTGATCTTGCGTAAGGAACAAGGCATGGATGTGCCTTTCCTTGTGCTGGATACGGCCATGAACGAACTGCTGCGCCCCAGCATGTATGATGCGTGGCATGGCATTTTACCACTTGCACCGCAGGCGTTCAGCCAACCTGTTTCCTTGGCCCATGTGGTCGGCCCTGTGTGTGAAAGTGGAGATACATTTGCGCGGGATAGGCTTTTGCCCCCGCTGGCCCGCAATGCACGTATAGCCCTGCTGGATACAGGCGCGTATGGTGCAGTTATGAGTTCCACTTACAACAGCCGCCCGCTTGCTGCAGAAGTTCTGGTTGAAGATGGCCAATGGCAGGTGATACGCCAAAGGCAGAGTGTTGAAGAACTGTGGCAGGATGAAACTGTGCCCTCCCACCTTGCCAAAGCCACATGAACCAAGGCGGTCTGCACCAATTCCTGACCGCCTCCACCGCTGAGGATGGAGCGCTGGCGGAGCGCCTTGCCACCGCACGCCGCCATGCCGCCATTGTTTTGCGGATAGAACGGCTGTGGCCTGCGCTTCAGCCCACTTTTGCCCTGCTGGGGGTTTACTGTGTAGCTTCTTTGCTACGCATTCCTCAGCATCTGCCAGATGGCATCCGGCTGCTGCTGGTGGCCGGATGGCTGAGCCTATGCGGCTGGCGACTGCACAAGGATATTGAAAACCTTGCGCCCCCCACCCCAAGCGAAGTTGACCGGCGAATTGAACAGGCATCCGGCCTACACAACCGCCCCCTCGCTACACTAACAGACCATCCCGCAGGCACATCCTCGCAAAGTTCCACCATCTTATGGCAGGCGCATCAGCAGCGTATTCTGGCATCACTTGGCAGGCTGCGGGTGGGTTTGCCGCGCCTTTGGCCGCAAGGCCGCATGCAGCAGATTGGGGCATGGGTATTGGTTGCAGCCCTTGCTGGCACAGCCGGGCTTGCAGGTTCCTCCGCGCCGGGGCGTATCCTTGCTGGGTTTATTCCGGGGCGGGATGATCCTGATGTCCCCTTCCCGCGTGTAGAGGCATGGATAACCCCACCTACTTACGCGCCAGATGCCCCTGTTTTTTTGGGCAATATCAAAACACCCCCACAAACGCCGCAAGGGGCCCATCTTACTGCCATTGTCACGGGCCTAGCCTCACACCCTACCTTGCGGGAACAGGGCGGCATGGTGCTGCATGATGCCACACGCCACAAACTGGATGCCCATAGCTGGAAGCTGGATGTGGTGCTGGAGCATTCTGGCACCGTACGCCTTACAGGCCGCGGCCGAACATTAGCCCAATGGCCCGTAACCGTACTGCCAGATGCAGACCCCAGCGTGAAATGGGGGCCAAACCCCGGCTCTCCCCGTAAAGAAGAATGGCGCACTCTTCTGCCGTATGAGGCCAGCCATGCTTATGGGCTGGCATCCCTTAAGGTAGAGCTGCATCTGGCCCACGCCAAACGCGGGTCAGAACGTACACTCACCATTCCCCTTCCTCTTGTTGGGCATCCCAAATCTGTAAAAGGTGCCATTAGTCCCGATCTGTCGGAAGATCCGTGGGCAGGAGAAACCGTAACCGGCCGTGTGATTGCCTCGTCCGTAAGTGGGCATGAGGGCAAAAGTGCCCCCGCCACATTCCGTATGGGCGCACGTGTTTTCCATTCCCCCATTGCCCGCGCACTGTTGGACGTGCGTAAGCGCTTCGCTTTGGGACAGGAAAGCCGGCAGGATGCCGCACTAGATCTGGAAGCACTGGCCGATGCACCCGGCCCGGTGCGTGAGCATACCGGTATGTTGCTGGCGCTCAGCAGCGTGGTGGCCATGCTGGATAACAACCTGACAGACACGGCCACTGCCCGCGCTGGCGCCACAAACCTGCTGTGGGATCTGGCTCTGGATATAGAAGACCGCCGCACAGGGGATGATGCCAGTGCTCAGGCATCCATTGATGTGCGCGCGGCCCAAGCCGCCGTAGCGCAGCAACTCCAGCACATGCACGAAAATGGGCAACAAGGACAACAGGCCCAGCAGGAACTGGAAGAAAGACTCAAAACCCTGCAAAGCGCCATCAGCCGCAAAATGCAGGCACTAGCAAATCAGGCCATGAAAGATCACACGGTTATTCCTGATCTTCCGGGTTTTACCAGTGCAGGGAATCAGGCCTTTTCACGCCTGATGCGCCAACTCCAGTCCGATGCCTCCAATGGTCATGCAGATGAAGCGCTGAAGCGTTTGCAGGATATGGAAAACGCCACCGAGCGCATGCGCAACGCCACGCCACAGGATATGGCAAACTTGGCGCAGCAGATGGTGGCGCAACAAAAAATGCGTGAACAGGCTGCCGCCCTACATGATCTGGCAAGCAAACAAACCGCCTTGTTGGATCATGCACAATCTCGCCTTGATGAAAACCTGAAAGCGCAGGCCCAGAAGCAAAGTGATCTGGCAGACGATGGTGATGGTGAGGCCGATTACGCCAACATGCCCACATCCGAACTGTTGCGCCGTTTGGGCCTGCCTATGCCTCCGGGTTCGGAAGGAGCGCAGCCTGCACCCCCACCTCCGCCCTCGCAGCCTGAAACACCGCTTATGCCTGACCCAGCAAAAGCAGAGGCACAAGCCGCAGCCCGGCGTAATGAGCGCGCCACGCAGCATGCGTTGGAACACGCGCTGGATGAATTGAAAGACGAATTTAAGGATCTGACAGGCAAAACCCCCGGTGCTTTTGATGAAGCCCGCAAAAGCATGCAGGATGCCCGCAAGGCGCTGGCCGATGGGGATGATGCCGCCGCCGCCAATGCTGAAGAAAAAGCACTGGAAGCCCTGCGCAAAACACGCCAGCAAATGCAGGATGCCGTTAAGGGTAACGGCAAAAACAGTATCCCCAGCTTTTTGCCCGCTCTGGGCAGCCCGTCTGATGGATCTTCTGGTTCTGGCAGTGCATCCGATGGCCAGAATGGTTCTGGCTCTCCCTCTGATTCCTCAGAAAATCAGGAGGAAGAAGACAAACAGGGCGGCAAGCGCGATCCGCTGGGCCGTAAACTGGGTGAAGGCAAGGATCAGACCGAAGATGATTCTACCCACATTCCAGATAACGTGGCCCGCCAGCGCGCCAGAGAAATTGAGCAGGAACTGCGGCGGCGTGATTCAGACCGCACCCGCCCACAGCAGGAACTGGATTATCTTGACCGTTTGCTTAAGCCGTTCTGAAGCGGAAATGAAGCGAACTCTTTCCTGGACTTATCAGCAAGATAACCGGGTATGACTTTTTACATTGCACGGAGCGAAAAGAGAGTATGGCTCGTTTTCTGGTAACCGGTGGCGCTGGGTATGTTGGCAGCCACGTTGTTCTTGCCCTGCTGGATGATGGGCACGACGTTGTTGTGCTGGACAACCTGCGCACTGGCCACCGCGCCGCGGTGCCAGAACAGGCGACCTTCGTGCAAGGTGATATTTCAGACATTGATTGTCTGGATAAGGTTCTTTCCTCCGGCACGTGGGATGGCATTCTGCATTTTGCAGCCCTCTCCTTGGTAGGAGAAAGCATGCAAAACCCCATGATGTACATGACAGCCAATGCTGGCTATGGTTTTGGGCTGATTGATGCCTGCGTGCGCCACGGTGTAAAACGCTTTGTGTTTTCCTCCACAGCCAACCTGTTTGGTTCTGCTGGGGAAGGCCCGATTAACGAGGATGCCCCCATCAACCCCGGCTCTCCGTATGGCGAGAGCAAATATATGGTGGAACGCGCCCTGTACTGGGCTGACAAAATTCATGGGCTAAAAAGTGCCTGCCTGCGCTATTTCAACGCCGCTGGGGCTGATCCGGCTGGCCGTGCGGGGGAAGACCATCGCCCTGAAACGCATCTGATCCCGCTGGTTATTGATGCCGCCCTGAAGCGTCGCCCAGCCCTTACGCTGTTTGGTGAGGATTACCCCACACCAGATGGCACCTGTATCCGTGATTATGTGCATGTTACAGATCTGGCGCGCGCCCATCTGGCTGTGCTGCCGCTTCTGAATGATAAAAGCGTGGTGTTTAACGTTGGCACAGGGCGCGGCAATTCCAACCGCGAAATTATTGATGCCGTTGGCCGCGTGAGCAATCTGGAAGTGCCTTGGCAGGCAGGCCCACGCCGCGCGGGTGATCCGGCCAGCCTGGTGGCCAGCCCAGCGCGCCTGATGGAAGCAACAGGTTGGGCGCCAGAATTTACGGATATTGATCGGATTGTGGAAACAGCCTTTAACTGGCGCAAAAACCACCCGCAGGGTTATGGCGCGTAACCTTCTTTTTTCCTGCATGGTGGCCTTTACCGCTGCCATGCACGCCGCCTTGGTAAGCCATGCCGCCAACGCAGAAGGCCCAGCCTATCGCACGCATCTGGCTGGCGTAGGGCTGCAAGACCCACGCCAAAAAGTGGATGCCATGCAGCCGCCTTGGTCTGCCGTGGGGCGTGTGCAAACAGAACTGGGCAGCAGATGCACCGGCTTTTTAATTGCACCCAACGTGGTGGAAACTGCCGGGCACTGCCTGTGGCTGAGCCATGTGCGTGGGTTTGTGCGGCCTGAAAGCGTGCATTTTTTGCGTGCTTATACGGGTGACCATTACATGGCCCATGCCCGTGCCGTGCAAATTATTATCCCCCCCGGTTACAGAACAGATCAGGAAGGCAATAGTGGCGGGTTAGACCATGCCACGCTTATTCTGGATCATGCTATCGCCAAGCCGAACGAGGTTTTCCATATCGATACACCTCTACAGGCCCTTACACCCGGATTGCCTGTTGTATTGGGCGGGTATGAGCAAAACCAGCCTGATATTATTACCGCTGACCAAAACTGCCATTTTTTGAATATGACACAAGATGGGGGCGGTAACACGCTACTGGTGCATAATTGCGCGGGCACACATGGCAGCAGCGGCGCACCTTTACTGTTTCATGATCAGGGCGGGTGGCACGTTATTGGTGTGCAGGTGCAGGCATTCACCAATGGTGCCGGTGGCCGTGCTGTGCCACTTTTAAGCCAGAACTAGCAAAAACCCTGCTGCAAACTGCGGCAGATCAAAGACATCTCACTTTCTGCTGCGCAGGATATCTTTCATTCTGGTAGAAAATACCAAGGTTTGATACCGCAAAAAGGAAGCCTCCCATGTTTGCCATGCGTCTGCACCAGCCCAAAACGCCCCTGCAATGGGAAGAAGTGCCAGACCCTGTGCCCGGCCCCGGTGAAATTCGGGTAAAAGTGTTGGCCTGTGGTGTATGTCGCACAGATTTACACGTGGTGGATGGAGACCTTACACACCCCAAACTACCTATTATCCCCGGCCACGAAATTGTCGGGCGGATTGACCAAATTGGCTCTGGCGTTACCTCTTTATCTGTTGGGCAGCGCGTGGGTATTCCGTGGCTTGGGCACACATGCGGACACTGCTTTTATTGCAGTGATCATCATGAAAATCTGTGTGACCATCCCGTATTTACCGGATATACGCGGGATGGCGGCTACGCCACAATGGCCGTAGCAGATGCCCGCTTTGCTTTTCCATTGGGGGAAGAAGGCTCTGATGTAGAAGTAGCGCCCCTATTATGTGCTGGGCTTATTGGCTGGCGTTCCTTGGCAAAAACCGGAAATGCACAAAAAGTTGGGCTCTATGGTTTTGGGGCTGCCGCCCATATTATTGCGCAGGTTCTGGTGTGGCAGAAAAAGCAGGTTTACGCCTTTACCCGCCCCGGTGATACCAAAACGCAAGCTTTTGCGCGTGAATTAGGAGCAACATGGGCCGGAGGTTCGGATGAGCTGCCGCCAGAACAACTGGATGCCACCATTATTTTTGCACCCGTAGGTTCTTTGGTGCCAGCAGCGCTCAAAACCCTGCGCAAAGGTGGCCGTGTGGTATGTGCTGGTATCCATATGAGCGAA
Organism: Acetobacter oryzifermentans; assembly: GCF_001628715.1. Classification (NCBI taxonomy): domain Bacteria; kingdom Pseudomonadati; phylum Pseudomonadota; class Alphaproteobacteria; order Acetobacterales; family Acetobacteraceae; genus Acetobacter; species Acetobacter oryzifermentans. The sequence continues at coordinate 980,782 of NZ_CP011120.1, read as the reverse complement.
ATACCTGCCTTTTCTTACGATACCTTGTGGGAAGAGCGTGAAATTGTTTCTGTTGCCAATCTTACGCGTCAGGATGGGTTAGATTTTCTGTCCATTGCGCCAAAAATCGGCATCCACACCACCACAACCACATATGCCCTAAAAGACGCCAACAAAGCGCTGGATGATTTACGGCATGGTCGGTTTGATGGTGCCGCCGTACTGGTGCCCTAAACCCTAGATGAATATATCAGGCTGGTTGTGGAGCAGGCATTTCCTCTTGCTCCGCAGCAGCCAGAATGGCCGCCAGCAGACCGGGAAAGCGTGCTTCCATCTCCTGCAAACGCAGGCTGTTCATGTGGGTTACGCCCACAACTTCCGTGCGTAACAAACCAGATTTACGCAGCACCGCAAAATGGTGGGAAATAGAAGATTTGGGCCGCCCATCCTGCAATGGCGCACAAGCCTGAGGCTGATGCTGCACAAGCTTACGCACAACAGAAAGCCGAAAAGGATCTGCCAGCGCGTGCAGAATATCCGCCAACTTGAACGCTTCGGGCGCAGGATGGTCATACTGCTTCATGGATTGCGCTTGAGCCCTTAACTCTTGCCTATAGAATTAGTTCGATTATAGTCGAACTAATGGTCGTGCAGACCTGATCCGTAACGGAGACTACGCATGCCGACACTGTTTGATACTTATACCCTCAAAGATATTACCTTACGCAACCGTATTGTGGTTGGCCCTATGTGCCAATACACAGCACATGAGGGCGTGCCGAATGATTGGCATACCGTGCATTATCCTACTCTCGCCCGCGGCGGTGCGGCTCTTGTTGTTGTAGAAGCCACAGCCGTTTCCCCCGAAGGGCGCATTACCCCCGGCTGCCTTGGTTTATGGAATGATGAGCAGGCTGCTGCCTTTGCCCCTATTACAGCGGCTATAAGCAAAGCAGGCGCAGTGCCCGGCATCCAGCTTGCCCATGCCGGCCGCAAAGCCAGTGCGCATGTGCCTTGGGAAGGTGATGACCATATTCCGAAATCAGACCCAGAAGGTTGGCAACCCATTGCGCCTTCACCTGTAGCATTTGGAGCCAACCTGCCCCGCGTGCCCACGGAAATGACGTTGGATGATATTGCCCGCGTAAAAGCCGATTTTGTGCGCGCCGCAGAACGTGCGCGAGATGCCGGTTTTAAATGGCTGATGCTGCATTTTGCGCACGGTTATCTGGCACAAAGTTTTTGGTCCACCCACTCCAACAAACGCACGGATCAATACGGTGGCTCGGCCGAAAATCGTGGTCGTTTTTTGCTGGAAACGTTGGAAGCCGTGCGTGCTGTATGGCCTGAAAACCTGCCCCTTTCCGCCCGCTTTGGCGTGATTGAATTTGATGGGCAGGATGAACAAACGCTGGCAGAATCCATTACCCTTGTTCAGAAAATGAAAGGGGCAGGCTTGGATTTTCTGGATGTCAGCATCGGGTTTTCTACCCCCACAGCCAATATTCCGTGGGGTGCCGGGTTTATGGCGCCTTACGCTCAACGCGTAAAACAGGAAGCCGCGCTGCCTGTCACAACCTCATGGTATATCAGCGAAGGCAGGCAAGCTGATGCGCTTATCCGCACAGGTGCGCTGGATCTGGCAACGCTTGGGCGGCCATTCCTTGCCAACCCGCACTGGCCGTATGAAGCCGCACGCGCTTTACACGTTAAAAATGCGGGAAATGTGCTGCCGCCCTCTTACGGGTGGTGGTTGGCCCGTTATCAGTAACACGGCGTTACCTTTGTATTTCCAGTATTCCGGGTTCACTCTAAAGTGGCCCGGAACACTGGAAGCACTTATTTCTTCTCTGGCATTCCCACACATTCAGCCGGACCGGGGAAACTACGATTGCGCACGGCTTGGGCATATGCAGCGGCGGCTTGCTCAACCTCCTTGCCCAGATCAGCAAATTTTCTCACAAATCTGGGTGTGAAATCAGGAAACAGCCCTAGCATATCCTCTGTAACCAGCACCTGCCCGCCACATGCGGGAGAAGCCCCAATGCCAATAGTCGGAATATGCAAGATCTCGCTGATCTTGCGGGAAAGCGGTTCCATTGTGCTTTCAATCACCACCGCCCATGCGCCAGCATCCTGCACAGCGCGTGCATCTGCTAGAATCTGTTCGGCCTCATCGCCTCGGCCAACGGTGCGGAAGCCGCCATGCGCGTGCACGGCCTGTGGTTTAAGCCCGATATGCCCCACAACCGGAATGCCGCGCTGCACCAAAAACTGAATGGTCTCGGCCATTTCCTGCCCGCCTTCCAGCTTTACGCTCCCGGCCCCTGTTTGCGCCATAATCTGCGCCGCCACCCGGAACGCCTGCTGCGGGCTTTCCTGATAACTGCCAAAAGGCATATCCACCGCCACACAGGCCTGCTGGCTGCCACGCACAACAGCCTGGCCGTGGGCTATCATCATTTCCGGGGTTACGGCCAAAGTGGAATCCATGCCGTACACCACCATGCCTAAAGAATCCCCCACCAATAGCAGATCACAATGCGCATCCAGCAAGCGGGCCATAGGGGCCGTATAAGCGGTAAGAGACACGATAGGAGCATCCAACGCCACTAAAGATCGCGGTGTGTGCCGCTTAACTGTTTGATGTCGGCTCACGCGTATTCTCTCCTTGTTTCAATTCAGGATCATGGATCAAAAGTGAGGGCAGCTTTCCTCTATCCTCCTCTGCTGTCCAGCCCTGCCACGGGCCGAAGCAAAGCAAAACCACAAAAAGAAAAAGAATACCCTTCAAAGCATTGACAACACTCCTCCAACCCTTTAGATCACGGCTCAACAAATCGGAGGGATGCCCGAGTGGCTAAAGGGGGCGGACTGTAAATCCGCTGGCGTACGCCTACGTTGGTTCGAATCCAACTCCCTCCACCATTTTCCTGAAAAATATCCAGTAAAAACAAAAAGATAGCGGTCGCTTATTGAGCGTTACCCCTCTTACCCCCCCCCCTCTTAAAACAATCACCATAAACACTCACAAAATCAGCATCTTATATTTTTGTATGAGAGATATATATTTATTAAATAAATGCGGACACCTAATAGAATTGAAGCCTGTAATGCTGTGCTTGTATAACCGCGCCCCATACAAAAAAGGGACCTCCATGATGGAAGTCCCTGTCTAGCTTTCCTGCGTAAGACCTATGCCGCTTGCTCGTTCTGCGGCTCAAACATCAGTTCCGGATAATCATCAGTTAATTTAGGGCCTCCTCCAATCATACAACTTGGATGCGGGTCTTCCCTGTCGAATGGATAGGGAGCCATAAACCTTGCGGCGATGCTTATCCCATTCCCAGCCTTCCGCCATTAACCATTGGGAACTGGGGTTCCCAAACACATGCAGCTTGCCTGTCTTCATATCTCTGCGGATGCCAGATCGTTCTTGCTCTATGCCCTCCATTCTCTCCGCACTATGAGCAGCCTGTTCTTTCAGATGCTCAATAATGAGTGCCCTATTTTCTTTGAGTCGCACCAGTAAATCGGGAGAGATTACGGATCGGTCACCTCGTATAACTGGCTGCTCATCAGCAAGAACAATATGCGCCCCCAAACTTTCTATTTCCTTGACCAAGAATCTGACTTGGAATGGATCGCTATCCCTAGCAAACAGATCACGAAGAACTTGGCTCACCACACGAAAGCCCTCCGGGTATATGTTTTTGCGGTGTTATCGGTGTTACTGGTGTTACCATGCGTAAAAATGGCTGTTTTCCGCCTATTTTCATGAAGCAGCACGGTAACACACTCCCTTTTGCTCCGTGTTACCGGTGTTACCAATCGACTGATCATCATCGGTCACCTCCGATAATGTCTCCGCTAACAATATAGAAACGGCCGGTTTTTGATGTCCCAGCCTCCCGAGCTATTTCAGCAGATTTAACCAACTTGGATGCTTTACCGTCCGGGCTGGGGATAAGATAACCCGCCGCGATAAGAGCTTGTGCTGCGCGCTTGGGATCAATGCCCTTGCAAACCACTTCACGCCATGATGTCGGGAAAATGAGATATTCCCACTTATGTCCCTCTGAGGTAGCCATGGTGCGGCGGTAGCCTACGCGGTTCAATGTCTTGCTATACGCATCCTCTTGACCTTCATTGCCGCCCAGCAAGGTAAAGCGACTTTCTCCATGTTGTTCTATGAACAGGCGCACCTGCTCAACTGCTTCCTGATCTTCCCCAGCCTGCGTTCCGCCACGATCATCCAGCCATGACATAAAACAGGCTTTCGCAGCCCGCGTAGCTTCTCCTGATGGCCACGGCAGAATCTTGTAAGCCACGGCCATTTCACCAGCCGCAGCCGCCAACCCAAAACGGCGCACAACAGAACGCACCTGCCCGCTTGTTGCTATGCCATTAGGTAGACAGTCCGCCTCAAACCGATCAACAAGACTCTTGATACCGGATGCGAGGCCCGCTTCATCGTCAGCCCGTTCTTTGACAAGAGCATCAAGATAGGCGCGACTGGCCGTACCATAATGGGTGCGCGCAGCCCTGCGGATATGGTCAGCAAGATCCCCGGCGCCAGGCATTCCGTGCAGATTTTCAAACAGCCCCATACCGGCTCCGGCATCTGCTTGAATACTGACAAGACGCACCTCCTGCCCCGCCATAACCCGACGGCCAGCCTCTCCCATCTTGGTGGCGAGAGTAACTTCACCCGTTGATAGGAACAGGGACCTCCATGTCTTGCGGGTCCGTGCTTCCCCGTTCCGTCCTGCGCGCTGCTTGCCGGTATTGTTGGCCAGCATATAGGTAATGTCCCCGACCTCGCGTCCGTCTGCCGCCCCCATCTCATCCAGAATCAACAAGGTGTCAGAAGTCTCGGCAGCGATGCCCTCTGTCCCATTTGTCGTGCCACGCCATGAGCGTATCTGCCCGTCCCTATCGCCCTTGCCCCAGACAGAGCCCGCCGCGAACAGGGCCGTAGATTTACCGGCCTGGCTGGCGCCAACAATATGAAAGCCGCCGGACTGCTCACCCATGATATCCAAAAGCGGCCCACTGAAAGCCACAGCCAAGGCGAATGCCAAACGGCTGTTTCCCACGGCGTAGACAGCGAGGTCGTTCTGCCAATCCTCCAGCTTGCCTGCCGTGGCATATTCCATGCCAGCAGCTGCGCGCGTTGTCTGAAACGCCACAGCCCGACGGCCCTCCCCCAATGTCATGCCATTGGGCAACACAAAAGCCGGTCCATTATCCGTCCTGTGCCAACCTGAATTGGTGACACAGCGCAGACGACTTTTGGTATGAACGGAAGCAATGAACTGACGAAGCTGTCGGGTAGCAGAAATATTGCAGTTCAGGCCTGCATCTTCCAGTTCACCCGCAATATCCTTGCCTTCCCCGTGCACCATTTTACGCGGAATGGACCATTGATGCGCGCGCCGGTCATGATCTCGCCAGTTGATCAGCAATCCCCACCCTGTCCCGTTTTCATCTCGTGTTTCAGCAACAACATCAAAAGCGGCACAAACCCATATGGCTGGTTTGGGAAGGCCATCTTCTCCTGCTTCTGGAGTGTAATAGAGGCCCCGGCTTGTCATACTGTAACCGGGCGGCATCTTTACATTGGCTTCTGCCTGTGGCGCGGCATCAATGAACGGGCGGAGGGCTTCCGCCACAGAGACCGCATCGCCTCCCGTCATTTCAAGGGGTAGATCATCCGCCAAGTCCCATTTGGGCGGCAAGGTATCGGGAAGCGCGACCATTCGCACAGACGCAGCCCCGGCATCCCGTAACGCCTCAATAGCATGCTCAGCATATTTCTCACCGGCCTCGTCATTATCAGGCCAGATCGTGACATCCCGGCCTGCCAGTGGCGACCAATCAGCGCTTCGGACGGATGTGCTCCCTCCGCTGGTGAGCACGACCAGATCGGGAAACAGGTCACCGGCCGCGCCAGCCGCTTTTTCACCTTCCACCAAAAGAACCGGTGCATCGGGCTGGGCTGCAATTTTATCTAGGCCATAGAGAGGCAACGGCTTGGCTGGTTGCTTCCAATGCCATCCGGTAACGTCTTGATGTTTCCCATTAGTGTCTGTCCATGCACGGCGGCCATACGTCAGCGGGCGGACTTCCTTTTTCGGAATACCATCTGCACCGGGTTTGCCATCGTACCGAAAACGAGCGAACAAAGGCCGCCCCTCCGCATCCCGATACACCCACATATCTGTGGCATTGCGGGGCTTCTCCGGTTCGGAAGGAGCTGGCGTCATCGGCTCCCAAATTTCTGCACCATGGGTATCTGCCGCAAGCCCACGGGCTGCCCGCTTTTCCATATCTGTCAGCGGTTTGAACAGACCGTTTTCATCTATGCAGGCCATGGCTGGAATATGCTGGGAAGTGCTCATTGCGCACCTCCTGCCAGCCCGAGCATTTTTGCCAGCATCACAGCGGCTTCATATTGAGAACAGTCCGCCAGGTAGGCGGCAAGGGAGACCACATCTCCGCCCCGCACATTGGCCTGCGCAAAGTCTGCCCAACGGCCCGTGTTCAGGTTCACACTAAAAGAACCGGGTTTCCTGTCACTCCGTTTGGGATTGCGCGCTACCCACTCGTGACCCTGCTTCTTGCCGTCTGGCAGCCAACGGCCCAGCAGCGCAGGAAGAATACCCATAGCGGCACGATTGACAGTTTGAAAGTCTATTGCCCTACCCAGATGTACAAAGTCCGAGCTTGATGGCATTTTATCAGCCATAATTATACGTCCCAGTCTAGCACCAGACGTCATTTCTTATTGGACGAAAACTCATCTTTTCTGTACAAGAAGAGAGCGGTTTTCTTCTTGTACAGAATGATAAGCAGCCACCTCTCAGAAATGACAGGTGGCTGTTTTATTTCGTGATGATTTCAGCATCTGGCAAAGACGCAAGCCAAGTTAACCCGGCCTGAAAATCTATAACCGTTTTGCGTCCAATCTTTTTCCCATGCAAAGATCCATCGCCTAGCTTGCGATATGTGTCCGTGCGGGACATCCCTGTACGGGTTATCCAATCACTAACCGACACATATCGTATATCGGCACGCGGAACCTTTTGATCCATGACCGCCTCCATCAGACGGCAGGAACTGCGGCACGGCGGCGGCGCCCAAGCGGTAGACGAGACGCAATAAGCGGCAAATCAGAACGACGTACAAAATAAGCACGTCCTCTTCGTTCAGTCGGAATACGGCCTGCCGCAGCAAAGCCATAAGCAGTTGACTGGGCATAACAAGCCGCAGTTGCGTCCTTCTCCAAACGAGCCTGATTCAATTCAAGAAGTGCATCAGCCAGATGCACCCAGTCATGTTTTTCTTCGGTCATATGACACCTGTCAAAACGAATTTAGAAGGTGTCGAACGAAAAATACGACAGTCATCAGGAATGAAAAACGATGTCTTTAATCGTTTTTGTCTTCCCAAAACAAAGTCAGTACGCATACAAAGACTACAAAACCGTTACCAAAGGTTTTTGTTCGTCTTCGTTCGTATAGATTGACCCAGGAAGTCATATCTATTCGTTCGACAAAGGCGTTTCATCATCGGAAAGCCGCTCTCGGTGTTGGCGCACCTTGGGCGGTTTTCTTTTGAATGTGGGGCTCCCGATCGGAGCCAACACATCTACCTAATATTCTTCAATAAAAGATCATTCGGCATTGATCACGCCTTCTCCATTTGTTCTATCTGATAAAAATCTGCGCTACCAGTGCCATACGCTTCGTTTCTCTTAAAATACGCCCTATATAAGCGCTTCATTCTGCGCGCATTGTTGTTGGTCACAGACCAAACAGAGAGCCCTCAGTGACGATTTACGAGGTTTTTACGGCATAAATAATGATCAATGGGCTGAAGGCATGATTGAGAAGACCAAAAACAGGGCCTTTCTGGTGCTCCTATCCATGCTCATTATGCAAAACCAGCTTTGCTTTCCATTTTCTCAAAAAGTCTTCACAGGAACGAAAAGACTCGACCGAAACATAGCCCTAATTTTCCTCACAAAAGACATCATCCTCATCCAACCAATTGCTGATATCGGCTGCCCAAAATCACCTTCGAACCCACACATTTTTTTTCACCAAGCATGATGCAGATATCGGAGAAGTCAGAGCATTTTGCTTCCATACTTCTCCGAATCGCATGCTTATTGATCGATGTCAGTGCTATCTCGCCACCGCTCCAAACCGTTCCATAAGCCTTTCATGATGACGGGATGCCCAATAGGAAGCGGCTCACTATTAGGTGCCCGCTCGGCCCTGATATCGCTTACCTTCAATTGAGGAGACGTTTCTGCTGCACTCTTATGGGGCAAGCAGGAATCCCCGCTTACCTTTTCGCCAGTGTAGCGCTCATACTGAAACCGACACATTGTATCAGACCGGCCAAGTTTACGCGCGATTGCCCGCCATGCATGACCTTGAGTGCGCAGGCTCACCACAAGGTCAATTTCCTCCTTTGTCCAATTTGAACGCCCATCCGTCACGATGCTGCCTCCGCAATGGCTGCGCATCGGCGTTCCATTTCACCGGATAGCCATTCCAGAGCCATGCCCACAGCACACATGCCGGGGCCGCTTTCTTCCGATCCCGTAAGCATGCCGTTGCTCATGGCCTGAAGGCATATCCCGATGCAGGACAATTCGCTGGTTGCGTCCTGAATGACGCTCAGCCGATCAGGTGTGACCACAGGGGTTTTGCACCGTTGTGATGCAGAAGTTTGTTTCTGGCTCATGCTCTCACCCCCGTAAGTGCCAGCACATCCCGCGCCAGACTGGCTTCCATACTTCTGTCATCTTCGGACACAAGAAGAACCAGACGGGCCTTACATTGCAAATCCTTGATGTTCCGGGCTTTGGTGTTCGCAACAGCGCGACAGGCCTGCGTGAAGCGACGGCTTTCCGTTTCTCCTTCCATGAAATTATGAGCTTTCCAGCTACGGCGATCAGAATTGATGGCAGCGACCGTGGCGGCCTGTATTGGAGTGGTCATGCCACTTCCTCCGGCTTGATGTTGGCTGCATGCAACAGGCTCCACCTCCGGGTTGCCTGTTCTTTGACTATGGCAAGACCAGCCTTGAGCTTACTGGGCTCCATGCCGCCAAAGACTTCCAAGGCAGCCTTGTGCATAGCCCGCATTTCTTCTTCAAACTCGAAGTGGGTGAACCCATCAAGGAACAGGTGATCTGTATATTCCCAGCCTGCACCCCAGAGCGGCGAAGGTTCTGGATGTGTGGTTTCCAGCCATTCCTTTGTGCCTTTGAGATAATTGGAAATCTGTTCTCGTGTTGATGCAAGGGTTAGTCCAGGTGGGGCTGGGCGCGTCCAATCCTGTATTGGCTTGTCATGGATTGCAGAAAGGCTGGCACATATCTGGCGGGCTTTGGTTATGTCACCATCCTTGGCCAATGGGTGCCATGTATCATCTTGGAAATGGATGCAGGGCCAGAACACCCAGCCTTCCTTGTCATCTCCCAATTCCTGAACAAAAACCCCGCGCACATGCTCCCATGCGATGAAAGCAGTCGGGTTCTTGAGATTGTCCGGCATATCCTTGGCGCTGCTATACTTTGGCATCACGCATGCCCTCCGGCTTCTGTTTCCATCAGGATTTGACCCAGAGTAAGTTCCTTCCAGCGCTTAATACCGGCCTCTGAAATTGTCTGTGCCAAAGCAGCAGTTTGCTGTGTTTGAACTCTGCCATTCTGGTAAGCAGAAAACCCAATGGCGTAAGCGGCACCTGTCAGATAGTCAGCCAACTTTGCGGCACCTTCTCCATCATGAAAGGTCTGTTCGGCTATTTGCTGCCCGATGAATTGCAAATTGATATTCAAGAGTATGGTTGTCTTACTCATGCCGCTTCCTCCGGCAGCATCCAGCCGGGCACGTCTTTCGCGCCTGTATGTGCTGCCAGCAGATCCAGATGATCCCGCAACCGATGGCTCAGCCAATGGAGAGCTTCGGGATCGGTGATGTCGCATTCATCACAGCTCCATCCGGCTGTCACTTCCACTATAAGGGCAGCCATCATCCGTGCGTCTTTCAGGACAGCCTCCTGACTCCGCATGTTCTTGACAGTTTCCTGTTCGAAACCTGTGAGAGGCATCTGGTTATTCATGGCCACCTCCTCGCACACTGTAGCCGCTCACATTGCCGAGGCGTTCCAGCGTTAAGCAAAGTTGGTCTGCCAACCAATAACGAGCAGCCGGAAAAACCACTTCATTCTCTGGCTGACTTAAATCATGCAGCGCCTGTGCGATTTTCTCGGCTTTATCGAGCAGCAGGCGTGGGTTTCTATAGTTGGCAAGATGATCATGCTCGGCTTCTGTCATGGCCGGTGTCGGGTTGCTCATCGCGCTGCTTCCTTCGCTTCAGAAGCCACGGCCTGCTTCAAATTATCCCGAATATTTCCAACGGAGCGTGCCAGCCAAGACAGACCATCACCCCAAGCCGCTGCATTTGCATGTGTGGGGGCTGGGTCGCTCTGCTCATCCATGCGCTCATACAGTTCACGCATCATCATCAGCATGGCGTTCTGGATTTCACCCAGACTGGCTGCTTGATCTATGAGAACAATATCTGCTGGCATCTTACTCATCGTACAGCCTCCAGCTTCTGGGCTGCGTGGCCAGTTACGACAGGATCAGAAGCCCCCATTCCCAACAGCGCCAGAGCAATAAGAGCTGGCGCCACCAATGCGGGAAGGCTTGTACAGAAGATACGGAATGCCCATGTGTGTATGGGCGTGCTATAGGCACGGTTAGCCATGGCCTGCTCCTCCTACGAGCGGTTTTGGTTAGGTCGGACGGAAAGGCTCCTACCCCTTTCGTTCGACCGCTTCGCTATTGCGAAGTGGTATTTACAATGTCATTATGATTTTTGAATTGCAAGCGGAAATGATACTGTGGATACCATAAAATCATCACAGATAAGAGCAGCTCGCGGCCTCCTCAATTGGACACGTGATCAGTTAGTCGCGGCCAGCGGGGTTCCTAAGAGCACATTAGTGCGCGTGGAAACAGAGGCCACGACCCCCCGTCACTCCACACTTACAGTCCTCCGCACAGCCTTGGAGGCGGCGGGCGTTGAGTTCATTGCTGAGAACGGTGGTGGTGCCGGGGTCAGGTTGAAAAAAGGGAATAGTTAGAATGCCTCGAAAATTGATCCGTTATCGTGTGCATAAGGAAGGCGAGCATAAAGGTAAGACGGAAATTTACCGCCCTGAACCTAACGAAGAGGGTTTCTATGTTCTGGGCGATCCTACGCATGGCAAAATGAAGCACCATCGAAAGCATGCTGTTTATACGCTTGACCGCATTACAGCAGAGAGGTTGGTCGAATTGGGCTTTCATTTGCGGATGAAGGGCGAGCTTACAGGGCAGGTTAACCTGATTTCACCTTCTTCGATTGAATAGTATTATGGCAGCTTCAATATTTTCCCAAGATAAGCAACACACAGCTAAAGCAGGGCTGGCGTATGTGACATGGCAGTTGGCCCGTCGGGATTGGGAGGTCTTACCTGCATCAGAAACTCAAAAACGATCTACTTTGCTTAAGGTTACGAAAGAAGGAATCAGTTCCCCTTTTCTGATCCAATCTCGTGCATTTAGCAGCCAAGCCGCAGTCAGTCTTGGCACGGATATCACTGGGGCAGACAGTCTCCCGTTCGATTGGATGGCGATTACCATCAATGTGCGCTCAGAGACGCCAACATGTTTTTTGCTGAACCGGCAGGACGTGATTGAGCGCATGAAGCAAGACCCTAATGGACCGCTTTATTGGGTAGATCCCCCTCGGTATATTGATCAGCAGTTCCGCGCGCGATGGGATGCGCTCGACGGTGTCATCACCACATAAGGCTGTGGGATAAATTGAGTAGAGGATGCTGACTTGGGTGATCTGATCACTTATCTGACAATGGACGGGCAAACTTATATCGCGCCTCAAGTGAAAATAGCATTTGATGGCGAACATGGCGGCGCGTGCCCAGACTATGTTGCGCTTGATTTTAGGCGTCGTCATGTCATCGTGATTGAAGAAACAGAAGCTTGGAATACGCGGCCTCTTTGTGAGCGCATTCGCAATAGGAATACGCGTTGGTTCAAACCTTTGGCAGCCTTTATGCTTGAAAAGAGCATTGTTACTTCTGACTGGGGAATGCGCTTTCTTGGTGTTGTCCGCCCCGATCGTATTAAGGCGTTTGAAAACACCTTCCCCTTGGATGGAGACGTAGCATTCGTATCAATTGAGGAGTGTCAGTTCTCGTGGAAATATTGGGATCACCGAAGAGATAGCGGTCTTCCTGGCGGGGAGCCGGGCACATACCAAGGAGGACAGAGTGTGGGTGAGTGGGCGTCTTGGCCAAAAGCGAAAGCACCATAGGCCCGAAAAAAAGCAGGCATTTATCATGGAGCGGGAGAAAGAACGCCAAGCAAGAGAGAAGCAGGAAATTAAATGAAAGACGGGGGTTAGGTCCGCATTTCCTTTCTCCTCCCCCCGCCATGCGTACATGAGTGCTGATTCATGGTTTGTTCATCTTACGAGACTCTGAGGGGTACGGGCAGTCTTTTTATTTTAAAGGAAGACAGAAATGCCCTTAAATTACGAAAGTCTAGACGAAACAACCCGCAAATTTATGCAGGAGGAGGTCGAAAAAGATACCGAAAACGGCACAATTTACTTGGGTTCTTATTTAAACGAAGAGGGCCGTATTTTGTGGCCATCTTTACTTTTAGAGGCCGCAGAAAAAGGCGATGATGCTTCCCTTGCTGCAAAACTGCGCGATGAAAATTTACTTAAAACTCATGCGCTGCGCGCAGGAAAGACGGTATCAGTTCCGGTCAACGCCGCAGATACGCTGTCTGAAGGTGAGTTCAATCGCTATTATGCGCGCGGCGTGTGCCTTCATGCCATTAGTAATGGAGGAGATGATGTAACGGTGTATCGCGCACGCACTTCATCAAATCCGAGACGTAGCTCCGAAGCAAAGATCGGCCTTAAGTATGATCCTGAAGAATTGCTTAAAGACCTGCGGGAAAACCCCGGCGTGGACACAGCTCTAGGGTTACCAAACGGACCCAACTCTGGGTTAAGCGTTAAGTTGTAATCTTTCCCTCCTTCGTCATTTTATAGACTGTGTCATAATCTTCTCGCTCCATCAGAAACAAGTCTGTGTCGCCAGTTAGCCCGACACCATGTTGGTTACAAAGGTCTGTTAGGCCAGCGAGAAATTGTTGCATCCGCGTCGTGCCATTTCGATAAGTGGATGACGCATATTCTCTGGCTCGTTGTTTTGCGTCCGGGCCAGAGAATATGGCATGGTCTACTCCACCCGCTCCGTCGGTATTTAAAGCCTCAACATTCCACTGCTCAGTATGACTGTCAGAAGCCTGATACACTGAGACGCTTTCGCATTTGCGCATTAAATTTTTACCCTCACTTCAGCCAGTTGAAGGACCCCTGTCCAATTTGGACAGCTTAGTACTGGAGACCATGAGGTACAAGAAGAAGTTTCCCCCGCCGCCCGGTACCGCTATCCTGCCAAGAGATTTGACTGGAGACGGATTTGAAACAGATTCTATTATTGGCGGCTGTAATCGCAGCGCCAAGCGTGGCATGGGCTCAGGAATATAAGCCTGATTTCAACTGTTCAGCAGACCATTCCAAAGACAGCATTGCCACGATGCTTTGCCAGAACAGCGAAGCTGCCAAGCATGAGCTGGTTTTTGACCAGACGTATTACGCGCTGAGGCAGATCGTCGGGAAAGCTGGCTGGAAAGCGCTTAGGCAAGAGGCGATTGCTGATGATGACGCACTGAAGGCGTGCGTTGCGCCTGATGCAATGGACGGAACTTTACCAAAGGCCGATCCACAGTGTTACATCTCGAAGATGGACGAGATAACGCAGAAGTATAAAGCTCGCTTGTCCGGAAGCGCCTTAGAAGAGGCCAATCGCCCGATAGACCAGCATATAGCATTGCAGCAAAAATTTATTGATCTTGGATATCTTCCCGCTGGCAGCATTGCTGACGGTGTGTACGGAGAAGGCACGAGAGAGGCTATCTCCACATGGCAGCGAGTATCTCACCGGCCTTCTGATGATGGGTTTATTTCTGATGCTGACGCAGTTGTATTGTCAGGAGCCAATGCACCACAACAAGCGCAGATATCTTCTGCGCCTCCGGTAAATTATGCCCCGCCACAGCAGCCTGTAGCATCGGCTCCAGCCGATCCAATATCAGGTATTTGTCACGGACAACCGCAGCCTATGAACTTAATTATAGGTTTTAACGATCCTTACGCCGCTAAGGGAAAATGCTACGAGGTCCTGATTGCGTCCCGCTTTGGTCGACGTCAGTGGATTGATGAGAACACCGTTCTGATTATTGATAGCCTGCCATCAAGCTCAGAGGCTTATGAAACGATCGTGCAGGATCCAAACGGTCACATTCAGTATGGTAAGATCGCAATCGTGATAGGTGTTGACCCCATCAAATACACAGCAGCTTCTGGGGAGATGATCGTTGCTCCCACGCTTGAAGTCATCAAATACGTGAACTGACCTTTATAATGTTGTCTGCCCGCGTTTCGACTGCGTAGTCTTTAAAAGGTACCGCTTCAGCAAACCTTATTCTGGCTGAGTAAGATAGCAACATTGAGCAGGAGGAGTGCGTGACAGACCTGTTTCCCACCCTGTTGACTCTGGCTCAGGTGTTGGAGCACCTGAAAGGCATAGTAGGGCGCACCTACTTGCTGCAGCATTTAAGGATGGTGCCCGAGTTTGAGGGGCACCCTACACATCGGCGGATAGGGCGGCGTATCGTCTTTTATCCAGCAGATGTTCAATGCCTGCTGTCTAGTTTGGAGGAACGCCCTGAGCGGCCTTTGAGGCATTCACACAGCTCTTTTGAACCATCAGCAGACAAAGCATATGATAAAGCGGTAAAACTTCTGAAAAAAAGGCGCGCCGAACTTGCTGTGCAGAAGAAAGCTCCACGGCGGAGGTAGCTTGGAGCAGCCACCTTCGCAATCAACTCACCAGTAAGAAACATGTGGGCGACGTGTTCCTGTGGAGGAGAGATATTCTGTCAGATATATTATTTTGTATTCTTTAAGTGTACATCAATCTCTGGATTGTAATCAGATGCAAATTTCCATCCGTCTGGGTGGTCGTAGTAAATTTTTTGGCTCCGGCTTAATATGGAAGCCAGATTAGTTCTTGGTCGTGCCCCATGAATTTCAAAACCGGCATTATTTATAGCGGAAAGAAGTTCACCAATTGATAATGGGCGTTCAGCTTTTTGAATTGCACGGATCGCGACTTTTTCTATTTTTCCGGCGCGACTCTGAGGACGTAATCCTGGGCGTTTATTAGGCTCTCCGCCCTTCATTACCGGTCGTCGGTAACCATGGTTAGGGAGGTGCTTTCCTGCTGCTGTATAATGTTCGTAATAAACTAAGAAATTCTCTAAATCTTTAATTTTTTCGCAGATATCTTCGCGCTTCTTTTTTTGTTGTTCGTATAGGGTTTCTAAAGCATCAATTCGCGCGCTTTGTCTTTTAGCCGCTTCACGGAGCGACTGAAGATCGGCCATGATGCGGGCAACAACAGCGTCCATGGTGACGTACGTTCCATTATTCAAGAAAAAAGTTTCGCTCTTTTCTCTAGTACCAGCATTGACCCACTGTTGTAAATTGCAGTATGAGATTTTGTGGCAGCCGTCATCTTATACGCTGTTCTTTCCTGATACCGAGGCTGGACCCCTCGGCATCATGAAGGGAGGTGAACAAAGATGAGCAAACGCATTACATGCGCTTGGCCTAAAGCGGTTTCTGTACGTGAGTACATCCGCTTTCGGCTTGGTCGGTGGGAGACTGTATGTCCCCACTGCCGGTCATATCCTACTAGGTAAGCGGAAAACTGCGTAGTAGGTTAGATGACGGCTGTCACGTAGGCTCATCTTATACATGGGCTGCTTACGTTTGCAAGAGGCGCAACGAGAGCGAAAACAACTCACAACGATCGTTGCGGCAAATCTCTCATGAAAATGACGCTTGTGATCTCGTAGAATAATCAAGACCACCAACTGTAGAAGACGGATTTGTTCACGCTGGTGCACTGAAAAATTGTCGTGGTTAATTACAATAGCACCTATAAGCGAAACATAACGTGATGTCTGGTCACCATACGACTCACCGTAGAGAACTAGATATAGCCCATCATTGACGGCATGCCTGTCGAACAGTCTTCTCGATCCGCCTCTTAATATTCCCAACCGTAGTAGGTGAAACCCCTACCATCTGGGCAACTGCTCGAAATGGCATGCGCATCCCTTCCGCAGTTTGCAGTATCCGCACCACCTCCGCCCGGCGCTTTGTAGCAGTGTCCAAATTGGACGGAGAGGTGGCGCGGTTTTCAGAGTCACCCGCGTTTCCATCAGAACTGACCGAAAATCCTCGGTCTAGGAGAATATCCCCTGCCCCACTAATTCCGGGTTTGAGGCTTTCCTCAGCATGCAGCCGTTCCAAATTCCGCAGGATGGCAGCACTATCATTGTAAGTGCCCTGACTGGCTTCCTGAAAGCGGAGGCGGATAATCACATCCGAGATATTACGGGCCTCAATCTCTTTGTTGATCAGATCGCCTAAGGCCCAGTACCGGAAGTCAGCACCTTGGCTGAGGTAATTATACTGGTTGTTGCCGTCTGCGATGTTCCGGTCATCATGCAGCTTCTCCCAATACTCATATTCCACAATGGCATCAGGAATGGTGTCAGGCCAAGGCTTGACCGTAGCAAGGGCTGCACGAACCTTTGCCGTAGGGCCGAAGTGCTCGCCATCCCATGTATCACACTGCCCAGCCTTTCCTTTCTTGTGGAAGGGTTTGATCGCCGCATCATAAGCTTTCTCTTCTGCCATATGCGCAAACACGGCCTCTTCTGAACCATAACGTGCCAGCACTTCATCAATCTTGGCACGGTTGGCCATGCGCCATGCAACCTGCCTCTTCCGTTCGGCCCTTGCATAAGCGCGTTGATGCGCTGGATTGCTCATATCGTAGAAGGTGAAACCACCGGCGGAGGGCTCCGGCTCATCATCAAGATACCCCTCCGTCAAAAGCAGGTCAGGCACATCTGCCAATGTGTAACCATGGGGTTTAACCAGCGCCTCTGCCCGGTTGCGTGCTGCAGCCTGCTCTCCTTCAGTTCCCTGCTCTGCCAGAGTCCATATCTTATTCAGAAGATCGAGATTGAGTTTCTTTGCCATTTCACCTGCCTTTGTCCAAAATGGACAATATCAGTGGGCAAGATGCGGTACAAGGAAAGGCGTCCAAATTGGACAAAGATAAAAAACTATCAAACGCCACACCAAAACATATTGCCTTGGCTATTATATCTTGGTTGGTTTGTTTCTCAGCAGCGCATGCTACTGGTCAGGCAAAAATATGCGCTCAAAGAGTTGCGTTCAATAGTAGCGACTACACACAAGAATACGAATATGGCCCCATTATAGTGCCTGAACGCGCGGTATTCGAGTGGGCAGGCCATTCTTTTGCTGGTCCAGAAGATATTCGCGATACATTGCATATGGCATCAGATCCTGAGAGCGAGCGGACTTGGCCATCTATTCCGATTGCCGAAGAAAAAAGACGCCATGAACTGACACAAGAGGACACTGCTCCCAGACACCCGTTAACAACGATTATAACGCTCAAAGAAGCAACGCTAACTTACTCCCACCCTTGCGCTCTTGTTCCCGTAAGCCTCTTCGTAACGAATGACTGGGGAGAGGAAGGTAAGACAATAAATCCTGATAACATAATAGTTTATCAAGCCGATGGAGTCTGGGGGAACGATCACATTTTAACGGAAGAAGGAACACCAAAATCCTTTGAGGCAAATGTGCAGTCAGGTAATATCAATGCAATTATAACGCGCCCCGTCACAGAATACTTCCCTGCCTATAGTAAAGAGATGCAAAGCGGCAAATAACAGCACACCTTAACCAACAGATGCCCCTGTATCCTCGCCTTTATTGCCATTGGCCTGCTATCAATCATATTTCTGAGTTACCTCCGATCAATGCCCCCACGGCACTCCCGGCACCCGTGGCGTCGAAAGTGGATCGGGCATCGAGTTACTCGCCCGCATTTCGCGGTCAAAAGTGCGCTGGACTTCCTGCATCACATAAGTCTGAGTGTTATCGGCAATCTTCTTGCCGTCCAGGTAAACAGGGGCGTTTACCGTAACTTGGGTAGGTTGCTGCTGCGGCTGCCGCACAACTGAATTGACCGGCTGTAAATTGTCCTGTGGAGGAGCGTAATACCGTTCACGATGATGCCACCACTGGAAAGGATCCAGCTTATCCTTCCATGTGAGAGGTGCCCCATCATCATAATTCAGTTTATGATCCTGCTGTTTCAGATAGTTTGCAAGCTCATCCAAACCGACCGTAGCTGCACCAGTTACCGCACCCGTACCCGTTCCAAGACCCGGCACAACAGAAGCCGTTGCTGCACCGGACACGCCTCCGAAAAGAATAGGTTTGAGCCAACTTGGAATGGCCGCGGATACCTTCCCCAGAAAGAGGACGAATGATCCAAGGGCAGAAGCGATATGGCCGATTTCCTGCATAAAGGTGGCCACATCCTTAGGATGAGCATTCATATAGTTAGACATCCTGTCCAGACCATCAGTCATCTGGTTCAGTATCTTAACCCCCGGACCCGCTTCAAACTTCCCTAGTGTCGTCATAAAGCGTGCAATGGCAGCATCCAGAACCTTTACAGAGCCGGAGGGACTTCCCAGAAGCGCTGCATGATTGGCGTTCATATCCGTACGAGCCACAGCCTCCGCCTGCCGATCAATATTGCCCTGAGAACCCTGTATTTCGTTCAGAATGGCGCCAACGTTCCTTCTCTGTGTATGTTCGCTGATCTGCTGCCGAGTAAACCTGCCAAGATATTTTTCAGCAAACCCGATAGGATCAGAGTGCAGCAAGGTATCCGCAGTTTCCGACAACCTGCCGTTTTTTCCGTATAAGCCATGTTCCGTCCACCAAGCCTTATCTCTTTTGCGCATGGTCGGCGCACTTCCCTCAAACAGAGAAACAAATGACCCGATCGCTTGAGATGCTCTTTGCGGATTGGTTTCTATGAAGTGAGCAGCACGCGCCAAGCCTACTGCTGACATATCCTGCCCAACAGTGCCTGTGCTTTTGAAAAACTCCCGGATTGCCCTGCCTGTTGTAAACCCGCCTCCGACATCAACCAGAGCCTGTGTAATTTCAGCCTCGTGATACATCCGTTTCAGATCAAGCTGACCAGTTTTGCGGTTATAGAAACGGTTCCCAATATCCATACCGGACACAATCATTCGGGCCTGCTGCTGAGCATCTTCGGATGATTTCCCACGTAGGATCATGTTTTCTTCAATCTGCCCAAGCAGATCAGTGATGACAGGCTGCTCCTCCTTCTCACCACCAGAAAGTGCATACCCTTCTGCTGAATTCCGCGCTGCATCGTAAGGAGACAGTGTTTTGTATTTCCGTAGATTATCAGAGGCACTGTCCTGAATGACCTTCATCATGGCCGGATCTGTTCTAACCCTGCTGTCACTCAGCATGATGTCATAAACCTGCTGCGTACGGGCATACGCGTCAAAAGACGTTTTGGCCGTCTCATAGAGTGCAGTGCCACCCACAAAGGTCGCGATGCCTGGTGATTTGTAACCAGGAATATCGAAGCCAACAGCACGCCGCAGATAAGAAGGTTCCTTGTGGGAGGCCCCACCCCCTCCGACACCAGAACTTCCGCCACTTCTCGCACCGTTACGAGGCGCCGGCGCGGTTACCTCTGCGAAAGACAGCCGTGCAGATTCCTCTGCCATCAGGCGTATCTGCTCGCGGGCCTTGGCAATAGAAGAAGAAACCGCATCAAACGAAAAAGTCGCAGACTTGGCGCTGGATAATAGGCCTTCCAGCCCGGCAACGTTGAGCTCCTTCAGATACTTGCCTGCCTTTTCGAGAGAAAAAGCCTGCTCGCCTATCTCCTTTAGCAAGGAACGGTAACGTTCCCCATAACGGATAGCTTCTGCAAAACCGCGAGTAATGCGCTCCAGAGTTTGCGGAGCATCTGTAATGAAAAGATACTCGCCACGGACGGTATAAGTCTCAGTCATCAACATCACTCTCAAGCGCGGTGATATGCCCTGCCATAGCAGCAGAAATACTTTCCGTCAGATGTCTTGTTATGGTTTCTGTATTTCGGAAAATCGCTGGGCCAATGACCGGGCGTGGCGGCTGCTTAATAGTACCCTCTTCAAACCACTGGGCTGCATTACTGGTGCTGCCCAGAACGATCTTGTTGCCCTCTACACTGGCCTTATAGCTGTCACGCATAGCGCCTGTCCGTAGGCCCGGATCATCTGGGGTAAAGCCCTTTCGAATACGATCGTCCATGGTGCTATCTGCTAATGGTGACCATGCAGGAAACGGGCCAGCCGCTTCCTGATAATGACCCACTTCTTCACGAGCTTCTTTCTGCAGATGAGAAGCTTCATGCTTCATGGCAGTTTTAAGCTGCGCTTCCAGCCTTACGGGGGCTGAGGCCAGATAATCCAGAAAGCCTTGCTCTGTGAATTCTCTAGCCATTTTGTGGAGCGCTCACGAAATCCATTTCCCCTGTATGGGGATTCCATGATGCCATACCCGGCATCTGCCACACCAGGTTAATATTTGAAGCAGCAATTAACGCAGCTTCTGGAAGCGTTTCCTGCACACGAAAAGGGATGCCGCATCTAGCCAGAAAAACTGCCCGGCCAAACTCAGCATCCTTCATCAGTTTCCCACCGTAGCCTTAACTTTTGCAGCTTCTGCCTGTTCCTCAGAGCTTTTGGCGATTTCAGCTTTTGCGCGCATCCATGCCATCAAACCAGCATCATCCAGACG
Source organism: Acetobacter oryzifermentans (assembly GCF_001628715.1). Classification (NCBI taxonomy): domain Bacteria; kingdom Pseudomonadati; phylum Pseudomonadota; class Alphaproteobacteria; order Acetobacterales; family Acetobacteraceae; genus Acetobacter; species Acetobacter oryzifermentans. The sequence goes on along the minus strand of NZ_CP011120.1, from coordinate 959,832 downwards.
GTCCAAGAAGCCCAGAAGCTCATTCCTGCCACGTTCAGGTGGTTCAGGAATCGAGTCCATATCTATGGCGCTGATTGCAGCAAGAAAACCAACACGCCCCTCTGCCGTAACCTGCTCACCAAAGGATTCCATTGCACTGATCCGCTGCCCAAGCGGTACTTTCTTACGGAAAGATGCCGTATGTGCCAGACCATCAGCTCCGGTCCATTTTACCTCGAAGGTATCAGTAGGCGTGCCATTTATGCTGCAAACCCCCTGCTTGAAGGAAAATCCCTCCGGCGCAGGAGGTAATCCATCATCCTTCTGAGTGCTGGCCTTATTTTCTATTGTGCTACCAGTCATTTCACGCTGCCTTCCCAGTCGGACAAGCCATCGATAAACGCACTGATTTAGGAAGCACAATGACCTTTGCAGCAGCAATATGCACCATATCCAGACCGCGCTTGGTCTTTAGAATATTTGCGATAGCTTTGATATGTTCCGGCGGAGGTGTCTGCGTAAGAGCCTGAATAATACCGTAGTTCATTCCCATAAATCCTGCCCTCCAAAAGCTTAATGATGTTGGGGAAATGATAGTACGGAGGGAAGAAAGGTACAAGGAAAAGCGGGAAGTTTAGGACTTATTCTTGCTGGAGTTCTTACTGCTTGCATGCAGCAATACGAACATCACTATGACAAGCAGTTTGCTAGGCGTGTCGGCTTACGCCTCAGAGCAGACATAGAAATAAGCTTATATCATCAGCAAGCGGACGTGCCCAAGCTGTCGCTCTACTGTTAACAACGTAATGACCAGCGAGGAATGTTTCCTCCAATTCGACGGGAGTTTCCCGCAAATCGTTATAGTGATCCGATGCGGCGAAGCTTACGTCCTCTGAGCAATTAGCGAAATAATGATCGGATTAGTGGCACCTTGCACCAAATTGGGGTTATGAGCCGCACCATAGGTAAAATCACTTCCTTCCCTAGGCCAATCGAACAGCCTTACATCAGTCACTTTAAAACCAACCTGATCGAAAACATATGTATTATAATTCTTAGCCTGACTATCTTTAACCTCTTGATCGGATAAATGTGATACCTTTTTCCCTCGATAGACAAGATTGATTGTATTGACAGTATCAATAAGTATTTCTTCGGAAATGATAATATCTTCTAGTTTTTCTCTATACAGCTTTGCTTTTTCGGTTAACTCGGTCACTCCCTCAGTTTTGGAAAATATATCCTCACCACAACCACCGAGAAACCACCCTACAATCGCATTTGGTTGAAAGGACGATATTATTTTTTTATCGTTTTCGGTAAGGGTAAATAAATTGCACTCGTGGATCGTAACATTACTAGCCACACAAACATTCTGACGCGCCGCGTCAATAAGGTGAGGATTGTTGTCAAGAGAGAGAACTTCATGTTGTTGGATCAATTGTGACGTTCCTTTTCCAGCCCCACAACCGATTTCCAAAACTCGCCCTAATGGTACTGCTGCTGCAAGTTTTTCGTAAATGCCATTGGCCTCCAAGAGGTCCGTCTCTTTTATCCATTGTTCTGCATACGAGTGATGATTGGATATAGTCAAAATATTGTCTCCTAAATTTCATGGACCGTAAGAAGGCAAGGTTGCCTCTAAGCCTCTCAAATATTTAGGCTAGATCAATACTATGAAAAATTAAAAAGTCACAGCAATCTACAGTTTTTTTCAGCCAAACGATTCTTCTGAGAATAGGAGGTACGCGTTCGAAGCACAACTTATTCGGTTTCGGATCCCTCCACCATCACCTAAAAATCCTTATATTTCAATGAGTTATACACCATCAAAGGTAGCAAACTGCTACTCAATCGGTAGTAGTCGGTCGTAGTCCTTCAATGACCAAGAAGGCTCCTAGCGATATGCACAGCTTAAAATTAACAGGTGGCAAAGCCTATTCAGCCCGCCTCAGTATCCCTAAAGACCGCTGGCAAGATGTAGGCCGTGTTTACAGCACCAAGTCAGGGATAAAGCAGGAGATCATTCGCTCCCTGCAAACCAGAGACCCAAAAGAAGCCATAAAACGGCGTGATAAGGCCCTTGCAGAAATGAGGGCAGAAATTGACCGCCGCTTAACTCAGGCTGGTCTTAAACCCCTGCATGGCAATTGGTGCCCCGAATGGGCCACTGAGGACAAACTTGTGTCTGATGTGCCAGAAGCCACAAAAACAGGGATCAACGCGCATTGAACTGGCGGAAGTTACCCCCCGTCAGTCGACTATCAATGCCATTCATAGCGCCTTAGAGGCCGTTGGCGTTGAATTCATCGCTGAGAACGGTGGTGGAGCTGGAGTTAGGTTGAGGAAAGACAGCGCGTAATAGCCATGGTTTATAACTGGTTCATAATACTCATACTGACCATCATGCTTGCTGGCTGTGCGCAACAACCTCACCATCGGTCTGGTGATACGTCTGCTTGCATGAACTACCGCTCCATGATGACCGCCCCTATGCCTCCAGAAGCCATGCAGAGGCTACAGAAGCAATGCGAGGACTCCATGCTGGCAGCAACAACTACGCCCAGAAGATATTGAAGGCGGTCATGATATTACGAACTGTCATCCAGCAACGACGAGAGAAGGACACAGCCGAATGAGAGAGTTAGCTATATGCACTGTTTCCCTGTGCGCTATCTCTCCTGCTGATGGCAGCAATCATCATACTGGCTCCGGAACCCTCCGGCGATGGCTTCGAACAATTGAGAAAGGCAGCTTCTCGCTTTTTTTCGGTGGCTGATCAGTTGAAGCTGTTAGACTGAACAAGAGATTCTCAAGTTCTTCATAAGGGATACTTAGCTCTCTTATGATGTCAGATCGGGTAAGTTTCTGCGCCCAAAGATCTTCCAGCACCATTTTCCAAAGCCCTGAAGTCTCGCGTGCCACTCTGTCCAGATCGCCACTCCCGAAATTCGTCCTGATTTGGATGTTAAATGTCCGATACTGCCAGCCGGTAATTAGACCAAGCTTATGCAGGCGATAAGTCAACTCTACTCACATTTGGTGGCGTAATAGGTAAGTTCCTCGAACATCACTAACAAACCGAGAGGCGCCAACCCTTCACCCCTCTGAATTGAAAGGATAGGCAGAATGCTCAGCAACAAAACGCTTATATTCATTTTCGTTTTGGCAGCAATTATTGGAATTTCTGTTGGGTTTTTCTTTGGATATTTTTACCTATGACGCCTGAACAATTTATAAAATGCCTAGACATTCTGGGGATATCTATGCGCAAACTGTCCGAAATATTAGGAACTCACAATACCACGGTTCAAAGATGGTCGAAGGGCAAGCAATTAATCCCCAACAACCTTGCTGAATGGCTAGAGGCGCAAGCTAAATTTCGCCTCGAACATCCTCTTCCAAAAGGGTGGGAAGAAAATCGCGTTCCTCCTCAAGAGGAACTATGAAGCCCTCCTCGGCCCCTTCATCCAAGTATCTAGCTTTCATCCGGGCGGTCTCCTTCTGATGGTCAGTGAACCTCCATTATGGCATATCAATACCACGTGTTGAGCATGTCTTTGCCGATCAGAAATCACAAGCGGGACTGTTCATACGCACCGTAGGCATAACACGAGCCGCCATAAGGATCGGGCCGGCCAATATCGTCTATAATATGCGCCGATTTCTATTCATCGAGAGAATGAGCGGGAGCGCGTAGCAATCCAGAGGATGTTAAAAGATATTACTTTCTTCAGATCGCCATGTCGGATCATCCAGCCTCAGGCCGGTCTGAGCGCTGTAAAGATCATTATTCCGTTCCAGCACGACAAATCGATCTCCAAATACCTCTGGATGCAGAAGTGTGCAGACACCCGTCATCACCAGCTTCATGCGTACATCAGGCGGCACCGGAACACTGTAATGCTGTAAGGTCCGCAAAATTCTCGGTGTAGGATATGGCATGAATTGCAATTGTTTCACCACCTGTGCGGCATCTTCATCCCACTGAATAATCACCGGAGCAAGTGCAGTATCAATCATGCGAAATGCAGATGCAATCGTGGCAAAAGGCAAGTTCATACCAGATGCCGTGCGTTGGACAGCAGGAAGAATGGGATATTTTTCTCCGGCCTTACCTGGCTTGCCTGAAGGAAGAGTCGCCGCGTCAAGCGCCTCGTAACCCTGATTGAAGTAAAGCTCCTGATAATAAAGATGCATCCCTTTCAAACTAAGAGGATCCACCCCTTTGCGACGAATGGTTCTAGTCGCCTGCCAGAAAGGAAGCATGGAACGAAGAATACGTAAATTTTTCTTCTGGCTACTACCGTTTCCCTCGTCCTGATCAACTGTTTTCCGAGCGTCAAGAGATTCAAAAACAACTGTACGCCCCAGCCCGTCCAACCGCCCTTCCCGATTACAACGACCAGCCGCCTGCGCTACAGAAGAAAGACCTGCGGCTGCGCGCCATACTTCTGGAAAGTCTACATCCACACCCGCCTCAATCAGGCTGGTTGAGACAAGTCGCACCGGCTTTTTCTGTTGCAAGTCCTGTCTGATTTCCGCCAGAACCTGACGACGATGCATGGGACACATCAGGGTTGTCAGATGTCTGGCACCAGGCAAATTGTTAATTGCCTCAAAGAGTTCCTGAGCATGGGCCCGCGTATTAACAATACAGAGCATTTGCGGACAATCAGAGAAACGTGCCGCAATCTCTTCATCCGTCACAGGCTGATCAAGCCATTCAACCGTCACGCGTTTAAGCGTGGCATAAAGCCGCTCAGGGTCAGGCGCAAGTTCGCGCTGCTGATCAATATCAAACCCTTGCGCCTGTCCATTTTCAAGAGCAGGTAATGCTGCGTCACATTTACGCAAAGCTGGCTGTGTGGCCGTACATAACACGAGGCTTGTGCCGTAGTTTCTTGCCAGTTCGTCAAGAGCTGCCATACAGGGTCTTAGCAACGAGACTGGAAGTGTCTGCACTTCATCCAGCACGACCACACTCTGTGCAATGTTATGCAGTTTTCTCAGGCGGCTTTTCTTCGCAGCAAACAAACTTTCAAAAAACTGCACGCTGGTTGTAACGATAATGGGGGCATCCCAGTTTTCTGCATCACGTCGTAACTTATCCAGACCCTCGCGCCCTTCATGCTCACTATCACGTTCTGCATCAGGTGCGCGCTTTTCCCATTCAAATCCGGAATGATGCTCCAAAATATCGTCTGGGCTTTTCAAAACATCTCTAAAAATTTCGGCTGTTTGTTCAAGAATGGACGTATAGGGGATAACATAAATCACCCGACGCAATCCGTGCTTCAGCGCATGTTCTAATGCAAAACTGAGTGACGTCAGTGTTTTCCCGCCTCCCGTCGGGACGGTCAAGGTAAACAGGCCCGGAGCGAGAGACGCTTTACCAACCGCGTGCTCCAGAATTTCAGCACGCAAACGGTTGAGAGGAGTTGACTGATTACAACGTGCTGCCATTTCAGCACGTAAGTTTTCAAGATGTTTACGTGTGATCTGCCCGCCTCGTGCCGGGGGCGGTAATCCTGCTGCTTCAGCATAAAAACGTTCAGTTTCCAGACAATCTGCATCTGCCAGAGCTGAAAAAAGCATATGTGTTAGAAAAAACTCCCGAAACCCTGGATAATCCGGAGCGGGCTGAAAAATTCTTGTCGGTTTCAGGTCTGCCTGTTCCGGAAGTTTCAGACCTAAAGAACTCCATCGACTGTAATCAGGTATTATACGCGACGTCGGGTCCAGACGCTCATTCAGTGGCGTAGAACTCCATCGCTCACTCTGGAATGCATTTGTCAGGCCTGCGTGATGACCTGCCACCACAAACGCAATCAAGCGTCCCCATATCTTACCATAGCGCGCTACCGCTTCCCGTGCGCCTGCTGTGCTGTGATCTGGACCTTTGGCTGCCTGCTTGCTGATATAATCCTGATACTCTTCGGACGCCTTGCCAAGGTCATGCAACAATCCAGCAGCTTCCGCCAGAACAGCACATCCAAAAGGGGATGCAAATCTGGCAGCACAGCGTGCAACACACTCTAAATGCTCAAGAAGCGGTTCCCATCCCTTTTTATCTGGAGTCTCTGGCAAAGAATGAGCGTACAGCATCCGATACTCTTTTCTGTCTTGAGCATATTCAACGTAAGGCGTTGTTTTGTTCGCAGGCATGGCACACACAACATACCACCACTACACATGGGGCAGATCGCAGACCGTCTCCTGCGCCTCGATCTCGTAATCCGTGATGAACTCGGCTATCCACGCTCCCGCACGGGGAGCGACGAAACGCCTAGAAACAAAGCAGCCCTATATTCTGGTTTCTATCCACGCTCCCGCACGAGGAGCGACGGACACGTAATGAGTTCGTAATGCACGACAAACAGTTTCTATCCACGCTCCCGCACGGGGAGCGACTCAAGCAATCACCGCATGGAACACCCGCGCAGGAGAGTTTCTATCCACGCCCCCGCACGGGGAGCGACAAACGCCTCTTTCAGCCAGTCGATATTGCCACCGTTTCTATCCACGCCCCCGCACGGGGAGCGACATAATGGCTTGCCCAGTCATGCTCTGGGTACAATGTTTCTATCCACGCCCCCGCACGGGGAGCGACCGTAGCGGTGCATCCTGATTTTCCGCCACTTGCAGTTTCTATCCACGCCCCCGCACGGGGAGCGACCTATTTTCGTGGTGATGGTTACATCTATGACCAGTTTCTATCCACGCCCCCGCACGGGGAGCGACCTCAGCAAACTGGACGGCACAATTGTACAAACAGGTTTCTATCCACGCCCCCGCACGGGGAGCGACGGAACCTAGACCTTGAATCCGTGGCTTATAAGAAGTTTCTATCCACGCCCCCGCACGGGGAGCGACATCCTGCCAGCGCGGACAATCCGAGGTTGTAGGTGTTTCTATCCACGCCCCCGCACGGGGAGCGACACCGCTATTTTGTTAACTGATTATGACGGCAAAAACCATGTGTTCTGCGCGAACCCTGTCGATTGAAGTCACATCACAACACCAGCACACCAAAGGCCCAAAGATTTCTTTTGTTTTTCAATATGTTACGAAGTGCGCGATCCTCCCCGGATTTCACCAGCCGATCACAGTTCGCGCAGATACTCTGATCGGCAAAATAACTTCGGTTATTCTATCTGGAAATATCGCTCAGAAACCGCTTGCCACTGGTTATTTGCAGGAATGTTCAGGTGTCAAAAAACAAGCGTGCCATCAAGGTCCAGTACTGGTTTTGCCCCTACATGCTCTACACGTTGACGCCCTTTAGCACCAAGTTGATAAAAGCGCAGGCTATCTTTTGCAGAATCAGCTTCATCAAGAAGGCGCGCGCGCAATTCTGCCCATTGCGCCGGATCGACCTCACATTCAAAAACAGAATGCTGAACACGCTGACCATAATCGAGGCACGCACGCGCAACCCGGCGCAGACGTCTGCGACCAGCAGCATCTTCTGTATTTACATCATACGTTATTAAAACAAGCATGACTATTTCCAGATAAATGCTGGATATGCATCCAGTTCTCCACGCAAATAGCGTGATAACAACAACGCCTGCATGTGCGCGACAAGACCGAAGGTCATCGTTTCTCCTAAAAATGGATGGCGGATTTCTTGCTTCTTGCGCTCCTGCCATGCTGTCAGCACCGTTTTACGAGCATCATCATGCAACGTAATTCCACCCCCTTCATGGCACGTAAAATCGGCTGCACGCACCTGTGCACGATTGATCAGATTAAGGGCAAGCCTGTCTGCCAGAACAGGCCGGAATTCTTCCATAAGATCCAGCGCCAGACTGGTGCGACCGGGGCGGTCTGCATGCAAAAATCCAACCTGCGGGTCTAATCCAACGCTTTCCAGTGCTGACCGGCAATCATGCCCCAAAAGGGCATACAGGAATGAAAGCAATGCATTAACACGATCCAGCGGTGGCCTTCTGGAACGACCACCGAACTGAAAAGCAGGATCTTCAGAACGGATAAACAGGTTAAACACACTAAAGTAAACTCGGGCGGCCTCCCCCTCTATTCCCCGCAAACTGTCCATGTCCGTAACTTTAACAATCCGGCGCGTCGTATCTGTCAGCCAAGCTTCAGCGGCCTGAAGGGCCTTCTGGCTCGCTTCAGGGGAGGATGCGCCGTAGTCTCGCAAGACACGCCGTATAACTGTCCGTTGATTGGCAACCTTTGCAGCCACGATATACCGGGCAATCAAGACACTTCGGGTGTTATCGTCTGCCACCCGATATTGTGCGCGCCGCAGCAGAACATTACCTGACCTTGGTCCTTCAACCCGTGCCAGAAAACGTCCGATGGGTGAAAGATAGGAAAACGCAATGCCAGCTTCCGCACACGCGGCCAGCAAAGCCGGAGATGCACCAATACGTCCAAAACACATAATCCCCTCCAGCAGATGCAACGGCGCACGACCACGCTCCTTGCCCTCCACCTCGACAACGATATTCGCGCCATCCTTGCGTAGCCAAGCATCTTCTGTTGTCACGTAGATTGTGTTCAGGTGTTTGCGCATCGTGTTCAGTCTTCCAGATTTTCGAGAAACCATTTCTCAACACAAAGAGGTTTCTCCAGACGGCGTGGCTGACAGATCGCTTCAAGAGAGCAATGTTTGCACCCCTTGTTCCATACAGGCTGTGGGGTCTTACCTGCCGCCAACATGTCCTGCACTTTTTGTGCAGTTTTCTGAGTCAAATCCCGAAGATCCTGATCAAACTGCACGGTCGTGCGGCGATGAGGACGATCGTAAAACAACGCCCCTTCTGATACCGCACAGCCAAACATTTCTTCCAGACACAAAGCCTGTGCGCAAAGCTGAACTTCATCAGCATGATGCGGCTTAGGACTACCCCTTTTATATTCTACCGGATAAGGAATAAGGGTGCTACCAGTCCCATGCAGTTCTACAGCATCGGCTTTTCCATATATACCCAGAGCAAAAGAACGTATCGGCAATGTGCGGAGCGTGCGCACACCACGTTTCCGGTCTGGCACACCAGAATCAACACGCTCATGCAGCAGCCGTCCTTCTACAGTTGCGCCGTTTTCAGCCCATTGCTGCTCTATATGGATCAACGCACATTGTCTGGGGCAAAATAGATAATGCTGCAAAGCCGAAACAGGAACAAGATTTTCCTCATCCTGCCTCTGGTCAGGCTTTGGCATCATGACGGCTTAACGCTCGATAATCTCAACGCCGTCGGGCAGGTTTTCACGATCAATCACCACCGCATAATCATTCCAGAAACGAGCAGGTGGCCAGTTATCCATCTTTGGGTTCTGAGCAGAACCGTGATCAACTTGATAACTGGACCCCTGATACGTACGAAAGGTTTTGACACGATCAAACAGATCCTGTGCCCGTGCATTCCCTAATTTGCTGGCGTGTTTAAAAACAATCAGCTTACGTGCTGACATTTCACCTCGGGCTGCAGAATGGTCAAGTTCAAACATATTTAGCAGAGCCGACCACAGTAATTCCAAATCTTCTTCGGAAAAACCTGTTCCTTTGACAGGATGGGACGCAAGAGGAGCAGATACAAAGCCATGAACACGATACGCACCATACGGCACAATATGTTTACGCCCCATGGTGCGACCACCCTTTTTCTCAGCATCGGCTTCTGTTGTCGCTGCCATCCGGGTGATGGAAATTTCCAGTGGAACAATCGGTTCAACTGATCGGGCAAATGCAAACTGCACGGGCCCGCGCACCTGTCCGGCATTAACAGCCGTCGTCATAACCGCGCCAAAAGTGCGGATATCCCAGAAATTTGCGCACATCCACTTTGTAAGAGCCAGAGCCTTCTCGGTCTCCTTGGGCAGCTTTTTCATTTCCTCATCTTTGGTCACGTCTGGCATAACCGCTGCCCAGGATTTTTTATTCTGTACGTTCAGCGTTGCTCCTTCGCTGACGTAAATTTCAAAACCGGGATCACCCTCTTTTACCGCCGAAATGTAGTTCCGGACTTTCCGCTTGAGCGCAACATCCGAAACAAGACCTTTATTGGTTTCCGGGTCAAGCCGTGGTAAATTTCCCGCATCCGGATCACCATTCGGATTGCCATTTGTCACATCAAAATAGAGAACAAATTCGTAGCGGTTTTCTACAGGCTTATTCATGCGTCTTCGTCCTCTTGATCATTCTCAATTTCAGGCAACGACTGGTTACTTTTCTGACCAGCAAGCTTAGCGGAGCGCTGATGATAATATCCGAGTGCAAATTCACCCTGCTGTTCCAGATGCAAAGAACGAGGAAATGAAGAAGGCTCTTCAGGAGAAATTTTATTAAAAATCTCCTCCAGTTCTTTTTCAATAATCACTGACCAGCCCGCAAGTTTTTTACGCACAACTCCAAGATGATTTTGCCCGTTACGAATAATCACAGGAAAAACGCTGGCGGGCGTAGCCGAAGCTGCGCCAAAATACTTATCACGCATGGAGGTATTCACCCCACCCAGCGCAGCACGCTGAGCAAGCTCATAAACCGCAAAAAGACGGCCTAGCTGGTACCCGATATTCGGGTAATCCCGGTTAAGGCTCACGGGCACACTCTCCTTTTCTGAAATAGTCGGATTGATCTTCCGTTTCATACGCTGCAACACAGCTCGTGCTGCGGCGGCATGCCAGCCAGTTGGATCATCTCCTGCGCGCAAACGCATGATAACGGAGGAAAGCCATGTACGGGGGTAGGCTCTCCCCGTCAAAATTGCATTCAATATATCCGCCACGAGACGCTTTGGAATATTATCTGCCTTTTCCAGCATCGCTGTTGTTTTTACAGCCAGCAAGAAAGGCGAAGGCAAGTTACGCCACGGAGCTGGTTCTACTGCAATATCCTGATAATGCATGGCTAGATTGCGGGCAAAGGCATCCAGCGTGTCACACAACCAAAACCGCACGGAAAGTCTAGCAGCGTTAGGCGCCAAACCCAGTACATAAAAACGCGTCCCCTCCCCCAGATCAGGCCTTATGGTATGAAGCGCTTCACCCCTTGAAACTCTTTTAAGAGTTTCAGAAACTTTTTCGACTTCAGCATCATCTTTATTATCAGAACTCAGAGCAATCGCACCGAACGCGTCTGCCGCTTCTGCTGCCTGTCTATCAGATGCTTCTGCCCAGAAAACGACCGTCGTATCGCCTATCGGTCGGGCAACGCGATTCAAACTACCGCGCTGAAGCATACTATTCAGCGCAGCACCATAGCGGAATGCCGCACCTTCAGACGTTGGGGCATTTTCACCCTGCGCTTTACCGTAGGATGTGAACGCATCACAGTTAAAAGAAACCAGAGACGCTCCTGCAATCTGCGCGCCTTCAACACCTTTAATCGCAGGATGCAGTCGGGCTGGCTTGCTATTCTCCCCTGTTACGAGGCAAAAGATCCTGTCTTCAGGCCCATCGGCCTCAAGGGCGCGTGCCTCTACGAGTTTTCTGGCTGCGGGACGCTCATGGATATAGCGGGCATCTCCATCCAGACGAAACATGATATTCGCGTCCAGCATGTCAGTCTGAAAAGGCTCTGACTCAAAGCGTTCTGGTGACCAGTTTTCTAAAAATGCCTTTAGCGCCAGAAGTCCTGCATCTTCCACTCCCGCGATACGCTCAAGATTTTTTTTTACGAATGCGGCGTGCTCCTGCGCAGTACGCTTGCCTGCTCCCGCAGTTTTGCCCAATACGTAAGAACTTTTATCCCAGAGAAAATTCGGAGAAATGCCTGCCGTTCGTTTCACTTCTGCGGGCACCATAAAAAACCGGTTTGCAGGTTTTTTCCCCGACTGGTCGCGCAAATCCATAACATCTACCGGATGGCCGCTTTCATTAAGAACAATAGCCCATCCGAACTTTACCTGACTCCAACCCAATGCTGGAGCATTCTGCATACGATCATAAAACCTGACCAGAGCCTGCAAAATCCCTTGCTGAATCTGCTCTGTCATGCCGCCAGTTCCGGACTATCAAACGGTGGAACATCTATGATGCCATTATGAATACGTGCCCTGAAAAACTTTGAAATTTTCCCATTCGTAAAGTCAATGTCATGTAGCATCCAGCCAAGATCCACATCACCAGCAGCTTGTGTCTGTAACAGAAAATCAGAATGAGGGAGGGCTGCCTCCTCTGGTAAAAGCTGAAATTCAGCAGGAAACTCTCGCGTCCCAAGGCACGGCCGGTGGAAACACTGGCCGCGCTCAGCCCGTCGGTTAAAGGTACTAATGTGTTTAGCGGGATTATCGTCCGGGCCAGCACGATCGGTCATGGTAAAATGCGCTTCGACAACATATGCCACATCCAGCAAAATCATCGCTGCACGCTGTTGACGATTTTCTTCCGCAACAAGACCCAGTCCCGCCGTCGTACCTGCTTTCATCGCAGTCGCGGCATTTCTGGCGTTTGCCTTGGCACTTACCTCATTCCGGCGAAATGATCCGAACTGGATAGGCTTGAGCACATGAATACGATCAATGTGCCAGCGAATAGCCGGCTTCCAATGAATAGCCTCCAAAATTCCCCGCGCCGCAGATGGCGTTATAACGTCATAAGAAACACGTTCAGCTTTGAGTTCGGGCCTGGTGAAACAGGCACGCTCTCCCCAGATATGTAATCTGATCCCCATAGAACCTCTCTATAACCTGTTCCCGATATGTCCCTTAGAAGGGTTTACCAGTTTTGAAGAATTGTAAAATCTCTATTTTTAGAAAAATCTGAACCAATATGGTTCTTTTAGAAGGCTGTTGAAAAATCGGTGGCGTCACCGATGCGGGCGGGGCATCCGCTTCGAACTATCTGCGCCATTGCGGACAATGCGCTGCTCGCGCTGTCAATGGTCTTCGCAGCACCCTATTCTGGAATGAGCCGCCGCTCGATCGCACCGGCGATGCTGCTTCGCGCAATGCACCGAGCATGTCTTACTATTCGTTACGCTTGGAACGACTGAAGTTTGACCGGCTATTGGGCGGCAAGATTGCCGTGAAATTTCTCACTCCAGTCCTTGAGCTACCACACGTTCGCCGACTGTTCTCAAGTAATCACTTCAGCGTCGAAGTGGCTTTGTTGCACAATTCGTTGATTGAGAGTGTTGCGCGCTTGGATCGTCTATTATCCACCTGACGGCGCATGTGAGCGAGATTCCGAGCGCGATAGAACGACGCAGTATGGCGATACGGACGTGAACTTCGGCGATCTGACGGTCGAAATCCCACGCTTCTTCAACACCGCGTTAGTGGTTTGCTCATGCCTAAAAAATGCCGGTTGGGACGTCCAAGCTACAAAACAAAGTGATGATCAAGGAGCTGATGTTTTCACAAACTCAACCTTCTCAGCGTCAGCCAGAGAAGCTGCCGCTACTACGGGTGTTTATTTAATTCACCATGCACAACTTGTTGACACGGCAGATAAAATATTCCGCCATTTTAAATATTCATAATTTGTGATTCTTAAAGAACAATCACTGTAAGCAAATGGCCGCCAGAGCAATCAACTAAAGATAAACTTACCATATCTTTAACAGATATTGGCGGCATGCACCCAATACACCTCAGTCTACATCAGGTCAGCCATAGACTGGCCTGCCGTAATATTGATAATTGGCTTAAGAAGACCCAAACGGGAACCAAGACAGGTATTGAAGATATACTTCTGGAAGGGGATCTGTCGTCATCAAGAGGGCCAATCGGCAGCGCAAGACTGCGCGGCACATTCAAGTTACACTTATTAAAAAAGAACACAATGAAATGAGCTACTATGTCCAAACTGTTAAACTATACCACTCGTGATATTCTCAACATGTTTCCGCGTCTCACTAATCTGGGCGCCAGCTCGTTTGGTGAGGATCCTGAGCTCTTTGGCGATACGCTGTTCGAAGTCATTGAAGATGCGCCGCGGGGTCATTTCCTGCCGTTCAAGCAGCAGGCAGTCAACGAATTAAGGACGTTACTGGCTTATAGCGATGTAGATCTCGATCGCGTCAGTTGGGCTGTTCTTGGTATGAACCCCATGGCGGATATTGAAGAACCACCCAACTGGGGCAGTTTTCCAAGCCTGCGGGCATTCTGGTCAGCCGTTCTACACGCTTTTGAAAATGACCCCGAAGTGCGGGCAGGAAAAGAGATTGACCGCAACGTGTAGGAGCCGGGCATTCACCAACATGGAATACAGAAATGTCTGTTTCCATGTGTTGGCGTTTCAAAAGCAGACTATCCGCTTCCCTCAAAGCTGACATTTGAACTATCGAAGATAAGCCCCCGCTCAGTTCCACATAGGCGGATATACCGCTTAACTGCTGCGGCGTATTACGGACATGTAGGTAGGCACCTAACCCGAGTGTAAGAGCATCTCCCGCCAGAATCATGCCTCTTTGGGAATCAACAAAAAGCACCGTAAAACTGCCATTTAAGGCCAAATTCCCCAAAATTGGGAATCACCTCATATGTTAATTTATCAATATCCGACCTGCACCATCTTGGCATTCATGAAGATGCGACCCTTCCCAAAACGCAGGTAGCCTTTGGCTCTTAGGGTGCCATCTTACATGTCGGGGTCAATCTCTTTTCCCGCCCGCACTTCGGGGTCATTTTCAAAAGCGTGTAGAACGGCTGACCAGAATGCCCGCAGGCTTGGAAAATTGCCCCAGTTGGGTGGTTCTTCAATATCCGCCATGGGGTTCATACCAAGAACAGCCCAACTGACGCGATCGAGATCTACATCGCTATAAGCCAGTAACGTCCTTAATTCGTTGACTGCCTGCTGCTTGAACGGCAGGAAATGACCCCGCGGCGCATCTTCAATGACTTCGAACAGCGTATCGCCAAAGAGCTCAGGATCCTCACCAAACGAGCTAGCGCCCAGATTAGTGAGACGCGGAAACATGTCGAGAATATCATATTTAGTATAGTTTAACAGTTTGGACATAGTAGCTCATTCCATTGTGTTCTTTTTTAATAAGTGTAACTTGAATGTGCCGCGCAGCCTTGCGCTGCCGATTGGCACTCTCGATGACGACAGTTCCCTTTTCTGAGGTATATCCGTCAAACTGGGTTACTTTTCCATCTGCGGCGTTCTTACGCCAGCGATCAATTCTGGGGCCGTTATCCTTGAGCATTTTGTGAATAGCACGTTCGACGTCTTCCTTCGATGTGAAGAATGAAACGACAGGGCGTTTAACCACACACAAATGTTCGACATGAAGGCGTAAGCCGACACGACTAGAAAAGCCATACGGCCTCTAGCCATAGCTTAGGGACTTGGCGCATAGACAAGGGCGTGAAAATAATTGCGGGAAACACAGTAATAAAGGAGCCGCCATTCCTCTTTATGCGTCTCCTTTTAAAAACCTCTCCCAAGCCTATGGCCTCCAAGTTTGCAATGTTGGCCCCAAAACCCCTATTGCCTACCAGATTGCCTGTGCTTTTCCAGAAGCCACCTTCAAAAACCCTTGGAGCCATGGTGGTGGGTTTTCTTGATACCGGCATACGGCACGTATGCGATCGATGATGTTGACCTCATCAAGTTTTCCAAAATAATGTATGGCTTGGATTAACGTGGTTGAGGAAATTTTTAAACCTATGGCATTTAATGCGCAGGCATTAAAATGGAGATAATCGTATTTGCAATCACGCGTTTTTCATAAATGCGGCTGGTGTGATCAGGAGCTGGGGGGATCTTGCAGCATTACTGGGTTGCTTAATAGACAGAATAACATTTCAAGAAATATAATTTATCATTCTTCAAGATATAATTTCAATTTCTATCGTTTTTAAACCAAGAGAAGCGTCATAACGATGACAAAAAAAAGCATAGAGACCACTCCCCCACTAGATGCACCAGAAAGTAGTCAAACAGACATAACACAATCTTCCATGATAAGACTCAACGCTTATACGCGCTTGATTGCTCTTCAGACCGGCCTACAAATCCTGTATTGGGACGCACAAACCAAACATGACTTCAGCTATTCCGCCTACCATGATGATGACCTGATCTATTTTGGAGCCTACACAGGCGGAAATTCTCATATGGCAACACGGTGTTGGGATGGGTTGACAACTTACGATACCCTAAGCAGGCCCGATGATGCCTATGTTGCATATCGTCCTGGATGTCGCATTGATTTTACAAAAACAGCCGGGGCCGGAACTGGCGTAACAATCACACTCAGCCCCACAACTCTGGCCAGTCTGTCAGCTGAAGATGCAACATGTCTTGATCAGAAACTGCGTTCTGGCCATTATTTTAATCAGGTTCGTGGCGGACGGCAGCTTCTTTCTTTTGCAAATGCATTACGAAGCGTAAGCACAAGCCCTAAACAGCCAGGCAGCCAGTTGCAAATGCTCGGACAAAGCCTGTCTTTTATGGGGTCGCTCATTGAACAGATCTGCCATATTACACCTCCCAATATCTCGTTATCCGAGCGCGAAATACGCAGATTGAACGATACCCGCGATATGTTGCTGGCAGATCTTGCATCGCCACCCCGCGTGGATCAGCTTGCCCGTCATGCGGGAATGAGCGTCTCACGCTTGCAACGACATTTTCGTATGCTGTTTGGCAGTACCATCTACGCACTTTTTCAAAAAGAACGCATGCACGAAGCTTACCGTCAGCTTGTTAAAGATGATGAATCCATACTAACCATTGCAACACGGCTAGGTTATGCAAATCCTGGGCATTTTTCAGCAGCGTTTCGTAAGCAATTTGGCATCAATCCTTCCGAACTCCGGCGGATACCTCGTCTCAGGCGATAACTACGGCGCCTCCTGAATTTAAATCTGGTTTTCGCCAGAACATCTGATGTGCCATGCGCTCCACGATATGAGGCGGCAAAATCAATCGTTTTCGACTGGCCACCACACTTTGGTGCAGACAATGCAAGCCTGGAGTGCCAAGTGCGGCATCAAATGCAGCAGCATCCGGTGTTTCTATATGCTCAAAATTATATGCAAAAGGACGAATACCCAAGAGTTGAGTGAGGCGCTCCATGACAAATCCAGGTTCCCTAACGAACCTATCATAGTCTACAAAAATAACTTTATCCGAAAATGGGCCAAAAAATACTTCTGTTACTAACCGCCACGCATAACCGAAGGCCCCATCACGCGATACGAGGTAATCAATACGGTCATGCTGATTTCCTCGATGTGCAATCGGCACCAACTGTGATCCCAACAAAGGGTCCCGTGTGATAAGATGTTCAAACGAGTTAAGTATCCAGACAGGATCACGCACACAGCAGATAATCTTTGCCTGCGGATAAAGACTATTTAGCAATCCAGCGTGCGCGCACCATTCCCGATTGATGTCTAGCATGACATGATTCTGGGCACCGGGGTTTAAATAAGAACGAACAATACCCCGCATCAATTGCTGCCATTGTCCGTTCTTGAATTCTGTCCGGTATTCTCCCTCACTCATAAGAGACATTATCCGAATGAGCATTGGCATTACGGGCGTGTTGTGACGTGCAGCAATGATGTGAGGATTTTGCCGCAGCAGTGCTGCTAAAAGAGTAGATCCAGATCTAGGAAGACCTGAAATGACATGAACAGAAGATGATGAATCAGACATACTGCTTAAATGAATGAATATATTTGTGCAGGTCTCCCCGAAAAGAGGATTTGAGTACCCCGGAAAAGCAGAAATCTTACATCAGCGTGCGCTACGTGCGGCTTTCGTGGATGCCGTGTGTCTTCGCCATATGCTGCTTGTGATGATGCGAAACATGTGCTGGCAATGACTGACGATGACCATTTAGAAACGATGATACAGCAGTCATGGCCCAGAAGCCCAGAAAGCAGAGGATTATCAATGCAATGCCTCTTAAGCGGCGCCACATGCGCCACGCGGCATATTCCCTGCGGCACAGTCGATCGAATTTACGCTGGGGAAGCCAGCCTTCCCGGTCTTTGCGCGGTTCAACCAGTGATCCGAAAAAACGAGAGCGTCGAAATTTCCCCATCCACCTGTTCCTGAATAGTAATCAGACCGGAAAAAAGGGAGAAGTCATTGTGCTTTGTCCCCACAGATTAAGGCAGAAAAATATCTGATCGCTCCACTTATCGCAACCAAGAGCCGCGTGAACAGATAAAAGCGCTTTGCTCCGCCCTCATGTTGGAAATGTGCAAGTGACTAAAAATTTCTCAAAACGAGACATTGGTGGCGTTCAGCCAGTCTATTTCCCACTTGGTATCCGCGCGCGGTTTTTGCTACATATTAAATACAGTTCCGGCAGTGCTGCTCACTGATCCGGACTTTCCAACAAAATCATGATCCTCTCCAAAATTGCTATGGCAAGGATCAATCACGCCACGCAAAGCCCCCTGACCCGGCGGGCTTTTTGTGTCTGCATTGCAGAACACATCATATCGAATACCAACGCATCAGCATCGTCAGACGCTATCTGCCAAACCAGCCCCCCCCCTAACCGGGCCAAAGGTCTGGCTACATGCTGATTAACTTTTTAGCTTACCTGTGGCATCAAGCCACAAGAAATGAGGAAACATGTCTGGCTCAAACTGTACCTGTAATCCGTCCTACACCCGGTCATCGTCAGAATCGTCACGTGCTCCCAGCGCGACTAAGACATCGCTTCAAGGACGCGGTTTTATTGAACGCCATGAAGAGCAAAGGGGTGTCAGCAACCATCTGCACTGGCCGGGCGGGGCGTCTGGAGTAACGCTTGGACCTGGCTATGACATGCGCGACCGTTCCCGGGCGAAGGTCGAGCAGAAATTGCGGGATATCGGCATCAACTCTAGTCTGGTGTCTCGCGTGGCAGCGGGTGCTGGCCTGCGTGGCGAAGCGGCCAGAAAGTTCGCACGGGATAATAAAAATCTCGTCAATCTGACGGACGATCAGCAGAGACGCCTTCTACAGGTCAATCTCCCGAGCTATGAGGCGATCGTTCGTCGGGGCATCCATGTCTACCTGACACAAAACGAGTTCAATGCCCTCGTCTCGTTCGTCTACAATCCAGGACGAGGTTGGCCGGGTGTCCGTGCTGCTATCAACAGCGGCGACAAACGCAAGGCCGTACAGATAATCGAGAAGCAGGTGCGCTCGAAAGGCAAAATCATGAATGGTCTGGTCAAAAGACGGCACGACGAGGCCATGCTTCTACTGGAAGGACGATATTAATGATCCGCGCTATCCTAAGTCTGATTTGCGCCCTCTGTATCGGCGGCACCGCCTACGCGGGCGCTAGGCCGGAGTCCCTAGAGGAGCTGACCTACAATCTCAGCACGGTGCTCAATGAGGAGCTCGATGGAAAAGCGTTTCTCAATGGGCGGTTGATCGTGCGCGTCGAGCGTGTTTCAACCTGTGTGTCAGCGGTCTGGACCCGAAGCAGCGGCGACGGATCGCCGCTGCGGCGCGACCTGCTGGAATGGAACAAAATGTTTGATGGCGATCCTTCGAACGACGACCGGTCTTACTATTTGACGTTCGTCTATACTGACCATCGGAGAGATGATGTTGTGTCCATGCCTCTTACGGCGCATCCGGATCGTTTTGAAGATACGGCGGGTGTCTACCTCCCATCGTGCCAACCGAAGCAGCGTCATCGCAGGTGACAATCTTTTTTCCACTTCACAACAAGCCGGAATCAACCTTCCTTACAGCCGTCCAACTCGTTTCAACCATCATGAGGAACTAACTGACGACACACCCCAGTGATGTGCGCGTTATGTTCACTTGCGCCTTATTTTAAGTGCTTCAAGCCTGATGTTTTATTTGAAGCGGCATGCTTCATCCACTGTAGGCGCTTCGGCCAACTGAATCACCATCAGCGTTACCGGGCCGGATGTCACATTCCCGCCCAAGTGTCCTTTATGCCCCTGCGCATCAGGGAGTGTCCTTTGATCTTCACCTAAAGATATATCCCCCGGCCCCATTTCAACACGTGTGCCATCCATTGCCTGAACAAACCACGTGCCTTGCAGTGGAATAATCCACTGCACCTTGGGATCAGTATGCCAAACACCGTTCCAGTGGTCGGGCTGCACTGTTGAAATAATCCGGGCTTCTCCTTTGAAAAGCTCATCTGACCATTGAGGTGCCGCAGGCTTGTTCATTGTCTTGAGAGTATAATGATGGAGTGGGCACTTTGTCATATGGCTTACGCCGTTATGATCCGCCCAGTTATGCCAGTAATAGGTGGTGGGCGGTTTTTCTGGCTGATTCTGGCCCGTATTCTGAGCGCACACAGTATTTGCATTTATAGGCAGAAGGCCAACAAGCACCAGTCCGGCAATTACGCGCTGCACCATGCTTCTCCCCTACCTGTTAACGTATAAACACCTTATCGGCCCACAAGTTGCTTTTACAAGGCGACCGCACATAAGCGGAAACATCGCGTTAACGCTCTATCCTCTTGATAAAGAAGATCATCCCCAATCTTCAGGCCAGATATTGACAACATTGGCTAAGGCATCAGTTGTTTTTGCTATCAGCAGAGATGCTACAAACCCTATTACGGTCATTTCCATAATGAATATCATCACAACGCTTCCCAGTCCTATCCCACAGAGACAGCGTTCCTAGACCACAGCAGTTTCGATCACATTCCACATAGCTGATATACCTCCGCCAGAATTATTCAGAATCTTTCCAATTCATCGAATGATTACGCACTGGCACCACCTCAACACTGTAGCGCGCCATATTTTTCAGGTTCTTGTACCTTGACGTGCATTGTGTTGCGCAGTGCAATCCGCGCCATCGTCCTGAACTGAAAATATGGAACACACCCCACATGCAATATTATGGTGCGCCAGAAACACAGGCACTTTTACCATTCCCTGCATTGGTGAACATGCTGGCCCGCACCGTGCGCGATTACGCAAACGGTGCCATTACCTGCCCTCCGCGCACCGTTGTTCCTACCCAAGATGGCAATGGCACGCTCATGTGTATGCCAACCGTGGCGGAAGATTTGATTGCCACCAAAATACTCACAATTTTTGGCAACAATCCTGCGCTCCACCTTCCCACCATACAGGGCATCATTACATGCGCAGATGCACATAATGGGCGCTTCCTTTTCAATCTGGATGGCCCCACCGTAACAATGCGCCGGACATCAGCCATAAGCATGCTGGGTATACGCACATTTGCTACTGGCGCAGTCAATCGGGTGTTGCTTATTGGCACAGGCACCCAAGCCTTTGCGCATGTAGAGGCGCTCTGCGCCCTGTATCCGGGCATCGAGGTTATTATCCGTGGCCGCACCCCAGAACGAGCAGAGCATTTTTGCAAGCAGCACGCAACGCACTTACTGACACTACGCCCAGAAGCCCCCAGAGAAACTCCGTTTGACGTTGTGATAACCACCACAGCCAGCACAACCCCCATTTATGATGGAAAAGCTGATCCGCACTGCCTTGTTATTGGCGTAGGCGCCTACCGCCCCGATATGGCAGAAATTGCGCCACAGACTGTACGTGCCAGCCAGCTTTATGTGGATGACCCCGTTGGCGCGCCAACAGAAGCCGGAGACATTCTGCAAGCAGGCGTAAACTGGAACAATGTGCACGCACTGGCACAAGCACTGGATACGCCCCCAGACCCAACGCAGCCCGTGTTCTTTAAATCCGTTGGATGCGCAGTATGGGATCTGGCAGCTTGCCGCGTAGCGCACACCATGCTGTAAGCCGCTTTTTGCAGCCAAACTTCCACTCTATTTTGGCTGCATATTCCACAGCATAGCATTTATTAACGCAAAGCCCCGTGACCTTTTGGGGTTACGAAGTTACGCTTACCGTTACCCCCTTGATAAAGCTTAGGAGAGCAGCCGTGACGCTTCTTAAAACCCTTACCCATCGGCATACCACCAAAGCTTACGATAAAACCCGCAAAATTCCGGTAGATATCTTTGCCCAGTTACTGGAAGCGCTGCGCTATAGCCCTTCTTCCGTAAACTCTCAGCCGTGGCATTTTTTTGTTGCTGATAATGATGAAGGCAAAGCCCGTATTGCCAAAGCCACCAGCGGCCCGTTCGCTTTTAATCTCTCACGCGTTACAGATGCATCCCACGTTATCGCGCTCTGCGCTCGCACCAGCCTGCCCGCCGAATACCTCCAGACCATTACCGATCAGGAGCAGATAGACGGACGCTATGCAGATGACGCCACGAAAGAGTCCATTACCAAAGGGCGGAACACCTTTGTCGGCCTGCATGAACAGGAAGGCGATCTAACGGCATGGACACAAAAGCAGACATACATTGCACTCGGCTTTCTGCTTCTTTCAGCCGGGTTTCTGGGGGTAGATGCAACACCTATGGAAGGGTTTGATGCCGCCGTTTTGGATAAAGAACTGGGGCTGAAAGAAAAAGGGCTTACCCCCGCTGTTCTGGTTTCTCTCGGTTATCATTCCGATGCAGATTTTAACGCCAAGCTGCCCAAATCTCGCCTATCGGAAAAAAGCCTGTTCACACACCTCTAAAATTTTATGGTGGAGGGCCTGCTACACGCAGGCCTATCCGCCGTAATTTATTTTAGCTTGCCGTTTCAACAAAAACTTTCAACTATTTTCAATAGATACTCAAAAAATACTTTGCAACAGAAAGCCAAAGTATCTCCCTGCCTTTCCGTAGCACGCAACTTCAAGCAGAGCTGTGGCGTTACTTATGCACAATTGCATGATCTCAAGAACATGTAAGGGAAAAAATGAAATGTGCACAGAGGAACGAAGATACATTCTGCTATGGGTATCTGGTGCTTTTTTAATGGCGCTTTCATTACCCCTAACCTTAATGGTAATTATTAAGGATGCCATGCTGCGTGCGAACATACCTGTGCATGATCCGCACAGTATAAGCTGGCTGAAACCCATATGGGATGCCCTGCCCGATACCCGATCGTGGGCTGTTTACAGCACATCTGCCTTGGTAATGTTCACCCTTGTAGGGTTTGTTATTGGCTGTGCGCTTATGTCTGTTGCTTTCCGGCATTTAATTGCCATGCAGCAGAAAACCAAGGAATCCCGTTTTCAGAAAAATATGAAGAGATTCCGAAAGTTTTCTTAACCGTTCTCCATTAGCCGCTTATAACAAGCCTTACGGCAAAAATAATAAAAACCAAGGCCGTTAACCCATCCAGAACACGAATAACAAACGGGTTAGTAAGAAAGCGGCTAAAGAACAGTGCTGTAAAGGCCAATGTAAAATACCATGTCAGTGTTAACACAGCCTGCACCACAGTCAGTAAAAGCGCGTATGTTACGGCGTTAACATCTGCGGGAATAAACTGTGGAAAGGCTGTAAGATCAAACACCCCAACAAGGGGGTTTAAAATTGTGGTAAACATCCCACGCCGGAAGCCAGACCAAAATGCTTTGGGGGCCTTATTTTCGGAATCTGTTTCTGTCTCTGGCGTGGAACGCAGGACATTAACCAACAACCGAAAAGCTAAAGAGAGCAGATATCCTGCGCAGGCCCATTCCAGCACAAGATACAATGTATGAGATGCCGCAATAAGCGCACTTAACCCAACTGCTGTGCCAATCCCCCACAAGGTAAGGCCAGCAGCAATGCCAAGCACCGCACCAATAGCGGTTGTACGCCCTACACTGATGCTTAGCCGGATAATAAGGGCCGTTTCCGTGCCCGGTGTTAAAACAAGAACACCCCACGCAGCAGCAAACGCCAGTACAGGAAGGAAAACATGCGGCATAACTATCCGGCTCTCCGGTTAAAGGTTTGGAGGCGTCCTAAAGGAGAAATCGGAAAAGGTGAACAGCCTGCAATAAAAAACAGTGCACCCCTGATGCCGCTGCAATACTCACAGCATTAGGTTTTGAACATGCTTTGCCTTGTTAACGCGCTGCCTGCTGCAATTGCCCTTGCTCAAACGTAAGCGGCATTTGGGATGGCCCACATAATGTGCGTGCTGGAAAATTAACGACCACATCACCCAGAGGAAGTTTCAACACAGCACGAGTGGGTGAAACACATTGGCCCTCATCATACACGTTGCCAGAAACCCAATACATGCTGGCCCGCCACTGCATGTGGGGTTTAAGTATTTTCTGGCTCGGCTGTTGGTTAGGGGCAAGTTGCGCTGCTTTACCTATCGCAAGAACATGATCCTGAGCATTTTCAAGCTGTATAACCGGCAACGCAGGCACAGCACAGCGCGTAGCACTGCGGTTAAAAAGAACAACCCATGCCCCGCTGTGGGACATGCCATCAAACTCACCTTGCCCGTTATCAAACTGCACCGATAAATCATCCGGTTTGCAAAATCTTACAACCCGATGCGCCTGCGCTGAAGACACAGTGCCAGCAAACAAACACACCATAAGCAAAGAGACAGATATTCGGGCTGATTTTGCCATGCGCCACAGTTTTCCTGCTTTTAAGGAAACCTTAAAAACTTAAGGCATGAAGCACTAAAAACCTGATACTTCATGCCTTGTATTTACAATTTTACAGAACGCGGCCCGCAATGGTTTTCAGCTTTGCCACCAGTTCCGGGTCACGCACAGAAGGCGCTGTCATGATAGCGTGTTCCAATGCATGATCGCAGCCTGCGCTACAGCTATGGCGCTTGCCACCCAAAGCAGGAATAACAGCTTTAATCAGCGCTTTGGCATTAGCCGAGTTCGCCTGCATGGTTTTTACAACGCTCTCTACGGTTACGTTGTCGTGCTCCGTGTGCCAGCAGTCATAATCTGTCACCATAGCCACCGTGGCGTAACACATTTCGGCTTCACGCGCTAAGCTGGCTTCTGGCATGTTGGTCATGCCGATAACGGAGCAACCCCAGCTCCGGTACAGTTCGCTTTCTGCGCGGGTTGAAAACTGCGGGCCTTCCATAACCAGATAGGTGCCGCCACGCACTGCGGTAATGCCCAGCTTATCTGCCTGTGCCTTTAGCGCATCGCCCACACGGTTGCACAATGGGTCTGCCATGGAAATATGCGCGACACAGCCTGTATCAAAAAAGCTTTTGGTACGTGCAATAGTGCGATCAATAAATTGATCAATCACCACAAAATGCCCCGGCGGCAGTTCTTCTTTCAAAGACCCCACAGCGGAAAGTGAGACAATGTCTGTCACGCCAGAAATCTTCATGGCGGCAATATTGGCCCGATAATTCAGGCGTGAGGGTGGAATGGGGTGCCCGCGGCCATGACGCGGCAGAAACACGCAGCGCACGCCATCCAGCCGCCCGAAAAGAAGCTGGTCAGAAGGCAGGCCCCAAGGCGTTTCTACCGTGCGCCATTCCTTTTCTTCCAACCCGTCAATATCATACAGGCCAGACCCGCCTATCAGGCCAATAACGGGTTCCACAGTTTCATTTTCTGACATGCGACCAGAGTCTCCGGTTTAAAATCACAAACAACACGGCAAGGAAGCACAGATACAAACCTGCACCTATGCCAACACGGCGGCGGGTATCCTGATGCGGTGCAGAAACCCACGCAAGAAAAGTGGTAACATCCCGCGCTTCCTGCGTAACGGTTGCGGGGGTGTTATCTGCATATTTTACCGCACCTTCACGCAAAGTCGGCGGCATGGCGGTGTAATGGCCAATAGCGAAGGAATTGGCAAACCCTTTGCCCGGCACACGCACCGCATTTGGCTTATAGCCCGTGAGCAGCGCAAAAAGCCTATCTGCCCCACCGGGGTAAACCTGCACAATGCGCGAAAGATCAGGGGGCACCACGCCCCCATTGGCCGCACGCGCAGCTTCCGGCCCGGAATAGGAGGATGAAAGCGCATCGTCTGGCCGGGCATTACGGTGCTTAAGCCGCCCTTCGGCGTCCAGCCCGTCTGCCACCTGCCATGTTGCGGCAACAGCTCCCACTTCTTCCAGTGTCAGCCCCATATCTGTGAGATCAGAAAAACGCACTTCAGACAAACTGTGGCACGAGGCACATACCCCGGCAAACACGGCGTATCCTCGCTGCACAGATGGCAGATCAAAATGCCCCAGCGCCCCTTTAAAAGACCAATCCTGCACAGGCGCTTTAACAGGTTGCGCATGTGCAGACTGCGTAATGTCTGGCCCCAGCAGCATAGCACCTAAAAGCACCATCCCTCCGGCATGGAACCAGAATGTATGGCGTATTTTCTGCCCCATTATGCTTCCCTCCCGGCAAAACGGGTGCGTAAGGGCAGAAAAACCAGAAAATACAAATAATAAACCAAACAGGCAGCCTGCCCCGCCAGAAGCCACCCACCTTGGGCATGATGCACGCCAGCCGCTGCGGCAGTAACTGCCGCCCCTACGCATGCCAGCAGTGCCCCGGCATCCGTTAACCGTGCCACACCGCTGTTTGCTATGCGGCTTCCTTTATCCAACCACGGCACAGCAAACAGCACGGCCACCGCACCGCCAGAAACAAGCAGCCCCCAAAACTTGGAAGGCACAACCTGTAACATTCCGTAAAACGGCAGAAAATACCATTCGGGTTCAATATCGGCTGGAGTATGCAACGGGTTGGCTGGGCGATAATTGGCTGGCTCTGTTATCAGCCCCGGCCAAAAGCACATCACTGCTACAAAACCCAAGGCCATAACCAATATGGCCAGAATATCCCGCGTGGTAAAATACGGGTAAAATGGCAGATATTTCCGGCGTATTTCGGGTTGAACGGAAGGGCTGGAACTTCCCTTTGCATGCACAACAGCAACATGCACCAAAACCAACCCAATAATAACAAATGCCAACAAAAAGTGCAGGGTGAACATACGGTGCAATGTGGGCGTGCCCGGGCTTTCACCTCCCAGAAAAACCTGTTCCAGCCCCTGCCCTATAAATGGCACGGCCCCTACAGCCTTGGCGGCTACATCTGCGCCCCAGTAAGACATCTGGCCCCAAGGCAGCACATAGCCTGCAAATGCCGTTACCATTACCAAAACCAGCAAGCCACACCCGCTTAACCATATCCCGCGCCGTGGGGGCAAATAGGTGCGGTAATATAGCCCACGCAACAAATGCGCATACAAGGCCGCCATAAAAACCGAGGCCCCTGTCATATGCATGGCGCGCAGCAACCAGCCAGAAGGCATTCGGCGTTCAATGGCCTCAACTGACCCGAAAGCAAGCGAGGCATCTGGCGTGTACGCCAGTGTAAGGGTTAGCCCCGTGAATAGCATAAGCACCAAAACAGCCACCAGCATGGCGCCAATGGTCCACCACCAGTTCAGATCTGCGGGCAAAGGCAGGCGTCCATAATGGCGTGCATAAGCACCCGCCTGCTGTAAAAAGGAACGCGCTTCCTTTTCTGCCTGCTCCGTATGGCGGGCTGGTGTTGCTGCCATCTTGCCCTTTTCTCCCCGTACGCCACTTATAGGGTACATGTTCCTGCCCCGTGCAGAGCTGCTGTTGGTTTAACGATGTTCGGGTTCATCTTGCAATGATGCGCCAGAAAGCGCACCCCTTGAAAGCCTGTAAGCAGATGGCAGCTTCAGGCAAGGACGATGAGGAAAAGACAGTTCATGACGCCCACCAACACCGCTGATGTTTCTGCCCACCAAGCCCTGAGGGAACCAGCCCGCCAATGGTTTGAAAGCCTGCGCGACAAAATTTGCGCGGCGTTTGAAGCCATTGAGCAAGACGCCGTAAAACAGAACAGCCCCGTTTTACCCGGCCATGAAGCCGCAGGCCGTTTTGAGCGCAAAAGCTGGAACCGCCAGAACGAAGATGGCAGCCCCGGCGGCGGCGGTGTGATGAGCGTGATGCATGGCCGTGTTTTTGAAAAAGTGGGCGTAAACGTTTCTACCGTGCAGGGCACCTTTACGCCGGAATTTGCTGCCACTATTCCCGGCGCAGCAGAAGATCCCACATTTTTTGCCACGGGTATCAGCCTGGTGGCGCATATGTGCAGTCCACTTGTACCTGCCGCACATTTTAACACTCGCATGATTATCACCACCAAAGGCTGGTTTGGTGGCGGTGGGGATATTACCCCCATGTTTCCCGACAGCGCAGAAGCGCAGGATGACGCCGCGCGCTTCCATGCCGCTTTTGCGCAGGCCTGCAACGCGCATGACCCAGAATATTATCCGCGCTTCAAGGCATGGTGTGACAAGTACTTCTTCCTACCCCATCGTAATGAACCTCGCGGTTTGGGCGGTATTTTTTATGATCGGCTGAACAGTGGTGATGTGCAGGAAGACTTTGTCTTTACAAAAGATGTAGGCTTGGCTTTTCTGAACGTGTTTCCCGAAATTATTCGCAGCCGCATGATGGAACCCTGGACACCAGAGCAGCGTGAGGCCCAGCTTATCCGCCGTGGCCGCTATGTGGAATTCAATCTGCTACATGACAGAGGCACGTTGTTTGGCCTGAAAACCGGCGGCCATACAGAAGCCATTCTGATGAGCATGCCGCCCGAAGTAAAATGGCCATAATAAAACACGCGTGATTCTTCCCTCATATGCGCTTAATATGATGGAGAAACAGGAAGAGGATCTCCCGCGCTTGCCCCACGCTGATCAGCCCCGACTTTTTGTGATGCCTGAACGGCAATTTTCGCGCCGCATGTTTCTAAGCACTCTGCTGGGCAGCGGTGCGGCCATTATGGCGGGCACGCACACAGCACATGCGGAGGATTCTCTTTCTACCAGTGCGGATAGCGGATCTGCGCTTATTATTGGTGGCGCCACTTCTTCAGAATGTGGACGTTGGGCCAGTTTGCTGGCGCCTGCATTAGAAGAAGAACTACACCTTAGCCCGCCTTTACAGCTTACCCCTACAACCGGATGGGATGGCATAACCGGGGCTAATCTGTTTGATACACAGCAGCAAACAACCCCCGGCCCTGTTGGGCTTATGGTGCCTGGTACGGCTATACTTTCTGCCATGTTGGGTGGGCCGCGTATTCATTTTGATTATCGACGCTGGGCCCCGGTGTTTCTGGTGGCACAACCTAGCGTTGCCGTAGGGCGCGTAAGCCTGCATCAGTCTTTCCGTGCTCGTCTAACCGGGCAGCTTACGCGTGTTGCTGTTTCCAAACTAACAGGGCCAGAGCTAACCACCGTTCTGGCGCTGGATATGTTGGGCTTGCGCCCTCAGCCTGTAGCCGGACATGCCACGCCAGAAGCCGCAATGGCCACGTTACAGACAGGCCAGACAGACGTTATCCAATTGCCGCTGGATGCCAGCTATCCCAGCCGTATTGCCTCCTTACAGGCTGCGGGTTTTACGCCTCTGTTTATTAATAACGCCCGGCCCGATATGCAGATCCACCAGCCCAATCTGCCGCCAGATCTGCTCACTGTGCTGCAACAGGAACACAAATATTCCCAACCTGCGTTTCTGCTACCTGCTTGGGGGGCCATTGCCGCAGCGTGCAGCTTGCGTGCTGGGCTTGTGCTGCCTGCCCTTACGCAACCAGACAGTATTGCCCAATGGCGCCATGCGGCTGAAATATGCGCAAACCACCCAGCCATTCAGCAAGCCGCATTGGCAGAAAACCAAACCATTCTGGCTGGCACGGCTGGTATCCCGTTTTATGAAACGCTTATGCCCGAGCCACACGTGCTGATGGCGCTGCGCCGCTGGTTTGCCCAAAGCCTGCCCCGCTGGCGCGATGCCACGCCCCCGGCGCTACTTTCAACGCCGCCGACGCAGTAATACGCGAACAGACCCTCGGTTGCCTGCATGAGGGTATGTAAGCCCCAGAATGCGGCGGCGGATTTCTGGCCTTTCCAGCCAATGCGGCAATTCGCGCCGTAAAATTCCGCCTTCCTGCCCTGTGCCCAAACCAGTAATAATTTCCACACAGCGCAAACCCCTATGGGTAGCCACGTCCATAAACTCCATCAGCCGATGGAAAGCTTCCTGCGCCACCATACCGTGCAGATCCAACCGACGCTCTACTTTGAAACTACCTTGGGTAAAGCGCCGCCAACTGTAATCATCCACTCCGGGTTGGCGTTTGCCTATGGTTTCTGCCGGGCGCGGAGCCTGCTGCACACGTGGGCCCGCAGTTGAAGCACGCGGAGCCATAAAACCATAACCGACTTCCGCCACACCTCTTCCACCACCAGATGAAGACGCCATAAGCCCACTGCCCTGAGACTTTTTGCCCACCTTAGCCTGCGCACGCGGAATAGCCTGTGGCTCTGGTTCGTTCTGTGCAGCGGGTGGCACAAGTTCGGCCACATGCAGGGGGGCCACATCCCGCATGACAAGCGCCCATAACGCCTTTTCCCCCTCTTGCAAGTGCCGCCGACGCCTGTTCACATCACCCTCTACGTTTCATGCCTTAAAACCAAAAATGGCCCGTCAGGCTTGGTTATCACCTGCCTGCGGGCCATCTTTCAAGAAAAGAAAAAAGCAGCTTCCATTTAGAAGGCTGCTTTTTTTACGCCAGATTTACTGTTTGGCGGCTGGATTGCTGTTGGTAAGCAGCTTGCCATCGTAACGCCCTGTCAGCGTTTTCAGAAAGGCCACAATGTCCGCTACATCCTGATCAGAGATGTTCTGATCCGGGGTTTGGTAACGGGCCATTTTGCGCACGGCTTCATCCAAGGTTTTTACGCTGCCATCATGGAAATATGGACCTGTCAGCTCAACATTCCGCAAATTGGGCACAACAAAACGGTTCATATCACCCGCTTCATGTGTCACCGCGTAACGGCCTTCATCAGCATCCGTTAGCTTGCCTCCACGGTCTTTGAAATAATCCCCTTCAAGACCCATGATTTCCATGCCGCGCCCACCTGCACCAATGCCAGTATGGCAACCAGAGCAGCCAATCGCCTTAAAGCGTTCATACCCACGTTTAGCTTGCTCGCTAATGGCGTCCGGTTTGCCTTTAAGGTATTCATCAAAGGCACCATTTGGCGTAACCAGCGTTTTTTCAAACTCGCCAATAGCCGTGGTGATGGTTTTTTCATCAACCTTGGCATCGGGGCCAAATGCTTCTTGGAACAGCGGTGCGTATTCCGGGTTGGCGTTCAGCTTGTTGGCCACTTCCTCCCAGTTATGAGAGCCCATTTCCACCGGATTCATAACAGGGCCAGCGGCCTGATCTGCCAGCGTGGTGGCACGGGCGTTCCAGAACTGCGCCATCTTAAAGTAGGCATCATACACCGTAGGCGTGTTGATGGGGCCTTTCTGCCCACCAATGCCGGTGGCGGTAACCAGATTATCCACCCCGCCGGTATCCAGCCCGTGGCAGCTTGCGCAGTTAAGCGTGTTATCGCCCGACAGGCTCTTATCAAAGAACAGCTTGCGCCCCAGCGTCCATTTTGCCGGATTGGCTTCCACGCTTTCTGGCACAGGGCGAATAGGCTCTGCTGCAAACTGCTCTGCCGCACCTGTGTTGTTGTAGTTTTTGCGGCGTGTATCCTGCACCCATTTCAGCACAGCTTCACGCTCTGCATTGGACAGGTGGGCGTGCCAGTGCATCATCAGATACAGGTTGGGTGGCATACGGTTTTGCGTAATCACTTCCTCAATGCGGGAAAGCTGCTCTTCCGTAGGCACAGTGCCCTGTTCAAACGCATCCAGCACTGGTTCTACACGGAAATGACGCAGCCCGTTGGCACGGTCTTTTTCCATAAGCGTTTTGGCAACCGGCACACGGAAGTAAAACGGCAGATCGCGCTGTTCGGCATGGCAGTAATCACACCGCGCCTCACGCAGGGCGTTAAATGCTGCCAGCGCCACGGGATCTTTCAGCGTGGGGGAAGATGCTGGTAATTCTGGTGCTGTAATGTGGTCAAAATGCTGCAGGTAAGCGACTGTGCCACCATAAGCCAGCAGAGCTACACCTACTGCTGACACGACTAATCGTTTCAAAACCCGGTCTCCTAATTTCTACGCCTTGATTGAATAGCTTTTATGCGCTGTTACCTGCATTGTGTTTGATACATATCAATATGTCCAAACGATTGTTTTTATTTTAATGATTGATCTTTTCGATGATGAGGCGTTCAGGACGCCAAATCATCCTTCAGCCGCGCACGGGCAATAGCCACGTATTCCGGGTCCAACTCCATCCCCAGCCCGTAACAGCCCAACCTTTGGGCAGCCAGCAGTGTGGTGCCCGTGCCCATAAATGGATCAAGCACGCGCGCACCTTCTCGCCCATGCAACAGAATACACTGTTCAGGCAGCGCTACGGGGAAGGTGCCGGGGTGATCAAACTTTTCTGCCCGGCCCCGCACGGTTTCATACGGGATAAACCATGTATCACCCCGGCAGCGCCTATCCTGCCTGTGGCCACGCCGGGCAATGTTGGATTTATCCTTATACGGCACCCCGGCACGTAACCGATCAAGCCGCACATCTCCGTGCAGCGTGAAGTGGAAAACATGTTCATGCCCGCGGTGCAGAAACCGCTGGCTGTTCATGGGTTTGAAGTGCCCGAAGCTATCTTCCCCCACGGAAATGGATTTCACCCACGAGATATGGTTTTGCAGCACAAACAGATCACGCAGCCGCACTGCCAGCTCAAACGGCAACCAAGGTTGTGCGGATGAGCCGGAAATATTCAGGAAGAATGACCCATCATCCTTAAGGATGCGCTGCAACTGCTGCGCAACCTCCAGCATCCAGTCCAGATAATCTTCTTCTTCCCGCCTGTCCGGATAACTGCGGTAGGACAGGCCGATATTATAAGGGGGAGACGTAACAACCACATCCACCGATTCCGCCGGCACGCGCTTGAGCGCACGCAGGCAATCACCCATTACTATTTCCTGCTGCCCAATTTTATAACGGCGGGCGCGTGGTGGTTTGGTGTGGGTGGTGTTGGCGCGGGATGCCCCGTTACCTTTGGCAGCTTTCACGCACTACGCGCCGCCGCAAGGCGCCATGTGCTGCCATTTACATCCAGCAAGCGCTCAAAAGTCCACAGATCGGAAAATTCGGTTACGGCATCCGTACCTGTTACCGGCTGCCCTTCCTTGTTCAGCACAAGGCTGATCTGATCCGAAACAATGCGCACATCAATAGCGGCTGCCGTACCGGCTTCCATGGGTGTTAGACGCACATCTTCAATTGCCAAAGACCGAATGGCTTTAACATCTGTCCGCTGCGTTTCTTCTGCATTGGTGCGGGCTGTAATGCCTGCCTCAAATGCAGAAAAAACAGCAGGTGTCAGGTACGTTTTCAGAACATTCAGGTTGCCTTGTGCATAGGCCCCCACCACCTGCGCAAATGCAGTTTGCGCACCGTTGAGAAACTGCTGAGGTGTGAAAGAAGGATCTTTCTGCCGGATATCTGCCAGCAATGTGCCCACGCGCGTACCCGGAGCAGGAATATCAAATTCCGCCGCAGCTTCGGCCTGTTCTGGCTTGCCTTCCACCACTCTGGGCGCTGCATCCGGCCGAACCTGAAGCTGCACCTGTACCGGCTGAATACCCACGCGCTTGCCCAGCACGCTACGCAACCGCAGCACCAGAAATGCCGCAACCAGAGCCAGAAGCACCAGATCGACCGGGAAATGGCCGAGAGAAAAATCCATCTGTCTTACGTCCACCAAAAACCTTGCGCCTATTCTGCCATAGTACATGAAACAGAACCGGAGAATCGCGTGTTACTTATCACATAGTCACGCGCATGGGGGGATACAATCACCTGCCCTCTTGCTAAAGGGGCATTATGCTTCCTACCTTGCGGGTATCATGATTATCCTGCGACACTGCGAAAGCGAATTCAACCGCCATTACAACCTTCATGGGGGAGATCCGGGGTTGGAAGACCCACATCTTTCTGCTGAGGGCAAGGCCCACGCGCAGGAACTGGGCCTGAAACTGGCGGATAGGGGAATCCGGCGCATACTGGTTTCCCCCTTCACACGTGCGCTGCAAACCGCCACGCCTTTGGCGCAGCGGTTGGGCATTACCCCACAAATTATGCCGCTTGTGCGCGAACGCGGCATGTATTCCTGTGATAAAGGTACACCAGCCTCTGTTTTAGCATCAGCATGGCCACATCTGGATTTCGCCCACATAGATGAACACTGGTGGTCTCCGCTGCCAGAAAGCAGCGCAAGCCTGGAAAACCGGGCGCAACAATTCCGCCAGATTATGGCGCAGGATGCCAGAGCATCCGAAACTCTTGTGGTCTCTCATTGGTGGTTTTTGCTGAGCCTGACAGGGGAGAGTTTTGAAAATGGAGACTGGCAACATTTTTCCCCCTAAGCGCGCATAAAACGCCCCGCACAGCCCAGATACCCTGCCAAACATGCCGCTTACAGTTGGCGGATGCCTGCGGGCATGCTACCGCGAAGGGTATCCAAAGTTGAAGCTGACGAAAGCAGAACCGATGTCTGAAACAGAACAGAGTGCCCCACCCGCACTGCCGCTTGCCGTTAATTTGCAGTACACCCGCGATCTGTCGTTTGAAGTGCCGGTTGGTGCAGAAATTTTTGCCACCCTGCGCAGCCAGCCCCAGATTGGCGTGAACATTGATGTGCAGGCCAACCGCCTGCAGGATGACCAGATGGTTTACGAGGTTGTTCTGTCCATTAAGGCAGAAGCCAAGGAAGCCCCGGAAAAGGAAGGTGGCCCCGCTGGCCGCACTGTGTTCCTGACCGAGCTGGTTTACGCCGCTGTCGTAACGCTTACCAACCCGCCGCAGGAACTGATCGAACCGATCCTGCTGGTTGAAGTGCCGCGCCTGATCTTCCCCTACGCCCGTAACATCATCAGCGATGTAACGCGTGATGGCGGCTTCCCGCCCATCGTGCTACAGCCGATCGACTTTGTGGCTCTGTGGCAGGCACGCCGCGCAGAATTCCCCGAAGCAGCAGGCCACGCATAATCGCGTTGCCTTTGCTTTAAGGGTTGCAAAAAACCTTCGCACTTACGGGTGCGGAGGTTTTTTTATACGTGATATAGTCCCAGAACTTCCATAACTGCTGCGGCAGAAACATGGGCCGCTATATGCACATCGTGCCAACCCGCGTTACGCAAAACATCTGCCACACGGCCAGATATCACCACCGCACGCGCCTGCGCTGCCAGCCTCTTTTGCTCGGCTTCTGGCAAAGCTGCCAACCAGCTTGCTGCACTTTCTGCTGAAAAAAACAGAACAACCGCTACCTTGGCAGCCTGAATGGCTGTACGCGTTTGTTCGGTTATTTTCTGGATCGGTTTGGCCGCATACACAACGCGGCGCATAACCTTAAACCCCGCCTGCCTGCACCAAGCCGCAAGCTCTACGCCCTGCCTTGCCCCAGAGCAGAGCAGCAAGCTGCCTTGTTCTGGCTGTTGGTGGGTTTGTAAAAGCGAGACAAGCGCACGGGCATCACCATCTGCGCTTTTCACACATGTAAACCCGGCATCACGCGCGCGTTGGGCTGTACGATCCCCTACTGCGTAAACCGGCATATCCAGCGCTTTGGCCTGCTGTGCGGCTACAACCACAGCAGAAACAGCCTGCCCACTGGTAAGCAATATGGCTGCGGGTAATTTTTGGGGCAGACGCAGCGTATACCGCTGCACAACCAATGCAGGTGAGGCCAATGGCAGCCACCCTGCATCCGCAACGGCTGCCATTGTTTCACTCAACCCCGGTTCCGGGCGTGTGACAATCACACCACGCGGACGCATGGCGTTACCTCAGTTTTCCTCAAAAATATCAGAAGGGCTATCTTTGCGCAGGCTTTCACCCAGCTCCTTACCCAACCTTGCAGCATCTTCCGGCATGCCAGTAATGCTACGCTTTAACAGGAAAGACCCATCTTCACGCGCAACAAGGCCCGTAAGATGCAGCTTGGGGTCTTTGCCCTCCTCGGCGGGAAGAAGCTGTGCATAGCCACCGATAGGCGTACGGCAGGAGCCATCCAGTTCCGCCAACAAAGAACGCTCTGCCGTGGCAACAGCGCGGGCCTCGTAATCTTCAATTGCAGATAACAGTTCGCGCAGTTCAACATCATCTTCGCGCACGGTTACGCCTACAATGCCCTGCCCTGCGGCTGGCACCATAACTGTGGGGTCCAGCACAATGCTGGCACGCTCTGCCATGCCAAGGCGCTTTAGCCCGGCCAGAGCCAGCAACGTAGCCTGACACTGATGGGCGGCGAGTTTATCGAGTCGGGTTTGCACGTTGCCACGCAGCAGGCCAAATTGCAGGTCTGGCCGCACATGCAGCATCTGTGCCTGCCTACGCACGGATGCGCAGCCTACAAGCGCACCTTCTGGCAGGGCGGAATACGGATCATCCGGGTCGGACTGCGCAAGGCCAGGGCTAAGGATAAGGGCATCACGCGCATCTTCCCGCTTAAGGGTGCAGGCCAGCACAAGGCCGGGGGGCAGCGTGGTTTCCAAGTCCTTAAGGCTGTGCACGGCAAAATCAATCCGCCCATCGGCTAGGGCTTCATGAATTTCCTTTGCAAACAGGCCTTTACCACCAATTTCGGCCAAACGCCGATTTTGCACCTGATCACCCGTGGTGTTAATCTGGTGTTCCTGAAACGCACCCATATCCCGCAAGACGGGGCAGAAGCGTGTCAGTGTGGTAAGGAAGGCGCGCGTTTGCACCAGCGCAAGGGGCGAACCCCGCGTGCCAACACGCAAAGGCAGGGTGCGGCGCCCAGAATGGCCACTTGCCTTTTTCTGGCGGGCCGCCGCTTCCGCCGCAAGTTCCTGCAACGCAGGAGAAGGGGCGGATGAGGAAGGGTAGGCTGAATCCATAAGAGTGTCTATTACCGGGAGTAGAGAAAGGACAAGAAGTGATGATGCCCGGCTGGTCTGAAAAACTTGCGCGACCGAAAAAACATTCCGCCCCCGTCCACCTATTGCGTTACCGTAAGGATACGCTGTTTTGCATGATGCGTCCATGAACGAAACCGCACAAAACCGCAGGCCAGATGGCCCAATACTGGCCATTGAATCTTCTTGCGATGAAACCGCATGCGCCATTTTGGCCCCTGATGGCACCGTGCTGGCGCAGCGTGTTATTTCTCAGGATGGGCATGCAGATTTTGGTGGCGTGGTGCCAGAAATTGCGGCACGCGCTCATTTGGCCCTACTGCCGAATCTGGTTCGGGCCACTTTGCAGGATGCCAACACCCCCCCCGCGACTCTGTCTTTCATTGCCGCCAGCACCGGGCCGGGGCTTATTGGCGGGCTGATTGTGGGCAGCGGTTTTGCCAAGGGGCTGGCATTGGCGCTGGGTATTCCGTTTGTAGCAGTCAACCATGTGGAAGCCCATGCCCTTACGGCGCGGCTGCCCGGTATTGTGCCCGATGGCGCCCCCTTCCCTTACCTGCTGCTGCTGGTTTCTGGTGGCCATTGCCAATGTATTGCAGTGGAAGGCGTAGGCCATTACCGCAAACTAGGCGGCACGATTGATGATGCCGCCGGTGAAGCGTTTGATAAAGTTGCCAAAATGCTGGGTCTTGGCTGGCCCGGCGGCCCGGAACTGGAAAAACTGGCGCGGGAAGGCAACCCCAAAGCCGTCTCCCTACCCCGCCCCCTCTGGCGGCGTGAGGGCTGCGATTTTTCTTTCTCCGGCCTAAAAACCGCCATCTCCCAAAAGCTCGCACCTTTTGGCAAGGCGCCTTTGCCCCGCCAGTTTGCGGCAGATCTGGCGGCATCCTTTCAGCAAGCCGTAGCAGATGTAGTGACCAACCGTATTGAGCACGCACTAGATATGATGCCCGAAGCCAAACTGTTGGTGGCTGCCGGTGGCGTGGCTGCAAATACAGTTTTGCGTGCGGCTTTAGAAAAAACAGCCGCACAACGTGGCCTACGCTTTGCAGCTCCCCCTTTACGCTTGTGCACGGATAATGCCGTTATGGTGGGTTGGGCAGCCTTGGAAACGTGGCAGGAAGCCGCCACACGCCACCTGCCCCCCATAAACGATAACGCCCTACGCCCCCGCCCGCGCTGGCCACTGGAAGACATGGCCAGCCGTTTTGAAGCAGAAACACCCACCACATGAACTACCGCCACGCCTACCACGCCGGTAACTTTGCCGACTGCATGAAGCACGCCTTGCTTGTCACCTTGCTGCAAAGCTTTTTACGCAAACCTGCACCCTTTATGGTGTTGGATACACATGCTGGTATCGGGCGGTATGATCTGCACAGCCCCGAAGCTGAAAAAACGCAGGAATGGCAAGATGGCGTAGGCAAACTGTGGCATGAAGATGCTTCCAGCCCACTGGCAGATTGGCTGGAACAGGTAAAACAAGCGGGCGGCCCAGAGTTTTATCCCGGTTCTCCGCTCATTATTGCGCAGATGCTGCGAACGCAGGATTCACTCATTTGTTGCGAAAAACACCCGGAAGATAAGCGCAGCCTCTACCGACTATTTGCCAACACTCCAAATGTAACGGTGCATGAGCGAGATGCCTATGAAGCCCTGCGCGCCCTGCTTCCGCCCAAAACCGCCAAGCGCGGGCTTATTCTGATTGATCCGCCGTTTGAAGAACCGGGGGAATTCGACCGGCTTGCACAAGCCGTACAGACCATTCAGGCCCGCTTTGCCAATGCCATTATTGCCATTTGGTATCCCATCAAGCACCGCACGCCCGTTCGTATTTTTCATGAAACGTTAATGGCCACCGGTATCCGCAATATCTGCGTGGCGGAGTTACTTATGCAGCCGCCACACAACCCGGATCAGCTTAACGGCGCAGGCTTACTTGTTATACGGCCGCCTTTTGGCTTTGCAGAAAAAGCAAGTGTACAGCTTGAACAACTGCAACACGCGCTGGGCGCGCATGAAAGCTGCGTAACCCAGCTTGTGGCAGAATAACGCCTTTAATGGCGTTACGCGTGTAATTTTATGGCCAGCAGGTGCCGCCACATATCTATGGCAAAGCCCTGCACACCTGCGGCCAGAATCTGCACGCCAATACACAACAGCACCAGCGCAGCCATACGGCTAACAATACGCGTGCCGGTAACACCCAGCATGGATACCAGCTTATCCGCACCAGAATAGGCGGCCCACACAATAGCCACCACGCATACACCAGCCAACGTGGTGCCAATGGTGTATGCCCAAAAAGGCTCATCCGATGGGCAGCCAGAACCAAGGGCAATAGCCACAGCAATTGTGCCTGGCCCCACCGTAAATGGCATGGCAAGCGGGAAAAACGCAGCATCGGCCCAATTGGGGGCCATCACCGTACGGCCACCTTGTAAGGCCTGCTTTTCCTTTTGCGCTTCAACCGTTTCCGGGCTTTGCAGCAGATCCCATGCACGCACAGCCACAACCAGCCCGCCCGCAACCCGCAGCGCGTTTACGGTAATACCGAAAAACGCCAGCACCATACTGCCCAGCCAAAGCGAAGCCATAATGAGGCAGAGGGAATAAAAAGACACCAGCCGCGCCAGTGCCATAATTTCAGTTTGCGAGCGGCCTGCCGTTGCCTGCGCAAAAATAAGCGCAGCCCCAAACGGGTTGACGATGGAAAACAACGCAGGAAACGCCAGCAGAAACGAGGAAATAGAGGATGTAAATGCTGTTGCCGTTAACAGCATTGCGGGAAAATGAGCTGACATAACCCCTCACCGTTCTGTCCGAGGCATCCGCCCTCTACCCGAGGAAACACCATTTAATCACGAAAAATCTGATGGCACCAAATTGCCCGCACCACCCTTGTACGTTCTAACAAAGCGTGATGCCTGCGCAATATCGTTCGCTGGATAGCAGAAATTAAATTTGCTGCCATCATTAAGTGTCCATACACTCTGCCCGATATCATCGTAAATGCGCAGGAAGTCATCCCCCACCTGCCAGAACACGGGTTTAAGGCCTTCCTGCAAGGCTAGATCCCGAAATTTCCAGATAGCAGAAATGCTGTCTGCTTCTCCCCCTGCCGGATCACCCAATGCCACCAGATAGCTATCTCTCCGGTAAAGCGGCAGAATGGCCTCTCCCGCTTCCCCCGTAACATACCCTTGCGGCCGGAAGGCCTGAATATCTGGCAGAGCATGATCCAGATTTTTATAGTGTGTGTAGGCGTCTTCATCCCACTCACGCACGATAATACGCCCCGGCCACATCAACCGCGCCACAACAAACAGCGCCAGCCCTACGGAAAGCGCAATGGTCCATCTGACCGAGCCACGGGCCTGCGTAGCCAACATCATCTGCCACCAACTGCCAGATGTATCATGCCGTGTTGCCAACGCGATGACGCACCCAAATAACAGCAGCAAAGATAGCAGAGTGCCGGTGGAGAGAGGTTCGCTCAAAAGCCGCGCGTGCCGGTAATAGCAGGAGCGGAACGGCGCAATAAACAGCGCGGAAAGCCCCAGCATAACCGGCACAAAAAATGTATTGCCCCGTAAAAATGTCAGCACAGTTGCGGTAAGCAGCAGATAAAGCGCTCCACGCCAT
Source organism: Acetobacter oryzifermentans (assembly GCF_001628715.1). Lineage (NCBI taxonomy): Bacteria > Pseudomonadati > Pseudomonadota > Alphaproteobacteria > Acetobacterales > Acetobacteraceae > Acetobacter > Acetobacter oryzifermentans. Next base: position 919,556 of record NZ_CP011120.1, on the reverse strand, counting down.
GCCAGCGTAACCCGCTGGGAAAGCCCAATAGCCAAGCTGATAAGCACCACCCCCATAAGGGAAAGCACATAGTTGCCGCCCACACGGGCCATTGTCAGCAGGCTTTCTGGCACCATGGCAAATTTGGGCACGGGGTCCAGCATCACCAGACAGATCAGCATAACCCCGCAAAGTGAAACCGTGCCCGTTGCCACAGCTACAGAAAAAGCGGCTTCACTTTCCCGCACCACTTGGCTGGGCCTGCGCTGCATGGGCATAGGAGCCGTGGCGGCATCTGGGTTATTTTGTATCTTGCGGTTTTTCTTTTCTGCCAGAGCGGCATCGCCACGCAAAAACAGCTCATGCCCAGCAAACATGATACCCGCCAGAAACAACGGAATAATGTAATAGAAAAGCCGGAAAATCAGCACCATGCCCAAAATTTGTGGCGCAGGCATATAAGGGCCTAAAGCCAGTAGCATGGCCCCATCAAACACGCCCAAACCACCCGGCACACTGGCCACCAGCCCAGCTGTATAAGATGCAATGTAAATGGCCAGAAACGAGCCAAAATCTACCCCAGCACTGGGGGGAAGTAGCACAAAAGCAATGCTGGCCGTAGCCGCAACCTCTGCCGTAGCCACCAGTGTTTGCATAATGGCCATACGGGGGGATGGCAGTTCCACCACCCATTTACGGAAGCGGAATTCCCGCACCTTAAACGCCAGCCCGATGTAAGCCGCCACGCCGCACCACATCAGCGCGCCAATAACCGCCAGCACAGATGCGGGCACGCGGTGGCCAATGCCTGGCAACACTGTGGGTTCCCAGATCAACACGGCACCTATCAGCACCGCAGCACCCAACAGGTAAGTGGCGGAGCAGAAGGCAATAATCTGGGCTATGGCAAAAGAATTAAGGCCCCAGTTGCGGTAAAGCCGATACCGCACGGCAGCGCCAGATACAGCGGAAAAGCCCAGATTGTGTGAAAGCACATAGGAACAGAACGCCGCAAAAGCCGCCCGCCGGAAAGGCAGCTTACGATACCCTACCTGAATGACAGCAAGCTGATCATAAAAGGACAAGATAAAATAAGACAGCAGCGTGCAGCCAACCGCCATCCACATCTGCCGGGCCGGAATAGCCTCCATAGCGTGGCGGATGTCTGAAATGCGCAGATGCCGCAGTTCGTGCTGCACCACCACAATGGCGGCCACCATAAGCAGCAAACCAAGAATATGCGGCAGATGCTTGAGCCACTTTTTCCATCCCCCTCCGCCCGGAAGCGAAGAAGGGGGAGCTGGTGGGGGTGGGGTCTGCGTCATGTAACTTGCGGCGCTACGTTTTAAACCTGCGTCTCGCGCAGGAGGGCTGTATCTATCAGAGCCACGGTTTCTGCCACGCCATACAGCGCAACAAAGCCACCAAAGCGCGGCCCTTCCTTCTGCCCCAGCAGCACTTCATACAGGCAGGTAAACCAGCTCCGCAGCGGTTCAAACGCGTGGCGCTTGCCTACTTCAAACACCAGATTCTGCAAGGTGCCAGCATCTGCGGCTTCACCTTCATAGCCACGCAGGCATTCTGCCAGATCAGTCAGGGCAGCGCGTTCCTGTTCGGTGGGCGCACGGAAGGTTTTGGCCGGGCGCACAAAATCTGCGTAATACGCTACAGCATGTTTCACCAAGCATGCCAGCATGGGGTGTGTTTCGGGCGAAACGGCAGCATCGTACCGGCGGATAAAGCCCCACAGCACTTCTGGCGTATCTGCATTGGCAACGCTGGCAAGGTTGAGCAGCATGCTAAACGGCACCGGGCTGCCTGCATCTTCTGGAATGTGGCCCTTATGGATAAACCATGCCGGGTTGGCACGCAGATCATTCCCCGTGGGGTTTTCGGCCTGCAACACCTTGGCTTTATCAACGTGTGTAAGATATTCATCCGCCGTTTTGGGGATAACATCAAAATACAACCGCTTGGCGCGCTGCGGCTGATTAAACATGAACTGCCCAAGGCTTTCTGGCGGGGCGTAACGCAGCCATTCTTCAACAGAAAGCCCGTTACCCTTGGATTTGGAAATTTTCTGGCCTTTTTCATCCAGAAACAGCTCATACGTTAAGCCCGCTGGCGGAGTGCCGCCCAGAATCTTACAGATACGGCCAGAAAGCCGCACGCTGTCTATCAGATCCTTGCCAGACATTTCATAATCAACGCCCAGCGCATACCAACGCATGGCCCAGTCGGCCTTCCACTGCATTTTGGCATGGCCGCCGGTTACGGGTGTTTCAAACACCTCACCGTTGGAAGGATCTGTCCAGCGCACAATACCGGCTGCGGCATCTATGGCGTCCATCTTCACCTGCATCACTTCACCTGTACGGGGGTGGAGCGGCAGAACGGGGGAATAGGTGGCGCGCCGGTCTGCCCCCAAAGTGGGCAGAATAACCTTTAGAATGTCATCATGCACTTCCAGCACGCGGCGGAGTGCCGCATCAAACCGACCAGAGGTATAATACTGGGTGGAAGACGCAAACTCGTATTCAAAGCCGAAGCTGTCCAGAAACGCGCACAGGCGGGCATTGTTATGCGCGGCAAACGATTCGTGCGTGCCGAACGGATCTGGCACGCGGGAAAGAGGCTGACCGATATATTTTTCCAGCATGTCACGCTGGGGCACGTTATCGGGCACCTTGCGCAAGGCATCCATATCATCGGAAAAAGCCAGCAGGCGCGAAGGGCGGCCTGTTAGGGCTGTGTAGGCCTGCCGCACCCATGATGTGCGGGCTACCTCACCAAACGTGCCAATATGCGGCAGGCCGGAAGGGCCATAGCCCGTTTCCAGCAGCGCCGGGCGTGCATCGTCCTCACCGTTGGTGGTGCTGCGCACACCAACATGATCGGCTAGTTTACGCGCCTCCTCAAAAGGCCAGGCACGTGGAAGATCGGAAACGGGAGCGGATCGGCTTTCTGACATGGCGGGAAGCTATGAACTGGACACGCTGCGGTCAATCCAAAAACGCGCAGCACAGGAAGGATAAGGGCAAATTTTACCATATCATTGACGTTAACAGCCCTGCGTTTCATGCTTGACACCTAAATCAAGAAGGCTTCAGCAAAGGACAGGCTCAACCCATGCGCCGCACCTCCGCCCTTATTCTTATTGGCAACGAAATCCTTTCCGGCCGCACAAAAGATGAAAACATCCAGTTTCTGGCCCTCCGCTTAGGTGAACTGGGGATTCCTCTGCGCGAAATCCGTGTGATTCCGGATATTCGGGAAACCATCATCAGCACCGTGACAGAAATGCGTGCGAAATATGATGAGGTTTTTACCACCGGCGGCATTGGCCCCACGCATGATGACATCACAGCCCCCTGTGTTGCCGAAGCTTTTGGGGTGCCGTGGGAGTTCCACCCCCCCACCTTCAAACTGCTGGAAACCTATTTTGGGCCAGAAGAGTTTAACGCTGCCCGCCAGCGTATGGCCAAGCTGCCGCAGGGGGCCATACCCATTGTAAACCCTGTTTCACTCGCGCCCGGCTTTAGCATTGGCAATGTGCACGTTATGGCAGGCGTACCGCGTATTATGCGCGGCATGTTTGATGCCCTTGCCCCTAGCCTGCAAAAAGGCGCGCCTGTTTTTTCCCGCACATGGCACACCACATCACTTTTTGAAGGCACGTTGGCCGATGGGCTGGAAGCCATTCAGAATCGCTTTTTGGATCTGGATATCGGCTCCTACCCTTTCCACCGGGAAGATGGCCGCCGGGGTGTGGCCCTTGTGGCCAAAGGACAGAACCGGGCCGAAGTGGAAGAAGCCGCCAGTGCTATCCATGATCTTATCAAAACAAAAGGCGGCACCCCTATAGAAGGAGAGCCGCCTGTCTAACGCCTAGGCTTCCTCCCCGCCGCGTTTGCACTCGTGGGGAGGAAAAATGCGTGTGTTAACTTAGGGCTTCACGCCCCATTGCCAGAAACTTTTCACGCCGCAATTCTTTCAGGCGTGCCGGTGCAATTGGCAGAAGCGTTTTAAGTTCTTCTGTCAGCGCTGTGCGCACAGATTCGATTGCAACAGCAGGCTCCCGCTGTGCCCCGCCTACAGGCTCAGGAATAATCCGGTCAATCAGCCCCAGCTTCTGCAAATCCTGCGCCGTCAGCCGCAGCGTTTCTGCTGCCGTGCTGGCCTGCTTGGGATCACGCCACAAAATGGACGCACAAGCTTCGGGCGAGATAACGGAGTAGATGGCGTTTTCCAGCATCATCACCCGGTCACCCGCACCCAGCGCCACGGCGCCACCAGAACCACCTTCACCAATTACGGTGGCAACAAGTGGTACGGGCACTTCAAAACAGGTGGCAATAGAACGGGCAATGGCTTCGGCCTGCCCGCGCTGCTCGGCATCAATACCGGGCCATGCGCCTGCGGTATCAATAAATGTTAGAATTGGCATGTTAAAGTGCCCGGCCATTCTCATCAGCCGTTGCGCCTTGCGGTAGCCTTCTGGCCGCGCCATGCCAAAATTATGCTGAAGCCGGGTTTCAAGGTCTGAACCGCGTTCAGTCCCGATCACCATAACCGGTGTGCCGTCAAAACGGCCCATGCCACCAATAACAGCTTTATCATCTGCAAACAGACGATCCCCCGCCAGCGGCGTAAAGTCTGTTATCAGCGCATTCACATAGTCCTGCGTGTGCGGACGTTGCGCATGGCGGGCCACCTGCACCTTCTGCCACGGCGTAAGCTTGGCATAGATGGCACGCAGGTGCTTTTCCGCCTTTTCAGAAAGACGGGCCGTTTCTTCTTCTATGTTGACCCCTTCAGGGTCAGTCATTTGCCGCAATTCGTCGATCTTGTTTTCAAGTTCGGCGACGGGCTTTTCGAAATCCAGGAACTGACGCATGCAGAAGCCGATAGCACAATGACGTGTAAAACCAAGTCACTTCATGCAACCAAACATATCTGAATGTCGATTTTTCACTTGGTGTGGGCAGAATCCGCCGCCAATGGGTGATGCGCCTGCACAGCTTTTTGCAGGCGTTCTGTCTGCACGTGCGTATAAATCTGGGTGGTGGCGATGTCTGCATGCCCCAGCAACATCTGCAAAGCCCGCAAATCCGCCCCATGCGCCAGCAAATGCGTTGCAAAGGAATGACGCAGCACGTGGGGAGAAAGACGTGCCGGATCAATTTCTGCCCGTATGGCCACTGTGTGCAGAATCCGGTCGAACGCCTGCCGTGTCATGGGTTTTGCAGGGTCACGACCGGGGAAAAGAAAGGCGCTTTCCAAATGCGCATCCACTTCCAGCAGCGCTTGTGCGGCTTCCCGCGCGCTATCTGAAAGCGGCACAAGGCGTTCCCGCCCACCTTTGCCGCGCACCATAATCATCCGCTGGTCACCAGCTACGGCTTTGCGTGGCAAGGCCAATAATTCAGAAATACGCAAGCCAGAGGCATACAGCAGCTCCAGCGCTGCCTTGGCCAAAATACCGCGTCGTTTTTTAGGCAAAGATGCCCCATCTGGTTCAGCGCAGGCATTCAGCAGTGCAAGCACTTCCGATTCGGATAAAAAACGCGGCAAAGGCGTGCGGGGTTTGGGGCTATCCAGATGCGCCGCCGGGTTATCGGCCCGCATGCCTTCACGCAGCAAAAACAGATAAAATTGCCGGATGCAGGACAAACGCCGCGCAACCGTGCGCCGCGCCTGCCCGCTGCCTACCAATGCAGCCATCCAGTTCTGCAACCCCTCGGTTGTAGCCGTTTGCAGGGTTTGCCCCTCCCGCGCCAGACTTTCAGCGCAGGAGGTTAGGTCTGCTTCATACGCAGCCAGCGTGTTGGGGGCGGCTGCGCGCTCGGCAGCCAGCATCTCCAAAAAAAGATCAACGCCCCCACTTATCATGGCTTACGGATGTGCAGGTGCTGCCGGGGCCGGAGCGGCAACCGGTGGCGGAGGGGCCACAGGCGGTGGCGGCGCAACAGCCGCAGGCGGGGCAGCAGGCGCAGCAGGCGTGATGGTGGGCTGGGCAGGCGCTGCTGGCACAACAGCAGAAACCACCGGGGCCGGAGGTGCGGCAGGCACCGCCACGCTGGTAGCAGCGGCAGATATGGCCGGGGTAGCCAGCGGCAGATCACGATGCACTGGCTGGGGGACTGGTGGGTGTGCGCTTAGGCCCAGCGCGGCAAAACCGCCCAGAACAACCGCAAACACTGCGGCGGCAACAATCAGAACCGTGCGGTTCATGCAGCTTGGCTCCCTTAACTGATATAGGTGTGTTCTGTCTGCTGTATGTTAAGCTGTGTTCCATGTCATCACGTATCTCTTCTCCCCACTCCGAAACAACGGACCCGCCGCCCATTCCGCTTGATCTGGAACGGGTCAGCCGTAGCCACGGTTCTGGCATCATCCCCTTTGGCCGCAGCATTGTGCTTGTCGGCCTTATGGGGGCAGGAAAAACCACCATTGGCCGCCCCCTCGCCACGCGGCTGGGGCTGCCATTTGTTGATGCCGATGTAGAAATAGAACGCGCGGCGGGCTGCTCTATTGCAGATGTTTTTCGCCTGTACGGTGAAGCCGCTTTTCGTGATGGAGAACGGCGGGTGATTCGCAGGTTGCTGGAAGGCCCCCCCATGGTACTGGCCACTGGCGGCGGCGCGTTTATGGATTCCACCACCCGCGCCTTGGTGCGTGAGCGTGCAGTTTCCATCTGGCTGCGTTGCCCCCTGCCCGTGCTGGTGCGCCGTGTTAGCGGGCGCACGCATCGCCCGCTTTTAAACACGACATCCCCGCGTGACGTGCTGGAAAACCTTATGGCCATCCGTCATCCGGTTTACGCCGAGGCGGATATTATTGTTGATTGTGGAGACAACAACGTGGAGCACACAACCACGCGCGTTATGGAAGCCCTTGCCCTTTCGCGCCGTCCGTTAAGGTTACCTGTTACCTTGGCGCATACATCCTATGATGTGGTGATCGGCACGAATCTGATCAGCCGCGCGGGTGCCTTGCTGGCCCCGGTGCTGCCGCAGAAAAACGTTGTCATTATTACAGATGAAAACGTGGCGCCGCGCTACCTGCATCAGTTGGAAACCGCCTTGGCGGAAACCGGCATTACCTCCCGCAGCCTGCGCGTGCCGCCGGGGGAACAGACCAAGTGTCTGGAAATGTATCAAAAACTGACAAACAACATTCTGGAGCACGGCATAGAACGCCGCACCAGCATTATTGCGCTGGGTGGCGGCGTGGTGGGGGATCTGGCCGGATTCGTGGCGGCTACCACGCTGCGGGGTCTGCCTTTTGTGCAAATTCCAACCACGCTGCTCTCTCAAGTCGATTCTTCGGTTGGGGGCAAAACGGGCATCAACACCCGTTGGGGCAAGAATCTGTTGGGGGCGTTTCATCAACCACTTTGCGTGCTGGCAGATGTTTCTACCCTTGCAACCTTGCCGCGCCGTGAGCTGGTGGCTGGTTATGCCGAAATTGTGAAGTCCGGACTGATTGGGGATGAAGCACTGTTTGCATGGTGCGAAGAAAACGGCGCCGCCGTGCTGGACCAAGACCCCGAAGCACTGGCAATGGCCGTACAGCAGGCTTGCGCCTTTAAAGCCCGCGTTGTGGCGGCCGATGAGCGCGAGCAACAAAAAAGCAATGGCCGCGCCCTGCTCAATCTGGGCCACACATTTGGCCATGCACTAGAAGCCGAACTGGGTTATGATGGCCGCCTTTTACATGGAGAGGCTGTTTCCATCGGCCTGAATCTGGCTTTTGCGCTTTCCGTCCGTTTAGGCCTGTGTCCCCGCGCGGATATGGAACGCGTGAATCGCCATCTGGAAGCCTTGGGTATGCCCGCACACATCCGGGATCTGCCCCACACCTTCCGCACGCAGGATCTCATGGCCCATATGCAGCGCGATAAGAAGATGCAGGATGGGCGCCTTTCCTTCGTGCTGGCACACGGAATCGGTCAGGCATTCACCACGCGGGATGTACCCGCAACAGCCGTAAAAGAGGTGTTGGAAGCAGACGGTAGCGTGGCTTAAAAGCGGCTACACACAGCCGCTTTTAAGTATCGGGTTGTAAATGTGTCACCTTGCCGCAATTCCGCCTTAATCAGACGAGAATGAGGGCGAGATACATGCTTTTGCAACATGTTATGGAAAGAGCCAGAAACCGTGGAAATACTTTTGCGTCAGAAACATATTCGTCCCACGAAATGAACTGTTGCAAATACAACACGGTTATGGCTTGTAATCACTAAGAGTATGAAGCTTCGGGTTTCTATTTTGGAACTGATCGTTTTATACGGCTTTAGGCATCTAGCTGGACCTGCCCGCTGAAATGGTTGGTGGGTTAGTCGAACAGATGAAATATTGAGGACCAAAAAATGCGTCTCCGCACGGCGTTACTTGCAACGACACTGATGGCAGCGGCTCCGGCGGCCGCATCTGCCACCACGATTACAGGCCCGTATGTAAACGTGGCCGGTGGTTATAACCTGGTTCAGAATCAGCACGCTCACCTGAACGGTGCAAACGCTGCTGGCGCCCCTCCGGGTGGAACCTCCTCTCAGCTGCGCCACAACACCGGCTTCACCGGTTTTGGTGCGTTTGGTTGGGGCTTCGGCAACGGCCTGCGCGCTGAAGTTGAAGGCGTTTACAACTACTCCAACATTGACCACCGTCCGGGCACATCCCTTCCTGGCCATACCCGTGGTTCCGACCAGTCCTACGGCGGTTTCGTGAACGTGCTGTATGATATCGACCTGAAGCAGTTCGGTATTGATGCACCTGTCACGCCGTTTGTTGGTGTTGGTGCCGGTTACCTGTGGCAGCACTACAACCCGATTGACACCAACTATGCTCACGGCGCTGGTCATACCCGCATCGGTGGCACAAACGGTGGCTTCGCTTACCAGGGTATCGTCGGTGCCGCTTACGACACAGGCATCCCGGGCTTCCAGGTGACCACGGAATACCGCATGATCGGTCAGCCGGGCTCCTTCTCTGACGGTGCATTCCACTACTCCGGTTCCAAGGGCACCGGCGGTAACGTGAACTTCGATCACCGCTTCAACCACCAGTTCATTCTGGGCCTGCGTTATGCGTTCGATACGGCTCCGCCGCCGCCGCCGCCGGCTCCGGTTGTTGCTGCTCCGGCTCCGCTGCCAGCTCGTTCCTACCTGGTGTTCTTCGATTGGGATAAGTCTGTCCTGACCGCTCGCGCTCGCCAGATCGTGGCAGAAGCTGCTCAGGCTTCCACCCACGTTCAGACAACCCGCATCGAAGTTAACGGTTACACCGATAACTCCGCGGCTCACCCCGGCCCGCGCGGTGAAAAGTACAACTTGGGTCTGTCCCTGCGTCGTGCTGACAGCGTGAAGGCAGAACTGATCCGTGACGGCGTTCCGGCTTCCGCCATTGACGTGCACGGTTACGGTGAAGCTCACCCGCTGGTTCCGACCGGCCCGAACACTCGCGAACCGCAGAACCGTCGCGTGGAAATCATCCTCCACTAATCGGCCTGCTTCCGGTTTCGGAAAAAGAAAGGGGTGCCTTCGGGCACCTCTTTTTTTATGTCTGCTTTTTCTGCATTCCAGTTTAAAGCTTTATGCCATGAACACTGCGCCCCCTTCTGCTTCCGCCGCTACAACCAAGCTTATCCGCCTGATAAAGTTTGGCATGGTGGGCAGCCTTGGTTTTTTGTGGGATTCTGGCACCGTTTACGCATTGCGCCCTCTTATCGGGCTTACGCCTGCAACATTGGTGGCGTATTTTGTAGCCGCCACGCTTAACTGGATTTTTAACCGAATCTGGACATTCAAAGGCGCAGGCCACCATGAACACCCTGTGCTTCAGTGGCTCAGATTCCTGAGTGCCAACAGCCTTGGTTTTTTTCTAAACCGCGGCACGGTTTACCTGCTTTTCTATATTTTCCCGTTTTGCATGCAGCACCCCATTATTGCGCTGGCCGCAGGAGCCGGGGCAGGCATGCTGGCCAATTTCAGCATGAGCCAGAAAGTAGTCTTTCGGGAAAAACCGCCAGCTTCTGCGCTGGAACTGGCGGAAATGTCGGTGGAAATTTCACCGCCAACTTCGCATCAAACCTCTGATACGTAATTTAGCCATATCACGGGCCATTCTCTGCCCTCTTTCAGATCAGCGCAGTGTGCGCTACATCTGGAACACAGGTTAAGAGAACCTTGCCGTTTTCATCTGGCCGTGAGGCCCCTTTCCGCAAGTGTGGAAGCATCACGTGCCCAACCAGTTTCAGGATCGTCTGCCTCACGCCATGCTGACAACAAACGAAATTCGCACCGCTTTTCTGGAGTATTTTGCCAGCAACGGTCACCAGATTGTACCTTCATCGTCTCTGGTTCCCAAGAACGACCCCACCCTGCTGTTTACCAACGCGGGCATGGTGCAGTTCAAGAATGTGTTTACCGGCCAGGAAACCCGCCCCTACTCTCGCGCAACCACTGCGCAAAAGGTTGTGCGCGCCGGCGGTAAGCATAACGATCTGGACAATGTGGGCTATACAGCACGGCACCACACGTTTTTTGAAATGATGGGCAATTTCTCCTTCGGTGATTACTTCAAACCCGAAGCGATTGAATTTGCATGGAATTTGGTAACCAAGGGCTTCAACCTGCCCAAAGACAAGCTTTTGGTCACCGTTTTTGCAGAAGATGAAGATGCCGCAGGCCTGTGGCGCTCCATTGCCGGGCTGGATGACAGCCGCATTATCCGCATTCCCACATCAGATAACTTCTGGCGTATGGGGGATACCGGCCCCTGCGGCCCTTGCTCCGAAATCTTTTTCGATCACGGCCCAGATGTTCCCGGTGGCCCGCCCGGCTCCCCTGATGAAGATGGGGATCGGTTTGTCGAAATCTGGAACCTCGTGTTCATGCAGTATTTCGAAGACCCACCGGGCACACGTTCTCCTCTGCCGCGTCCCTCTATTGATACAGGGCTGGGGCTGGAACGCTTTGCCGCTATCATGCAGGGCAAGCGCGATAACTACGATACAGATACGTTCGTAGCCCTTATTCAGGCTTCGGCGGATCTCACACATCAGGCTGCTGATGGCCCATTCAAAGCCAGCCACCGCGTGGTGGCCGACCATCTGCGCTCCACTGCCTTCCTGATTGCCGATGGCGTGCTGCCTTCCAAGGATGGCCGAGGCTATGTGCTGCGCCGCATCATGCGCCGCGCCATGCGCCACCTGCACATGATGGGCACCACAGAACCCACCTTCTACAAGCTCCTTCCTGCCCTTATTCAGCAGATGGGTGGCGCGTATCCTGAACTGGTGCATGGTGAAGCCCTTATCCGTGAAACCATGCGTGGTGAGGAAGAACGCTTTAAAGCCATGCTGGATCGTGGCCTGCACTTGCTGGAAGAAGAAAAATCTCATCTGGCCAGTGGTGCGCCCCTGCCGGGTGATGTGGCCTTCCGTTTGTATGATACGTTCGGCTTCCCGCTAGATCTTACGCAGGATGCCCTGCGCGGTTCTGGCCATGATGTGGACGTTAAAGGGTTTGAAGATGCCATGTCTGTGCAGCGCCAGCGCGCCCGCGCAGCTTGGACAGGCTCTGGCGATACAGCTGTAGAAACCATCTGGTTTGAAGCACGAGACAAGTTCGGGGCTTCCGAATTTCTGGGCTACAGCACAGAACAGGCGGATGGTGAAGTTCAGGCCGTTATTGCTGGCAATGCATTCCTGAAAGAAGCCCCGGTTGGATCTGAAGTGGCCGTGCTGCTGAACCAAACCCCTTTCTATGGTGAAAGCGGTGGTCAGGCGGGGGATACAGGCTTTCTAACAGCCTCTGGTGTTAAAGTTGCCATTACGGATACGCAGAAAAAAGCAGGGGATCTGATCGTGCATTACGGCACGGTAACAGAAGGCACGCTGCGCCCCGGCATGGCTGTAACCGCTACGGTGGATCATGACCGCCGCAGCGCCATTCGCGCGCATCACTCCGCCACCCACCTGCTGCACGAAGCCCTCCGCCGCCATTTAGGTGCGCATGTGGCGCAGAAAGGTAGCCTGAACACGGCCGAACGCCTCCGCTTTGATGTAAGCCAACCCCGCCCGATTACGGATGAGGAACTGGCCGCCATTGAGGCAGAAGTGAACAACCGTATCCGCGAGAACTCGCAGGTTGTCACACGCTCCATGACACCGGATGAAGCCATTGCCGAAGGGGCCACCGCCCTGTTTGGTGAAAAATACGGTGATGAAGTGCGCGTGGTTTCCATGGGTGCTGGTGCAGACAACAAGGCCCCGTGGTCTATGGAGCTGTGCGGCGGCACGCACGTCAACCGCACGGGGGATATCGGGCAGTTCCGTATTGTTTCGGAAAACGGCGTTTCCGCCGGTGTGCGGCGTATTGAAGCCGTTGCAGGCAAAGCTGCGCAGGATCTTACTGTTTCCAACGAACAGCGCCTGACACAGATGGCCACCATGATGAAGGTTTCTGTGGCCGATGCGCCAGAGCGTTTGGCCGCAGTGCTTGAAGAACGCCGCCAGATGGAAAAACAGATTGCCCATTTGCAGCGCCAGTTGGCAACAGGCAACGTGGCCGCAGCGGGTGTAGATAAAATTGGCGCGGCACGTCTGGCTACCCGCAATGTGGGTGAAACGCCCCCGCGTGAACTCAAAGGGCTGGCAGAAACCATTCTCAAGCAGGGCAATGCCGATGTGGTGGTGCTGATTTCCACCGCAGATGGCAAAGGCAGCGTTGTTGCCGCCGTTGGCCCGGAAATGGTGGAAAAAGTGGATGCCGTAGCCCTTGTGCGTGCTGCCAGTGCCGCCATGGGTGGCAAAGGTGGCGGCGGGCGGCGCGATATGGCGCAGGCTGGTGGCCCGGATGCACAGGCTGCTGATGCTGCATTTGCCGCTGTGCGTGAAGCCCTGAAGACCATGGCCTGAAACATCGGCCAAACGGGAAGGAACTCCTAGGCGCCTTCCCGTTTTCTTTCCTTCATGTTGGCTTTCGCGTAAGGATTACTCCATGTCGCTACTTGCTTCGCTTAAACTTGTTATTGCGCGCCCGCACCGGGAAGCGCGCCCCTTCCTTTTGGCATCTGGTGCCACGGCTGCTTTGGCCTATTGGGCTGGCTGTAAACTGCGCTGCCCCGTATTGCGCCGCGTGGGCCATGCCAGCACAGGCTTTTTTGGCTTCTGCCTGTATTTCTTTCGTGATCCAGAGCGGGTTACCCCTGCCCGTAACGATGTAGCTGTAGCCCCGGCTGATGGGCACATTGTTTCCATCGAAAAAGTGGCCCCACCGGCAGAACTGGATATGGGCACAGCACCAGTATGGCGCATTGCCACCTTTCTTTCCGTGTTGGATGTGCATGTTAACCGCATGCCTGCCGCTGGCACGGTTACACGTGTTGCCTACCACCCAGGCTTGTTCCTGAACGCCAGCCTGGACAAGGCTTCTGAACAGAATGAACGCAACGCCCTAAGCCTTACCCTGCCTGATGGCCGCATGATGGCTGTGGTGCAGATTGCCGGGTTGGTGGCGCGCCGCATTGTGTGCTCCGTAAAGGAAGGAGACAAAGTGGAAGCTGGCGAACGCTTTGGTATTATCCGCTTTGGTTCGCGCACAGATCTGTATCTGCCACCGGGTGTGGAACCTCTGGTTTCTGTTGGGCAGACGATGGTAGGCGGTGAAACCGTCATGGCGCGGTTGTAAAACAGAGCAATCGTGACACAACCTTCCTCATCTCCTTCTGCTCCTGCGCAGCAGACTTCCGAAACACCGCGCCGTCGTCGTCGTTTACGGCGGCGGGTACGCAGTAAAATACGCGGGCCATCCTTTAACCGGCTTATCCCCAATATACTCACCATGTTGGGGCTTTGCGGTGGCCTTATGGGTATGCGCTTTGCTGTGGATGGGCGTTTTCAGGCCGCTGCCGTGGCCTTGCTGATTTCCGCTTTTATTGATGGGCTGGATGGCCGTATTGCCCGCCTGTTACGCGGTTCAACCCGTTTTGGCGCAGAGTTTGACAGCCTTTCCGACTTTTTGTGCTTTGGGGTGGCTCCTTCCTTCTTACTGTATTTCTGGGCGCTAAAGGATGGAGGGCGTTACGCTTTTCTGCCGTGCATTATGTTTACCGTGTGCATGGCGCTCCGGTTGGCGCGGTTTAACGCCAATCTGGATGGCGAACATCATCAGCCCAAATATGCCAGCAACTTCTTTACTGGCGTGCCTGCACCCGCAGGTGCCGGGTTGGCTCTTTTCCCGCTTTTTTTGGGGCTGGAAGCACAAAAGCTTGGCATAGACTGGCTTTACCGGCTCACGCGTCTGCCGTGGATTCCTACACTTACCTTGGCAAGCACAGGGTTGCTGCTGGTTTCCACTTTGCCGGTCTGGTCATTCAAGAACTTCAAGGTGCCAGCTCAGTATGTTCTGCCGCTTATGCTGGGTACCGGGCTTTATGCTGTGGTGCTGGTGGCGGATCCGTGGGCTGCTCTGGCCGCTGCGGGCGTGATTTATATGTTCCTATTGCCCCTCAGCCGCCTAAGTTTTCTGCGGCTTAAAAAAGCAGCAGAAGACCTGCAAACCGATGAAGACGATATGGAAGAAACCCCAGCACCTTCACACAGCTGAGGTTTCAGGTTCCTTTGGAGGAACGGCCTGTTTGCCAAACAGGGAACACAGACCGTTTAGAACATCCTGAGGCGCAGGCGGGCAGCCGGGTATTTTCAGATCTATGGAAACCCGGCGCTCCAACCCACCCAATACCGTATAATTTTCGGGAAACATGCCGCCATCCAAAGCGCAGCTTCCTACGGCAATCAGCCCTTTAGGGGTAGGCATGGCCTGCCATGCAGCTTCCAGCACCGGAGCCATGGCACGCGTAAGCGCGCCGGTTATGAGCAGCACATCAGCATTGCGAGGCGATGTTACAAAACCAAAGCCCGCGCCTTCCATATCATATGGCGCATAACGCAGGGCCTGTAGCTCCATCCCACAGCCGCCACAGCCACCTGTATCCACATGGAACAAAAGCAGCGGCCAGCGCGGGCCTACGGGCTTCATGCGCCGGATATCCTGCTTAAAGGCTGCATCAAATACTGCCCGTATCAGCCCCATGTGTTTTTGCCTTTCATTCCGCCCACGTGCACTGTTTACCTATCCAGCGCTGCTGCGTTGATATCCAATGACCGTGCAAGCAAGGCAACATCATCTGGCTGATGCCCCGGCAATATCGCCTCAAACGTCAACAAAGTGGCGGAAGATGGGGTGCGGGTAAAAACCTGTTCTACCCGGCCATCACGCAGGCGCACCCAGTACAGAATACCGCCCCACGGGCCTTCCACCATGCCTGTGCCTTCACCATCCTGCATGGAAAGCTGCACGCTGCCACCAGCCGTTAGCCCAATGCGGGAGGCCACTTCATCCAGCATACGCAGGCTTTCCCCTACCTCTTCCAATAAAAGCATGGCGCGGTCTTCTACCGTGCCATCCTGCCTGCCAGAGGTGAAGCGCCATATACCTTCGTAACCCGGCATCATGCGGCGGCCATCACAATCCCACCCGGCGGCACGTGCTGTGGGGCCATCCAGCCCCACACGCTCCAGCAAATCTGCCGTAACCTTACCCATGCCCGCCAGTTGCATGGAAAGACCCGGATATTCTTGCCACAAAGCCAGCAAGGCTGGGTAATCACGCGCGGCCACCTCGCACAGGCGGGCGCACATATCACCCATTTGCGTGGCGTGGCGCAGGGAAAGGCCACCCGGCACACATACATCCATCAACAGGCGTGAGCCGGTAATAGGGGCGGCCTCCTGTATCATCCGCTCTCGTAGCGCCATGCAGCCAGAGGCTACCAATCGTGCCCCTGCCAGACGCGCCATATCCGCCAGTAGAAAAAGATGGTGGTAAATACGTTCCAGTTCCAGCAATGCAACACGCAGCAGCCGAATTTCCGGGCCGACCTGCTCCTTGCAGGCATCTTCCACAGCCAAACAGAACGCCACCTGCTGCGCAACAGATTGCCCAGCCGCCACACGTGCGCTGAGTTTACACGCATCTTCCACCCGGCTGTTACGCCAGCGCAGTTCCATGCCCCGATGTGCGTAACCGGTAACTGTTTCCGTTGCGCGAATACGCCCTTCTCGCAGGGCCAACGCCACATGCAAAGGTGGTTCCATGCCGCCTGTGGCAGGCCCCCAGCCATCCGCCATATCACCCTCTTGGTGCATATGTTCCGCAGGCTGAAAGTGGATAAGCCCCTTCTGCCCTCCGCCAGCCCCCGGATGCTCCGCCAAAGGCATGGAAGAAGACCACACATCATGGTCCAACAAAGGCCTGACATCCGTAGCCCACATACCCTCTGCGCCATACAGATCGTAAATGCGGCGTTCATACAGGCAGGAAATATCTCTTGCGGGAGAAAGTGCAGGGTATCGCCCATCTTCCAGCGTCAATGTGGCTGCCAGCGGTTGGCCATCTGGTAAAAACAGCGCATGTACATCTGTGCCATCACACCACAGGCCTACAAACGGCAGATCATCATGCTTGAGCGCATCTACCAAATCGCGCCATGCCATTTCTTGCAGCCGAAAGCGCCACGGGGTTTCTGTTTCCTCCCCCGCCCAGATATGAGAAGCCGCATTCATTTCAGAAAGCTCCCAGCATCATAGCCAGTGGCACCAGCAGCCCCGTAGCTGTCAGCACGGAACAGGCTACACGCCCGGCAGCATCCTGCGGCCAGAAATGATGCGTAATGTCCCGCGCAGGCACAGCACGCGTAACTGCCGCCAAAATACCCGCAACTGTCAGTAACGCCAGCGGCCATGACCAATCACTCATCATGGAAAGCAGGAGCAAGCAGCCCACAAATGGCGCGCTGGGCGGAAAACAGGCCAAGGTATTAACAGCCCAACCACGGCCTGCACGCCCGCCACCGGCAAGGCACCAACCGCATAAAAACAGCAACGCTGCCACATCGGCCTGAATACCAACCGCTATCAACGCCAATGCAGATGGAAAGGTGCGGAACAACCTTTGCCTATCGGGAAAGCGCCCGGCACAGGCCGTAAGCCACACAGAAAGCAGACCACACAGCACAAGGGCGGTTTCAAACACCTCTCCCCCATGTGTGCGCAGGCGCATGGCCAGCAACAGGGCCGCCCCGGCAAATGGCAAAAACAGGAAAGTATCATTTTCATCCTGCCAAAATTGCCCAAAGGGAGAAAGGCCGGTTAACACCACCAATCCGCAAGCCATCATCAGGCCAGAAACAACGGTATTGGCTGGAAGCAGCAAGCCGGAAAGCACCAAAAACGTGCCAACCGAGCCATTACGGATAAGCCCCCACCCCATTCTGGCCTGCCCGGCTGGACGGGTAAAAACAAATACCCCCCATGCCAAAGCGGCTTCTAAAATACCCAACCCCACAGCGGGGTCTGGCGCAACACAGGCCAACCCCGCCAAAGCGGTGGAAACATGCGGCAGGCTACGTACCAGCCTATCATGCAAGATGCCGTTTTCAAGCACCATCAGCAGCAGGCCAAAAGCCAGCATGACACGCCCGGCACGCTGCACGGGGTCATCATCCCACCCAGCGGCCACAGCGCCCGACGCCGGAAAAACAAAAACTGCCAACGCCAGCACACAGCCTATGGCAGACATCCATATTGCCAGTTCACGGCTACGCGCCACAGGCACCGCACATACTGCGGCCGCCCCCAAAAAGGGCCACACAAATGCCAGTGCCGCCAGAAACATGCCTGCCCCTGCTGTGCCTGTCATGCTGCATCTCCGTTCTTTTCTGGAGAGTCGGGGGAGGTTTTTTTACGGGCGGAAGGTGGGCGCAATGGCACCACGCGCGGCATAATACGGTGGATGCACATCCCCCCAAGCATGGCCACAACAGCACCAGCCAAACCGGCCACACCCACCACAGAAGGTTGATGCGCCTGCACGCCACACAGCAGCACACCTTCAACACACGTAAGCAACCCGGCCCATTGCCATACCATGCTATGGTGGCAGATAACCGAAACCAGGCCAGCCACAACCACACATAAACTGGCAGGAAACACCGCAACACCTGCGCGCGTGCAGGCCAGAAGCAACAACACCATCAGGCCAAGTGCAAAAAACGGTATGGCGCTGCCTGTGCGTTCCCGCGCGGCATCATGCTGATAGCGCAGTAAAAACAGCACTGGCCCTATGGCAAAAACTGCGGCCATCGCCGCCCCTGCCTGCTGTAAAGGAGTATGCCCGTCCACCAGCATAGCAGCAGCGGCAACCAGCCCCAGCAAAGGCAAAAAACCGATACCCCGCGCCACAACGCATAGCGCCAGCAAGGGCATGAGAATGGCGGCCAGTGTCATGAAGGTTCTCCTTCCGGCGCTGG
Organism: Acetobacter oryzifermentans; assembly: GCF_001628715.1. NCBI lineage: Bacteria > Pseudomonadati > Pseudomonadota > Alphaproteobacteria > Acetobacterales > Acetobacteraceae > Acetobacter > Acetobacter oryzifermentans. The sequence continues at coordinate 901,200 of NZ_CP011120.1, read as the reverse complement.
TTCTGTTGAATAGCCTTGGGTGTTTTCATCCTCAACGTTGTGGTTTTCAGGCTCAGATGGGGGGGCTGCAACGTGAGAAGAAGTGACCTGCCATGCCAGAACGCCCAGCAGAAAAATAGCACCCAACCGCACACGCGCCCTACGCCCTGCAGGCAGCAGAGCCATACGCAGCACCGCCAGCATGAAAGACGCCACAAGCAGCTTAAACATCCATAGGCCCAAGCCTTCTACACATTGGGTCAGCCAGTTTTCGGCCCCGCTTTCTCCCGGCATGGCCAAGCTGCCTGCCCAAGCCACATCTGCCGCCAACGTAACCCAGCACATCTGCATGCAATCTGCTGCTAAAAGCCACATGGCTCTATCCGGGCCGGAAAGTGTGGCAGAAGCTGTTTGCTCATCCCGCCGTGCCAAGGCTGTTGCCAAAAACAACGCCACACCAGCCAGCACGTAAGGTGCGCCTTCTGTAATAGGAGAAAGCACATGCAGCCTGCCCAAAAACGCAACCAGATCATGCGCCCCGGTTAGCAACAGCACGGGCGTTAACACCGGCAAGAGCAACGCATCCGCCACAATGGCCGCGCATCCTTGTTGTGCGGCAGAGGCCTCCTGCACAGCCTGCGGCAAGTCCAGCAAAACACCTACGGCCACCAGAATGGTGCATACAAGCAGCATGCCCGGTGCGGGAAAGCCCGGCATTGTAAGTGTAAATACCGGCACCAACCCACAAGCCAACACTGCCAGAACCAACGCCAAGGCACAAAAAACGCCGTTCAGCCCATCTTGCCGTCCATATAAGGACGGACGGCGGAACTGATGCCAGATTTCCTGCCACCTCCCCCCTGCAGGAAAGCGCGGTTCACCCACCAATCGGCCAGCAAGACGATGCACCCACCCCGCAAACCACGGTGCTACAAGCACCATAAGGGCTGCCTGAATGGCCAGAGCAGCAACACAGCCAAATGCCCAGCCCCATGTTAAATCCTGCTTCATTTTCCTACAAACAGCCCCACCAGCAGGCCGCCACCCAAAAGCAGCAGAATCAACACCAAGCCCTGTGTTTCACACCATTCGGCACCCCGGAACAACCAACGCCTGCCGTAACGCAGGGCAACACGGCTACGGCGGGCCAGCCGTTTGTCCTTTCGGGTTTCAGCCACCAACCCAAAAAGCGCCATGCAGGCAGGCCATAAAGGCGCCGCGCCCTCGTAAGAAACTGTGCGCCCTTCTGCGGGCTGTATGATAGGTGCGCCTTGGCGCCATACTGGCACCGGCTTGATAACACGCTCAAAGGGCAGAAAACCCAGCAGCCTTACCAGCACGGCAGCCACCGCCAAGGCCGCACCCAACGCCAAAAATGTAAAAACAGGGGTAAAACTGGCCCCGCCGCCTTCCAGCCAGATTGTAGCAATGCGGCTCCACTTCAGCGGCGGCACAACAGGCCCCACCACCAAATGATCCGCCAGCGAAAGCCATAGCCCCGGTAACAGCACAAGCAACATGGCGGCCCCAGCACATATCCAGCTAGGCCACACAAACTCTGCCGCCACGGGGGCCTGATTTGGCTGAAAAACAGTGGAAGGAAACAGCAGGGCCGCACCTGCGCGCAGCAACCCGGCCCCCATAAGCACCATAATGCTGCCCAGCAGTGCAAGCAGCAGCATTATGGTAAGCGCGCCAACGGGTTGCGCCACGGCAATGGCATCATACGCGCCAACAAGTAGGCTCCATAAAACGGCAAACCCGCCAAAAGGCGGCATAATGGAAAACAGCATTAACAAGCCAGCAACCAGCACATGGCCAGAAAGGGAGGCAATGCGGCGCTTTGGTTCTACCTGCTGCCATTGCGCCAGCCATAACAGGCCAATAAGGGCCAGCATGGGGGCGCCCATACCCAGAATAATGGCCATACGGAATGTTTCCATACCGCCAAAACTGGAAACCAAAGCCAGCGCAACAGCCACCACCAATATGCCATACCATGCCGCACATAGCCCAGATGCAATACGCGCCAGACCTTTATCGCGCATGGCTTGCAAAGTGCCTGTTGCCGCCACCAAACATCCGCTGGCCACCAGCATAACCTGTGGCAGCACAGAAAGCTCACCCACTTCGGCCAAAAGGCGGCCCAACAAAAACAGCCCCACCATACCGGGCAGCACAGCCGTTGGCCCTTTTTGCACAGAAACCGCCCAGCCCATCAGCAGCACAGTCAGGCACAAAAGCGGCACACAAAAAGGGCTATCTGCAGGAATACAAGCGGGCAACACAGCAAATGGCAGACACACACTGCGCCACCCGCCTGCCGCTAAAAGCACCAGTGCCGTGCCCGTAAGCAACCCAAATACCAGCGGAGAAAGGGCCAGAAAGCCCATGCCCACAAACACGCAGGCCAACGCCGCAGCGCCACTACCGGCTACGCCCCCGGCAAACGCCAGCAAAACAAGCATGGGCAAGGCTGGGCCATCCAGCCCAAAAACCGGAAACCAGCTAAGTTCGCCCTCCAGCTTGCACGCAGCTCCCACAATGGCCAACACGCCACAGAGCGCCCACAGGCCACCCATAATTTCTGCCCGCCACACCGCAGCACCACGCAGAAGCCTGTCTGGCAGCACTGCAAAAACGCCCAGCGCAGCAAATATCGCCAGCAAACTGCAAAGAACAAAGGAGGTGAAAATGGAACCCGGCCCCAACCTGCTATGAAATCCGGCGGATAACACCATGACAGCCGGTTAATGACAATCTATTCAACGCCGCGAAATGCGTGAAACGTATTTTCTGTCCTGTATGGCCTTTGCTGTGCCCCTTACCGGCAACAGGGAACGGGCAAGCCAACGCTGCCGCGCCTTTACTGGCAGGGAGAGGGCAGAATACTCATCCCGCACCGCTTCCACCAATATCAGGCTACCCGCGCCGGGGCAGAGCACCTTGCCTGCAATATCCATTTTTCGTCCGTTATGGCGCATCCAACTCATAGCGCCCGTGGGTAGAAAAAGAGCTTCATCCCATTGTTCTGGTTTAAGCATGGCAGATGCAAGCGTTTGCTTGAGACATCGGCGGGAAAAAGCCGCATCGTGCCGGAATGGCGTGCCCCGCAACCGCGCCCGGCCACCAAAACGGCTGGGCACAATTAACAGCAACCTGCCATCGGGCTTCATCACCTGCCCGGCGGCTCGCAGAACAGATACGGAGTGTTGGCGATCATCCAGCGCATGCACCATTAATACCCGGTCAAACTGCTTGGGCTGAAACGGCAGGCTGTGCAGATCCACCACACAGCTTAGACCGGGCGTGGATGTCGCGCCCCATAGCGGCGCATTGGCAGCAACCAAACAGGCTGGTGTGGCTCTGCCATTCTCCAACTTTTCCAGATACGCAGCCGTATGCCCTAGCCCCAGCACAGCGTGCTGCTGCCCCAGATCTGGCCAGAACCAGCGCAGACGTTCACCAACCAGAGCCAGAAAGCACTGGCCTCTTGCTGTTGTGTAAAAACTGCTTTCCGGCGGCATGACATCGAGCATTCTGCATGTCTATCATACGGTTTGTGACCCCGTCATGATTTGCCTTCCCTATTTTCAAATTTCCACAGCAGGAGCTTTCCCCATGCCTCTTGATGTTCAGGCCATTCCTGTTCTGTCCGACAATTACGCGTGGTTTTTACGTGATACGGAAACAGGCACAACCGCAGTGATAGACCCCGGAGAAGCCGCGCCCATTGTGAACTTTATTGAAAAAGAAGGTGGGCGGCTGGATCTGATCTTGCTCACGCATCACCATCATGATCACACCGGCGGCACGGAAGCACTTCGCCAGCGCTATCATGCCCGCGTAGCTGGCCCCGCGGCCGAGCAACAGCGCATGCCGCCGCTGGATATTGCTTTGCACGATCAAGACAGCCTTGCCGTAGGGGCCTGTACCGGCACTGTTATTGCTGTGCCGGGCCATACGCTGGGCCATATTTGCTTTTACTTCCCCAACCCACCTTCCCTGTTTTGTGGGGATACGCTGTTCAGCCTTGGGTGTGGCCGACTATTTGAAGGCACCGCTGCACAGATGTTTGAGAGCCTGCACAAGCTGGATGCCCTGCCCGATGCAACGCGTGTTTATTGCGGGCACGAATATACGCAGAGCAACAGCGCCTTTGCCTTACATGCAGAACCACAGAATGCTGCGTTAAAGGAACGTGTAGCGGAGGTGCGCCGCCTGCGGGCCGAAAACAAACCCACCGTACCCTCCACATTGGGGATGGAACGCGCCACCAACCCTTTTTTACGCGCAAAAAACGTGCAAACCTTTGCTCAACTACGCCGCGAAAAAGATACGTTTTAAACCCTTCAGTTTGCGCGCGCACGCCCTACTTGTGCTCCGGTTTCTTGCGCTGCATGGCGTGCTGCCTGAAAAACAGGTTGCAGGGCAGAAACCGGCAGCGTTCCCAACTGCATGGTGCCGTTACGCAACATTAACGGCATTTGCAGGTTATCGGGTTGTTCCCGCGTAACACGCGCAAGCATAGTGGCCATGCCTGCGGCTTCCTGCGCAGAAAGTGTGCCTTCACGCCGCAAGTTCTCTAAAAAGGGCTGCCAGTTTGCAACGCTCAGCCAAAAATCTCCCGTGGGGTGTAAAAGCTCTCCGCCGCGCACCTGCCCTGTCATTTTCAGGTTCAGATCACGCCAGCGGGCTGTAAAGCGTTGCACCAATACATCTGGCCATGCGGCGGCACCATTGGATGGAAAAATACTTTCGCGCACATTTGTTGTTGGCCCCGGTATGGCAACAGCAGCCTGCACATCCTCCAGCACCGTTTGCCAACCCGTTATGCCCCAACGCTGGGCCTTAACAAAAATGGAGGCGGTGCTTTGTTCCTGCGTGGCCTGCATGTTCCAAAAGGCTTTGCCCCGCACATTTTGCAGCACCATATCACCCATATGGCTGGCACCGGCAGGGAACAGCACATGCAAGAAAGGTGTTTGAAAAACGGTATGGCCCGCCGCCCTTCTGCTTAACGGAAGATCCAGTTCTATAGGGTCTCCCTCCATCCGCAACACAACGGGAGTTTCCTCCCCTTCCTGCGCATTATGGAGCGTTTCCATTACCATCGGACTAACCAGCCGCACGTGTACGAAAAAAGGACGCCAGAAAGCTGTATTCGCTGTAACGCGGGTAGCAGCGTAAATGATCTGAAAAGCAGAGGACCGCGCCGCCAATAATGGCGTGCAGACCATACGCATATTTTGCGTATCCAATTGCGCATACCACGGCCACCCATTTACCACGCGGGATGTGTAATGCATCTGGCACCCTAAGGGCATGGTGTCTGCCTGCTTTTGCAGATACTGCGCGCTTGCCCACCAATAGCCACTTAAAACCAGAAAGCAGCCACCAGCCCCTACAGCAAAACTAAGAAGCGCTTTTTTCATTCACACCCTTTTTCTGAACATTCATGGCGGTTTTCTACAGAGTCTCGGCTTTTATCCACAGGCAAAGGCGCTTCGCCGTTATTCTGTCATATTCAAAACAGTTTGTAGGGGAAAACCTGATGCTGCTTTTTACGCGGGAAAATCTTTTCAAAAAAATCCCTGAATATGAAAGACAAAAATAAGACAGACCTGTCATTCACAAAAAATTTACAAAGTATTCATTTCGCATTTTACAGATATTTACAGAAAAACCACCCCGATTACTGATGCTACCGCACACATGCGCAAGGTAAATTCCACAAAGTTATCCACATGCTTTGGGGATTTTATCCCCCGCCATCAGGCTAAGGGCTGAAATGTTTTTTCCTGTTCGCGCCAACCTGCTTCAATATCCGCCAGCAAGGCTGCGCGCTTGGCGGGGCCTACGGCTGGGCCAATAGCAATATGCAAAACGCCAGAGCGTTTGAAAAACGCATTGCGCCCCCAGAACAGGCCAGAGTTGGTGGCAACCGGAATAACAGGCAGCTTGGCGTGGTTAGCCATGGCGGCAATGCCCGGTTTAAGTGCTACGTGCTCACCCGGCGCCGTGCGTGTGCCCTCAGGAAAAATAATAATCTGCCGGTCTGCCTTCAGGGCTTTATCTGTTTCCTGCAACAGCATGCGCATGGCCTTAGCCCCTGCCGCACGCTCAATAGGCATCATGCCCGTTAAAACCAGCATGGGGCCAAGCAGCGGAATACGCCGCAGCTCACCCTTCATCACATAACAGGGGCGGGGCAGCAGCAGCATCCATACCAACGTATCAAAAGCGGATTGATGTTGGGATGCAATAAGTGCCGGGCCATGGGTGGGCAGATGCTCCAGCCCCGTGATTTCCACCTTTACGCCGCAAATACTGCGAAACAGCGCCAAAACCAGCCGAGACCACAATTTTGCATAAGGCAGCGCCAGCCTATGCGCAAACCAACGAATGGGAAAAGCCCCCACCCCCATAAGCAGCGTAAGCAGAAAAGCCAGAACGTTAAACAGAACGGAACGAAACACAGACATTCAAAAAACCCAGCGCAGCCTCAAAGATCATTCATGACATGTTGCATCTGGACACCAGAAAAAAAGCCCATATGCAAGCGGCAAGCATACAGGTGCTGCATCTGCCATGCCTGTTTCGGCTGGCATCCACCTGCCCCACGCTGTATAGAAAAGCCCGATCTGCACAGGAAGACAGGATAATATGAGCGATTACAAGGTTAAGGATCTCTCTCTCGCTGAGTGGGGCCGCAAGGAAATTTCCATTGCCGAAGGCGAAATGCCCGGCCTGATGGCCCTGCGCGAGGAATACGGCCAAAGCAAGCCGCTGAAAGGCGCACGCATTGCTGGCTGCCTGCACATGACCATCCAGACCGCCGTGCTGATTGAAACACTGGTGGCCCTTGGCGCCACGGTGCGTTGGTCATCTTGCAACATCTTCTCTACGCAGGATCATGCTGCGGCTGCCATTGCTGCTGCGGGCGTTCCCGTATTTGCATGGAAAGGCCTGTCGGAAGAAGAATTCTGGTGGTGCATTGAACAGACAGTGAAGGGCCCCGATGGCTGGACCCCGAACATGATTCTGGATGACGGCGGTGATCTGACCGTGCTGATGCACGACAAATACCCCGAACTGCTGGCCAACGTGAAAGGCCTTTCTGAAGAAACCACAACAGGTGTGCACCGCCTGTGGGAAATGCAGAAAAAAGGCACGCTGAAGGTTCCGGCCATTAACGTGAACGACAGCGTTACCAAATCCAAATTCGATAACCTGTATGGCTGCCGTGAAAGCCTGGTGGACGCAATCCGCCGTGGCACAGATGTCATGATGGCTGGCAAGGTTGCCGTTGTTGCCGGTTATGGTGATGTGGGTAAAGGTTCTGCTGCCTCCCTGCGCAATGCAGGCTGCCGCGTTCTGGTTACGGAAGTAGACCCCATCTGCGCCCTTCAGGCCGCCATGGAAGGCTACGAAGTGGTGACGATGGAAGAAGGTGCCCCCCGTGGTGATATCTTTGTAACCGCCACCGGCAATGTGGACGTTATTACGCTTGACCACATGCGCGCCATGAAAAACCGCGCCATTGTGTGCAACATCGGCCACTTTGATTCTGAAATTCAGATTAACGCGCTGCGTAACTTTACGTGGGACAACATCAAGCCGCAGGTGGACGAAGTTGTGTTCCCCGATGGCAAGCGCCTGATTGTTCTGTCCGAAGGCCGTTTGGTGAACCTTGGCAATGCCACAGGCCACCCTTCCTTTGTGATGTCTGCTTCCTTCACCAACCAGACACTGGCCCAGATTGAACTGTGGACAGCGCCGGAAGGTAAATACGAAGCCAAAGTGTACACCCTGCCTAAAAAGCTGGATGAAAAGGTTGCGGCCCTGCATCTGGCCAAGGTTGGCGCACATCTGAGCAAGCTGAACAAAGAGCAGGCCGAATATATTGGCGTGCATGTAAACGGCCCGTTCAAGCACCAAGACTACCGCTACTGATTTTTTCAAATCAGAGACACAAAAGGGGTATGGGCCGCCAGTTGGCCCATACCCCTTTTTTATGTTCTGCCTGCTTTGCCTTTACGGGACAGGCTGCCTTTTTCTGGCCATCTCTTGTAAAAAAACTTAATATTCAGAAAGCATTAAGCGCTCTATGCAACAAGCAATGCTGCTGTATGCTTAGGGGCAGTTGCATGGCTTGCCTTTAAGCATTCTGCTTCATTGTATTGTACAAAGTCATGCTGGCTCTTGCGAAAGGATTTCTGAACATGAGCATTTTTGGCTCCATTCTCTCCGCCATTTTCCATCATGCCAAGGCTGCCACGCCAGACACCACATCCCCCGCCAATGCTGGCGCACAGCCTTCTGCTGCTGCCGCTGCCGCTCCGGGCACCATTCCGCCTGCTGGCACGCCGGTAAATGTTGATGCCGTGCTGGCCGATATGGCTGCAAAAAATGACCAGAACCTGAACTGGCAGGAATCCATTGTGGATCTGCTGAAGCTTCTGGGCCTCGACAGCTCCTTGGATGCCCGCAAAAAGCTGGCTGGCGAACTGGGCTATACGGGTGACACAAACGATAGCGCCACCATGAACGTTTGGCTGATTAAAGAAGTGCGCCAGAAACTGGCCGAAAACGGCGGTAAAGTACCTGCTGGCCTGTAATATCTGGTAAGAAAAACCAGTTTTACCGGTTAAAATAAAAGGCGTGCTGCTTACGGGCGGCACGCCTTTTTTATTAAGGCATCAAGCAGACACAGGCACATTTGGTTTTAGCCCCAAACCGTAACACCCGGCCCCGGCCTACATTTATCCACGCGCAGCTAATTTGGATGGGCCTGTATTTTCTTTAAGTGCTGCGGTTTTATCAGAATCCGGGTGATAATCTGCCGAATCCACCACCACCACGGCTAAACCCGAAATGGCGGTGGGCTTTCTGTCTGGCCGCAATAGGGCTCTAAAGCGAATATCCACGGCAGCCCATTGCTCATATTCCGCATCTATCAGGCCGTGCTTATCAATAAACACGTTTAACGATGCCGGAATACGAATACAGCCCTCAGATGCCGTATGGCCTAGCCGTTGCTCCAGATAAACGGGATCGGTTGCGTGCATTTCCAACCGGATCTGGCCTTTTTCTCGGCTGGGCAGCCAGCCTTTTTCAGCCCACTGCCAGCCAAAATCCCATACCCGCATGCCTTTGATACCGTTGCCACGAATACCATTTTCATTTTTGGTGCCCAGCGCACGGTAACCCAGCCGATCTGCCGTGTTGGTAAACACCCCTGTTGGCGTGATGTAATAATACTTACGCCCCGTTGTGCCGGTAGAAACCTTGGTGCTGCCAATAACCTGCCAGTCTGGATCATTCGGCAAAGCCAGAATCAGACACAGACGCTGCACAGACGGGTTACGATCCACCACCACCAAAACCTGTGGCCGATCAATAGTGTACCCGGCCTGTTCCAACTGCTGGCGTGCCAATGCAATCCATGCGGTTTTACGTGCGGTTGAAACTTTAAGGGCTACGGGCACTTCGTGCCGGAAATCCCGCGTAAGGCTATCTGCTTCCTTACGGGCTTCATCATCATCCACCACAGGCATTGGGGGAAGCTGCGCGGCTTCTTCCGGTGGTGGAGTATAAGGCACATGCCCATCCGGGGCTGCCTGCGTGGTTACAGGTGTTTGTGCGCCATCACCCTGTATGGGTGGTTTTTCTGGCCGGGATTCTTCGGTTTGAGAGGCCGCATCTGGCGCAGGCGTTTGGGCCGCAGCAAACCCGCCCGGTGCCAAAAGCAGGCTACCAGCCATTGCCCATACAGTTGGATGCCTTGGCACAAACATGCCACCTCTCTCCCATCTTCTGAATGGAAGAGAGTATGACACCACTTTCAACCAGAAGGAAACTTTCAGATGTTGATCGCGCGGTTGTCAGCGCCCAACGCGGCTTCCTTCACGGCTTCACTCAGGGTTGGATGTGCGTGGCACACGCGGCCGATATCTTCGGCAGAGGCCCCAAATTCAATGGCCATTGTGGCTTCGGCAATCAGTTCACCAGCACATGGGCCAATAATATGCACACCCAGAACGCGGTCTGTCTGCTTATCTGCCAGCACCTTTACAAAGCCATCCGTCATGCCCAAAGCGCGGGCACGGCCATTGGCCATGAAGGGGAACTTGCCGGTTTTGTAAGCCACGCCCTTTTCTTTAAGCTGCTCTTCCGTAAAGCCAACGGAGGCAACTTCCGGCCATGTGTAAATCACACCCGGAATGGCATCGTAATTGACGTGCCCAGCCTGACCAGCCAGCAGTTCTGCCAAAGCTACGCCTTCTTCTTCTGCCTTATGGGCCAACATGGGGCCTGCAATAACGTCACCAATGGCGTAAATGCCCGGCACGCTGGTAGCGTAATGTGCATCCACCTCAACACGGCCACGCTTATCCAGCGCAATACCGGCTTCTTCCAGACCCATGTTTTTGCTGGCAGCGGTGCGGCCCACAGCAACCAGAACTACATCGGCCTCAAGCGTTTCGGCGGCACCACCGGCTGAAGGTTCAACCGTCAGCACCACGCCTTTTTTGGTTTTTTCAGCTTTGGTCACCTTATGGCCCAGCTTCATTTTGAAGCCCTGCTTCACCAGCAGCTTCTGGAACTGGGAGGCCACCTCATTATCCGTGCCTGGCACCAGACGATCAAGGAATTCAACAACAGTTACATCGGCACCCAAACGGCCCCATACACTGCCAAGTTCCAGACCGATCACGCCGCCACCAATCACGACAAGGCGCTTGGGCACTTCGGAAAGCTCCAGCGCACCCGTGGAGGTGACAATAACTTTTTCATCTATCTCAATGCCCGGTAGATTTGCACTGTTGCTGCCGCTGGCAATAACAATGTGCTTGGCGGTAACGGGCTTGCCATCCACGCTAAGGCGGCCTGTGCCTTCCACCTTGCCGTGGCCTTTCAGCCAGGTGATGCCATTCTTCTTGAACAGATATTCAACGCCCTTCACGTTGGCGCCAACAATATCTGCCTTACGGGCCTGCATGCGGGCCAGATCCAGCTTTACGCTATCAATCACCACACCATGAGCGGCAAAATCATGCCCGGCGGCATGGTAGTTTTCGGAAGACTGAAGCAGCGCCTTGGAAGGAATACAGCCCACGTTCAGGCAGGTGCCGCCAAGCGTTGCGCGCTGTTCAACACATGCAACCTTAAAGCCAAGCTGTGCAGCGCGAATGGCGCACACATACCCACCGGGGCCAGCACCAATAACCACTACATCGTAATCTGTTTCTGCCGGAGCCTGTGCTGCCGGGGCCGTTGCGGCAGCGGGCTTAGCTTCTTCTGCCTTGGCAGCAGGAGCGGCAGCTTTTGCGGCGGGCGCAGAACCAGCAGCACCGGCTTCCAGCGTAGCCAGCACAGCGCCCACTTCTACTTCATCACCTTCTTTAACGGCATGATTTTCAAGCCGACCGGATGCAGGAGCAGGCACTTCTACGCTTACTTTATCTGTTTCCAGCTCAACAACGGGCTCATCTACTTTTACAGCTTCACCCGGCTGCTTCAGCCACTTCCCCACCGTGGCGGTCGTAACGCTTTCTCCAAGTGTGGGAACTTTAATTTCAATCGGCATGGGTCTCGTCTCGCTCACGTAGGGATATGCAGAAAAATTGGCCGAAGAGGTGCACATCCACCCCTTCGGCAACCGCGCTATCAAACTTCAATCAGAAGGCGGCGCGGGTCTTCTACGTTCTGCTTCACCCGCACAAGGAAGCTAACCGCTTCCTTGCCATCTACAATGCGGTGATCATAAGAAAGGGCAATATACATCATCGGGCGGATCACCACCTGCCCGTTCACTGCCACCGGGCGTTCCTGAATGGAGTGCATGCCCAGAATACCAGACTGCGGTGCATTCAGGATGGGGGTGGACAGCAAAGAGCCGTAAATACCGCCATTGGTGATGGAGAAGGTGCCGCCAGAAAGCTGATCCAGCTTAAGCGTGCCTTCACGCGCTGCCTTGCCAAAACCTGCAATGGTTTTTTCAATTTCGGCATAGCCCATTTTGTCGGCATCACGGATAACCGGCACCACCAGCCCATTTGGCCCACCCACGGCGATGCCGAGGTTTACGAAATCACGGTAGATAACGTCATCACCGTCGATTTCTGCGTTAATGGCCGGGAATTCTTTCAGGGCTGCCACAACAGCGCGGGAGAAGATGGACATATAGCCCAACTTGACACCGTGCTTTTTAACAAACGAGTCCTGATATTCGGCACGCAGCGCCATAGCGCCGGACATGTCGATTTCATTAAACGTTGTCAGCATGGCCGCCGTGTTTTGTGCTTCCTTCAGGCGGCGGGCAATGGTGCGGCGCAGGCGTGTCATTTTCACGCGTTCTTCACGCGGGTCATCATTACGCGGCGGCTTGGGGGCAGCGGCTGGTGTTGCAGCCTGTGGGTTAGCCAAAAAGCCCAACACATCACCCTTGGTAATACGGCCACCAAGGCCTGTGCCTGCAAGCTGCTGTGCGCTCAGGCCGTTTTCAGCCATCATCTTGCGGGCTGCTGGCAGAGCGGCACCGGCATCTACTGCTGGCGCAGGTGCGGCGGCCTTAGGAGCTGGCGCTGCGGCTTTTGCCGGAGCAGCCGCAGCTACGGGTTCTGCTTTCTTTTCCGGGGCAGCGGCTTTGGCTGCTGGTGCCGCACCGGCCTTACCGGGTTCCAGAGTGGTTAGCAGTGCGCCCACTTCTACTTCCTGATCTTCCTTGGCAGCCTGCGGGCCCAGAATACCAGCCTGCGGCGCAGAAACTTCTACGCTCACCTTATCTGTTTCCAGCTCAACAATCGGTTCATCTGCCTGCACCGCTTCGCCCGGCTGCTTCAGCCACTTGGCCACGGTTGCTGTGGTTACGCTTTCACCCAGTGTCGGCACCTTGATCTCGACAGACATCCTGTTCCCCATCTTTTCTTCAAATCCCCGGCGCCATTTTAATTTTTGGCAATGGCACCGGGGGTGCGCCCGTATTTGCGGGCCGTTTTCTTCAATTCAGCCTAATCCGGTTCAGCCAGACTTTTTCAGCCCCAATGCGCGTTCAACCAAGTCTGCCTGCTCTGCCGCATGAATACGGGCAAGGCCGGTGGCCGGGCTGGCTGCTGCTGCACGGCCCACATATTGCGGGCGGCCTGCCTTATGGCCTGCGGCAACAAGGGCTGCTTCAATCCGCCTGTCTGCAAAATGCCATGCACCACCGTTTTCCGTTTCTTCCTGACACCAGACAATGTCTGCTTCAGGATAGCGCTTAAGTTCGGCGGCTAGGGCTGCTTCCGGGAAGGGGTAGAGTTGTTCCAGACGCAGGATGGCAACATCCTTAATGCCTTTTTCCCGGCGTTCGGCCAGCAGATCGTAATAGACCTTGCCAGAGCAGATCACCACGCGGCGCACTTTGTTATCGGCACCCAGATCATCAATTTCGCCAATAACGGGTTTAAAGCGTGTGCCGGGCCCAAAATCTGCCAGTGCGGAAACAGCAAGTTTGTGCCGCAGCAGAGATTTCGGTTCCATCAGGATCATCGGCTTGCGGTAATCCAATTTAAGCTGGCGGCGTAGAGCATGGAAGTAGTTTGCTGGCGTGGTGATGTTGCAAACAAACATGTTATTTTCAGCGCAAAGCTGAAGATACCGTTCCAGACGGGCAGAAGAATGTTCCGGCCCTTGCCCTTCGTAACCATGCGGCAGCAGCATGACCAAACCGGACATACGCAGCCACTTGGTTTCCCCCGAAGCAATAAACTGATCGATAATTACCTGAGCACAGTTGGCAAAATCACCAAACTGGGCTTCCCACAGCACCAGCGTTTGCGGGTTGCGCACAGAATATCCGTATTCAAACCCAAGCACGCCGTATTCTGAAAGAAGCGAGTTCCAGATTTCGATTTGCGCCTGCTTGTCCTGAATGTGGTTGAGCGGCGTAAATGGTGTCTGGTTGACCTGATCCGTCCACACGGCATGACGCTGGCTGAACGTGCCACGCTGGCAATCCTCACCAGAAAGACGCACACGGTGGCCATCCAGCAGCAGAGAGCCAAAGCCCAGAGCTTCACCAGTTGCCCAGTCAAACCCTTCACCCGTGCTGAACATATTTGCCTTGGCCTTAAGCTGGCGGGCAATTTTGGAATTCAGGTTGAAGCCTTCTGGCACTTTTGTAATGGCTTCGCCAATCTTGCGCAGCGCATCCAGTGCAACACCTGTTTCAGGGAAGGCGCGTTCCGGATCATGCCCGGCAGCCACAAGACCTTTCCAGCCACCTTCCAGCCAGTCTGCCTTGTTGACCTTATAAGACTGAGCAGCCTTGTAATCTTCATCCAGCTTGGCGTGGAAGGCATCCCACTGGGCCTTCACTTCGTCATCCGTCACAACGCCTGCTTTTACAAGGTGTTTTGCATAAAGCGTGTGTGGCGTATCGTGCGCGGCAATGGCTTTGTACATCACCGGCTGCGTAAAGACGGGCTCATCCGTTTCGTTATGCCCGTGGCGGCGATAGCAGATGATATCCAGCACAATGTCGCTTGCAAAAGCCTGACGATAATCCGCAGCAAGACGGGAGACGTAAATGACCGCCTCGGCATCATCACCATTAACATGAAGCACGGGGGCTTCAATGGATTTTGCAACATCGGTGCCGTAAACGCCCGAATGCCCACATTCCGGATTGGTGGTAAAGCCAATCTGGTTGTTCACCACCATATGGATGGTGCCGCCGGTGCGGTACCCCGGCAGTTGGGACATAGCAAAGGTTTCGTAAACAATACCCTGCCCGGCAAACGCCGCATCACCGTGGATGATAACGCCAAGGCTGGACAGGCGTTTTTCCGTATCACCCGCATCATCCTGAATGGCGCGCACCTTACCGCACACGACCGGATCAACCGCTTCCAGATGGGAAGGGTTGGGCTGGAGGGAGATATGCACCGCCTTGCCTGCTACATCCACATCTGTGGAGGAGCCAAGGTGGTATTTAACGTCACCCGAACCTTCAACATTGTCTGGTTTGAAGGAACCACCAGCAAATTCGTTAAAGATGGCCACGTAAGGCTTGCGCACTACGTTCACCAGCGTGTTCAAACGCCCACGATGCGCCATGCCGATGGCAACAGAGGTTACCCCCTGGCTGGCGCAGGAATCAATAATAGCGTGCAAGGATGGAATGGAGATTTCCCCCCCTTCCAAACCAAAACGCTTCGCACCCACGTAGCGCTTCTGGCAGAAGGCTTCAAACCCTTCTGCTTCGGTCAGATTGGCTAGGATAACCTTCTGCTCTTCCACCGTTACGCGGGCGCGCCAGTTATCGCCTTCCAACCGTTTGCGCAGCCATTCGCGCTGTTCGTGGTTACGGGCATACATGTATTCCGCGCCAATGCTTTCGCAATACACAGAACGCAGCGCCGCAATAACCTCGGAAACCTTGGCCGTGTTCTTGCCCTTGAGCAACGGATCAAGCAGTGATCCAATAAACACTTCGCGGTTTAGGTCTTTTTCACCAAAACCGTATGATGCGGGGTCCAGTTCCTCGGTTTTATGCGGCACCTTCAGGCCCAGCGGATCAAGCGAGGCTTCCTTATGACCGTATTCACGATACGCACGGATCAGCCGGGCAATGGCCAAGCTATCCTGCGCGGCCAACCCACCAGCCGGGCCACCTTTTCCTTTCGGAGCGGGTGCGGGTTCATCCCCCGTGATAATGGAAGGGCGTGGCGCCCAAGAGGCTCCAACGGCATCCTTCAGCACTGCGGCTTCATCATCGCCCAGCGAGCTGAACAGAATATCGAAGGACGGATCTACACTTTTAGGATCCTTCGCCCACTGGGCATACAGATCCGCAAGGTAAGCGATATTGGCACCGTTAAGAGCGGTTGCCAGTACGTCCGAAACCGCCATCTCACATTCCTCCTTGCCGCGGGGCACATGCGCACCGTTGGCCAGATATTGCGTTGTTCTCCACCGTAAACCGGACCATTTTTTCTTCACTCCGCCCCATAGCGCGGAGCGTCCCCTGTGTCCTTTTTGCCGGAAAGCCATCCCGCTTCCGGCTTGTTCTGCATCAAAGAGCTAGACCGCGTATGTGGCGGGAACAAGGGCGTGGGATGTCACGCTCTAGAGAGGCTATGAGCCTGTTGCGCAGCCTGCGCCCCATGCTCCAGCCAGCTTTCACTTCCCATCTCAGCGAGACGTGATGCCGTACGGGCAAACGCATCTGCACCATCTCCATCTGTAAACAACTGGTCGGGCTGGGCATCAGCCGAGGCAAACAGCAGATTTCCGTTGTCATACAAGGCATCTATGAGCGTGATGAAGCGCCGGGCAAGGTTGGCATCATCCTGCCCCATGCACGGAATGTTATCGACAATCACCACCGGAAAATGCTTGGCCAGCGCCAGATAATCATTCGGCCCACGCGGTTTGCCACACAAAGAGTTGAAATCAAACCGGCACACCGGGCCTGCCGCCATATCCACCTCAAACACGCGCCCACTAAATTTTAGGTCTACCGGGCCGGGCTTTTCATCTGCTGCATAGCGGGCAAAAATTCTGTCCAGCCTGCTTTTGGCCTGAGAATCCGCAGGCACAAGCCATGTTTCACGGTCTTGCTCGCGCCCACGGCGATAATCACGCTGCGAATCCAGCTCAATCGTATCCAGTTCGCGCTGGATAATGGCAATAAACGGCTTAAACGCATCTGCGCCGGGGCGGTTCTGGAACAACTGCGAAGGATCTGTGTTGGAGGTGGCAACAATAACCACCCCATTAGCAAACAAGGCCTCAAACAGCCGCCCCAAAATCATGGCGTCGGCAATGTCATTCACCTGAAACTCATCAAAGCACAGAAGCTGCGCCTTGCTGGCGATGGTTTTGGCCAAAGGCGGAATGGGATCTGCCATATTGGGGTTGGCGGCTTTAAGATCATGCAGATCACG
The DNA here is from genome assembly GCF_001628715.1 of Acetobacter oryzifermentans. Taxonomy (NCBI): domain Bacteria; kingdom Pseudomonadati; phylum Pseudomonadota; class Alphaproteobacteria; order Acetobacterales; family Acetobacteraceae; genus Acetobacter; species Acetobacter oryzifermentans. Next base: position 884,284 of record NZ_CP011120.1, on the reverse strand, counting down.
ATGCACATCCTGCATGAAGCGCAAAAAGTGGATGCGTTCCTTTTTTTGCACGGGTGCGCAGGCGTAAAACAGATCCATCACCATGGTTTTGCCGCGCCCCACACGGCCCACAATATACAGCCCACGCGGGCGCGCCGGGCGGGTGGCAAACGTATCTGCCTGCGGGCGCAGCCTGCGGGCCAACCCAGCCAAAAGCCCCTTGGCTCTGCCTTCTATCCCTTCCACAGGAGGCGGCGCAGCCGTGGCGGGCATGGAAGCAAGCTCCTGCCACAAGGTGTTCAGCCGCGTTACAACGCGCAGCTGGTCTGGATCACTCTTCAGTTCCCCTGCCGCAATACGCTGCTGGTAAACTGCCAATGGCCCCAGCCGTATTGCGGCCGATGCCCCGTTCATGTCTGTCTGTGTCATAATCCTGCCCGATAACGGCTCCACCGCACTTTCCGCAAGCGTACAAGCCTCTCCTAACCGTGTCGTGACAAAAAGCGCCACATCTGATGCAGTTGTGATCGGTTTAGACCACATAATTCAGAGAGGCGATCATGACAGACTGGAATGCTTACCGTGCAAACATGGCACAGAATGTCAAAACGCTGGCGTCCCTAACACCCAATACTCTTAAAGGGCTGCAAACGCTGGAAACACCCCTACCAGAAAAAAAGCATCTGGATGATAAAACGCGTGAACTGATTGCACTGGCCGTAGCTGTTACCACCCGGTGCGATGGCTGTATTGCCGTACACTCCGCCGCCGCCAAAAAAGCTGGTGCAACCAAGGAAGAAATAGCCGAAGCCCTTGGCGTGGCCGTAGCGCTAAATGCAGGGGCCGCCCTTGTTTATTCCAGCCGCGTGATGGAAGCGTTTGAAGATACGCCAGAATAAGCCCCTTTTGCTTATTCTGAAGGTGCTAGTGGCAGAACAGGCATACCGTGGCCGCCGGGCTTTAACACCCAAGGGCGTTGCCCACGCCATGCACGGTCTGTTCTGAGCACATTGCCGCTTTTATGCAAAAATATTGCTTCTGCCCCGTTTTCCCACGCTGAAAACCGATCCAGCCTTATAGGCGCATTCAGGCAGGAAGCACGTAAGGGTGCCACGCTGATAACCACATCCGCACCCGTACATATATCGACAGGCAGAAGTAAACGCCCATCCGAGGCATCCTGCCTGCGCACTACAACATCCTGCCCATGCAGCAACGCCACGCAGGTATCTGGCGTGTTTTCTGCTCCGCATGTAAGGGCGCCATCGGGCGTTTCTCCCTCCGGCGGAAATATGCCTACGGGTTGAGCAAAATATTGGCCCCATGCCTGCATAACAGGCCGCGCTGCACGGGATTGGCCCATGACATATATTTTGTCAGACTCTCTTACCCCTACCAACCCACCATCCGGGCTGATAATTACATCTGGCTGCACTAAAAGCCACGGGCTTACCACACCCAGCACCAAACCAGCGCACCCCGCCCAACGCCAGCGCTGCCGCCACAGACATATCCAGCACAGGCCCAACATAACGGCCAGAAGCCCCCACCTAGGCATGTGCGGCACAACCACACGCGCAGCAGGCCAATGCGCCACCATATGCGCCAGCCATATAATGGGGCGGATACCCACACCCAGCAGCCATAAAAACGGGGCATCCATGTGGAGGGGCATAAACGCAAGGGCAATTAAGCCAAGCGGCATAATCCACACAGCCATCAGCGGCACAGCCACCATATTGGCCACCACAAAAAATGGCTGAATAACGCCAAAATGCGCCATAGCCACCGGTAAGGTGGCACATCCTGCCAGCACGCTGGTCAATGCCAAAACAACGCTATGCCACGCCAGCCAGTGCCCAAGCCCTGTTGTGCTGGCCCGCCAGCGCATAAGCTTTGGCTGCAACACCTCATACCCTGCTACCAGCGCCATCACTGCCGCCATAGACATCTGAAACGCAACACCCATCACCACCTGCGGCATCCATAGCACCAGCACACAGGCCGCCACCGCCAAGCCGCGCATGGAAACAACACGCCGCCCCGCCGCAATGCCCAGCACGGCAACTGCGGCCATTAACAGGCTGCGCTGAGCAGGCAGATGCGCCCCTGTCAGCAGCACATAAACCAGCCCCGCACCCCACGCGCAAAAGGCGGCCAATGCCTTACAGGGCCAGCGCAAGGCTGTGTATTCCGTAGTCGCCAAAAGCAGACGGCTAGCGGCCATAACAAGGCCCATCACAATACCCAGATGCAGCCCTGCAACAGCCAGAAGATGCGCCAAGCCGGAGGCTGCAAAATCTTCCCGCAACTGTTTTTCTACAGTTTCGGAAGCCCCCACCAGCACGGTGGCAGCCACGCCACCTTCTGGGCCGGGTAGAATGGTATGGATGCGGGCATTTATGCGTTCGCGCAGGTTTTCAAACCGCAATTGCAGCTTATGGCCTTGTGCCAGCACAACAAGCTGCACAAACCCCAAAGCCCGGCCACTTCCCGCCTGATTGGCAAACCATGCCTCAAACTGTCTATCCCGCGCGCCGGGCAGCACTGGAAATGGAGGGGGCTGCAAAAGAGCCTTAACCCGAAGATGATCTCCCACCCGCAGCGCAGCCGGATCATTGGGTTGGAGATACACAGAAAGCACGCGCCGCAGCGGCGGCATGCCATCATCCAACGCATTGTAAAAAACGGCCTGCGCCAGATCTACTCTGCGCTGGAACGGGGCATCCATGCCATCTTCTGGCGGCAACAGAGCAATAGCCTGCACTGTGCCCGCTATTTCTGTAGCAAATCGGGGTAAATCGGGCATAGGCGTATGCCTGTGCGTGCCACCCCACGCCGCGGCAAACCCAATAGCCACAGTTATGCACCCGCCCCAGAGCAGACGCCCCCAAAGCGAATAACGCCTGCGCCATGCTGCAATACTGGCCAGCACAGCCACACCACACGGCAGCACAAACCCCACCGGCAGGTTGGGTTCTGTGTGCAACAGGCCAAAATACAGCACCGCACCCAGCGCCAAGCCCACCGGTGCCCACAACACCAGCCGCCTTTGTTCCTGAACAAGCAAAGAATGCAGGTGTAACATCAAGCGTGGCATATGGCTCCTTGCGCTTGCGCATGGTATGGAACCACCCCATGACCACCATCCGTACACGCTTCGCTCCGAGTCCTACAGGCCTGCTGCATATTGGCAACGCCCGCGCAGCCCTGTTCAATTTCCTCTTTGCCCGTCATCACGGCGGCGAGTTCCTCCTGCGTATTGAGGATACCGACCGTGAGCGTTCCACCCAACAGGCTGTAGACGTTATTTTTGACGGTCTGGCCTGGATGGGGATTGAACCGGATGAAGAACCCGCCTTCCAATCCTCGCGTGAGGCGCGGCACCGGGAAGTTGCCCTTGAGCTGCTGGAAAAGGGCCTCGCCTATAAATGCTATTGCACGCCGGAAGAGCTGCACCAGATGCGTGAGGATGCCAAGGCCAAAGGCCTGCCCCCACGCTATAACGGCATGTGGCGAGATCGGGACCCCTCCGAGGCTCCGGCTGGCGCACCTTTTGCCGTGCGTATTAAAGCCCCGCGTGAAGGGGAAGCCACCATTCATGACCTTGTGCAGGGTGAAGTGCGCGTTGCCAATGCCGAACTGGATGACATGATCATCCTGCGGTCCGATGGCACCCCCACCTATCAGCACGCCGTTGTGGTGGATGACCACGATATGGCCATTACCCACGTTATCCGTGGTGATGACCACTTAACCAACACCTTCCGCCAAGCCATGATCTACCGCGCCATGGGGTGGGATCTGCCACGCTTTGGGCATTTGCCGCTTATTCATGGCCCGGATGGCGCCAAACTTTCTAAACGCCACGGCGCGCAGTCTGTGGTGGAATTCCGTGAAATGGGCTACCTGCCCGAAGCCCTGTGCAACTACCTGTTGCGTCTGGGCTGGGGACATGGGGATGCAGAAATCCTCTCTAGAGAAGAGCAGATCAAGCTGTTTGATATTGATGGCGTTGGCCGCTCTCCTTCCCGCATGGATTATGCCAAGCTGCTGCACATCAACGCCGTATGGCTGCGGCAGGCGGATGATGAACGCCTGACCAACGATGTGATGGAACGGTTTAAAAAGATGGACGGCGTAAGTGTGGATGAAACCACCCGCGCCCGCGTGGCTGCCCTGATGCCGGGGTTGAAGGAACGCGCACGCACGCTGGTTGAACTGGCAGAAAGTGCGGCTTTCCTTGGCCGTCAGGTGCCGCTGGCATTCAATGACAAAGCACAAAAGCTGCTCACGCCAGAAGCCCGCACCATGCTGGGTGAACTGGCGCGTGATTTGGCCGCCGTGCCAGATTTTACGCCAGAAGCCATTGATACCACCTTGCGCAACTTTGCTGAAAAGCATGAACTCAAGCTGGGTAAAGTAGCGCAGCCTGTGCGTGCCGCCGTTACAGGCTCCAACACATCCCCCGGCATTGATGCCACCCTGCAAGCGCTGGGCAAGGATGAAACCCTCGCCCGTTTGGGAGCCGTTCTGCATGGCTAGCTTTCCCGGCCGCCACACCCGGCATCTGCTCGGGCTGGAAGGCATGACGCCCGACCAGATTGAGCCTTTGCTGGATCTGGCCGAAAGCTATGCCCTGCTCAACCGCTCCCGCAAGGTGCCGCGTGATGTGCTGCGGGGGCGCACCCTTATCAACCTGTTCTTTGAGGACAGCACGCGCACCCGCACATCTTTTGAGCTGGCGGGCAAGCGTTTGGGGGCGGACGTTATCAATATGTCCGTTGCCCAATCCTCTGTGAACAAGGGTGAAACCCTGCTGGACACCGCCGCCACACTTAACGCCATGCGGACAGACCTGCTGGTGGTGCGCCATGCTCAATCCGGCGCACCGGCCCTGCTGGCGCAAAAGGTGGAAGCCAGCGTGGTAAACGCGGGTGACGGCATGCACGAGCACCCCACACAGGCCCTGCTGGATGCGCTCACAATTCGCCGCCACTTGGGCACATTAGGTGGGCTAAAGGTAGCCATTTGTGGGGATGTAGCCCATTCCCGCGTGGCGCGCTCCAACATCTTCTTGCTTACAGGCATGGGCAGCACGGTGCGGCTTGTTGGGCCACCCACACTGGTACCCGGCGCCATGAAGCAACGCGGGGTGGATATCTTCCACAACATGGAAGAAGGCCTGCAAGATGTGGATGTGGTGATGATGCTGCGCTTGCAGCGTGAGCGCATGTCCTCTGGCCTTATCCCCAGCGCGCGTGAATATTTCCGCTTTTTCGGGCTGGATCAGCGCCGGTTGCAGTTGGCCCGCAAGAATGCGCTGGTAATGCACCCCGGCCCCATGAACCGCGGCGTGGAAATAGACAGTCTTGTCGCTGATTCTGACCAGAGCGTGATTCAGGAACAGGTTGAAATGGGCGTTGCCGTGCGCATGGCCGTTCTGGACCGCCTTACCCGCAGCAGGCCCGCCGCATGAATACCCTTTTATTTGAAAACGTCCGCCTGATAGACCCCGCATCCGGGTTGGATCAACCCGGCCGCCTGCTGGTGCGTGATGGCGTTATTGTTGGCACAGATAAAGCCGGAGCCGAAGGCGCACCGGAAGAAGCCACCGTTATTGATGGCAAAAACGCTGTGCTGTGCCCCGGCCTTGTAGATATGCGCGTAGAAATTGGTGAACCGGGGTATGAATACCGTGAAACCGTTTCCTCCGCCGCGCGGGCCGCTTCCGCCGGGGGTATTACCACCCTTGCCGTGCTGCCCACCTGCAAACCAGCCATAGATAACCCGGCCCTTGTGCGTATGCTGCGCACCCGTGGGGAAGACACCGGAGCCATCACCATTCTGCCCTACGGTGCTCTCACCAAAGGGTGCGAAGGCAAGGAACTGGCCGAAATTGGCCTGCTGCACGAAGCGGGAGCCGTGGCCTTTACAGATGGCGCACGTGCGCTAGACCCCGCGCGGTTAATGCGGCTGGCCCTTTCCTACGCCAGTGGCTTTGGGGCCATGATTGTACAGCACCCTGAAGAACCTTCGCTGGCAGGCTCTGGCTGCGCCACCGCTGGGGCTTTGGCCACACGGCTGGGGTTACCCGGTATTCCCGCAGCGGCAGAAGCCATTATGATTGCGCGGGATATGCGGCTGGCTGAACTTACGGGCGGGCGGCTGCATTTTGCCCATGTTTCCACCGGTGAAGGTGTGGCCCTTATCCGCCAAGCCAAGGAACGCGGGTTAAATGTAACCTGTGATACCGCGCCCCCGTATTTTGACCTGAACGAAAACACGATTGGTGATTTCCGCACCTACGCCAAGTTCTCTCCCCCATTGCGGAGCGAGGAAGACCGGCTGGCCATTTGCGCCGCGCTGGCAGATGGCACGATAGACGCCATTGGTTCAGACCACCTCCCGCGTGATGCAGATGACAAGCGCCTGCCCTTTGCGCAGGCCGCAACCGGCGGCACAGGTTTGGTAACGCTTCTGGGTGTTACGCTGGCACGGGTGCATGATGGCACGCTCACACTGCCTCAGGCTCTTTCTTTGCTAACCCATCGCCCGGCACAGTTGCTGGGTGCAGAATGCGGCACGCTGGCCGTTGGCGCTGCGGCTGATCTGTGCTTGTTCGATCCCGAACAAAGCTGGCTGGTGGAAGCTGGCAAACTGCCGGGCCGGGCGCAAAACACACCCTTTGATGGTCGCCCGCTGGAAGGCCGTGTGCTTGGCACATGGAAAGCCGGCCGCCGGGTTTATGAGGCAGGGCAGGCATAATGGACTCCCTGCCCCCTTATGCCTTAAAGCTTATCGCGGCCATGGCGTTCATGGGCTACACGCTGGGCAGCGTGCCCTTTGGGCTGCTCCTTACCAATCTGGCTGGTGCGGGAGATTTACGCAAAATTGGTTCCGGCAATATCGGGGCCACCAATGTCTTGCGCACGGGCCGGAAGGATCTGGCAGCCGCAACGCTGCTGCTGGATGCTGCCAAAGGTTTTTTGGCAGTTGCCATTGCCTGGATTATGACGCCGCCTGATTTTTCAGACAACACCGTAACCGTGGCTGCACTGGCCGCTGTGGTGGGCCATTGCTACCCGATTTTTCTGGGGTTCAAAGGCGGCAAGGGCGTTGCAACCGGGCTGGGCACCATGCTGGCCCTTTCTCCGCTTACCGGGCTGGCTGGCTGCGCCACATGGCTCGGTGTTGCCAAGCTGACACGCATTTCCTCTGCCGGTGCTTTAGCGGCCTTCATCATCATGCCGGTGGTGGTGCTCGCACTTTATGGTTTTTCCTTTCATGCCTCTCCCAAGCCATTGGCTGCTGTGCTGATCAGCGTGTTGGTGATTGCGCGGCATCATGAAAACATTGTCCGCATTTTTAGCGGGAAAGAGCCGCGGATTGGTGAGAAAAAGCCGTGATCTGCAACTTGGCTGTCTGATTTTTCGCATATGACATCTCTACCCGCCTGCCTACGTCTGGCCCGTACTGAACAGGTTGGCCCACGCACATGGCGGAAACTGGTAGATAAATACGGCTCTGCCGCAGCAGCGCTGGAAGCCCTGCCTTATCTGCCAGTGCGGGGGCGTAACCAGCCGGTTATGCCGCCGATGGATGTGGTGATGAGGGAGATAGACGCCACCTTGCAAATGGGTGGCTGTTTTCTGACACTTTTTGATACAGATTACCCTGCTTTTTTACGCCAGATTCCGGATGCGCCGCCTGTGCTAAGTGTTCTGGGCGATGTTGCATGCCTTAGCCGTGCAGGAGTCAGCATTGTGGGGGCACGCAATGCCTCTGCACAGGGCATGCGGCTGGCAGAAAGCCTTGCAACAGAACTGGTAGAAGCCGAGCTAAGCGTTATTTCCGGCTTGGCGCGCGGCATTGATAAAGCCGCCCATAAAGGGGCGCTCCATCGGCTGGGCTGCACCGTAGCCGCCATTGCCGGTGGGCTGGATTGCCCCTACCCACCAGAAAATGCCAGCCTTCAGGCAGAAATTGCCCAAAAAGGCGCAGTGGTAACCGAAGCCCCACTAGGCACGGCCCCTTTGGCGCGCCACTTCCCACGCCGTAACCGGCTTATTGCAGGCTTGGGCCTTGGCTGCGTGGTGGTGGAAGCAGCACCCCATTCTGGCACACTCATTACCGCCCGCATGGTAGTAGATTATGGGCGGGAGTTATTTGCCGTTCCCGGATCACCGCTAGACCCGCGTTGCAGGGGCAGTAACAATCTTTTGCGTAATGGCGCTGTTTTAACAGAAAGCGTGGCAGATATTTTGCCGCATTTGCCGCCTGTTGTTCCTCAACCTGCTGGCTCTACGCACCCCTTTTCCAGCGTTACCGCACCACGCCAGAAAAAATCTGCATCTGCTGCGCAAACTGGCCTGCCTTTTGTTTCAGACCCTCCGGAGCCTGCATTTTTTACTTCTCCCCAAAATGTGGATGAAAAAGAGCCAATTGCCTTAAAACCGCATTTTTCAGCGCCTTCCACCGCACAAGATGTGCGCGAAAACCTGCTTTCGCTCCTCTCCTTTACGCCCATAGCGGTTGACGATCTGATAAGGCGCTGCCAGTTCTCGGCTTCTGCCGTGCTTGTCGCGCTCACGGAACTTGAGCTTTCTGGCTGCGTCTCCACTTATCCTGGGGGCATGGTCGGTCTGGCGGATAATCAGGCAGAAACGGCAGGGTAAGTGCTGCTTGCAGGCAGGTCGGAGAGAGTATGACTGACGTTGTTGTGGTCGAATCGCCCGCAAAGGCAAAAACGATCAACAAATATCTGGGTGATGGCTACACGGTGCTGGCCTCCTTCGGGCATGTGCGCGATCTGCCACCCAAGGATGGCTCCGTGCTGCCGGATGAAGACTTCACCATGAAGTGGCAGTCTGATGAACGGGGCATGAAGCAGGTTGCCGCCATTGCCAAGGCGCTTAAAGGCGCCCACCGACTGTATCTGGCCACTGACCCTGACCGCGAGGGTGAAGCCATTTCGTGGCATGTGCGTGCTATGCTGGAAGAACGCAAAGCCCTGAAAGGGGTGGATGTTCAGCGCGTTACGTTTAACGAAATTACCAAATCCGCCATTCGGTACGCCATGGAACACCCGCGGGATCTGGATTTCCCGCTGATTGAGGCCTATCTGGCCCGCCGGGCGCTGGATTATCTGGTGGGCTTTACGCTTTCCCCCGTGTTGTGGCGCAAACTGCCCGGCTCTCGCAGTGCGGGGCGTGTGCAATCTGTGGCGCTCCGCCTGATTTGTGAGCGCGAAGCCGAGATTGAGGTTTTTAAACCGCGGGAATACTGGAGCGTTATTGCATCGCTGCTTACCCCTGCGGGTGCCGCCTTTACCGCACGGCTAACGCATCTGAACGGCAAAAAGCTGGATCAGTTTGATCTGCACAACGCCGAACTGGCCGAAGCTGCCAAAAAAGCGGTGGAAGCTGAAAACCTTGCCGTAAAATCTATTGAGCGCCGCAAGGTTCGCCGCAACCCGCAGCCACCGTTCACCACCTCTACGTTGCAGCAGGAAGCCTCCCGCAAGTTGGGCATGAGCGCACAAACCACCATGCGCACCGCCCAGCAGCTTTATGAAGGCATGGATCTGGGCGGTGAAACTGTAGGTTTGATCACTTATATGCGAACCGACGGCGTGACGATGGCGCAGGAAGCCATTAATGCTATCCGTCAGCATATCGGCCAGAAAATTGGCACGGAATATGTGCCCGCCAAGCCGCGTATCTATACTTCCAAGGTGAAAAACGCGCAGGAAGCGCATGAGGCCGTGCGCCCCACAGATGTTTCCCGCACGCCCGACTCCGTTGCTCGGTTCCTGAACAATGATCAGCGCCGGCTGTACGAACTGGTATGGAAACGTGCAGTTGCCAGCCAGATGGAATCTGCATCTCTGGATCAGGTGGCGGTGGATATTGCTGGCCCCTCCGGCCAGACCGTGCTGCGCGCCAATGGCTCCATCATCACGTTTGAGGGCTTTCTCAAGCTCTACCGTGAAGGGCGCGATGATACGGAAAAAGCAGCGGATGATGATGCCCGTATGCTGCCCAGCATGCAGGAAAAAGACCCGCTCAAGCGCGAAAAAGTGGATGCCGAGCAGCACTTCACCCAGCCGCCACCGCGTTATTCCGAAGCATCGCTGGTCAAAAAGATGGAAGAGCTGGGTATTGGTCGCCCCTCTACCTATGCTTCCATCCTGACCGTATTGCAGGATCGCAGCTATGTGCGGCTTGAAAACCGCCGCTTTATTCCCGAAGCGCGCGGACGTCTGGTTACGGCCTTCCTTGTCTCGTTCTTTGAGCGATATGTGGATACGGGCTTTACCGCCAGCCTTGAAGAACTGCTGGATGATATCTCCGGTGGCCGCGCACAGTGGAAGCAGGTTCTGGCCGCGTTCTGGAACGATTTTTCCAAGGCCGTATCCGGCACCAAGGAACTCACCATTACCGATGTGCTCAACGCACTCGATAAGGACTTGGGGCCATTCTTCTTCCCCGATCGGGCGGATGGATCAGACCCGCGGGTTTGCCCTTCCTGCGGCACAGGCCGCCTTGGGCTGAAGCTCGGCCGTTATGGCGCATTTATTGGTTGCTCCAACTATCCGGAATGCCAGTACACCCGCCGCTTAACGGCAGATAGCGCCGAAGAAGGTGATGATGCTGCCCTTAAGGACGGTATGCGCCTTTTGGGCCAGAACCCCGAAACAGGTGAGGATATTACCGTGCGCCAAGGCCCGTGGGGCCTGTATGTGCAGCAGGGTGAACCCAACCCCGAAGACAAAAAAGCCAAGCCCAAGCGTGCTTCTCTGCCCAAAAATATCAATGGGGAAAGCATTACGCTGGATCAGGCCCTTGGCCTGCTTTCCCTGCCCCGCCTTGTTGGCGTTCACCCCGAAACGGGCGAGCCCATTCAGGCCGGGCTTGGGCGCTTTGGTCCATTTGTAAAAATGGGCGCAGTATATGGCTCTCTGGACAAGGACGATGACGTTCTAACCATCGGCCTGAACCGCGCTGTGGATGCACTGGCCAAAAAGCTGGCCTCCATCCGCAATCTGGGTGTGCACCCCAAGGATGGTGAACCGATTATGGTGCGCAAGGGCCGCTTTGGCCCATATGTGCAGCATGGTCAGATAGTAGCCACCCTGCCGCGCGGCACAGATATGGATGCCGTAACGCTGGATGAGGCCGTGGCTCTGTTGGTAGACAAGGGCAAACCCCTAAAAGCCAAGGCTGGCGCCAAAAAGAAAGCCACCACCAAAACAACGGCCAAAAAGAAAACCGCAACCAAAAGCACAGCCAAGGCTGATGAAGACGGTGCGGAAAAAGCGGCGCCCAAGAAAAAAGCACCCGCTAAAAAGAAGGCCACCACCACAACGCGCAAGAAAAAAGCCGAGACCGAGTAATCTGTCATGTCGGCAAGCCCGTATGTTTCTGCCCTGCCATCTGTGCAGGAGCTACGGGCTTTTCTTGAAAGCCGCGCCGGAGCCGCCACCGGGCTAACGGACATTCTGCGCACCTTCCAGCTTCCCGTGCGGCAAAAGGCCAGCATACGCGCTTTGCTGCACGATATGGCCGTTGCGGGGGATCTGCTTGATCTTGCTGCCGGCACGCTCAAGGCTTCCATCGGCCTGCCAGATGTTGCCCGTATGCGGGTTTCCTATATTCGGGATGATGGCAACGCGGCTGGCTTTTTGGCCGATGATGCACTCTCCCGCCCTGTTGTATTGCTGATAAAGCCGCCGGATACGCCGTATCTTTTTCCCGGCGATATTGTGCTGGTACGCCTGCGCCCGGCAACGGACACTCAAAAGCGCGAGGCGCGTGGCCTGCGGCTTCTTACCCGGCTTGATAACAACCTGCCCGTTACTCCCGCCAACACGCCAGAACCCTTGTTGCTGCCATGTGATGCGCGGTTAAACCTGCCGCTTACCCCAGAAGAAAGTACAAACACCCTCCCTCTCGCACCGCAACAGATTGGGCTTGCAACACCGCATGCTCTGCCTCATGGCGCTTATGCGGGACGTGTGCACAGCGTTTTGGGCAAGGTTGATGATGCAGGCATGCCCTCACGCCTCAGCCTGCTTATCCATCATCCACCCACTACATTTTCAGAACAGGCCGAGGCCGAAGCCCGGCAGATCGCACACCAGAACACTGCCTTACAGAGCGCACCTGCGCCTTCTGGCCGCACAGATTTACGCCACCTGCCGCTTATCACCATTGATGATGCCTCAGCGCATGATTTTGATGATGCACTCTGGGCCGAACAAACGGCTGAGGGTTTTCATCTTATTGTGGCCATTGCCGATGTAGCGCATTGGGTAAAGCCCGGCTCCGCGCTGGATATGGAAGCGCAAGAACGTGGCAATTCCATTTATCTGCCAGACAGAGTGGTGCCCATGCTGCCACTGGCTCTTTCTGCACAGGCTTGTTCCCTTTTGCCGGGGCAGGATCGGCTTTGCCTCTTTGCTGATATCCACATTACCCCGGATGGGCATGTAGTTTCTGCTCATATTGGCCGTGGGATCATGCAAAGTGCAGCGCGGCTGACATATGAAACCGTGCAGCAAGTCTTTGAGACACAAGCACATCAGCCCACTTTGCCACCCGAACACCCTGCGGCCCTGTTAGCACCTGCGCTACTTCCCGCATTGCGCAATGCGGGGGCCGCCATTCGGCGCGCAGCCCTCCAACGCGGTGTTATGGAACGGGAAGAAACAGGTTGGAACGTGCAGTTTGATAGCAGCGGGCAACCCTGTGCCTTTGTGCCGCGTAACACTCAGGAAGCACATTATATGGTGGCGGCGTGCATGATTCTGGCTAATCAGATCGCAGCGGAAAAATTGCAAGCGCGGGCGCTGCCAGCACTTTTCCGTACCCATGCGCAGCCCAGCCCCGATAGCCCGCGCCCTATGGCACGCTACAGCACCTGCGCAGCACCACATTATGGCCTGCGGCTCAAGCACTACACGCATTTTACCAGCCCCATCCGCCGCTATGCAGATCTGCTAGCACACCGCGCCTTAACCCATATAAACGACTCCTCTGCGCTGCCTCACGTCCCCCTGCCAGCACCAGATGTGGCTTTGGTATCACAGCTAAACTTTACAGAACGCCGGGCAGCAACCATCATGCAGGATAGTCTGAACCGGCTGGCTGCTCTCTTTCTTGCTCCACTTATTGGCCAGAGAATGTCCGCCCATGTCATGACAGCAACACGGCATGGCTTGCGGGTGAGATTGACGAAAACCGGAACTCCGTCTTTCCTTGCATGGTCAGCTTTTCCGGATCGCACAGGGATGAATGACGACTCGCAGCACACCCATGCCTTGGCACATCACCCCCACGTGCAAAGTGGGGCTGTACTTTCAGTTACCTTGGCGGGCACCTGCCCGGCACGAGGTACGCTGATGCTGACTGATGCCGTATATGAGCACTGAAACCGCCATCTGGTTTGTGCGTGGTCTGCCGCGTGCCTTGCCGGGCATGGTGCTGGCTGTGTTGCTTTTTTGCCAGCCTGCACCCCTGCACGCCCAAAGCAAATCCGATACACCGCTGCCAGACAGTGCTCCGGGCTCGGCCTCTGCAACACAGGCTACTGCATCCGTAGCACCTGCGGCAGAACAACAACCCGCTGCTTCCGCTACTGCGGCGCCAGACAAAGCACCTGTGCCGGATATGCTGATGGTTAAATCCGTTATCAGCACCGCCCTTCAGTTTTTACAGCCGCGCACGCTGGAAGCTCATAGCTATCGGGATTTCACACTTTGGGGGCTGGCCAGCCTTTCTGCGCTTGATCCTTCCCTGTCTTTCGATTCCCGCGGGGCCAATATCCAGCTTCTTTCTGGCCAAACCAGCCTGCTCTCCCGCCCTGCCCCTACAGATGGTTCAGCAGATGATTGGGCACAAATTGCCGTGGATTTTCTGGATACAGCCCGCGCCCATTCCCTTGCCGTGCGCACAACCAGCCGCGAAGAGCTGGTGCAGGCGTTTTTTGATGAACTGTTTAACCATCTAGACCCCTATTCCCGCTATATTGGCCCCACTTCCGCCACATCAGATCGGGCTGCGCGTGTGGGTGGAGAAGCAGATATTGGCGTTAGCCTGGGGCAAAGTGGCCGCTACCTTGTTGTATCCGCCATAAACGCCAACGGCCCGGCCTGGACAGCCGCCATAGATACGGGTGACAGGCTGCTTTCCGTCAACAACCGCTTAACAGCAGGCAAAACGCCCGAAACGGTTATGGAATGGCTGCGCGGAGAGGAAGATACCCCCGTTGTGCTGCGCCTGCTCACCCCCGGCCAGCGCCGCGCCCGCACCGTAACCCTGCGCCGCGCCAAAACCCCGCCCGAAACCGTATTTGCTTTTGCCAGTGGTTCCATTGTGGTGCTGCGCGTAACGGCCTTTTCCTCCGATACCGCAGAGGAAATGAGCCAGTATCTGGATCAGGCCGTGCAGGATACGCACTTAAAAGGCCTGATTATAGATTTGCGCGGCAACCGTGGCGGCGTGCTGCAACAGGCCGTAACCGCCGCAGCCCTGCTGCTTGATAGAGGTGTGGCCGCTGTAACCAGCGGGCGGGATTCTCAGGCAAACCACATCTGGGCCGTGCAGGGTGGAGACATGACAAACGGCCTGCCCATTGCCATTTTAGTAGATGGACGCACCGCAAGTGCGGCAGAAATTCTGGCCGCAGCCTTGGCGGACCATCGCCGCGCGGTAGTGATTGGCAGCGCCACATTGGGCAAAGGTCTTGTGCAAACCGTGGCGCAACTGCCTGATGAAGGTGAGCTGTTTGTAACATGGAGCCGCGTTATAGCGCCGTTGCGGTGGCCGTTGCAGGGCCTTGGTGTCATGCCACAGGTTTGCACCAGCCTTGGCGCTGCTGATGTAGAAAAAAATCTGCATGATCTGGCAGAAGGGCAAGTGGCCAATCAGGCTGCCATTACGGCTTCTCGCAATGCGCGCTTTCCGATTCCCGTTTCCCAGATCATGTCTATCCGCAAAACCTGCCCCGCCGCTTTGGGAACTGACCGGGATGTAAACGTGGCGCGTAGCGTGCTGGAGAATCCACAGTGGTATAAAACGGCCATCAACGCCATTCCGGATGATGCCGTAACCGCCCCCCAGATTTCCGCAGCCCCTTAAAGCAGGATATATGGCACCCCCACCCCGCCTTAAAACCGATATCATGGCCCGCGCCATACTCCGCCAAAGCGGGCAAGATGGCCGTTCCGCCATGCTTTTGCGCAAGGGAGACCCAGATGCAGGTGGCATTCTGGTGGTGTTGGCGGCGCGCAACGGTTGTGGCGTGGTTTTAAGCCAGACCCGTACACCAGAAGGTGAACCCGCATGGCTGCGTGCAACAGGTAATACGCCTGTTGATGCGGAACAGATTCAGAAGTTTATAGAACGTCAGGTTAAGTTTGACCCCGACTTATGGGTTCTGGAAATTGAATCGGACAGCTTCAGCCCTTCGTTTGAAGCAATACTGCTCTGATACAATTTGCTTAATTGTGGCTTATCGCACACGCCTGCGGCATTTATTACACATAAAACCCGTCTGTTTGTGTCAACTGGCCGTTCTACCTGTTGCACACTGGGCAACTTTACAGCAAAGAAGGCAAGCATGTGTGCCTTCGTACTATTAGATGCGATGCCGGACGTATCGCGCGACTACTGCCATAGCAGGGAGAAGACCATGAAGCCGCGCCAGAAATTGCTTGCGCAAACGCTGCTTTCTGCGCCGCTGGCCGCGGGGCTTCTGTTGTGTGCTGCCGTAACCGCAAAAGCCCAGCCTGTGCAGGGGCTTTATATCGCGGGTGAAGGTGGTGCTACCTTTAACCAGGATCAGCGCGTACGTACGTCCGCACAGTTTCCTGATGGGCGAGACCGCTGGCGCACTGGCGCTGCGGGTATTGGCTCCATCGGTTGGGGCTTGGGCAACGGCTTTCGTGTGGAAGTTGAAGGTGATTACCGCAGCATGGGCTACCAGCGGTTTGTTACCAACACCTTCAACAGCCGTGCAGATGGCCGCCGCCAGACTTATGGCGTTATGGCCAATGCCCTGTTTGATCTGGATGTCGGCAAGCCGTGGCTGTTTCCGTATTTTGGGGCCGGTATTGGCTATGGCTGGACCGCCATGCGCACATCCGTAACCGCACCGGGCAACCAGCTTGCAGAAAAAATGGGCGGCACGTTTGGCAATTTTGCCTATCAGGGCATTTTTGGCCTCGCCTTCCCCATTCCGTGGGTTGTTGGGCTATCTGCCACAGCGGAATATCGGTTCTGGACAATGCTTGGCCCGCAATCTCATGGCGCAACGTCATGGGGCACTATTGGCGGCACTATCAACAGCATCAACCAGACGCACCCGTATCAGTTCTCTAGCGGGCATCACGATACCAAAACCGATTTTAACCACACCCTCATGCTGGGGCTGCGGTATGAATTTAATCCGGCCCCACCCCCACCACCGCCAGCACCTACTATGGCCGCACCAGCCCCAGCGGCTGCCCGCAGCTATCTGGTGTTCTTTGATTGGGATAAATCCGATCTTACAGACCGGGCACGTTCCATTGTTGGCGTAGCAGCGCAGGCAGCCGCCCATGTGGCGCTTACCCGCATTACGGTTTCTGGCTATACGGATAACTCCTCTGCCCACCCTGGCCAGAAAGCTGGTGAAGAATATAATATGCGGCTCTCGCTCCGCCGTGCAGAAGTGGTGAAAGCCGAACTGATGCGTGACGGCGTACCGGGCACCACCATTGATATTCATGGATATGGTGAAACACATCCGCTGGTCACAACAGGCCCCAACACCAAGGAAGCCCAAAACCGGCGCGTGGAAATTATTTTCCGCTAAACGATCTGCTTCAGCTTTACAGCTTCAAAAAAAGCCCGTTGGCCATATGGCCGAACGGGCTTTTTTGTGGCTACCGGGCCAAATCTGACCTCTGAGAACCGACCTTACAGGCCGGTAAACAGAGGGGTGGACAGGTAGCGTTCAGCAAAGGAAGGCGCAATGGCTACAATGGTTTTACCTTTGTATTCATCCTGCACAGCCAGTTGTAACGCTGCGTGCAAAGATGCCCCAGAGGAAATACCTACCGGAATACCATCCAAACGGGCGCAACGGCGCGCCGCCGCAATGGCCTCACGCTCTGAAACAGTGATGACACCATCCAGCAGCTTTGTATTCAGCGTGGCGGGGCAAAAACCGGGGCCAATACCCTGAATACCGTGGGGGCCGGGTTCATCACCATTCAGAATCGCACTTTCCGCCGGTTCTACACCAAAAACCTGTAGCGTATTGCAGCGGGGTTTGAGGGCTTCTGCAATGCCGGTGGCCGTGCCGCCAGTGCCAACACCGGCCACAACCACATCCACCTTGCCTGCGGTATCTACCCAGATTTCCTCGGCCGTGGTGGCGGCATGTACTGCGGGGTTTGCCGGATTATCAAACTGATCTGGCATCCACGCATCTGGGGTTTCGTTCAGAATTTCGTTTGCGCGGGCAATGGCCCCGGCCATCCCCAAACGTGCGGGCGTAAGCTCTACCTGCGCATCCATCAGGCGCAGCATACGCCGCCGCTCAATAGAGGCCCCTTCTGGCATGGTTACAATCAGCCTATAGCCCCGTGCAGCAGCTACAAACGCCAGAGAAATGCCCGTATTGCCCGAAGTGGGTTCTACCAGCAAAGTACGGCCCGGTGTAATCAGGCCCTTGCGTTCAGCATCCAGCACCATGGCGGTGCCGATCCTGTCTTTTACAGAACCAAGCGGGTTAAAAAACTCCAGCTTCAGCAGTACGCGGGCTTTCAGCTCATCTTCCTGTGTCAACCGTGGCAACGCAACAAGCGGCGTGCCCCCCACCAAATTAAGGACAGACTCGTAAACCTGCCCTCTGGGTGCAGCAAAGCCGTAATCCGCTTTTTCCTGCGTTGATGCTGCCATTAGAAGTTCTCCCATGTCTGTTTTACAATTCTCAGACCCATATAATACGAATTTATAGCGTAGATAAACCATATCTGTGCTGCTATACTGAACATAAGATCTGGAAATAAAACATCATCAACCATACCCCAACCAAGACAGGGACTGTTTTGCATGATCCTCCGTCGTGATAGAGCCATGACCGCCGTTCTTATTATGCTGGATGTTGCGTTTCACGCCGGGCGTTCCGGCACGGTAAGTGCTGCTGATATTGCAGAACGCTCCGAACTGGCGCGGCGTGGCATAGAACCACTGCTTCAGGCTCTTTCTCGTTCTGGTTTGCTGGAAAGCATTCGTGGCCCACGTGGGGGCTATCGGCTTGGCCGCCCCCGGCGCGATATTGCCTTGGTGGATATTATTGAAGCCGTGCTGAACACAGATACCGATGCCAATGATGGCCCGCAGGGTGCGCTTTTCCAGAAAGTTCTGGCCCCGTGTTGGGATAAATTTGATCAGAAGCTCATCACGCAGATGGGCAAAACCACACTGGATGATCTGGTTAAACAGGCAGAATCCGCAGGGCTGAAGCGCCCATTGGCTGAGCCTATTACATTTTCCATTTAGTTTTTATCTTGCCCATCTTGCTGCCGGGTTTTGCCCGGCACATCAGAGCATAAAAAAAACGGTGCTCCATTTCTGGAACACCGCTTTTTTTAATTCTATCACCCAAAAACTGGGTAGCAGGCCAAATTAACGCTTACGCGTAACAGCCTTACGCACCACTGCTTTCTTTTTAGGAGCTTCTGCGGCAGGTGCCGTTACAGCCGCGTGCGGAATAACCACACCCGTTGCATCTACCTGCGCCGTCACTGTCAGGCGTGTGCGCTGCTGACCGGGGCCGGGAATAAGGATAACCGTAAACTTATCCTGCCCAGCATAGCCCAGTGTGGGGGTGTAGGTAACATGCGTATCGCTATCCAGCGTGTACAGGAACGCCTTGCCGTGCTCTGGCGCAGGAGAAACCCCAAAGGATGCATACGCCTTGCCACCGGGCTGATCTACCAGCACTTCACACAGACCATCATCAGACCGCACGGTCATGGTGGTGGAAAGTGAGCCATCAGCCTCTTTCTTGATAGGCGTTGTGCTGCACACGGCAGACTTTTTAAGGTACCCAAAGGGATTGGGGGACCCGATATGAATAGGGCCGCCCGTTGTTGCACAGCCGGCAAGCATCCCACCAGTTAGCGCCAAACCGGCAATTCCTCGTAAGCGCACTCGACAGCTCCGCTTCTGTTGTATCAATTAAACTTGCAATCTCTTCTGCACGCTTCGGGGCTGAATGGAAAGAGGCCCAAACCGGGCATCTGCCCCTACCCACAAAGCATGATTCGCATTTGCCTTTAAAACATCCCGCAGCAGGAAGGAAGAGGCATACAGCACACGTTGGCAGCTTGTGGCGTATCAACATCCACACAACTGCGCGAAAACATCTTTTAACCGCAAATATTCTGCTAAACAGAGCGGCCTATTTTTCCAACTTTTACGCCAAAATAACATGCTGGTTTATCCGCAACCACCAAAGCAGGCAGAGGGTATGAAAAAATACCAGTTTCTTTCTTGCGTGAATGCGGTATTCCCTTTCCAGCATCTGTCGGAGGTACTATGTCCTTTTCCCGTTTCCTTGCCGCGGGGGTTCTTGCCGCGGGCGTTCTGCACAGCTCGGCTTCCTTTGCCGCCAGCGAATGTGGCCACTCCCCTGCGCACGAAGCCTTTAACGTGCAGGGCCTAAAAAGCGAACTAATGGTTACCGCACTGTCTTGCGGTGCGCAGGATCGCTACAACGCATTCGTGGCCAAGTTTCGCACCACCCTCCTGCGGGAAGAAGAACGCCTGAACGGCTACTTCCGCACCACCTATGGCCGCCGTGCCCAGCAGGAGCATGATGATTACATCACGCAGTTGGCCAACGTGCAGTCTGAACGTGGCCTGCAGTCTGGCACCATTTTCTGCCAGCAGCGCCTTGCCATGTTTGATGAAGTGAATGCACTGGAAAGCGGGGAAGATCTTTCCAGCTACTCCGATGCCAAGGACGTCACGCAGCCTGCTTCCTTTGAAACATGCGCAGCGCCTTCTGCTTCCCGTTCTACGCACACCACAACGCGCCGCCGTACCACACGCCGCGCATAAAAAGCCCGCTGGTAAGGGGGCTTTGGCTAGGAAGCAGTTAAAAGCTTGCCGCCCCCTCACCACTACGCTTGACGAATCAGCGCCAACGCGGGACAGATTTCTCGCATGAGCGATCTGTTTTCCAATACCCCGCCAGCCCGCAAATCCTCCACCGGCAAATCCCGCGATGCCAAGCCGGGAACGCAGGCAGACTCTGCACAGGCCTATGATGCCAGCGCCATTGAGGTTCTGGAGGGGCTGGAACCCGTACGCCGCCGCCCCGGCATGTATATTGGCGGTACGGATGAAAGTGCGCTGCACCATCTGGCAGCGGAAATTCTTGATAACGCCATGGATGAAGCCGTGGCGGGCCATGCCAACACCATTGATGTGCGGCTGGATACAGAAAACCGCCTGACCATTCGGGATAACGGGCGCGGTATTCCGGTAGACCCGCACCCGCGCTTTCCCGATCGTTCTGCGCTGGAAGTTATTCTTACAACCCTGCATGCCGGGGGTAAGTTTTCTGGCAAGGCTTACGCTACATCTGGCGGTTTGCACGGGGTTGGTTCTTCCGTGGTGAATGCGCTTTCCACCCGCATGGAAGTGGAAATTGCGCGTGATCGCACCGTATGGAAACAGGTGTACGAACGCGGTAAACCCGTAACAAAGCTGGAAAAAGTAGGCGCAGCGCCCAACCGACGCGGCACGCAAATCAGCTTTCAACCTGATCCTGAAATTTTTGGCACACATGTATTTGTGCCTGCCCGCCTTTACCGGCTCTGCCGCTCCAAGGCGTTTCTGTTCCGTGGTGTCACTATCCGCTGGTCGTGCGATCCTGCGCTGATCAAGACAGGAGATGAAACACCCGCAGAAGCCACCCTACACTTCCCCGGTGGGTTGGCAGACAGCCTTACGGATGAGCTTGGCCCCAAGGCCCCACTCCTTACCCCTCTGTGGGCTGGCGAGGCACCTCTGCCGCCAGCAGCAGACGGCACAGATAACGGCAAGGTGGAATGGGCCGTGGCGTTTTTAGAAAACGGCTCGGCCTCTCTGGTGTCTTACTGTAACACCATCCCCACCCCGCAAGGCGGCACACATGAAACCGGCTTCCGCAACGCGCTGGTAAAAGGCCTGCGCGCGTGGGGAGACCAACGCTCCATCAAAAAAGCCTCTGCCATTACCGCAGAAGATGTGCTGGGCATGAGCGCAGGTCGGCTTTCCGTGTTTATTCGTGATCCGCAATTTCAGGGCCAGACCAAGGAAAAACTCACCTCATCCACCGCCAGCAAGCTGGTGGAAACGGCTTTGCGAGACAGGTTTGACCACTGGCTGGCGCAAAACCCGCCACAAGCCGATACGCTGCTAGGCTTTGCCATAGAACGGGCAGAGGAACGCCTACGCCGTAAGGAGCAAAAAGAAACACCGCGCAAAAGTGCAACGCGCCGCCTGCGCCTGCCCGGCAAGCTGACAGATTGCACCAAGGAGTTTGCCCCGGATACAGAAATCTTTCTGGTGGAGGGCGACTCGGCTGGTGGTTCTGCCAAACAGGCCCGTAACCGTGAAACACAGGCTGTTTTGCCCTTGCGCGGTAAAATTCTAAACGTTGCCAGCGCCACGGCAGAAAAATTGCGCGGGAATCAGGAACTGCGCGATCTGATTGAAGCATTAGGCTGTGGATCGGGCGATAGATTCGATCTTTCCAAACTGCGCTATGGCCGCGTGATTATCATGACCGATGCAGACGTGGATGGCGCGCACATTGCCTCGCTGCTCATGACATTCTTTTACCGTGAGCTGCCAGAGCTTATCCGCAACGGGCACCTGTATCTGGCCCAGCCCCCGCTCTACCGCCTGACACAAGGCGCGAAATCGGTTTACGCCATGGATGATGCAGACCGTGACCGCAAAATGAAAACCGAGTTCAAGGCGCGTGGCAAAATAGATGTGTCCCGCTTTAAAGGGCTGGGGGAAATGCCGCCGGGGGATCTAAAACAAACAACAATGGACCCCAAACGCCGCACGCTGCTGCGCGTGATCACCCCGCAGGAAGACAGGCTGGCAACACGCCAGCGGGTGGAAAGCCTGATGGGCCGTAAGCCAGAACTGCGCTTTGCCTTTATTCAGGAACACGCAAGCACAGTGGATGATCTGCTAGATGTTTAACCCGCTCTCCTACATGGTAGGCGGCCCGTATGGCTTGGGGCTTGCACATCTGCCACATGGGCGTGCATGACAGCAGCCCCTTCTTCTGCCTCTCTGCCCCTTCGCACACGCCTGCTGGCTTTATCCCAATTGTTAACCAGCATGGTGTGCATTCAGTTTGGCTCTTCCCTCGCCAAATCCATTTTTCCGGTATTTGGCACATCTGGCGTTGTGGGCCTGCGCGTCTGCCTGGCAGCATTTATGCTGGTGCCGTTTTTTAGAAGCTGGAGGTTTCTGTCCGTCCATGTTCTGCGGTTGGTCATCCCTTACGGGTTGGCCATGACAGGCATGAACCTCTGCTTTTATCTGGCGCTCCAACACATTCCACTGGGCACAACTGTTACATTGGAATTTATTGGCCCACTTGTTGTGGCTTTTGTGGGCTCTCGCAAGCTGTCTGATATTGGCTGGATTCTGCTTACCGTGTTGGGGCTGGCACTTGTGCTCAACCCATCTGCATCCACCAAAACCGATTTTGCAGGTGTGGGCTTTGCCCTCATGGCTGCGCTGTGCTGGGCGCTTTACATTCTGTTTGGGCAGCGTGTGGCTGGTAAGGTGCCGGGGGCACATGCCTGCGCACTGGGCATGGCATGCGGTGCCTGCGTTGTCTTTTTGCCCTGCTTTGTGCCTGCGCTGATTATCGGCTTTTCAGCCCCTGCCATGTTGGGGCTGGGCGTTTTGGTGGCATTCTGTTCTTCGGCCCTACCCTATTCTCTGGAAATGCTGGCCATGCAGAACTTGAATGCCCGCGATATCGGCATTCTCAGCAGTCTGGAACCTGTATGCGCAACCGTGGCGGGAGCGGTCATCCTGCATGAAACGCCCTCTCTACTTCAGCTTTGCGGAATTTTGTGCGTGGTTGCAGCCTCGGCTGGCATTATTCTCAGCCCCAGCAAACCCAAACAAAAGGCAGTTCCAGCACGAGATGTGCCAGAACTGCCCAACTAAAAACCTGAGCGTGTTTTAAGCCCTATTAGCGGGCGGCCACATGCAAAACAGTATGGCCAGTGGCTGAAGCCACATTGGCAGCGCTACCGTGAATGGCCTGCATGATCACGGGGTCAAACAACCGGGTAAAGCTGCCCGGATGCACACCCATCCACAATGTTACGATAGCCAATGGGGCCAGCACGGCAATTTCTGCGGCGGTTAGATCTCGCAGAAGGCTTACCGTGCCTTTTACGCCGCCAAACAGCACCCGCCGATACAGTGAGAGCATGT
Organism: Acetobacter oryzifermentans; assembly: GCF_001628715.1. Taxonomy (NCBI): domain Bacteria; kingdom Pseudomonadati; phylum Pseudomonadota; class Alphaproteobacteria; order Acetobacterales; family Acetobacteraceae; genus Acetobacter; species Acetobacter oryzifermentans. The sequence continues at coordinate 860,780 of NZ_CP011120.1, read as the reverse complement.
AAACCGCGCCCATAATCATGGTGCTACCTGCCAGCAGCGCCACCCAGAAGGAAACATGCACAGCGCCCATAAGCACCAACAATTCCCCAACAAAGGACCCGGTGCCCGGCAGCCCTACATTGGCCATTGTAAACAACATGGCCAACAGCGCCAGCACCGGCATCTGGCGCGCAACACCGCCCAGTGCATCAATCTGCTGGGTTTCTGCCCGCCATGCCACCGCTGCCACGCAGAAGAAGAGCGCTGCGATCACCACCCCATGAGAGAGCATCTGAAAGATTGCGCCATCAATACCTTCTGCCGTGAGCGTAAACAGCCCCACGGCAATCATGCCCATATGGGAAAAGGAGGAATACGCAATCACGCGCTTCATGTCTGTTTGGGCAAAGGCCACAAAGGCTGCGTAAATAATAGCCACAACACCAAGAGCCAGCACATACGGCGCAAACAGACGCACTGCATCGGGGAACATCAGCACCCCAAAGCGTAACAGCCCATAAGCGCCGGTTTTGGAAAGCACGCCAGATAGCATGGCCGAAGCTGGCGTTGGGGCCTCGGAATAAGCATCTGGCAGCCACGCGTGCAGCGGAAACAGCGGTAGTTTGACACCAAAAGCCAGCAGGAAAGCCAGCAGCAACCACCCCTGCAAGGGCTGGGAAAAACCTGCGTGCATGAGGGCTGGAATATCCGTGGTGCCTGTTTGCAGCCACATGGTGATAAGCCCCACCAGCATGAACAGCGAGCCACCAAACGTAAACAGAAAGAACTGAAGCGAGGCCCAAACGCGCTTTGGCCCACCCCAAACGCCAATCATCAGGCTACCGGGGATAAGCGTTGCTTCGTAAAACACGTAAAACAGTAGCATATCCTGGGCAGAAAACAGGCCGAACAAGGCTGTTTCCAACGCCAACATGGCAGCTACAAACTGCCGCCCCTGTGTTTGCACGCTACGCCAGCCTGCCCCTAACGCCAATGGGGTTAAAAACGCTGTTAGCAGAATAAACACCAAGCTGATGCCATCCACCCCCGTATGGTAGGAAATACCGTAATCCCCCATCCAGCGCAGGCGTGTTTCAAATTGCAGGCCGGGCTGAGTGGGATCAAACTCCAGCCACATCAGCACGCTAAGGCCAAGGGTGATCAGGCTGCTCCACAGCCCAACCCACCGGGCTGTACTATCTTGCTGCTCTGGCCTGCCGGGGGCAAAAAATGCCACCAACGCCGCAACAAGAGGAAGATAGGTTATGAGCGAAAGCAGGATGGGCTGCACGGCATCACCACCATTCAGGTTACATGAAGATGCTGCAAACCTGCTCTTTTTTGCGGGCTGACACCAGCAGGTGGGCGTTCACGTTCAGCCGATCACACCACGCAGAACAGCCATATTCTTAACGGCGGCCAAACAACTTTTCGAGATCAGCCTTGCTCAGCTTCAAACACGTGGGCCGCCCGTGTGAGCATGTGCCTGCGCGGGGTGTTTCTTCCATCTGGCGGAGCAGCGCGTTCATTTCCTCCACGCTCAGCCTGCGCCCGGCCCGAATACTACCGTGGCAGGCCATGCGGGCAATAACGGCATCTAACCGTCCATCAAGCGCGGCCATTTCATCTGGCGCACCGTTTTCATCCGCTTCCAACTCATCTGCCAGATCACGCAGTAGGTTTACGGCATCGCTACTGCGCAGCATGGCGGGCAAGGCTCTTACCAAAACGGAGTCGCCGCCAAAGGCTTCAATTTCCACACCCAGTTTTTCCAGCGTGGGCTGGCGTGCCAACAGCAGTTCCACTTGCACACGGGGCAGATCCACCACATCGGGCACCAACAAACGCTGCGCCTGCACATGCCCGCTTAAAAACTGCGCCCGCAAACGCTCATGCGTTAGCCGCTCATGCGCTGCGTGCTGATCCACCAGCACCAAACTGCCATCTGCCGCTACGGCCAGAATATATGTGTCCAACACCTGCGCAATTGCCGCACCCAAGGGGTGATCTGCTGCTACTGATGGCCCAGAGGCCCCATCCATCACATATGATGATGCAGCTTGCCCGGTTGTTGGCGTGTTGACTGCTGAGGCATCCCACCCAGCGCTGGGAGAAGACATGGCAACAGGCGGTAAAGTTCTGGCGGCCGGGGCATCACCAAACTGCAACCGGCCTTCTGCAAAACGCACACCTTCTGGCGTTGGGGTATGAAACGCGGGAGCAGGAACAGGCGGCGCAGCCCCTTTTTCTGGCGGATACCAAATACGGGCTTGCCGTGGTGCAGAAGAAAGCACAGGCCGCACGCCCACACTGCCAGCCCCGTGCTCTAACGCACGCTGAATGGTGCCAATAACCAAGGAGCGCACGCCTGCTTCATCCGCAAAGCGCAATTCTGTTTTAGCAGGGTGCACGTTTACATCCACCCGATCGGGCGGCACCGTAAGCATAATTGCCACCACGGGGTGCCTGCCGGGTTCGATCACACGCCTATAGGCCACGCGCACGGCGGTTTTAAGCACTGGGTCCACCACAGGGCGGCCATTCACCAGCATGAACTGCCCATTAGCCGTGGAACGATGCACTGATGGCGGGCAGATAAATCCGCTTAGGGTCATACCATCGCGTTCCCCAGAAATTTCCAGAAAACCATCGGCCTCGCTGGCATCCAACAAGGCAGCAGAGCGGGCAGCCATATCCTGCGCGGGCAGATCAAATAGCACGCGCTCATCCAGCACAAAGCGAAAGGCCGTTTGCGGCACAGCCAAGGCCAGACGCCGCACCACGTTTTCAGCGTGTCGGCCTTCTACGCGCGCGCTTTTCAGAAATTTGCGGCGGGCAGGCGTGGCAAAAAACAGGTCTTCCACCACCACGCTGGTACCCGGTGCTCCGGCTGCGGGTTCAACGGGGGAAACCTTGCCGCCTTCTACCCTAATCCGCCACGCGCCGCTTTCTCCCTTTGGGCGGGAAGTTATGCACAGCCGCGCCGCCGCCCCGATGGAGGGCAAAGCCTCCCCCCGAAAACCGAGCGTGCTGATATGCACCAATGTTTCATCACGCAGTTTGGATGTGCAGTGCCGATCTACCGCCAAAGCCAGATCATCGGCGGACATGCCCACACCATCATCTGTAACGATAATGCGGTCCACCCCCCCGCCCGCGAGAGAAACCTCCAGCCTGCGGGCACCTGCATCTATGGCGTTTTCAACCAGCTCCTTCACTGCTGCGGCGGGGCGTTCTATGACCTCACCCGCAGCAATGCGGTTGACAATAACCTCTGGCAGCCGCCGCACATGGGGCAATGTTTCGGGCTGGTTTGTATCCATACCGGGTTCAGCAAACAGGCCGGACATGCGTCAGACCTTTCCGATCAGAACAGACCGGAGCCTTTGGGGTGCTGTGTAGGTGTAACGCCTTTGGTGGGTGAATTGCCCAAGGCCGCATTGGTTTTCAGGCGGCGGTTTTCTCCATCCGCATCCACTACGCCCCCGGCCTTGCCGCCTTTCCAGAACATCAGTTCCTGCACAAAGCCCGAACCGGCTTCACCCAGTTCTCCCCGGTCTGGCGCATCCGATGCCTCTGTGGCTTCATTCACCAAAATGGTCTGGCCTTCACTGGTATCACCATTTGTGCCGCGCAGCGCCACATCGGGGGAAAGTGTTTCCAGCGCCTGCAGGCGTTCACTTTCATCCTGCCTGCGATCATCACCCTTTGAAGGCTTTACCAGCTCATCTGATGGCGGCATGGAAAGCGGAGCACGGGTTGTAACCGTGTATTCATCCGGCAGGCTGCGTTCCAGCCCGAAAGCACGGGCGGCTTCGTTTCCTGAGCAGCCACTTAGCAAAAAGCAGCCGCCAAGAAGCAGCAGCGGAGAAATCAGTGTCGAAACACGGCGCGCCATCGTCTGCCTTCCACTCATCCTGAAAAAACACCCAGCCCTTTGGGGGTTACCCGGTTTTTACGTTGTCTTGTTGCTGCCCGCCTGCCAGAAAATTCTGCACCAGCAGCATACATACGGCGCATACTATAGCGGAATCTGCCACGTTGAATACATACCATGACCACCCAAAAGCGTGGGCATGCAGAAAATCCACCACGGCCCCATAGCGCACACGGTCCATAACGTTGCCAATGGCCCCGCCTGTAATGGCCCCAACGCATGCAGCGGTTAGTTTGCTGTGGGTGCGAAAAATCCATACCAGCAGGCCGCAGGCCACGGCCAGCGCAATGGCGGAAAATACAATCCGCCCTGCCCCGCCAAGGCCGCCAAACATGCCAAAAGTAACGGCGTGGTTCCATACCATAGTGAAGTTAAGGAACGGCAGCACTTTAACAGAACCCCGTGCGGGCAGATCCAGCCCGTACAGAATCCAGTATTTACTAAGCTGATCTGCTGAAAGAGTAAGCATCAGCATCAGCAGGCCAAGGCCTGCCGGACGCAGCATGAAGGGGCGAGAACTCACGCGCCCTCCTGCCCTGCGCGTGGGCCGCCCTGTTCTTCCACCACATCGGCGCAGCGCAGGCACAAGCCTGCGTAATCATCCCGCGTGCCGGTTTCTGGCAGGACCTTCCAGCAGCGCACGCATTTTTCACCGTCCGCAACCTGCACAACCGGGGCACCATGCAGCGTACCGCCTTCATCTCCTTCCACGTAAATGGAGGAAGACGTGGGATCCACCACCACATCCACGTGGGAGACAATAGCCAGTTCGCTCCAGTTTACACCAGCAAACAGTGCAGCTTCTTCCTCAGAAAACGTCAGTTCAACCTGCGCCTGAAGGGAAGAGCCAATAATGCCTTCGCGCCGGGCACCTTCAATTTCCGTGGTGATGATACGCCGCACGGAACGGATACGCGCCCAGCGTTCATCCAATGCCGGGTCATTCCATTCTGCTGGTAGTTCAGGAAATGCCTGTTCATGCACGCTCTGGTCTGGCCCAAAGCGGGATGTCCATGCTTCTTCCGCCGTAAACACCAGCACGGGGGCCAACCATGTTGTTAAGCACCGGTGCAGGATATCCAGCACTGTGCGGGCTGCGCGGCGTGTGGGGTCGGAAGGCGCATCGCAATACAGCGCATCCTTACGGATATCAAAGTAGAAAGCAGACAGATCCGTGGTGCAGAACCCATGCAGGGCCGGATACACACCCACCCATTCATGCGTTTCCACCGCGCGCGCAATCAGGCCGCCCAGTTCTGTTAGGCGATGCAGCACCCAGCGTTCCAGCTCTGGTAGTTCAGCATAAGGCACGGCTTCTGCTTCTGTGTAGCCATCCAGCGCACCCAGCAGCCAACGCAACGTGTTGCGCAGGCGGCGGTAAAGTTCACCCTGCTGTTTGAGAATTTCCTTGCCAATGCGCAAATCATCATTGGTATCGGAGTTTACCACCCACAGGCGCAGCACATCTGCACCCAAGCTGTCATTCACATCCTGCGGGGCAATCACGTTGCCGAGGGATTTGGACATTTTGCGGCCTTGTTCATCCAGAACAAAACCGTTGGTAACGACTGCTTTGTAAGGTGAAACCCCGCGCGTGCCGACACTTTCCAGCAGGGAGGACTGGAACCAGCCACGATGCTGGTCTGAGCCTTCCAGATACAGATCAGCAGGAAAGTTCAATCCCGGATGGCCCAGCACGAAGGCGTGGGTGGAGCCACTTTCAAACCACACATCCACAATATCGAACACCTGATCGTAGTCATCCGGGTTCCGATCCGGGCCGAGGAAGCGTGCAGGTTCAGAACTATACCAGGCATCTGCCCCTTCTTCCTGAAAGGCCGCTACCACGCGCTGCATTACATCGGCATCGCGCAGCACTTCGCCAGTGCGTTTTTCAACAAACACGGCAATAGGCACGCCCCATGCGCGCTGGCGGCTAATGCACCAATCTGGCCGGGTGCGGATCATGGATGTTAAGCGGTTGCGTGCCTGTGCAGGCACGAATGTAACATCTTCCAGCGCCTTAAGGGCTTTTTCACGCAGCGAATCTTCACCATCCATGCGGATGAACCACTGCGGCGTGGCACGGTAGATAACCGGAGCGCGGGAACGCCATGAATGCGGATAGGAATGCACAATCTCACCACGCCCCACCAAGCCAGCCGGAGCTGTGCCGTTGGCGTTGGCATGTTCCATCACCGCTTCCAGCGTGGAGCACACAACATCGGCTGCCTTGAACACGTGCGTGCCTGCAAAGCCTGCCACCCACGGAGCATATGTGCCATCGGCCTGCACAACTTCCGGCACTTCCACGCCGTACATGCGGCAAAGCTGGAAATCATCCTCACCATGAGAAGGCGCCATGTGCACAAGGCCAGTACCAGCCTCGGTGGTGACAAATTCACCCGGCAACATGGGCACATCAAAATCATACCCGGCGCCACGCAGCGGATGGGCGCATACAGCCCCCTTCAGCGCGCTACCCGGCAGGGTGTAGAGAATATGGTGCGCGGTAACGTGGGCTTCCTGGCAGAAGGCCTCCACCAACGCTTCGGCCACCAGCACCTTTGCGCCGGGTTCAAGCAATGCGCCCTCACCCGTTTCATCCACCCGCAGCACCACGTAGGTAATTTCTGGCCCATACGCCAAAGCGCGGTTACCGGGGATGGTCCACGGGGTGGTGGTCCAGATCACAACAGACACATCCTCCAGCGCATGGGCTGGCGTGGGGTCTCTTACAACCGGAAAGGCCACCAGAATGGTAGTGGATGTGTGATCGTGATATTCAATTTCGGCTTCGGCCAGAGCGGTTTTTTCAACCGGGCTCCACATAACGGGGCGCAGGCCACGATACAGCCGCCCGTTAAGCAGGAACTTGCCAATTTCATTTACAATGGCTGCTTCGGATGAGAAATCCATGGTGGCATAGCGGTTCTGCCATTCCGCCTGCACACCAAGCCGCTGGAACTCCTGCATCTGGATATTCAGCCACTCACCCGCATAAGCCCGGCATTCAGCACGGAATTCCAGCACAGGCACGGAATCCTTGTCTTTCTTTGCCTTGCGGTATTTTTCTTCCACCTTCCATTCAATCGGAAGGCCGTGGCAATCCCACCCCGGCACATAGCGCACGCCATAACCGGACATGCGATGCGCACGATTGATCACATCCTTGTTGATCTTGTTCATGGCATGGCCAATGTGCAGGTGACCATTGGCGTATGGGGGGCCATCATGCAACGTAAAGGCAGGCCGCCCTTCCGCCTGCTGTTTCAGCCGCGCATCCAGCCCGGTTTCTGCCCACTTTTTCAGCCACTGAGGTTCCTGCTTTGGCAGGCCTCCGCGCATGGGGAAAGAGGTACGGGGCAGGAACACCGTATCACGATACAGATCGGCGGGGGATTGGGTGTCCTGGTCGCTGCTGGATGTGGTCATGAGCGGGCGATGTCACTTCAGTTCGGGTTCATGGTCTGGCCCCGCATATGCTGGTCAAACCATCTTGCATTCAGGCTCTTATCAAAAAGGACAAGCGCAGGGTCAAGCATGAACGGCCACATTGCAGCCGCAAAATATATTCTGCCCCATCTGCCTGCGCTTTTATAGAGGGTTATATGCCTGCCAGTTCGGCGTTCAGAACCATGCGTGCCTGCTGCGCATCCTGCGCAATCTGGGCTTTGAGTTCATCCAGCCCGGCAAAACGCTGTTCTGGCCGCAACATTTTGTGCAACGCCACAGAAAGCGTTTGGCCGTATAGATCACCGTCAAAGTCAAACAGGTTCACTTCTACGCGGCTTTCCTGCCCATCGTTAATGGTGGGCCTGCGGCCAATATTGGCCACGCCGGGCCGCGTATAGCCGCCGGGCAGGCGCACCGTTACGGCGTAAACCCCACGTGCAGGCTCTAAATGCCGCCCAAGCGGGATGTTGGCTGTCGGGAAGCCCAGCAAACGCCCGCGCTTATCACCATGCTGCACTTGGCCACGAATAAACCACGGACGACCAAGCTCTTCCGTAGCACGTTCGGGGTATCCTTCCTGCAACAGCCGCCGGATACGGGTGGAGGAATACGGCCCGGCGGCATCTGCCAATGCGGGCACGGATGTAAAGCCCATGCCTAGCTCGCCCGTGCGTTCGGCCAAGAACGTAACATCGCCCCCACGGCGATACCCGAATGCAAAATCTGGCCCACAAGCAACGTGGCGCAGGCACAGGGCATCGTGCAGCACGTCTTCTACAAACCGCTCCGCCGTCATGCGGGAAAATGCTTCATCAAACCCGATCTGGAATACATGCTGCACACCTAACGCCTGTAGGGCGGCAAAGCGCTCATCCGGCAAGCTCAGGCGGAATGGTGGATCCTGCGGGCGAAAGAGTTCTCGCGGGTGGGGTTCAAACGTTACCACCGCCAAGGGCAGATCTGGCCGGGCCGCGTGGGTGGAATGAACCAGATGGGCGTGGCCCAGATGCACACCATCAAAATTGCCAAGTGCTGCCGCACAGCCGTGCGCTTCTGGCGGAATATCCCGCCAGTTTGTGTGCAACTGTGCTTTCAGCACTTTTATGCTCCTTCCGGCAGGCCGAACATCTGCCCCGCCTGCGGCAGAGATTGCGCTACAGGGTGGGTGGTACCTGCCACCGTACCATCTTCCGGGCGGGCAATCTGGCATACATGCAAACCAGCTTGGGCTGCTGCATCCAATTCTGCCACCACATCGGACAGAAACAGCACATCCTGCCCCTGCCAGCCACTTTGTTCCAGAATATGGCGATAACTTTGTGCGCTTTTCTTACCACCAACGCGCAGATCAAAAAACGCGCTGAAAAGCGAGGTCAGGTTCCCCTGCTCGGTATAGCCATAAATCAGCTTCTGCGCGGCTTCGGAGCCAGAGGAATACACTGCAAGCGTAAGGCCTGCGGCTTTCCATGCCTTTAAGGTAGGCTCAACATCCGAGTAAAGCTGGGCTTCCAGCTCCCCTTTTTCATAACCCTGCTGCCAGCACAGGCCTTGCAGGCTTTTAAGTGGGGCAACTTTGGCATCTTGCGCCATCCAGCGTTCAAGCTGCTCCAGCGGGGGCACGCCGGGGGCTTCTTGGGCAATCTGTGCCAATGCTTCCTGCACCACTGGGTTTTCGTGCTGTTCCAGCAATGCGGGCAGGTGTTTGCGCGCGTAGGGAAACAGCACTTTATGCACAAAAGCCACAGGCAGGGTGGTGCCTTCAATATCCAGCAGCACCACGCGCGGAGGAATCCGGGTATCGGCCATTATGCCCTCAATCAGTTTTCGTAAGATGGAAACTGCCGGGCAATATCGGTGCCTGTATAGCGGGCTACCCAGCCTTCCTTGTGTGTGAAAATACGCAGCGTGACCATATCTGGCTCTGGCCCGGCATCAAACCAGTGCTTTGTGCCTTCAGGCACAGAAATCAGATCGGTCTGCGTGCATTCCACATCGTAAACATAGCCAGCAATGTGCAGGATGAAGTGCCCGCTACCATGCACAAAAAAGCGGATTTCATCTTCACTATGCGTATGTTCGGACAAGAACTTGTCCCGCAAGGCCTCTCTATTAGGCGTAGAAGGGCTAACCCGCAGCACATCAGCAGAGCCTGCGCCGGTTTCACCCATCAGCTTGTCCAGAAATGGGCCATACACATCCAGCACGGCCTGTTCGTCCGCATCCCTTGGGGGAATCTGTGGGCCTTCCCAACGCTCAAACCGCACGCCTAGCGGGGCCAGAACGTGCGCCATTTCTGCCGGGTCCTGCGTTTGCAGCACGGGGTGCTCGGGGGTGGTATCTTTGTAAATTGTCAGGGAACTCATACGTGCAGCTTCCTTCGCTCAAGCGCGCAGGCCAGCAGGAACTCCAGCCCCTCCAACCGCGCAAGGGCGGTGGGCATATCCTTGCCCCACACATACACACCGTGGCCTCGGATAATGTAGCCCGCAGGCATACCCCTACCAAAAAACGGTTCCACAACTTCCGCCAGCCGCGCAATGTCCTGATCGTTCTCAAACAAGGGCACCTGCACGGATGTTTCGTGCGTGGTCTGCCCTTCAAACACTTTCAGAACTTCGTAGTCCGCCAGTGTAAGTGCGGCTGTTTCTTCCTCCATAGACAGAACAGTGGAGGCCACGGAATGCCCGTGCAGCACTGCGCCCACATGGGGGAAGTGGCGGTAAATCTGGCAATGCAGCAGCGTTTCCGCACTGGGCCGATTTTCCGGGCTATGCGGTTTGCCCTGCATATCCACAGTAATTACGTCTGCCGCTTGCAAAAAGCCTTTGTGGCAACCTGAGCGCGTAATGGCTATGCGGCCATCCGCCAGCCTGCGGCTGATATTACCTGCCGTTGCAGGCACCCACCCGCGCTGATCCATACGCTGTCCGGCAAGCAGAATATCCTGCACGGCACGGGCAAAATCCGTAACGGTTTGATCCATGGCGTTATCTGCCCGTCTTAAACTGCCAGCGCCTTACGGCTGGACAGATTTATCCGCTGGTGCAGCCGTGCGCTGCTCCACTGTGGAAGATGCAGGAGGTGGGGCAATATGCCCGTTGCCGGGGCGTGCCGTGCCATCATCCATCGGTTCATCATCCGCCATGTGCTTCTTGAAGGATTTGATGCCCTTGGCCATATCGCCCATCAGCGAGCTGATCTTGCCGCCACCGCCAAAAACAACAAGCACAACTACAAGCACGATCAGCCAGTGCCAGATACTCAAGCTACCCATCAAACCAGTCCCCTACACTTGCATTACGCGCCCAAAATGAGCGTGTGCTGCACATCCTTAGTTTGTACATGATGGCGGAAACACTTTCTTGCAAGTTTTTCCTTACGCGGCCTACCCGCCTATTGGGTGCTAACTGCCACCCGTGCCCGTTGGTTCAATAAAGCCATAAACCGGATAAACCGTTTTGCCCATGGCATGAATGGGGCTCCACCACACGCGCACACGTGTCCAGTTATTATTAGGGGAAACATCAACAACAGGAGCATGGCGCGTGACTTGCCCCGGCTCCCAATTGGCATGATCCACCAACACCAGGCGTGAATTCCGCACTTGTTTCACAACAGAAACATGGCCTGACGGCAGCCTGCCAGTAGACCGAAACACCAGAACATCCCCGGCGCGGGGCGAGGACGTGCGGCTATATTGCCCCTGCGCTTCCCCCCACCAACTTGCCGCAGCACCCCGCAGGTTTATGGCGGAGTGTTCCCGCGCATAGGGCGCGCACTGCACAGATCCATTCCAACTTCCACGCCCACCCGCACAGGCAGCAAGTACTAAAGGCAGAATAAGAACAAGGCTACGCTTCACGATTCGGCCCTCAAACGTTGCATCCAGTCCTCCGCTTCTGCGGGAGACATATCCAAAACCTGTTCCGCCACATCCCGCGCATAGCCCGCGCGGGCCAGCACACCCAGCGCCTTGTGCCTGCGGGCAAGAGCCTGCTCACTCTCCACCTCATCATCCGCAACATAAGGCGTGGCAAATGGCCCCATCCTGCGCTTGCGGGCCAGAACCAGCGCCGCACATAACTCCCTTTGCGCAGGAGAAAACCCTTCCACCGCATCCTGCAAGGCGGCATCGCGCAGATCAGCCTCCACGCCGCGCGCGGCCAGATGCGCCTGCACCGCACGGCCAGATCGGCCAGACCGCACCAACCTGCGCGCGCGGGATGTGGCAAAACTGGCATCGTCCACAGCGCCAAGGCGCACCATTTCTTCTGATATTTCAGCCACCACGGGGCGCAGCGCCTGCACGGCTTCGGCCACTTCTTCCGTATCTGCCCCGGCTTTAAGGGCCTGTTTCTCCCACCGCGCAATGCGGCGCAAAAGCACTTGTTCCAACCCGTGGCGCGTGGTGCCAAACCGTGCCAGATGCGCCAACGCGGCCTCTCGCAACACGCGACGATCAAGCTGCGGAAACCCCGATGATGTGTGGGCAGATGAAAAAGAACCAGAATGCATCATCCCTCTTTCTTACCCACTCCTTGCGTGTAGGAAAATACGCAACGGGCCATGCCGCGCATGTTGCGTATGCAGAATTTTTTCACACAGAATATTTGACTTTAATCTGCACAAAAGGCCATGATACGCCCGCAATACGGGCCGCCCGCTCACCTTATATCAAGGCAGCGGGCGTTTTTCGTTCTGCATTCCACTTCTCACCTTGCAGGTTCAACAACCGCCAACACAAAGACCAGATTCCATGATTTCTGCCCTGATGCCGACATACAAGCGCGCTGATCTCGCCTTTGAGCGGGGAGAAGGCTCCTGGCTGCAAACGTCGGACGGGCGACGATTCCTGGACTTTGCTGCGGGTATTGCCACGTGCTCTATCGGCCACGCACACCCCAAGATGGTGGAAGCCATTAGCACACAGGCCGCAAAGGTGATGCACGTTTCCAACCTGTTCCAGATTCCGCAAGCGGAAAAACTGGCCCGCAGGCTGGTGGAACATTCCTTTGCCGATAGCGTGTTCTTCTGCAATTCCGGCGCAGAAGCCAACGAAGGCATGGTGAAGATGGCTCGCCGCGCCCAAATGATGGCAGGCCACCCCGAACGCACAGATATTATCTGCATGGATGGGGCTTTTCATGGCCGCACGCTGGCTATGCTGTCCGCCACAGGCAACCCCAAATATCTGGAAGGCTTTGGTGAGCCTGTAAAAGGCTTTCTGCACGTTCCGTTTAACGATATCGAAGCCGTAAAAGCCGCCATTACCCCCAATACCGCAGCCGTGATGCTGGAGCCTATTCAGGGTGAAAGCGGTATCAAAGTGGCCAGCCCGGAATATCTGCAAGCCCTGCGCGCATTGTGCAATGAAACCGGCGTGCTGCTGGTGCTGGATGAAGTGCAGTGTGGCGTGGGCCGCACAGGCCGTCTGTTTGCGCATGAATGGGCAGGCATTAAGCCGGATATTATCAGCACAGCCAAAGGTTTGGGTGGGGGCTTCCCCATTGGGGCTATCCTTACCACGGAAACCATTGCCAAGGCCATGACACCGGGCACACATGGCACCACATTTGGCGGCAACCCGCTGGCCTGTGCGGCTGGCAACGCTGTGTTGGATGTTATTCTGGCCCCCGGATTTTTGGATCAGGTTTGCGCCCGCGCGGCCCTGCTGGATGAGCTGCTGGATAGCCTTGTGGCAGATGCACCAGATATTTTTGCCCAGCGCCGTGGCCTTGGCCTGCTGATTGGCCTGCGCTGCGTGCCCGCAGTGGGCGATGTGCAGGGTGCCGCGCAGGATGCGGGCCTTTTGTGTGTTACGGCGGGCGATAACGTGCTGCGCGTGGTGCCACCACTTACTGTTTCCGAAGAAGAATGCCGCCAAGCTGTGGCTCTGCTGGCGCAGGCTGTCAGCACCATCAGAAAAAATCATAACAACAAAACAGTTCTGGAGCCAACAGCGTGAGCGCCGCCAATATGACCACTGCCCTGCCTTCTGCCTCTTTGGCTACGCCACGCCATTTTCTGGATCTGAAAGATCTGGATGCCGCCACATTGCGCCAGATTCTGGATGTAGCCGCCAGCATGAAGCGCATGCAGCAGAAGCGTCGGTTTCCGCTGCACCCACGCCAGCCGCTGGCCGGGCGGCAGTTGGGGCTTATCCTTTCCAAGCCTTCCACCCGCACGCGTGTTTCTTTCGAAGTGGGTATTCGCCAGCTTGGGGGCGATGCCGTGGTGCTCAGCCCGCAGGAAATGCAGATTGGCCGGGGTGAAAGCATTGCCGATACGGCCCGTGTGCTCTCCCGCTTTGTAGATGCCATTATGCTGCGCACGGGCAATACAAAAACCCTGCACGAACTGGCACAATGGAGCACAGTGCCTGTTATCAATGGTCTTACACCTCATTCTCATCCGGTGCAGATTCTCGCCGATATCATGACATTTGAGGAACACCGCGGCCCTGTGCGTGGGCGCACCTTTGCGTGGACGGGGGATGGCAACAACGTGCTGGTTTCCCTTATTGAAGGGGCCGTGCGTTTTGGCTTTGCCCTGCGTGCCGCCACCCCCGCAGACATGAAGCCCCCGCAGGATGTGCTGGACTGGGCCCGTGCCGAAGGCGGTGATGTGGAATGGACGATAGACCCCAAAGCTGCCGTAAAAGGCGCAGATTGCGTGGTGACGGATACATGGATCAGCATGTCTGATTCACCCAAGGAAGCCGCCAGCCGCATGAGCAAGCTGGAACCCTACCGCGTAAATGCAGATTTAATGGCCCTTGCTGCGCCAGAAGCCCTGTTCATGCACTGCCTGCCTGCCCATATAGGAGAGGAAGTGACCAAGGACGTGTTTGAAGGCCCGCATTCTGTGGTGTTTGATGAGGCAGAAAACCGCCTTCATGCCCAGAAAGGCGTGCTGGCATGGACAATGGGCGGCACAAACTGGACCTCTTTCGGCAAGGAATAAGCACATGAGCGGCACAGACAGAACAGTTTCCATGACATCTACCGAAGATACACCCGCCACCCCCGGTTGGGTGGAAAGCAGTCTGGACGCTATTCTGGCTACGTTGCCGTTTCCGGCAGAAAAGCTGGCATCGTTCCGTAACTCTTATCTGGATTGTCTGGCTGGCTGTGGCCGCACGGAAGATCTGGATAGCGAGCACGATGCCTGCCGCAAGGGTTTGCTGCTTGCGCTCAAGGAAGGCTTGAACATGGATTCAGAAACCGGCCGCGCCCTTGAACAGAAGCTGGAAAAGCTGGAACTGGATATTTCCGCAGGGGCGTAACCCCCTGCTTTTCGCTTTTTCCTTTTTGTCCGCCTGAAAAGCACCCTCCGAGTCCGCACGCATCAGGCGCATGTTCTTGATATTCCCGTATTCTTGATGGACTCAGGACAAACTTAAATTCCCATGGAAAAACCTGCTTTTCTTGACCGTGATCGCCCAGATGTGCCCGATTTGGTGGTGCCCGGTGGTGTAACACCTTTTTATCTGGCTGGTCGGCCCGTGCGTGGTCGGCTGGTGCGTTTGGGCGTGCTGGCGGATACGCTGCTCACACGGCATGATCACCCAGCCCCCGTTACCCGCCTTGCTGGCAAGGCGTTGGCACTGGTGGCGGCTTTGGCTTCGGCACTGAAGTTTCAAGGGTCTTTTTCGCTCCAGATAAAGGGCGATGGCCCTGTTTCCATGCTGGTGGCAGACTGCACCAACACTGGTGCCCTGCGCTTTTACGCCCGCACGGATGATGAAGCGCTGGAAACCCTGCTGGCCGAAACACCCAAACCCACAGACCGCGAACTGCTGGGCGATGGTTATATGGCCCTTACGGTGGACCAAGGGCCAGAGATGGACCGCCATCAGGGTATTGTGGAAATTGCGGGGGATGACCTGTCTGCAATGGCCATGCATTACTTTGCCAGCAGTGAACAGCACGCCTGTTGGATTATGCTGGCCTGCCAGATGACCGATGCAGGCTGGCGCGCAGGCAGCCTGATACTGGAACGCATTGCGGGCGAAGGCGGCAGCCACGTGGTGGAAGATGAAGCCGCAGGGGCAAGCTGGGAAACAGCCACCATTCTGGCAGACACGCTTTCCACCAAGGAACTGCTGGACGATAGCCTGCCAACATTGCAGCTTTTGCACCGGCTTTTCCATGAAGAAGACCTGCATGTCAGCCAACCACGGGCTTTGGCCTTTGGGTGCCGCTGCTCCCGCGCACGGTTGGCCAATGTGCTGGAAACCTTCCCTCAAGATGATCTGGACCACATGTGCCAAGATGACGGGAACATCGTGATGACATGCGAATTCTGTAATGTAGATTTCCGCTTTGCGCGCAAAAATATTGCCACGCAGACGCAGTAAAAAGCATCAAAGTTTGCCAGCAGGGCCATAAGCGCAATATCTTAAGGCGCTGCTGGTATAAGGTCTTTGCCAAAAGGCAGGCATTTTTGAGAATGTCGGATAAAGTTTACAAGAGGTTTTGCGCCATGATGCTGTTTTCCCGCATGCGCCTTTCTGGCCTAACAGCCGCGCTGCTGTTTCCTGCCCTGCTGGCAGGCTGCGCGGATCAGAAGCAGCCTACGCAGTTTGCACCGCTGCGCTATGATAACCTCAGCCAGATCAACCTCAACGTAAATACCCTGACATTGGTGGATAACACTGCAACCCACCCGGTTGCGGGCGATATCGGCTATAAATCCCCCACCCCGCCCGTGCAGGCCCTGCGCCAAATGGTGCAGGACAGGCTGGCCGCCAAAGGGGGCATTACCAGCGCCAATTCCGCTCAGTTTGTAATTGATCGGGCTTCTATCCTGCACGAACCCGGCGGCACGCTACAGGGGCAGATAGATGTGCATCTGGATATCCTTAACCCCGATGGCAGCAAAACCGCGCATACAGAAGCCCACGCCACCCAGAGCCTGCACCCAGACCCCACAGAGGATACGGAAAGCCAAGCCAACCTGTACAACGTAACCAAAGGGATGATGGACAGCATCAATACCGAATTGGATACACAGGTACATCGCTCCTTGGGTAAATGGCTGGTGGATGCCGGAGGTATGCCGGTAGATGGCGCCATTCAGGCCCAGCCCCTTACGTCTGGTTCAGATACTGGCACAACAGATGCCACCACAGGGGCTGCTGCTGGTGCTACAAGTGCTGGTGCTACGCAAGAAGCGCTGTCTCCCGTTTCTGCGGCTAAAACCGGGCAGGCGACATCCCCCGTAACGGTGCCGGAAAACGCGCCTATTGTTGCGCCTTCCACAGATGCCACAATGCCTTCTTCCACCAGCACAACGGAAACCAAGCCTGCCGCAGCCACCAAAGTGCAGGACAGTGAACCCAACGCCATTTTCCCGGCGGGTGAGGATGATGATTCGTCCTCCAGTTCATCTTCTACAAAGGCCACGTCTCCCAAAGCGGGCTATCTCAAGCTGCCATCTCAGCCTCAATAAGGCTGTTTCCTCAGCAAAGCGCCTTAAATTCTGGCGCATATAGCCCCCACCGCCACGTAATATTGCACTGCGGCGGTGGGGCCGCCATAAAGCATGGCATGACTGCTTCTGCCCCTAGCCTGAACCCGTTTTCCATTGCGCAGGGCCTGCCTGTGCAGGATGTACTGCCAGAACTCTGCGCGGCACTGGCTCAAAACCCCACAGCAGACCATCCGGCATCAGCCATTTTAGTAGCGCCTCCGGGGGCGGGTAAAACCACATCTGTTCCACCCGTGTTGGCAGCAGCAGCATGGCGCGCACCGTCTGATAAAATCATCATGCTAGAGCCGCGCAGGCTGGCAGCCCGCGCCGCCGCCCAACGCATTGCATCGCTGATGGGGGAAGATGTTGGCGGTTTTGTTGGGTTCCGCACCCGCTTAGATTCTGCTGTTTCAGACCGCACCCGTATTGAGGTGCTGACAGAAGGCCTGTTCCTGCGCCGTCTGCTGGGTGCCCCCATGCTGGAAGGCGTAGCCTGCGTTATTCTGGACGAAGTGCACGAACGCTCATTGGATGCGGATCTGGCGCTGGCTTTCTGTCTGGATCTACAACGCACTTTGCGGCCTGATCTGCGGCTTGTGGCCATGTCTGCCACAGCGGAAACAGAACGCCTTGCCGCGCTGATGAATGCCCCTGTGCTAACAAGCGAAGGGCGGATGTTTCCGCTTACTGTCCACCATGCCAAGCACGATATCCCCAGCCTGCGCGATATTGCCACCGCCACGGCAACAGGTGTGCGGCAGGCCTTGGCTGAAACAGAAGGTGATATCCTTACCTTTCTGCCTGGCACGGGAGAAATCCGCCGGGTCATGCAACTTTTAGAAACCGTACCCGCCACGGTGCTGCCCCTGCATGGTGAACTCCACCCAGCAGAACAGGCCCGCGTGCTGCGCCCCGGAAATGAGGGCGAACGGCGGGTTATTCTGGCCACTTCCATTGCCGAAACATCCCTTACCGTGCCCGGCGTACGCGTTGTGGTGGATTGCGGCTTCCGACGTGTGCCACGGTTTGATGCCGGGGCCGGGCTTTCCCGGCTGGATACGGTGCGTATTTCCAAGGCAGCCGCGCGGCAACGCGCTGGCCGTGCGGGGCGAGAAGCGCCGGGTGTGGCCTACTGCCTATGGTCTGCCCACACGGAACGCGCTTTGCCCCAGCATGACAGGCCAGAAATTCTGGAAGCTGATCTGTCTGATTTTGTGCTGGCAACCGCCTTATGGGCAGATACGGTGGGCTCCGCCGATACGCCGCTTCCGCTGCCAGATCAGCCACCCGGCAGCGCGGTAGCCGCCGCAAAGGAATTGCTGATTTTGCTGGGTGCGCTGGATGATATCGGCAAGATTACAAAACTTGGCCGCAACATGGCCGATTTGGGCACGCACCCACGCCTTGCCGCCATGATGCTGGCAGCCCGCACGGCAGAGGAAGCCGCACTGGCAGCAGACCTAGCAGCCCTGCTGGAAGAGCGTGACCCCCTGCGCCCACGCGCTGCCGGGCGTGGTGGCCCGCCACCTATTCCACCCGCAGATATTACCCTCCGGCTGGATCTGATTGCAGGGGAAGATAACAACCCGCAGGCAGACCGTGGCGCTTTGGCCCGTATTCGGCAGGCTGCCGCACGTTTTCGCACCCGTATGGGGCTAAAGCCCCGCCACCCGGCAGCGGGGGATGCCGCAGCCCTTCTGGCCGCTGGCTTTCCTGATCGGGTTGCCTTGTGCCGGGGGGATATGGGCAGTTACCGCATGGCCAATGGCAGCAATGCCCGCCTGCGCCGAGATGACGGACTGGCAAAACACAAGCTACTGGCTGTAGCAGGCCTGCACCTGTGCACTGCTGCCGAAATACGCATGGCGGCCCCATTGGAAAGCAACGCCCTGCCCCCAGCCCTGCTGGAGCGCACGCGTGAACAGGTTGAAACCACGCTGGACCCTGTATCGGGCAATATCATGGCCCGCAGGCGCACCCGTATTGGCTGCCTTGTGCTGCGAGACCGCACAGAAAAAGTAAAACCGGAAGATGCAGGCCCGCTCCTGCTGGCTCAGGCCAAGGAAGCACCAGAAACTACACTCAACTGGTCAGATGCCGTACGGCAGCTTCAGGCGCGGGTAGAACTGGCCCGCACCTTGCCCGATGGCGCCGGTATGGAAGAAGGCTGGCCAGATTTTTCCTCCACAGCCCTTGCTTGCTGTATGGATGAATGGCTGACCCCATATGTTGAAGGCTGCACATCCATCACCGCATTACGGGAATTGAATATACTCAACCTGCTCCGCACTTATTTGGGGTACGCCCGCACAAACTGGTTGGATAAGGAACTGCCAACCACCCTGCCCTTCCCCGGCGGTGTGGCAGAGGTAGATTATACGCAGCCCGTGCCTGTGGCCTCGGCCCGTGCCCAAACCTTTTATGGCACGGCACAAACGCCCAAATTAGCTGGGGGGCGCGTGCCGTTGCGGCTGGCGTTACTTTCTCCTGCAGGGCGGCCTCAGGCCATTACGGCGGATCTGGCGGGCTTTTGGCAAGGGGGATGGGCAGATATGCGGCGCGATATGCGCGGGCGTTACCCCAAGCACGAATGGCCAGAAAATCCCGCTTTGGCCCCAGCGCGGCCACGCGCCAAACGCAGCTAGAAGATGTGGGCGTGGCGGAAACAACACCCTACCACCATAAAAACGTACCAGATCAAGGGCAAACACGTATAGCCGGTTGCATAAAGCAGATAATCCGGGCCACAAGTTTGTAATGTCTGGAGCTTTATTGCCATTTCCATGAAGATGCTTCTACGGAACCTGCCTGCACTGGCCGTAGCCTGCTTTTCCCTTCAGGAAACAGGCGCGCATTACTCAGCACAGGCTGCAACACTCCCGACATTTGAGCCCGCTGTACCGCTTGTTTCTGGCGGCCCTATCAGCTTTGCGCCTTTGGTGCGCAAGGTTGTGCCCGCTGTTGTTAATATTTCCGTTACGCGAGATTCAGATACCAGCGCCAAACACAAGCTGCCATCCACCGTGAAAGGCACCCCACTGGAAAAGCGCTACCGCGAACGCATGCGCCGCCATCAGGATGAACTACTTGGAGCAGGTTCAGGCTTTATTATAGACCCCGAAGGCACCATTGTGACGAATGGCCACGTGGTGGAAGATGCAGATAAAATTACCGTTGCCCTTGCGAGTGGTAAGGAATTTACCGCCACGCTGGCAGGCATAGATAACCTAACGGATATTGCCGTTATCAAAATCAGCTCCCCACAGCCTCTACCCTATGTCACATGGGGTGATAGCAGACAGGTGCAGGTGGGAGATTGGATTATGGCTGCGGGCAACCCGTTTGGCTTGGGCTCATCTGTTACCGCTGGTATTGTTTCAGCCCGTGGGCGCGATATTGGCACCAGCCCGTTTGATGATTTTCTGCAACTGGATGCCCCCATAAACCCCGGCAATTCTGGCGGCCCCACGTTTAACCTTGCCGGGCAAGTGGTGGCGCTCAACACCGCCATTGTTTCCCCCACAGGCGGATCTGTAGGGCTTGGGTTTTCCATCCCCTCCGAAATTGTTATCCCCATTGTGGAAACACTGCGGCAAGCCGGGCATATTGAACGCGGCTGGCTGGGCGCCACGCTGGAAGATATTATGACCCATAATGGCACGCAGGTTACAGAAGTGGATCGCAACGGCCCCGCAGCCAAGGGTGGGCTGAAAAAAGGCGATATCATTGTGGGCATGAACAATGAGCACGTAGAAACCGCACGCGCCATGATACGCGCCGTGGCTTCTGCCAAGCCGGGGCTGGATGCACAGTTAAACGTATTACGTAATAACCAGCCCATAACCCTTACCATCCACATTGGCCGCCGCCCTAAATGGGAGGACGGCAACGGGGGCAAATAGCCCCCACGCTCCGGCTTTTTAGATCATATCCAGTGGTGTTTTTTTGGTAGGCGGCGGAAACGCAGCATCCAACTGCGCCAGATCCTGCTCTGTTAATTCAAGATCTCGCGCAGCTAGATTCTGCTTCATGTGCTCGTGCGAGGCAGCTTTGGGAATAGCCAGTACGTTGTTCTGGCGTAACACCCATGCCAACGCAATTTGTGCCGGTGTAGCCGGGCCAAGTACCGTGCTGTGCCTGCTGGCAATATCTGCCAGAACCGGGCTTTTAAGCAGTTCCTGCCCCTGCCCGATGGGGGAATACGCCATGGTAACAATCTTGCGCCGATAATCCGTTTTCAGCAGATCATATTCCACGCCGCGATGTTCCAGATTGTAAAGCACCTGGTTGGCAACACATTCCCCAATGCGGGAACAGCCATCCAGTTCATACACATCATCCGTATCAAAGTTTGAAACACCCCAATGGCGAATCAAGCCTTCTTTTTGCAGCTTCTTGAATGCGTCTATCGTTTCGCCCAACGGCACACCGCCCCGCCAGTGCAGAAGGTACAGGTCTATCCAATCTGTTCCCAAACGGCGCAAAGATTTCCGGCAACTTTCCGCCACACCTTGGCTAGATGCGTTTGAGGGCAATACTTTGGTAACCAGAAAAACCTTTTTGCGGTAGGGATAGATGGCCTCACCCACCACACTTTCGGAGCGGCCATTGCCGTACATTTCGGCTGTATCCACTACCTGCACACCGTTCAGCACGGCATAGCGCAGGCTTTCCACTTCCTCTGGCCAACGGGCGGGCTCTTCACCCATATTCCATGTGCCTACCCCTAAAGCGGGTAGAACAGTACCATCGGCCAGCGTTACTGTGTTTGCCATTGCGCCGGTTCTCCTTTGCAAAACAGGCGGCTTATCTGCCTGTTAATTTTCTAAACGCGCTCAATCAGCCTTCTGCCCGCAGGTAAGGCTGGATATACTAACACGTATGACACAGATTGGTTTTTACCACCTTACGCGCACAAGCGTGACCGAGGCACTGCCCAAACTGCTGGCCCGCACACTGGCCAGCGGGCAAAAAGCCGCTGTGTGGTGCGCCAGCAAACCCATGCTGGATGATCTGGATAAAACCTTGTGGAAGGTTACAACCCCAACATGGCTGCCACATGGGCGCGAAGGTATTGCCTGCCCGGATTTGCAACCTATCTGGCTGAGTATGGGGGAAGATGCCCCCAATGCCGCACGCTTTCTCTTTTTGCTGGAAAACCGCAGCTTTCCCGATCTGGCGAATTTTGAACGGGTGTTTGACCTGTTTGACGGGCATGATGAGGAAGCCGTAGCCGCCGCGCGCACCCGCTGGAGTGCCACCAAAGCCGCCGGGCATGAACTGGCTTATTGGCGGCAGGAAGAAAAAGGCTGGAAACGCGCCCGGTAAGTTCACCGTAACGCCCTTCCAGCCTTTGGTATCATGCCAACTGCTTTATATTACAGCGGGTTCAGTCTTTTGGTTCGTATTCGTAGCCATCACGTACAAAGCGATCGAGCAGACGCACACCAAAGCCCGTAGCCCCTTTGGGCTGACCATTCTGCGCCTTAGATGCCCAAGCCACACCGGCAATATCCAGATGCGCCCAAGCTGTTTCACCCACAAAGCGTTTCAGGAACTGCGCTGCGGTAATGGAACCACCGGCACGGCCACCGCTGATGTTCTTCATATCCGCGATATCGGATTTTAGCTGGACATCATATTCCTTGCCCATGGGCATACGCCACAGCTTTTCACCCGCAAATGCGCCAGCATCTGCAAGGCCCGCTGCAAGCTGATCATTATTGGAGAACAGGCCCGCATATTCATGCCCAAGGCTGACAATAATGGCCCCGGTAAGCGTTGCCAGATCCACCATAATCTGTGGTGCAAAACGTTCACGCGCATACCAAAGAATATCTGCCAGCACCAAGCGGCCTTCGGCATCGGTGTTCAGCACTTCAATGGTCTGGCCAGAAGCACTGCGCACCACATCGCCCGGGCGCTGGGCGGTGCCGGACACCATGTTTTCTACCAGCCCCACAACACCAACAGCGTTCACCTTGGCTTTACGCCCGGCCAGTGCCGTCAGCAGGCCGGTTACCGTAGCGGCACCTGCCATATCCCACTTCATGTCTTCCATGCCAGCGGCAGGTTTGATGGAAATACCGCCGGAATCAAACGTTACACCCTTGCCAATAAAGGCCAGCGGGGCTTCATCCTTGTTGGCGGCACCATTCCAGCGCAGGATAACGGTGCGCGGTTCGTTCGCACTGCCCTGTGCCACACCCAGCAGCGCACCAAAGCCCAGCTTTTCCATGGCTGCGCGGTCCAGCACTTCCACTTCCAGCCCCAAGCTTTTCAATGTGGTGGCGCGCTCTGCAAATTCTACCGGATTCAACACGTTTGCAGGTTCGGTTACCAGATCACGCGTCAGCACCACACCACGGGCTACGGCAGA
Organism: Acetobacter oryzifermentans; assembly: GCF_001628715.1. NCBI lineage: Bacteria > Pseudomonadati > Pseudomonadota > Alphaproteobacteria > Acetobacterales > Acetobacteraceae > Acetobacter > Acetobacter oryzifermentans. The sequence goes on along the minus strand of NZ_CP011120.1, from coordinate 837,555 downwards.
AAGAGAGGGCCATGCTTCATTTGCAGCATCTGCGTGGTCTGTCAGAACAGAAAGCACGGCAAGCCGATGGTTTTTGCTGGCATCTGGTGCGCCATGATACAGCCCAAAGTGGTAAGCCCCCAGCACAGCACCCTGTGCAGCGTGTGCGGCCAGCACGCCAGACAGATCACCCACTGCCAGCGTGGCCTGCTCATCCCGGCCAAGGTGAGATGCCGCTGCACCCCCAGCCTTTTCTGCGGCCCAGGCATCTACCGCTTCCGGCTTGCCAATGCCAATCAGCACCACGCGCTCAAACGCAGCAGATGGCGCCAGAACAACGCAGGCGGTGCCTTCTTTGCCTGTAAAATCATCCGCTTTGGCTGCACGGGTTAGCGCGCCATTGGTGGCTTTATCGGCTTCCTGAAAAATGGCAGAGCGCTTTTCCCCTTCCGGCACCAAAATGGCCAGAGCGCCACCGGCTGGCAGCGTAGCGGAAGAAAACTTGATCTGAAGCATGGTGTTTACTGCCCTTTCTGTAAACTCATCCTTCCTTGCGTACGTCTCCCCCGGCGGCTTGGCAATAGGAAGCCCGCGGGTGCATGACATGCGCTTGCAATTGTAGGCATGACGCAGCCCGCGTGCTGGCGTATGCTAAGCGGCATGACAAGCCATACCGATGCCGACCTTCTGGCCCTAGCCGCCAGACTGGCCGATGAAGCTGCTGAAATTATTCGTACAATTCGTGCGCGCGGCTTTGAAACCATAACCAAAACCGATTCTTCCCCCGTAACGGAGGCAGACCACGCAGCAGAAGCGCATATTCTGCGCGGCCTGCGGGCGGCAACGCCGGATATTCCCGTTATTGCGGAAGAAGAGGTGGCCGCTGGCAAACAGACCGCTGTAGCCCCCGCCTACTGGCTGGTGGACCCGCTGGATGGCACGCGTGAATTTGCCGCCGGGCGTGATGATTTTACCGTAAATATCGGTCTGGTGCGTGATGGCCAGCCGGTGTTGGGTGCAATGGCGCTGCCTGCTTACCATCAGCTTTACACAGGCGGTGTTGGTTTAGGCGCACACCGCACAGATAAAAACGGCACGCAGCCCATTCATGTACGCAAAGCCCCGGCAGAAGGGCTGACTGTTCTGGCCTCTCGCCATCATGCAGATGATAAACGGCTGGCGGAATATCTAAACGGCCGCCCGGTGGCCAAGCTGGGCAATATTGGTTCCGCCGTAAAATTTGCCCGCGTGGCCGAAGGGCTGGTAGATTTGTACCCACGCCTTGGCCCCACCATGGAATGGGATACCGCAGCCCCGCAGGCTATTGTAGAAGCCGCTGGCGGAAATATTACGCTACTGGATGGATCTCCGCTGGTTTATGGCAAAACGGGCTGGAAAAATCCGCCATTTGTCTGTACCGGAACGCTGTAAACCCATTACGCTGCACTTTGGCCAACCTTATGCGCAGGCTGGCCAATGCAGCAAACAGGCCACCCCTTTGTTACCATTACAGAGACGTATGACTGACCTTCTGGACGCCTCCTCCTCTGGCCTTCAAACAGCCGCCCGCATCCTGCGCGAGGGTGGCTTGGTGGCGTTTGGAACAGAAACAGTTTACGGCCTTGGCGGAGATGCCACGCAGCCCCAAACCGTGGCCCGGATTTTTGAGGCCAAAAACCGCCCACGCTTTAACCCGCTTATCAGCCATTTTGCAGATGCACAGGCCGCTTTTACGCAGGTTACCGCCAACCCGCTTGCGCATAAATTAGCGCACATGTTCTGGCCCGGCCCGCTTACGCTTATTCTGCCCCGCGCTCCCCACAGCACCGTAAGTGATCTGGCTGCCGATGGCCTGCCCACCTTGGCCGTGCGCGTGCCCAAAGGGCAAACCGTGCAAGCTTTGCTCAAGCTGGTGCAACGCCCCATTGCGGCCCCTTCCGCCAACCGTTCCGGCCGCATCAGCCCCTCCGATGCAGCCCATGTGCTGGAAGAACTGGATGGCCGTATTGATGCCGTGCTGGATAGCGGCCCCTGCCAAGTTGGCGTGGAAAGCACCGTGCTGGATATTTCCAACCCTGAACGCCCTACCCTCTTGCGCCCCGGCGGCATAACACTGGAAGCCTTGCAAGCTGTATGCGGCACCATTTTTATGCCGGAAACAGAGGTGGATGCCGCCCCAGCATCTCCCGGCAGAATGCTTTCACATTACGCGCCGCACCTTCCCGTTCGGCTCAACGCAGTTGATGTTGCGCCAGATGAAGCCTTGCTGGCCTTTGGCAACACGCAGCCCAGCAGCGCACCCCTAAGCTGGAACCTGAGCGAAAGTGGCAATCTGGAAGAAGCCGCCGCACGCCTGTTTACCGGCCTGCGGACGCTGGACAAGCAAGGCCAGAACCTTCACCTACGCGGCATTGCAGTGCAGCCTATTCCGCCCCACGGGCTTGGGCTTGCCATACAGGACCGGTTAAACCGTGCGGCAGCCCCACGCCCTACCCTGCCCCCGGAAGACTTGCCCGCATGAGCGATATTGACCCCAAAGAACTGAAAATTCTTTCGGATATTCTGGCACTGGTGCTGGAAGATCAGCCGGGCCAATCCGCTACTGCGCTGGAGGCCTTGCGTAACCGGGCCAAACGCAACGCCACCACAGGCGGCGCGCTTAAAAACCTATTCCAGACCATTGCAGCAGACCCCGAAAAGGCCAAACCTGCGCGGGCCAGCAAAACACGGGCCAGCAGCCGCGCTTCAGCCACCAAAGCACAGACAGATATGTCTGATACCTATCGCGCCCAGTTGCAGGAACTGAGAAACAACATTGTTTCTTTGGATCGGAAACTGCGCAGCGCCAATGCTCAAAACGAAACCCTTAAATCTGAGCTGTATCTGACCTTGCAGGCCCGCGCAGAAATGCAAGCCCAGATGGCGCAGATACAAAGCTTGGGCCAGTATCAACGCCGTATGACCATAGTGATTGCCACTGTTGCCGGGCTTTTGGCTGGCATTGCGGGGGCGGAACTTTATCATTCCTTTTTTCCACCGCACATTAGTACTGCGTCAGAAAACGCCCGTTACCTTTACTGATGTTTTCTTTATTTTATGTGCTCACCCCTTTTGCAGGAACTCGCGCCTATGCCTGAAAACGCCGCCCTTCCCCAATCCCTGCATGATGCCCTTTTACAGCTTCTGGGGCCTACAGGCCTGCTGACAACGGCTTCGGATGTAGATCCGTTCTGCATAGATTGGCGTGCGCTTTACCATGGCAAATGCGCTGCCGTTCTGCGCCCGGCTAACACAGAAGAATGTGCAAAAGCTGTTGCCCTGTGCCAGCAACACAACGTGCCCATGGTGCCACAAGGTGGCAACACCAGTATGGTTGGCGGCGCAACGCCAGATAACACCGGCAAGGCTGTTGTTATTTCCACCACCCGCATGACGCGTATTCATGACATTGATCACGCTGATCTCACCATGACGGTAGAAGCTGGCGTAACGCTTAAAGCCGCGCAGGATGCCGCCGCAAAGGAAGGGCTGCTGCTGCCGCTTTCCATTTCATCTGAAGGCTCTGCCGATATTGGGGGTATTCTGGCCACCAATGCCGGCGGCAACAACACTGTGCGCTACGGCAACGCGCGTGAACTGGCATTGGGGCTGGAAGCCGTAATGCCCGATGGCAATGTGCTGAACCTGATGCGCAAGCTGCGCAAGGATAACACCGGCTACGCCTTGCGCCAGCTTTTGGTTGGATCTGAGGGTACGCTGGGTATTATCACGCAGGCTATTATTCAGCTTCAACCAGCCCCCCGCTCGCGCGAGACAGCTTTGTGTGCCGTAGCGGATGCCAAGGGTGCGCTGGATCTGTTTGCGGCGTTCCGCAAGCAGGACCCTTCTGCCATTCAGGCTTTTGAGTTCATGTCCGGCACCAGCATGGCGTTGGTTAACAAGTTGATTGAAGGCGCACCACTGCCATTAAGCGAACCCGCACCCGCTTACGCGCTGGTAGAATTAGGCAGCCCACGCGCAGATGACAGCCTGCGTTCCCTTATGGAAGAAGTGCTGGGCACAGCGCTGGAAGACGGTTTGGTAACAGATGCCGTGCTGGCAGAAAGTGAAGCCCAGCGCCAAAGCCTATGGATGATTCGTGAGGAACATGCAGAAGCCCAGAAACGTGCCGGGGCATCTGTTAAAAACGATGTATCCGTGCCTCTGGCCGCTATTCCGACCTTTATAGATGAAGCCACCAAAGCGTGCGAAGCGCTTATTCCCGGTATTCGGGTGGCACCGTTTGGGCATATTGGGGATGGCAACATCCACTTTAATCTGGTGCAGCCCGAAGGCGCAGACCCCAAGGCGTTTCTGGCGCAGGACCATGCCATGATGGACACTGTGGCCGCAATTGTGCGCAAACTTGGCGGTTCTTTCTCTGCCGAGCACGGTGTAGGCCAGCTTAAAACTTACATGATGCCATCATGGCGCGGCGGCGCGGAACTGGAAACCATGCGCCGTATCAAAAATGCGCTGGACCCCAAAAACCTGATGAACCCGGGCAAGGTTTTTCCCGCAGCCTGAAAAATAATCCGGCACTCTGTATAATAAAAAGGGAGGCCAATTCAATGGTCTCCCTTTTTATTACTTGAACAGATATTGCAGACTATAGAATTATCTACGGATTTTTAAAAAATCCATGGCAGGGTAGCGTAACGCCAAAAGCTGCAAAATAAACGCAGGCAACACCACAAGCCCCGGATCAAACCCCACCAGCACCATGGCGGCAAAGGTAAAAACCGGCGCCAGATTACGTTCCATACGTGCGCCATCTGGGGTGCCACATGCCATAAGAGAGCACGCGCCCCCTACCACCAGCAATGCGGCAGCAGAAGCAGCCCGGAACGGATGGGCCATCATATCTGGCACCAACCCGCCCTGCATGGTTTCCAGAGAGGACATATCAGACGACCATCCCGCCAGCCCGAACAAAAAGCTGAACGGCAGGATAAGCACGCCAAAAATATCCTTCAACAGAGCCAGAAAGCCCATAACAAGAGGCGGCAGCAACACACAGGCCACCCCTACGGCAATATCCGCCACCAGCAACACCAACGCTGGCGTGACAGGAGGATTCCTCACGCAGAGTGTCTTTTTACAAACAGAAGCAGAGTGTTAATCCTTCCACCATTTAACAGGCTGCGGTTCATCTTCAACCACGTCTTCCTTTGCCAGTTCATACTGGCGGCGCGGGCGGCCGCGCGGTTTGGCTTCCACTTGGCGCTTCAGACTGGTAATTTCTTCATCACGTTCTGCCACCAGCCGGTTTGCAGCCCGAAGCTGGCGGCCTGTTTCAACCAGTTCTGCTTCCTGCTCCGCCACTTTGGCTTTCAGCTCACGCACCATCATATCGGCGTGGCCTTTTTGGGTTTGCAGGGCATGCTGCGCAGCCTGCACTTCACCCAATTGGCGTTCCATTTCTTCCACACGCAGCTTTTCTTCCGCCACCAAACGGCGCAGACGAGAAACTTCGCTGTTTTCTTCTTCAGAAAAATGAACAGCGCGGGATGTTGTAGGGGTGCGGGGGGCTGCAACCGTGCGGGGCGTAATACGGGCCAGAGAATGCTTTTCTACCGGCACTTCGCCATCACGCACAAATCTTCGCCGCTTGTTGCCTGTGGCATCTGCGGCAGGCCGAGGGGCGGACGGCGCAGACCGCCCTTTGTGAGATGCGCCAAGCCGTTCCAGCGCATTGCGCATGGAAGCTTCTTCCAGCCCTTCATCCCGTTCTCTATCGGCATCCAAGGGTGGCATAAAAGATGTTGTATTCATAAATCTGGAAGTCACTTTAAGAAAAATGGTCTGTTGATACAGTTCTTAAGCATTCCATCAGCCGTTATATTCTGGCATTTGCCCGTGCGATATCCAACACGGTTCCAGCCAATCCTTCATGATGCTTTGCAGCAGACATGAAACCACACATTACAAACGGACAGACAGAATTATTACACACGTTTTATAATGTGTTTTTGTTCTTACTAGACAGTATTATCATGTCTCCCCTGCCATGTTCAAGCACAAGACAGAGGTTTTCATCAGGTTTTCTCTTATTTTTCAGGAATCCATACCAGATCGGCCTGCCCATCTGCATTAAAGTGACGCGCCAGAACAAAAAAGTAATCAGATAACCTGTTCATGATCTGTAGCAGAACAGGATTGATTGTTTCTTTCTCAGCCAGCGCCACCATGCGCCGTTCTGCCGCACGTGCCTGCGTGCGCGCCAGATGCGCCCACGCCGCGGGAACAGACCCACCGGGTAATACAAAACTTGTGAGAGGCTTTTGGGCAGACCGCAACTGCTCTACCCATTCTTCCAGTTTTAAAACAGCACTTTCCTGCATGCGCTTGGCGCGGGCAGCCTTTGGCCCTTCCTCTGGCTGGCACAAATCTGCCCCCATATCAAACAGCATGTTCTGTACAGCAGCAAGCTGGCTTACCACAGCGCTATCTTGTGGTGCATGGGCGCGCACAAGGCCGGTTATGGCATTCACTTCATCCAACGTGCCCAAAGCTTCTATGCGTGCACTGCTTTTTTGAACGCGCGTACCATTGCCCAAAGATGTCTGCCCACTATCTCCACCGCGTGTGACGATACGATCCAGCCTGATGCTCATGTTTTAGATTTTCCTGCTCTCATTTTTGCATAATGTGCCACCACAATTTGGCGCAAACTTTATAAAGGCCAACGCAGGAAATAGCCGGGCATGTTGCCTTTCCTGTTTTCCATTACGGCGGCTGCGCCTATACAGCAGAACTTATGTCCTTTTCACTTCTTCTTCCGCGCCTGTGGCGCATATGCGGGGGCCTTCTGGCCGCTACCGGCACCGTTATGGGCGCGCTTACCGCCCACCTGCCAGATTCGGCCTTTGCTGCCGGTGGCCGCGTTATGGCCCATAGCGGCATGGAAATGCAGATGTGGCAAGGCATTGCCCTTGTTGCGCTGGGCCTTACAACCAAACCCCAAGCTGGCCGCATATTGCTGGTAGGGGGGTGCGGGCTGGTGCTGGGCACTCTGCTGTTTTGCGCAGGCGTGTATTACACAGCCTTTACCGGCCACCATGCAGCCCATGTTGCCCCTACGGGTGGTAGTTTGCTGATTCTTTCCTGGCTATTACTTTCCATTAGCTGGATGTGCCGAGCATGAGCACCATTCGCACAGCATGGCTTGCCGCCGATGGCCTGACATCCGTTTTAGAAGCTGATCTGGCATGGCGCGGCGTGACAATTGACCGCTGGCATGGCCGTTTAGCACTTTCCAGCAGCAAACCCGTATATTCCCCTTGGGCGCTGGATATCTGGCTGAACCCACAGGTGGTAGAGATAACCTCTATCCGCAATGCCGCAGATACTTTGCGTGCTCTTCAGCGAAACTGGAGCCTGCATGCGGTTGATCACTTTCGACGCACCGCGCTGATTACAGACAAACTGCCTCCGGTTAAAGCGGCGCCACTGGTGTTTCCCACACTGCCGCCCACCAGCCCCTTGGGTGCGTGGACGCTGCTGGATACCAACACGCTGCTTTTTTCTGCACGCAAAACCAGCCCGTTTGTAAATGGTGCACCGCAGTTTGTAGAAAACCGCACCGGCCCACCTTCTCGCGCCTATCTGAAATTATGGGAAGCCTGCACGCGCCTTGGCCGCTGGCCCACACCGAATGAGCGTTGTTATGATCTGGGTGCGACACCGGGCGGATGGACATGGGCCATTGCCAACCTTGGAGCACAGGTAACAGCGTTTGACCGCGCACCGCTTGACCCCAAAGTGGCCGCCATGCCGGGCGTATCCTTCCAGCAGGCCAGCGCCTTTGGTTTAGAGCCCGAAAAACTTGCTGCGGTGGACTGGATGTTTTCAGACATCATTGCCTACCCGCAGCGCCTTTTACGGCTTACGCAAAACTGGATTGCCTCTGGCAACACCAACAACATTGTGCTGACGGTAAAGTTTCAGGGTGAAACCGACCATGAAATTGTTGCTGCGTTTGAGGCCATTCCGGGTGGCAGCTTGGCGCATCTGGCCCATAACAAACATGAGCTGACATTTTTCTGGAACAAAGCAGCCGCAGCCGAAAACAGGCCCACATTAGCAGGCACAAACCTTACGGAAGAAGCCGCGTAAACCACACGCCAAACGTGCTGCCTAATACCTCACCCCAGATAAGGCTCGCTTTGGAACGGGCGTTATCTGGCCCGCTTGCGCCACAATTTTTCCAGCACCTGCACCAGCAGAACAGCCAGAATAAAGCAGCCCAGCATCAACCCGATAGAAACAGCATTTTGGGTGCGGGCTTGCCCATCACCAGCCAGAAGTTGCAACAGGTGCGTGCCAGCCTGCCCACCCGTAACGGAATCAAATTTGGGCAGCAACGCCAAGCCGCCGCGCAAAAGAGCAATGAGCACCACGGTAATTGCCACCGTGGCCAGTGTTTTTAGCGCCGTATAGGCCAAACCGGGTTGAGGTGCTGGCACTTTAAAAATTACCGGGTTGAGGACTTACCGTGTTTGCGCATCTGCGCCTGATGCTGCTCGATAGAATCTTTCAACCCCGGTACATCCTGCGCCACAATGGTATCTACATAGGTGTTGTTCTTCCAAACCCAGCGGTCTGTGCCATCCACCACAATATCCTTCATCCCCCCGTGGGCGGTGGACATCAGCTCAATTGGCCCGCTAACGGAATCCAGAATCTTGTCCCAATCATTCCCGCGCTTCAGATACACATCTGTTGAACACCCCGCAGAGCCACACAGGCTGGCAGATTGCACCTGCACAAACAGCGCCATGCTACCGCCACTGGTGCCAAGTGGGGCAGAGCCAATCAATACCAATGGTTTTTCCTTATGCCGGGCGGCGGCAGCCATATCCTCGGCATTCAGGCGGCGGGCTTCCTTGTCCAGCGATGTTCCCGGCTGGCTTGTGAGCACAACCGGCGCACCACCAGCGGGGCTACGGGCCGCAGCCGCATGATGCGTGCGCTTGGATGTATGCGCATGCGTTTTGGTATGGCCCGTGGTTGTGGCGTGGCCGGGATTAACGCAAAACAGAAACATAAAGCCAGTTAACGCCTGACACAGCACAACACGATGGTTCAAAAGTGCGCTCCTTCCGCAACACAGGATCATAACCTACCCAGCAGGATATCCCGATCATGATAGAACATAACCAGAATAAAGCAGATACCCAAGTGCCAGAAATGCCCTGCCCCGGTCTTTATAAACATTACAAGGGCGGACTTTATACTGTGATCTGCACAGGCCGCCACAGTGAAACCGAAGAATGGCTTGTAACCTACCGCAGTGAAGCACGAGGAGATTACTGGGTGCGCCCCCTTGCCATGTGGCAGGAAAATGTAAACGGCGCGCCACGCTTTGCGTTGCTTAAAGCTGCCAAAGTGGCAGAAACCGGGGCATAAGCGCCCCGGCTACGTGTAATAAGGCCCGGTTAATCAGCTATTCTGCTGGGCAACCAGCTTTATCAGCTCGGCCACAATATCCGGATCTGCCAAGGTAGACAGATCCCCCATATTTTCCAGATCATTGGCTGCAATTTTGCGCAACAGACGCCGTACAATTTTGCCCGAACGTGTTTTGGGCAGATCCGGCACAACGTAAATTTTTTCTGGCACCGCATAGCGGCCCACACCAGCTGCTACGGCCTTGTTTACGGCTGTGGCATCAAACGCGCCCTCCGCCTTGGGCACCACAAACACCACAAGAGCCTGCCCTTTCAAATCATGCGGCACGCCAACAGCCGCACTTTCCACCACGGCATGATCTTCGGCCACGGCATCTTCAATTTCCGCCGTGCCAATGCGGTGGCCAGATACGTTCACCACATCATCCACCCGGCCGGTAATCCAGTAATAGCCGGTGGCATCTCGCCGCGCACCATCGCCAGAAAAATAATGTCCCGGGCATGTGCTGAAATAGGTTTTACGGAAACGTTCGTGGTCTTGCCATAACGTCATGGCCTGTCCGGGCCAAGATTGAGCAAGGCACAGCAGGCCTTCGCCCTCGCCTGCAATATCCTGCCCTTTGGTATCTGTAAGCGTAACAGCAACACCCGGCAGAGGCAGCCCTGCGGCCCCCGGCTTGCCCGCAACATTCTGGGCGCAGGCTGTAATCATCACGCCGCCAGTTTCTGTCTGCCACCATGTATCGGCCACCGGGCAGGCATTGCGCCCCACTTCTGTATAAAACCACTTCCATGCTTCCGGGCTAATCGGCTCACCCACCGTGCCCAGCACACGCAGGCTGGACAAAGAGCGGCTTTGCACCACGGCATCATCTTCCCGCATCGCAGCGCGAATAACTGTGGGAGATGTATAGAAAACCGAAACCTGATTCTGATCTATAACATCCCACCAGCGGCCGGGCTGCGGCCATGATGGCAGGCCTTCATATACAAGAATGGTGCCGCCATTTACCAAGGGTCCATACACGACATAGGTGTGGCCGGTAATCCAGCTTGTATCCGCCGTGCACCAGAACACATCATTGGGTTTGGCATCAAAAACCATTTCATGCGTGAAAGAGGCCCACACCAAATACCCGCCAGTGCTGTGTACCAACCCTTTGGGGCGGCCAGTGCTGCCAGATGTGTAAAGCAGGAACAGCGGATCACACGCGTTCATAACTTCTGGCGGGCAATCCGGTATTTCAAGCGCTACTTCTGCTGTGTAGGACAGATCTCGCCCTTCTTGCATCGGCACAGCGGCTCCCGTTACAGGCACCACCAGCACGTTGCGTACAGTGTTTTCTGCCCCACACAACTTTATGGCGTCATCCATTGTGGCTTTGCTGGGGATTTGCTTGGGCCCTCGGCGTGCCACGTCTGCGGTAATAACCACCACGGCGCCACTGTCCTTTAGGCGTTCGGCCAACCCTTCAGCAGAAAAACCACCAAACAGCACCACATGCACAGCCCCAATTCGGGCGCAAGCCAGCATGGAAATAACCCCTTCCGCCACCATAGGCAGATGGATGGCCACGCGGTCTCCCTTTTTTACACCCAAGCGGCGCAGCACATTGCCCAAGCGGCATACACGGGCATGCAGTTCCCGGTATGAAAGTACCTCGCGGTGCCCATCTTCCTGCCCCTGCCAGATCAGGGCCGCGTTATCAGGCTGATACAGAACGTGCCGATCAAGGCAGTTTTCTGCCGCATTCAGACGCCCGTCTTCATACCAAGAAATACGCACATCGCCTGTAAAATCAGAGCGGGAGGCCTGCATCGGTTGCGTATGCCACGCAAGCCGTTGCGCTTGAGCAAGCCAGAATTCCTCCGGATCACGTTGCGCCCGCTGCACAAGATCCTGATACCGATCAGAAACGGGGTTATCCGTTGCGGGGAAAAACGCATCTACCACTCTGTCTGGCCCTTTCGGCTTCTGTTGTTCTTGTTACGAAACAGAACTGGTTTGACCATATTGCACGCCAGCATGAAAGACCCTGCGCCCTATGAACACTAAATTAAAGTGCGTTCATACAGAAAAAGGGCCAGCCACCTGTGTGACTGACCCTTCCATCATGCCGTGTTCAGCGTGATCCGGCCTTATCAAGAAAACCGGAATAACAGCCTTGTGCTTACAGAGAAGCCTTGGCCCGTTCCAGAACAGCCTTACAGGTTTTCTGGCGCACTGGCAGAACAGCCATGGCAATGGTGTAGGTGTGGTTGTTGGCATGCAGCAGACCAGCAGAACCGTTGGCGTAAGACATATTGCCTTCCTGCCCTTCCGGCACGGCGTTGGTCTTTTTGTTGTATTCCTGCAATGTGCGCCAGCCATCGTCGTAATCAACGTATTCGTTCTGCACACAGTAGTTCAGCAGGCCAGCATTTTCTGCCGGATCAATGGAACCAACAAAGCCAGACGGATCTACATCTGTCAGGCGGGATGTATCTCCGGCGCGTGTTACGGGCGCATCTGTATTTTGCTGCGCATGGGCAGACACAGCAGCCCCTGCCAGCAGAGATGTGGTGAGGGCAAGCGCCGACAGGGCACGTACGGCAATCAGTTTCATTCAGAATCTCCCTAGCGGAATATGCCTCAAACTGCCCTGTATCTGCCTGAAAGATCAAGCAGCCCCATTGCGCACCCCGCACATGGCAGACCACAGATATATCAGGGTTTTTCCATACCCCCTGCCCCAAGGCTTGTCTTGCGCGCGGCCCGTGCCTGCCTTTGCGCAGCACCAACAGCCCAAGCCCCGCCAGCCTGCCCCCACATGGCAAAGATACGAATATTGATGAATCTGCCTCACTTTTCTTAATTCACCCACAACACAAAAAGCCTGATTTTTGTGAACTTCCCCGTTGCGCCTCTGTAAGATGTGTGGAGTATCTGGAGCCGCTTCTTTATGTTATAACAAACTGTGCAGAAAGTGTTATTCGTGCTTTCTTGCACCCCTCACGCTAGATCACGATCTAGTGAGTGTCTGGGCAAAGCTGGGCCTTCCACCCAAATATACACCTAACTTTCACCGAAAATTGGACAGCCAGCCAGCCAGCAGGGTACAACGTTAACTTGTATCGAAAAAGAAACGACAAGCGGGAACACAAGGCATGCTGCCAGCCAGCCTTTTTGCAAGCACGGAAATAACAGGCCACGGCACCGCTTCTGAAACCATATGCGATGCCCTGCGCCGCGCCATTCTGGAAGACCAGATTCAGCCCGGCCAACCTCTGCCACAATCTGAACTGGCAAGTGGCTTTGGTGTTAGCATTATTCCTGTGCGCGAAGCCCTGAAACATCTGGAAGCCGAAGGGCTTGTCACCTTCATGCCTAATAAAGGGGCGATGGTGATTGGCATGAATGAAGCGGATATTCTGGAATACTCCCAGATTCGTGCCATTTTAGAGGAACGCGCCGCCGCAGAAGGTGTGCGCAACATGACACGCGTTGATTTTGCCCGTGTAGAAGATGCGTATGAGGCCTTTGTAGAAGGTGTGCATGGCCCTTCTGGCCGTATTCGCTCTGGCGCGCTCAACCGCGCTTTTCATAATTCCATTTACGCCTCAGCCCGCAGCCCGCGCCTGCTGGAAATGATAGAAGACCTGCACGTGCGGCTTGATCGCTATATTCGGGGGCATCTGGTGATAGAGGGCCGCAAGGATATTACAGATCTGGAACACAAGGCGATTCTGGATGCCTGCCGCAACCGCGATGCCGATTTATGCGCAAAGCTTACACGCGCGCATATTCTGGAATCCGCTGCTATTTCCATAGATGTGTTCCGCACCCGAAAAGCCGCCAAAACCGCCGCAACAGGCACCTGATTTCCTCTCACGGAAACTCACAAAAACCTCAGCGCTACAGGTCGGATTTACAGAGCGGAACACCTCTGCATTTTCGGATAATATATTATGTTGCAAATCATATATTATCATGCAAGGAGGGAATAATCATTATGAAGCCAAAACTACCTGCACACTCGGCAGGCCCGGTTCTGGCTCACCAATCCGGAATGAAAAGCCCATGTCATCCACAGACACGTTCGCTCCTGATTTTGCATCCCGCACCCCACTTCGGCAGGCTATTATTGAAGCCATGCGCCGCCCCGAAGCCCAGTGTGTGGAAACCCTGACACCAGATGCCACATTAACAGAGGCCGAAAACGGCAGCGTAGCCACTATGGCCTCTCAACTGGCCGAGGCCCTGCGTGCACGCCGCAGCCCGGGGCTGGTGGAAACGCTGGTGCAGGAATTCTCTCTTTCCTCCACCGAGGGCGTGGCCCTGATGTGTCTGGCCGAAGCGCTGCTGCGTATTCCCGACATGGCCACGCGCGATGCACTGATTCAGGACAAGATTGGTGAAAGCAACTGGCTTTCTCATGTTGCGCGCGGCAAGCCTTTGTTTGCCAACGCTGCCGCATGGGGGCTGGCGCTTACCGGCAAACTTGTAACCGATCATGATGAAGGCACGCTTGCCAGCTCTCTGCTCAACTTTGCAGAACGCACATCCAAACCCATTATCCGCAAGGCCGTAGATGCCGCCATGCGCCTGATGGGCGAACAGTTTGTGCTGGGCCAGACTATTGATCAGGCCCGTAAGAACAGCGCCAAGCTGGAAGCTATCGGTTTTTCCTATTCCTACGATATGCTGGGCGAAGCGGCGTTTACCGCGCATGATGCCGAACGCTACCGGCAGGATTACATCAACGCCATTAATACCATTGGCCGCAGCGCAACCGGCAACAATGTGTATGACCGGCCCGGCATTTCCATCAAACTCTCCGCCCTGCACCCACGCTATGCCCGCGCGCAGCATGACCGCGTTATGGGTGAACTGCTGCCAGTTGTGCAGGAACTTACGCTGCTGGCCCGCAAATACGATATCGGCCTGAACATTGATGCGGAAGAAACAGAACGTTTGGATGTTTCTTTAGATATTCTAGAAGCCCTGTGCGCCACACCGGGGTTGGAAGGCTGGAACGGCATTGGGTTTGTCGTGCAGGCTTACGGCAAACGCTGCCCGTATGTGCTGGATTACATTATTGATCTGGCCAAACGCAGCAACCGCCGCATTATGGTGCGTTTGGTAAAAGGCGCTTACTGGGATAGCGAAATCAAGAAGGCGCAGGTTGAGGGCATGGCGGATTTTCCCGTTTATACCCGCAAGTGCCACACAGATATCAGCTACATTGCCTGTGCCCGCAAACTGCTGAACGCGCGTGATGTCATTTTTCCGCAGTTCGCCACACATAACGCTCGCACGCTTTCCACCATTTACACTTTGGCGGGCGAACAATTCGCGCTTGGCTCTTACGAATTCCAGTGCCTGCATGGCATGGGTGAACCGCTATACAAACAGGTTGTGGGGGCAGACAAGTTCAACCGTCCGTGCCGCATTTATGCACCTGTTGGCACGCATGAAACCCTGCTGGCTTACCTTGTGCGCCGCTTGCTGGAAAACGGTGCAAACTCCTCCTTTGTCAACCAGATTGGAGATAGCGCCATTCCGCTGTCATCCCTGATTGAAAACCCCATTGATGTGGCCCGCCGTTACACACCTTACGGCGCACCGCACACAGAAATCCGCAACCCGCGTGATCTGTTTGCGCCCGAACGCACCAATTCCGCAGGGGTAGATCTGGCGGATGACAAAGTGCTGTCTGCACTGGCCGCCGGTATTAAAGATGCCCCGCAAACGTGGGAAGCCATGCCAATGGTTGTGGGTGTAAAAAAGAAAGGCACTTTCCGCCCTGTTACCAACCCGGCAGACCGGCGCGATGTCGTGGGCAAAGTGTCTTACGCCACGCCAGATGTTGTAACAAAAGCTGTAGATGCCGCACAAAAGGGCCAGCAGGATTGGGCTAACCGCAGCCCGGCAGAACGTGCAGACATTCTGCAAAAAGCCTCTGACATTCTGGAAGAACGCACAGATGATCTTCTGGCGCTTCTGGGGCGTGAAGCCGGAAAATCCCTCCCCAACGCAGTGGCGGAAGTGCGCGAGGCTGTAGACTTTCTGCGTTATTACGGCGCCACTATCCGGCGGGATTTTGATAACACCACCCACAAGCCGCTAGGTATTGTAACCTGCATTAGCCCGTGGAACTTCCCGCTGGCCATCTTTATCGGCCAGATTGCCGCAGCCCTTGCGGCTGGCAACGTTGTGCTGGCCAAACCGGCAGAAGAAACACCGCTTGTTGCTGCCGTGGCCGTAGGCATTTTGCAAGAAGCAGGCGTACCCCCCGCAGCCCTGCAACTGCTCACGGGGGAAGGTGACGTAGGCGCTGCTGCCGTGGCGGATGAGCGCGTAATGGGTGTGATGTTCACGGGTTCCACCACCGTGGCGCAGATTATCAACCGCCAGCTTCTGGAACGCCGCACAGCCACCGGCCAGCCTGTGCCATTTGTGGCCGAAACTGGCGGCCAGAACGCCATGATTGTGGATTCCTCCGCACTGGCAGAACAGGTTGTGGCCGATGTTCTGGCCTCGGCTTTTGATAGCGCGGGCCAGCGCTGCTCCGCACTGCGCGTTCTGTGTGTGCAGGAAGATTGTGCAGACCACATTCTGGCCATGCTGCGTGGCGCTATGCGCGAACTGCGCATTGGCAACCCCGCGCATCTTTCCTGCGATGTCGGCCCGGTGATTACCGAAGAAGCCGCAGCCAACATTACCGCACACGTTAACGCCTTTAAGGCCCGCAAGGCTCCGGTTATGGCGCTGCCCGTGCCAGAAGCCTGCGCCAACGGCAGCTACGTGCCACCCACGCTGATTGAGGTGCTGAACATTCGGGAAATTGGGCCAGAAGTATTTGGCCCCGTGCTGCATGTTCTGCGTTTCCAGCGCGACAAGTTGGAAGAACTGCTGCTGGAAATTAACGATACCGGCTACGGGCTGACATTCGGCCTGCATACCCGGTTGGATTCCACACTCAAAAGCGTGCTTTCACAAGTTGAGGCTGGCAACCTTTACGTCAATCGCAACACCATTGGCGCAGTTGTGGGCGTGCAGCCTTTTGGCGGGCGTGGCCTTTCTGGCACCGGCCCCAAGGCAGGCGGCCCGCTTATTCTGCGCCGTCTGTTATCCGCAGCGCCAACCGTGGCGCAGATTGTGCGTGGCCGCACCACGCCAGAAATGGCGCAGTGGACAGACTGGCTGCGTGAAAAGGGTGAAAGCAAAGCCGCACAGGTTGCTGGCCATCTGGCACGCCTGCCGCTGGTGGGTGGAGAAATCACCCTGCCCGGCCCAGTGGGGGAACAGAACATCTACCGCCTGAGCGCACGTGGCAATGTGCTCTGTGTGCCCATTACGCTGGCCGGATTGTATGATCAGGTCTCTCTGGCGCTGGCTGGTGGCAATACGGCACTGGTGCTGGCCGAAGAAGAACTGACCGAATGGTTGGACAGACTGCCAGATATTCTGCGCCAAGCTATTCGCCCGGTTGCCAGTGCAACGGCCCTGCCCTGCTCCATCCTGCTGGGAGAGGACGATAACGCCATTTTCCGCAGTGCGCGCAAAACACTGGCCGAAGCCAATGGCCCCATTGTTTCTGCCTTTGTAACAGGCCAGACATTGCCTTCTGTTGAAGTGGTGCTGGAGGAGCAGTCTCGTAGCATCAACACCACCGCAGCGGGCGGCAATGCCAGCCTGATGACGCTAAACTAATTAGCCTGCGCTTTACAAACCAAGCCCTCGGCGTTTTTGTGCGCCGGGGGTTTTGTTTGTACGGCTGTGCCACCTGTTTGGGGCATGGCACCTCTTACAAGAGATCATCTTTTCGTGAGCGGAGATGATGATATAACGCGCATCCTTCTATTACAAAACGCGTATAAAACCCCTCTTTTCATTCTTTTTCTTTAGAGGAGAAATCATGACAGCCCGTACGGGACATGATGCCAAGCTGGTTATTGCCATTCTGCTGGTAACAATGGCAATGGGCATGCTGGATGCCATATCCCTACTGCATCTGAAGATTTTTGCAGGATATATGACAGCCACCATTATTCTTATGGCTGTTAATATTGCCACTTCTCAGGCCATTGTTCTTTCTGGTCTGGAAGCCATTGCCTGCTACTTTACGGGGGCCGTTATTGGTGGCCGCCTGGTGCGGCGTGAGCGCCATACGCGCCTTGTGGTGGGTGACATTCTGTTAGGCGTTGGCTGCCTTGTAGGGCTGGCCGCATTTGTATGGTGTGCGCACATTAACGGCGGCATTTACATTACGCTGGGCATGCTCTCGCTTGCCATGGGGCTGCAAACTTCTGCCACACGCCATGCCAAACTGCCGGATATGGTGTTGCCAGCCGCTACAATGGTGCTGCATGGGCTGGCCCATAACAGCACAGTGGCCGGTGGCACAAATTCTGGCACATGGCGCAGATTAGCTGCTATTGCCAGCCTGTTTGTAGGTGCTGTTATTGGCACGCTGGTTTCTGATAAAAATGTTGGAATTGGTATTGCCGCTGCCGGTATGACCATTTTTGCGGCGGGTGGCCTGCTGCATTTGCGCCGCCACCCTCTTGCGCTGCATCTGGATAAACTGAGTATTCCCTAAACTGCGGGAATACTCAGTTAAACGTAAAGTTCAGCCAGCTTTTTTGTTATTGGTGGCAAAGTAAACGGCCATAAGGTAGCACACCACTGTGCTGCCCATGGTTGCCAGAGCCGTCATCCGTTCGGATGGGTTCAGTAGCATAGCCACAAACACCAGCACCACACCGGCCAGCGTAAGGTAATTGCACAGCGGAAAAAGCGGCAACGTGTAATTTTCTGCTTCTGTGCCAGCCTGCCGTGCTGCCCGGCGCGTCACAATGTAAGATGTTACAATCAGACTGTAGATTAACAGAATAACGCCACCACTACAGCTTAGCAGGAAAGCAAAGATGGTGCCCGGTGCAAGAATGGATGAGAAAGCCACCAACGTACCTGCCACACTGCTAACGATAATGGCCTTACGCGGCACAACAGCAGCCGAACTCCGCGCCAGAAACGCCGGGGCATCACCCTGAGCAGCCAGCTCTGTCAGAATACGCGATGTAATATACATGGCGGAGTTCAGGCAGGATAAAATGGCGCTTAGCACCACAATCCGCATCAGCAGCCCCGCGCCCGGCACGCCCATAACATCCATAGCCGCCACAAAAGGTGACTTGCCAGCTACAATGTTTGTCCACGGCACCACAATCAGGATCATACCCACGGCGGCTACGTAAAACAGTGTAATACGGCGGCCAAGGCTGCGGGTTACGCGGGCCACATTTTTACCCGGCTCTGGAGATTCAGCCGCTGCTACTGTGGCAATTTCCGAACCCATCATGGTGAACAAAATGGTGGGAATAATAGAAAGGAGCGCCACAATACCATGCGGAAAAAACCCGCCATGCCCCAGCAGGTTTTCCTTTACAGAAACGCCGGGCCCAAACACATGCGCCGCATATAAAAGAGAAATAGCAATAAAGGCGATAATGCTGAAAACCTTAATGGCAGAAAGCCAGAATTCACATTCACCAAAAACACGGGGGGCAGCAAAGTTGATCAGTTTAAGAATAAGAATCAGCACAATAGAAAGCAGCCAAACCGGCAGATGTACCCAATCCTGTAACAAAATGGCACCGGCTATGGCCTCACTGCCCAACACCACCACCCAGAAAAACCAGTAAAGCCACCCAGCGGTAAAGCCCACCTTATCTCCATGTGCGGCGCGAATATATTCCACAAAGGACCCACGCCCGGGGTCCGCCACAACCATTTCCCCCAGCATGCGCATCACCAGGATAACCAGAAATCCTACCAGCAGAAACGCCAGCAGAACCGCAGGCCCTGTTGCTGCAATGGCAGCGCCACTGCCAACAAACAGACCAGCCCCAATAGTGCCACCCAAAGCGATCATGGCAATGTGGCGATTACGCAGCCCGTCTGCAGGTTTTCCCGCAGGGAGGGTTGTCGGTTCGGGCATCAGGAAATCCTTTGTTCTTGTTATCCTGTAAGTGTTTCTACCCCAAAACGTTTTGTTTTGGGAAATCTTCGTTAAAAATGCTTGTAAAAATAGGCTTCCAGCACGCCTGCATGCCGCCCGATATTGTGCATGCGATACCCCGTTGGCACCCCTGCACGAGAAAGCGCACGCCCTGCCGGGCCACTAAAGGCCGTGCCTGCGGCAACAGCGGCTGATGTGGTTTCATCCAGCATATATTCGGCCGTAAAATCCACTTCGTTTGAAACATGGCGGCCCACGTTCTTCAGCCCCATGCCAGAGGGATACAGCAAGGAGAGATCGTAAAAATGCACACCCAGCTTAAGCTCATCCTTTTTACGAAACAGGTGCACCGGTGGCGTGCCTGTTAGATCAAACTGGTGCACTTCCAGATCAGAAAGTGGGGCCAGATACATGCCCACAATTTCACCCGGCCAGTAACCACCATAGGTGTAGCGCTTACCATCGTACAAAAAGAACGTATCGTAATTGCGCTTAACCGAACCTTCGGCATTTTTGCCGCCGCCAAAGCGCGTGTACCGATAAAACAGATGCGGCTTCCACGGCAGCATGGAAAACGTATAGCCGGGTTCGAAAAACATGCCGTAGGCTTCTACAGATTTGTAGCCATTGCCTGGGTGGCTGTTCTGCTCGGATACAAAGTTGCCATAGAACGTAAAGTTCTTGGAAATTCCCAACGCCTTAACGGGAAACAACGTGCCGCCCCAGCTTAGAGCCGCCACGTTCATGCCGTTACGATCTGCACGCGTGGAATAATCGTAATGAGATGACCCATCTGCATCGCGCACATGGAAGTAGGTTAACGTTACATATGCAGCACGATCTGCATATGTAGAACCCCCATGCCCACCGGGTTTGTTCTTGAACCAAGATACATCAAACCCAACAAACTTGGTTTTGGGGCGGTCATACCCGCGGTCAATGTCGTTGTCGGAATTGCTTTCCAACATAAAGACATCCCCACGCACGGAATCACCTTCCAGCTTGATCACACCGGGGCCAGAAAACGCATATCGCGGTGCATACCACCATGCACCTCTATCACCCGCGCTGTAGGTGCCTTTACCAATCAGGAAGCCATCATCCACCGCAAAGGCCTGCCTGCCGCCCAGCACCGTAAGAATCTGGTTGCCACCTGCCATCTTTAACGGCACTTCTACGCCCAGATTGGCTTCTTCCAGATAAATGGAACGCGGCGTGCCAGATGTTTGAGAAACTTCTTCCGCATCACCATCACCCAACGTGGTGGCGCCAATGGCAGATGCCTTGCCAATAACGGTAAAGCCCCAGCCTGTTTGCCAAGACCCCATGAGCATAGGCTTGCCGTAAAATTCGCCATATGTGCTGTTTTTATGCCGCACTAAAGCGCCGGAAGATTTGGTGCCATAAGACCCTGCGCCAAAGTTGGTATTGGGCAGGAAAAAAGCAGACCCACCAATATCCAGCGCACCCTGAAGGGTGATCCCCTTAACGGAAACAAGCGTTTGTTCTGCCCGCACTTCCTCTGGAGCGGCAAAAGCAGCCAGACCAAGTGCTACCAAAGAACAGCTTGCCTTAACAAACCCGCGAGACCCACGGCACACTGAAGTGGCATGAGAGCGCGCATGCCGGACAAAGGAATTATTCATCATCAGCCCGCGCCTGCATGAAGTTGAAACCCAGACGCACACGCACAAAAAAAGCGATAAAGCCGTTTCTGTACAAAAATGATATCCTGCATCAGATATGCCACGTGTAGAGGATCTCCTTGTTGCAATCTGTTACGGGACAGATATGTATTGCATATACACACCTCTTTTTATAATCATCACACAACAATATATGATATTCAAGAGATTATAATAAAAAAATCTGAATCTTTTTTACTTCTATATTTTGTATAATCAAGATGTATTGTTAAATAATAAAAAGAGTATTTTGTATTTCTTTCATGTATTCCAAAACAAAGAATGCTTACCATATCGGATATGAAACAATAATTTCATAAAAAATTATCTTGCCACATGCACAATGTACATGCGCTTGAGCACACATCTGCTTTCTTAGTGTGGTTTGATTCTATGCGCGATATGTATAATTCTTTGTCTTAAAAGGAAAATACCATATATACTATATTAAAAATTTGAGAATTGCAGTTATAATCATAAATATATTTATATATTCTGATGTTAATTTTCTTGTTTACTATGAATTTTAAGTAATATGATCTGTATATATATTCATATATATTGCTCCCACACCAAAAATCGGAACAAGTAACGCTTTACACATTCCCATGCCGCAAACACTTGGTCATTCTGGAAGGGCAAAGAAGCCATGCCCTGTTCCAATGTTTTATGGCCGCATGACACCAACATTAAAACAGGGCATTCCCACATTACTGCGGCATGCTTGGGTATTTTACGGGCACGTGTTCAGATATACCGCCATCCCACACACCACCTTTGGTGGTATCCGGCGTATC
This sequence comes from Acetobacter oryzifermentans, assembly GCF_001628715.1. Lineage (NCBI taxonomy): Bacteria > Pseudomonadati > Pseudomonadota > Alphaproteobacteria > Acetobacterales > Acetobacteraceae > Acetobacter > Acetobacter oryzifermentans. Next base: position 815,635 of record NZ_CP011120.1, on the reverse strand, counting down.
CGGGTCTTCCACCTTTACCTTCTTGGCTGCCCCACCATCCCATACACCGCCTTTGGTTGTATCGGGCTGATCCGGGTTTTTGACCTCAACATGTCTTGAGACACCACCATCCCATGTGGCTGCAGAAGCACTCTGTACAAACCCGAGGCCAAGAACAGCGACACACATATAAAGTGTCTTTTTCATTTCTCTCTCCTCGTTTAACAAAACTGTAACAGAATGTATTTCTTATTTGTTTATTTTCAACACGAGTACTGTGCATTCTCCGTATATCTGCTCTTTAAAAAGCAGTAATCGTAAGCAGCTCCGCGCAGCCATATCGCCACAAAAAAAGGAACCCAAAAAAGTTCCTTGCTCAGGATTTATCTTGTGTAGAGAACATATTTTGCGAAACAAGTATCTTCTCACATCCATTGGCAGAACAACGGCTGACCACCCACCAGCACGGTATATCGTGCTACTAGCTGTAGGCTCGCAATTTATTGATTTATTTGTCTTCGGGAAGTTGGAGCGGATGAAGGGAATCGAACCCTCGTATGCAGCTTGGGAAGCTGCCGTTCTACCATTGAACTACATCCGCATCTTTATGGGGCGCACTATATCGATACATCGTACAAAAAGCAACGTGTCAGTTTCACTCGGCTTCCATTTCCGCGCTCACCAGATCAGAAATATGGCCGATTTCACGCAGATGCAGCCCCTCCGGCGGCCGAGAGCGCGTATTACCGCGTGCAATGCGCCGGGGCAGCACGGCACGGTCGAACCCCAGCTTGGCGGCTTCCTTCAAACGGGCATCGGCTTGCGCCACCTGCCGCACTTCGCCAGAAAGACCTACCTCGCCAAAATAAACCTCTCCAGGGCTGGTGGGCACGCCGCTGGCGGCAGAAACCAGAGCCGCTGCCACGGCCAGATCGGCCGCAGGTTCCGCCACTTTCAAACCCCCGGCTACGTTCAGATACACGTCCATGCCAGAAAGTTTGAGCCCGCAGCGTGTTTCCAGCACAGCCAGCAACATAGAAAGGCGGCCTGTATCCCACCCCACCACGGCGCGGCGTGGTGCGCCATCTCCGCTTTTAGGGGCCAGTAGCGCCTGCACTTCCAACAAAACGGGGCGCGTGCCCTCTAGCCCGGCAAACACGGCAGACCCGGCAATATTACCTCGTCGTTCAGCCAGAAACAGAGCAGATGGGTTGCTAACTTCCTCCAGCCCGCGGTCTGTCATGGCAAACACGCCAATTTCATCTGTTGCGCCGTAGCGGTTTTTGGCCGCACGTAAAATACGAAACTGGTGGCCTCTATCGCCTTCAAAATACATCACGGCATCTACCATGTGCTCCAACACACGCGGGCCTGCCAGCGCACCTTCCTTGGTGACATGCCCCACCAGAATAAGGCTGAAACCCCGGCGCTTGGCCGCGCGTATCAGCTCAAACGCACAGGCCCGCACCTGAGAGACCGTGCCGGGTGCACTATCTATGGTTTCTAGCCACATGGTCTGGATAGAATCAATCACCACCGCCCGCACATCGGGCTCGGCTTCCAGCGTGGCCACAATATCTGCCACGTTAATAGATGCTGCCAGATCCAGCTTGGCCCCGGCCACACCTAAGCGTTGCGCCCGCAGGCGGATCTGATCTACCGCTTCTTCACCAGAAATATACAGCACTCGCTCGCCCTTGCCTGCCAGTTTGCTGGCGGCCTGAAGCAGCAGGGTGGATTTACCTATGCCGGGGTCTCCCCCCACAAGCACAACAGAGGCAGGCACAAGGCCACCGCCTAAAACCCGATCAAGCTCTGCAATACCTGTTTGGGTGCGCGGTGGAAGTTTGATCTCCCCTTCCAGCGCCTGTAGCGCCACGCGCCGCCCCTTGCCACCACGCACTGCGGCAGAGGATGCGGCCAAGGGTTCTACAGCCATTTCTTCCAGCGTGTTCCATTCACCGCAGGCATCGCACTGCCCTGCCCATTTGGCATGTACAGCGCCACAGTTGGTGCAAACATAGGTGCGGGAAGGTTTTTTAGCCATCAGGCAAGCTCTTGTGCTGTCCGGTTCATCCCCCCTGATGTGGAATAAAACGGGAACAAACTCAAGGGCTCGCGGAAACTGTTTTTTATGCGTAGCCCAATTGCGCGTTCAGATCGGCCATGCCGGATTTATGGAAATACGCCTCAAACACATCACACCACGGGTCTGGCTGCTGCCGAACCTTGCCCGAAAATGTTGGGGTGCGTGCACCATATGTCTGCACAAATGCGGCAGACAGGCGCTGCGTGAACTCTGGATTGATGGCCTGCAATTTTTCAATATTATGCGGCTGCAAATCACCCTGCTTCAGACTTTCATAACGCAGCACAATACTTTGGGGCGATGTATCAGCAAGCATCATGCGGGCCATCTGGCGCACATGCTCCAGCCCACGTTCATGCTCTACAGCTAAAAAGGCCGCCACGCGGGCATCGCCTTCCTGCTCACGCCAGAATTGGCCCAGAAAATCATCTGGCTCAGGCGGGATCATGTATAGCAAAAAGCGAAACATGCTTTTCATGATATCACGCAGGTTCCGCACAACAGAAAGCACCACAACACCTTGGCTGCGCACATGGTCTATTACGTGCTGAAAATCACAATGCGCCACAACGTGCCCACCTTGCAGCGTGGCTGTTACCAGATCCAGCGGGCAATACAGCCGCACGCTTTCGGGCATAATGTGCACACGTTCATCCGGCAGGTCACGGTAATCATCCACCACATCCTCTCCACCCAGATGCAGGCGGTGGGAAGGACAGCCTGCCGCCTTTAACGCAGCTTCCACATAATACGTGCCTGCCTTGGGAATGGTGTTGACCATAACGGGCGGCAGGCCCGGTGTTTCACACGTGTTTGTTGTTATCAGGGTGTTAAGATACAGGGGGTATCTGCGGCCTTCTACTGTGCCAGCCCACCCGTTTCCCGTTCGATGATACCGGCTGCTCACCTGCTCCTGCATATTCAGCAGGCACAGCTCCTCTCCATCCATACGCCATGTATGTTCGTTTTCGTGCCGATACCCGTAAAGCTGCCCATCGGGCAGAAAGACAACCTTGCCGTAATTGGTGGTGCAAGGAGACCCAAATACAAAAACAGAACGGGAAACATCATCCATAATTGAACACCCCTATAGAGTGCCATTGTGCAAAATGGCAGGGGGGTGTTTGCCACCTCTGTTCATAAATTTAAACAAATATTTATTATTGCAAGACCACCATCCCCCAGCCCCACCACACAACGATGCTTTGACGAACCCGCCCGCACAGGTTACGGCTCTGGAACTGCCTTTTCACACTTCAGCAGGAACGGACAGTCCACACTCATGGACATGGTGCTTGATCTTGTGGCCCGCCTTGGCCGCGCTACACTTTCCCTTATTCGCGCGGCGGGGGCTTTGGCCCTGTTTGCGGCTTCTGGGCTTTCGCACATTGTGCGCCCCCCGTTTTACGGCCGGGTATTTTTATCCACTTTTTTAGAAACGGGCTTTTTTTCTCTGCCTGTTGTAGCCCTTACGGCGCTATTTTCTGGCGGGGTAATTGCGCTGCAATCCTATACCGGGTTTGCACAATACCACGCCCAAAGCGCCATTGCCGGTATTGTGGTGCTGGCCGTTACGCGTGAACTGGGGCCTGTGCTGGCGGGCCTTATGGTAGCGGGCCGCGTAGGTGCCGCCATGGCTGCCCAAATTGGCACCATGCGCGTAACAGACCAGATAGACGCGCTTACAACCCTTTCCACCAACCCCATGAAGTATCTGGTTGCCCCACGTCTGCTGGCCGGGCTGATTGCCCTGCCCCTGCTGGTGTTGGTGGCAGACATACTGGGCGTTGCGGGTGGCTTTACTGTAGCGGTGGTGAAGCTGGGCTTTTCTGCCCCTGCTTACATTACAGCCACGCTCAACTCTCTTAAGGCCATTGATGTCACGGTGGGGTTGGTAAAAGCGGCGCTGTTTGGGTTCCTTATTGCGCTGATGGGCTGCTATTACGGCTACAACAGCAAAGGCGGGGCAGAAGGTGTGGGCTCTGCCACAACAGCCGCGGTGGTGGCGGCCTCCATCATGCTGCTGGCCTTTGATTACCTGCTGACAGACCTGTTCTTTTCACAATGAGCCAGACCATGACAGGCACCACGCCTAAAATCCGTATTCGAGACCTGCACAAATCCTTCGGCACCAAAAAGGTGTTGGATGGTGTTTCCATGGATGTTGCGCAAGGCACATCCTTTGTTGTTATCGGCGGATCTGGCTCGGGCAAATCCGTGCTGCTGCGCTGTATTCTGGGGCTGATTACGCCAGATTCCGGCATTATTGAAATTGATGGCGAAAACGTTCTGGCCGCTCCGGAAAAACGGCGTGAAAAACTGCGCAGCGAAATTGGCATGCTCTTCCAGAACGCCGCTCTGTTTGACAGTTTGACCGTATGGGAAAACGTTACCTTCGGGCTACTGGCCCTGCATAAGATCACCCGCAAGAATGCCCGCAACCATGCAGGCACCATTCTGGCGCAGGTGGGGCTTGATCCTTCTGTAGGGGATTTATACCCCTCCGAACTTTCTGGCGGCATGCAAAAGCGGGTGGGCCTGGCCCGCGCCATTGCCGCCCAGCCGAATATTCTGTTTTTTGATGAACCCACCACTGGGCTAGACCCCATTATGGGCGCGGTCATTGATGGGCTGATTGTAGATTGCGTGAAAAAACTGGGCTCCACCGCCATTGCCATTACGCATGATATGGCCTCTGCCCAACGCATTGGGGATGAAGCCGCCATGCTCTACAAAGGCAAGTTGATCTGGCAGGGCGCGGCATCTTCCCTCATGAACAGCGGCAACCCGTATGTAGATCAGTTCACACACGGGCGGCGTGAAGGGCCCATCAGCATGGAATTGCGGCGTTAATCATACTTGGCTGCAATCTCCACTTGCCCGCACTGCCCTGCAATGAGATAGAAAAAGCAGACAAAACGGGTAAGGGATATTCGGTAAGATGAAACGCGCGGTTCTGCTGCTAGCCTGCACCTTGGGACTATCCGCCTGTGGCATGTTCAGCTCCAGCGAACCAAAGCATCTGACCACAGCCGCTCAGTGGGAAAAATACGGGTATCATGATCACCTGAAAACTGGTGATGACGACTAACCCCACCTCTTTTCCGATAAGTTGATTTTCACCCCTGCCGCTACTGATGGCAGGGGTTTGCCTGTTGGAATGTGCACAGCATATATGCTGCCTGCACAAAACAGAAACTTGCACATACTCTCCTTATAACACCACGCTGCTTGCTTAAAAGTGGCGCAACCCCCTCTTGCGCCGCTACGTTACGGACATAAGGGTTATTTTTTCCAGACACCTGAAACACAAGGTTTTCTGATGCGTTTGAAGCGGTTCTGTTCTTTTTTTCTATCGTGCTTTGTACTCACGCAGGGTGCCGTGCTTTTTGGCACCAGCTCCCCCCTTCTGGCAGCAGATACAAAAAATGCACCAGTTACAGCACCGGCCCCAACAACCCTTATTACCAATACTGCGAATATTGTTAGTAACAGCACGCTGGAAAGTATTGGCACAGAAATAAGCGCCATTTACCAAAGCAGCCAGCAGGAAAGAAGCAACGGCCAAAGCACAACAGAGCTTGCCACCCTGCTGCGCCGCGCCAATGCTGTGGCCACGCAAACAGATACCCTGCAAGCCCGCCTAAAACCCTATCAGGCGGTTTATCAGAACTTTCTGGATATTCTGGGCAAACCACCGGGCAAGGATGACCCCGCAGAACCGGCCTCCATTACCGAGCAGCGCACGCTTCTGCTCAAAAAGCAGCAGGATATCAATTCCCGCATGACGCGGCTTAAGCTGTATCAGGTAGAAGCCCAACAGCTTGTAAGTGAACTGCGCCAACATGGCACGGCCATACAGCAAGCCACCTTGTGGCAGCGCTTTCCTTCACCGCTTGGGATCAACTTCTGGTCTCAGTTTACCAATCATTTCCATGCAGACGCCACGCGGTTCAGCGCTCTAGGGGGTGAAGCCCTGGGGGTGCTGGGGGTAGCTTTTGCTGGCAAGCGCATTTTTATTTCTCTGGGTGGCATAGCACTTTCCGCCTTGCTTCTGGTGGGGTGGTTTTTCTCACACGGGATTATCCGCCGGGTGGTGGTGCGTTTTTTGCCTGCGGGGCGTATCCGCCCCATTATTGCAACTCTTATTTGTGGTGTGCTCAGCCTGCTGGCTTGGGGCTTTTCCTTTCAGATTGTGTGGAGCGTTCTAGCCTTTGATAACTCTGCGCTGGATGAAGATTTAAGCACGCTTGGCAGTATGATGGGCGCGCAGTTTCCGCTTTGCGGGCTTGTGATTGAACTGGGGTTTTGCCTGCTTTCGCGCCATCCGGAATGGCGTATCTTTCCGATATCGGACGCCATTGCGCGTAATTTACGGCTGTTTCCGCTCTGGTTGGCAGGCGCGCTTATTATGCGCGGGTTCCTGCGTTATATTGATACGCAAAGCGGCATTTCCATGCTGTCCGTACAATTAATGGATGGCCTGTATGTGTTGGCTGTAAGCCCCCTGCTATTTGCCATTCCGCGGGAATTGCGCATTTCCGATCAAACAGAAGATACCCTCAGCCAACCTTCCCGCACTCAGTTTTTAATCAGTCTAGCTATGGGCGTTTCCATTATCTGCTGGTTGGCTGTTTTTTCTGGCTACATTCCGCTGGCTTATACCATCATCTCATGGATAAGCATGATGGCTATCAGCATGACAGGCCTTTTGCTGCTTTCTCTTTTGGTTACGGCTATGGCCAGCACGCTTTTTCCGGCCAGTGCACCTTTGGGGCGGCATTTGGTAGAACTGGGCCTGCCCCCGCGGTTTGTAAACCAGATGTGTGTGGTGGTGCCCGGTATTGTAAATGTGCTGTTATTGGCCGTAGCTTATGCCGTTGCCACCAGCGGCGATGGGTTTGACCCACAGCAGATATGGCACCAGCTTTACTGGCTGTTTCATGGTCAGGCCAGCACCGATGGTTCCCACATCTCTCTGGATGCCATTTTGCTGTGCGCTGTGTTGCCGGTGGTGGGCTATTACACCATCAACATTTTAAAATCTTGGTTCAAGCAAAGGTTTTTCCCCACTACACGGTTGGATATCGGGGCGCAGGCCTCTATCCTGAGTATTCTAAGCTATGCAGCATGGATTTTAGTTGGCCTTAGCATGCTGGCGGTGCTGGGCGTTACCGTTAAAAGCATGACATGGGTTGTTAGCGCGCTTTCTGTGGGCATTGGCTTTGGCTTGCAATCCATTGTGCAAAACTTTGTTTCGGGCATTATCCTTATGGCCGAACGCCCGGTTTCCATTGGGGATGTTGTTACTATTGCGGGCGTTACCGGCACGGTGGAACGCATTAGCGTACGCTCTACCGATATCCGGCTAGAGGACAAATCCACCATGATTGTCCCTAACTCGCAGTTTATTACCTCGGCGGTTAAAAACGCTACACAGGCACAAAAGCCCGGTGTGTTTACCATAGAACTCAACCTGCCATTTGCATCTGATCTGGATAAAGCCATGGATGTCATGGCTCGCACTCTGGCCGCGTGCAAGGATGTGGATGAAAGCGTGCAGCCAAGTGTCAGCATGTCTTCTGTATCTGATGGCTCTGCCCTGCTGATTGGATCTGCCAAGGCCGCAAATGGCACAGACATAAAAGTTGTGCGCAGTGCTGCTCTTTTTGAAATCTGGAAGGCGTTTCAGGAAAACAAGATCCCGGTTACGGTGCGGCAAAACCTGATAACCGTTTAACAAGGCCACTCTATTCCTGCGGGCCACCTGTATGGCCCGCAGAAACCCTGCCACGTTGTGTTTTAGGAAAAACGCTGGCGCAATATATCTCTACGTTCGTGCAGTGGCACATACGCCACCACACAACAAGCGTGAGAACTTTTTAAAGTTACCTGGATATTAGAAAGTTTTTACTAAAAAGGCCCCAGCATGCGGGGCCTTTTTAACAGGTTTAATGATCCTGATGAATGGTATCCAAATCTGCAAAGCGCGTGTATTCGCCTTCGAAAAACAGATTGATGGTACCCGTGGGGCCATGACGCTGCTTTTCCAAAATAAGCTCGGCTTTGTTATGCACCAAGCTCATCTTGCGCTGCCATTCATCCATCGCCACGGAGTATTTCTCCATAGATTCAAAAGCTGTTTCCTTGGGCATACGCTGTTGCAGGTAATATTCATCACGGTACACAAACATCACCGCATCGGCGTCCTGCTCAATAGATCCGGATTCACGCAAATCCGACAGCATGGGCCGCTTGTCTTCTCGGCTTTCCACCTGACGGGAAAGCTGGGAAAGCGCAATAACTGGCACTTCCAGTTCCTTGGCAATGGCTTTAAGCCCCTGCGTGATCATGGAAATTTCCAACACACGGCTTTCTGGGCGGGTGCCAACAGATGGCCGCATAAGCTGGAGGTAATCCACCACCACAAGGCACAGGCCCTGCGTACGCTTTAACCTACGGCAGCGCGTGCGCATGGCGGAAAGGGAAATAGCTGGCGTATCATCAATCACCAACGGCAGACGGGCCAGTTCGTGGCTGACACGCACAAAGCGGTCAAACTCCTTCTGCCCAATATCACCACGGCGGATACGCTCGCCCGAAACCTCGGCCTGTTCAGACAAAATACGGGTAGCCAACTGCTCTGCCGACATTTCGAGCGAGAAAATAGCCACCGCCCCTTTGGGCTTTTCTCCTGTTTCCTCGGCATCATCCATAATGGCGCGTGCGGCGGAAAAGGCCATTTTAGTTGCCAGCGCCGTTTTCCCCATAGCAGGACGCCCGGCCAGAATCAGCAAGTCCGATGGATGCAGCCCACCTGTTTTTTTATCCAGATCGCGCAAGCCAGATGTCAGGCCTGTAACGTGGCCTTCATTCTGGAAGGCTTGGGCTGCAACAGAAATAGCCCCGCTCAGCGCCTTGTTGAAGGAAACAAAATCCCCTTCATTGCCTTTTTCCGTTGCCAGTTTGAACAGGGCTTCTTCCCCTGCCTCAATCTGATCCTGCCCGGAAAGGCCCATGGTGGTGCCAAACGCGCTGTTCACCACGTTTTCACCAATATCAATGAGCTGGCGGCGGATCCATGCATCATGAATGGTGCGGCCGTAATCCCCGGCGTTGATAATCCCGACCATAGAGGACAGCAGCTTGGCCATATAGGCCATACCGCCCACACTGGCCAAAATACCGGAATGCTCCAGCTCGGCCCGCATGGTAACAGGGTCTGCCAACTGGCCGTTTTCTATGCGCCGAGCAATGGCTTCATAAATCTGGCCATTCACGCGGTTGGCAAAATGCTCACCGGCCAAAAAGTCCGAAACACGGTCATAGGCGCGGTTGTTGGTCAGCAACGCGCCAAGCAGCGCCTGTTCGGCCTCCACATTGGCCGGGGGCTGCCGAAGGGTAAGGGCCAGAAGGCTTTCGTCCTTCTGGCTGGGGGTATCTGTTGTTGTCATGCTCACAACACCGCTTGTATCAGATTCGCGCTGCTACGTCCTGCTTACACGCACATTTCCGCACAGCGTTTTTTAGGCCGGTGGCACGTAGGCGCGTGCGGCCTGATCTAACGCATCATACGCCGTTACAATATGATAAAGCGAGCTACTTGGTATTTGCGTAACGGCAGGCACGCCCTGTGCGTCCAGTTGATCCAGCCATGTGCCCGTGGGGCAGCCCGTAAAATACCGATCAAGCAGATTAGTGGCCATGCGCGTAGCCCAACCTGCTTGATCCTGCGGATCATGGCACAGCGCGCCACGCAAGGCCTCGCCTTGCACCCAAAGGCGGAAGGTGGGTTTAAGCACCTGCCCGTTCCGCGCAACGGCATCGCGCACCAATGCTGTTTGGGTATCTACACCATATTGATGTGCAAAATGGTATAAGCGTGCGGCCTGCGCGGTAGTATCTACACCACTTTGGCGGGCATAAGCCTGCAACAGCCAAACCCATTCAAAATGATGCCCCGGCTCGCACCACTGGCCTTCTGGCCCTGTGGCGGGTTGCCAGTCTGGCCCAAAATATTCGCCCAATGTGCCGGTGCGTTCATCCATAAAGTATTGGCTGAATAGCGCATATAACGCATGGGCCTGCGCCAGATCTGCGGCATCACCTGTGGTTTCATGCAGGGCAAGAACAGCTTCCAGCAAGTGCATATGGGGGTTTTGCTGCCGCCATGCACCATCGGCAGGCAGGGCATTCATAAACCCGCTGTTTGGCAGCGCCATAGCCTGCCCCAGCCACGCAAGCGTTTGCCGCGCCAATTCTACGGCCCGGCCTGTGCGTTCCACCCGGCCATACCATGCCAGTGCAAACAGCACGAAAGCGATATCGTACAAATCTGCACTGTCAGCCAGCACCGCGCCATCACGCGCCAGAAGCTTAACCCATCCACCATCTGGCCTATGGGCATTGAGCAGAAACCTGAAAAGGCTTTCCGCCCGTTGCGCCGCTGGCTGCCAGCCTTTTAACGCAGCCCAAGAAAACACAAAAAGCTGCCGCGCCTGCACCCTTACACGCTTGTATGGCGGCAAGGCTGGCGTGCCCTGTAAGGTCAGACACTCCTGCGCCCCCAAAGCCGCCGGGTTTTGGGGCGTGCCATCACAGCCTGTGCTGGCCCAGAAAGGCAAGGCATCATCAAACAACCAACGCGCAAAGCGATTGCGCACGGCAATAAGCGGCAGATTTTCTGCGCCGGGCAGGTCATGCACTGTCATGCCTTGCGAATCCGCCCGATTGTAGATGTGGTGGAATGCCCTTGCTGCAAATTGGCCAGCACCAGCTTGCCCCCTGCGGCCTGCACAATATCCGCCCCCACAACCTGTTCGGGCCGGTAATCCGCCCCTTTTACCAGCACATCTGGCATAAGGGCGCGGATAAGCTCCAGCGGCGTATCTTCATCAAACGCCACCACGGCATCTACATAACGGATAGCCGCCATAACAGCCGCGCGAGATTCCAGTGAATTAACAGGCCGTGTTTCACCTTTCAGGCGGCGGACGCTGGCATCTGTGTTCAACGCCACCACCAGCCTGTCACACGCGCTCCGGGCTTCTGCCAGCAAGCTGATATGGCCGGGGTGGATGATATCAAAACATCCGTTGGTAAAGCCCACACGCAGGCCGCGTGCCTGCCAGCGCGCCACCTGTGCGCAAGCGACCCCTAATGGCATCAGGTGGGGCACTTCATCCGGGCCGGATTGTTCTTCCAGCTCGTGCAGAACTTCCTGAATATCAGCCGTGGCCGTGCCCAGCTTGCCCACCACCACGCCAGCCGCCGCATTGGCAACGCGCATGCCTTGCTCGAACGACATACCCGCACCAACAGCCAACGCCATAGTGGCAATAACGGTATCTCCCGCGCCGGAAACATCAAACACTTCCCGCGCACGGGCAGGCACCGCCAGCACCTCGCCCTCGCGCCGTACCAGCATCATGCCTTTTTCAGAACGAGTGGCCAAAATAGCCTGCGCATCGGCCTGCGCCATCACCTTGCTGGCGGCGGCCTCTACGTGCGCTGCGGTATCCACCGGCATGCCAGAGGCTGCGGCCAGCTCCTTGGCGTTGGGGGTAATGCAGGTGGCGCCTTTGTAAAGTGTGTAATCGGTGGATTTGGGATCTACAAAAACAGGCACGCCAGCTTGCCGCGCCACACGGAACAGATGAGACAGCACGATTGGGCTGCACACACCTTTACCGTAATCAGACACCACCACTGCCTGACAGCCCCCGATATGTGCATCAATCTGGCGGCACAGGGCTTCTTGCTCGGGTTCCGCCATTGGCGCGTGGCTTTCTTCATCCACCCGCACAACCTGCTGATGCGCGGCAATAAAGCGCGTTTTGCAAATTGTGGGCCGGGCCGCACTTTGCACTGTAGCATCCACCAGCCGTTTTTTTTCCGCCAACGTGGTGCGCAGGCAGGCTCCGGCCTCATCCTGACCGCTCAGCCCCACCAGAATGGCCCGCCCCCCAAGCGAGATAATGTTGCTGGCCACATTACCGGCCCCTCCGGGCATTTCCCGCCGGGAATCGAGCAACAACACAGGCACCGGGGCTTCGGGCGAAATCCGATCCATGCTGCCGTATAAAAAACGGTCCAGCATGACATCACCCAAGCACAGCACGGTAATGGCAGAAAAATCCATGCTGTTCAGGCTCCAAAACTGGCAACAAAATCTAAAAGCCCTGTGCGCCTGCGAGTTTGCAAGCGTGCCGCCACCAACACAGCGCGCGCTTCTGTAATGGCACGATCCAGATCCGTATTGATAATAACGTGATCAAACTCCTGCCAATGCGAGATTTCATCCCGCGCGGCGGCCATGCGGCGGGCAATTTCATCCGGGTGGTCTGATGCCCGGCCACGCAAGCGGCGTTCCAGTTCCTCTAATGATGGCGGCAGCACAAACAGGCTCACCACATCATCGGGCAGCGCGCGGCGGATTTGCTGGTGGCCCTGCCAGTCTATGTCAAACACCATATCGTGCCCGGCGGCCAATGCGGCTTCCACCGGCGCACGGGGGGTGCCGTACCCACGGCCAAACACGGTGGCCCATTCCAGCAATTCCCCGTTGGCGGCCATGTGCTCAAAATTTTCCATGGTGCGGAAATGGTAATGCACGCCTTCCTTTTCCCCCGGCCTTGGCTGGCGGGTGGTAACGGAAACCGAATGCTTGAGCGCAGGCTCCGAAGCACGCAGTGCATTGGCAATGGTGGACTTACCCGCCCCAGATGGCGCAGAAATAACCAGGCACACACCGCGCCGCTGTTCTGCTCCGTTATGGTGACCCTGTGCGTTGTGCGCCATGCTGCCTTCCCTGCGTGTTCTGTCTATCCGTCTTGCGCCTTCATGCCAGAAGCCGCCATGCTATGCCATAACCACCATAAGCAAAGGCCGATCTGTAAGATGAAGCATGATACCGTTCTGATTACTGGCGCATCCTCCGGCCTTGGGCAAACACTGGCCCAAACGCTGGCCCGGCCTGGGCGCACCCTTTATCTGGGCGGCCGCAACGTACAACGGCTAAACGAAACCGCCAAAGCCTGCATTAGCCGAGGGGCCTCCGTGCATTTGCATATTGGTGATGTGGCAAACCGTGCAGAAATGGAGACATGGATACGCAGCACAAATGGGCTGGATCTGGTTTTGGCCTGTGCAGGCATAACGGGCGGCACCCGCAAACCGCAAACGCCCGATGGCGCACCGTATGAACCCGCGGCACAGGTTTATCGTATTTTTGAAACAGACATGATGGGCGTGCTCAACACCGTGCTGCCTGCGCTGGATGTCATGCAGTATCAACCGCGCGGAGCCGATGGCATGCGCGGGCGTATTTGCGCCATTTCTTCCGTTGCGGGCGTGGTATCTTATCCCGGCACGCCCTCTTATTCCGCAGCCAAAGCGGCAGTGGACAGGTTTATGGTGGCCACGGGTGGTGATGCCAAAAAGGCTGGTATCTTATTAAGCTCTGTTGTGTGCGGGTTTTTAGATACCCCTATGGTGGCCAAAAACGCCTTTCCCATGCCGGGTCTTACAGATGTTAACAGTGCGTGCCGCCGCATTTTGCGTGGGCTGAGCCGGAATGAGCGGCGCATTACTTTTCCGCTATGGCTGGTGGCGGGCTCCCGCTTTATGGATTTGCTCCCCATCCGGGTGGCAGAGTTCTATTACAACAATCAGCCTACAGGGGCCACAGGGTCCATGCCCGAACCGGATCTTTCATGATACTGTAGCGCCACCCCCACCACAGCCCCACGCCACAGGATACGCTACCCATGATACAGACACCCCCTTCAGCCCCCCAAACTGGTGGCCTGATGGAGGATCTTTCCGCCGCATCTGTAAGAGAACCCGTTCCGGAGCCGCTAAAAACCATGCCGACCGACCGGGTGTTCTGGAGCCATTTTTCCCCCAACCTTGGCCCCGGCGGCTGGGTAACCGGGGCGTTGCTTACAGGCATGGGGCTGGACTTTCGTACAGGTGTGGCCGCCATTATTGTTGGCAACATTATTGGCGCATTACCTGTGGCCCTTGCCGCCGCCATTGGCCCCAAAACCGGGCTAACACAAATGGAGGCTTCTCGCCGGGCCTTGGGGCAAAAAGGCCTGCGCCCTCCTGCGTTTCTAAACTGGATTTATTGCGTGGGGTGGGATGCGGTTAATAACGTGCCCGCCGCTACAGCCCTTATGGCGCTGCTGCTGTTGGCTGGGCTTTCCATGCCGTTCTGGCTGGCTTTGGGCATACTGGCCAGTATTCAGATGGTGGCTTCCATTTACGGGCACCATGTGGTGCAGGCCTTGCAGAAATATCTGGGCACAGTGCTGCTCGTGGTGTTTACGCTTATTGGCGTTGTGTTTGCCATAAAAGGGCAGGCTCCTCTGGCGGTGCATCATGCCGTCAGTTTTTCCACCTTTTTGTTGGCAACTGGCGTGTTGGTCAGCTTCAATTTGTCCTGGGCTTCGTATTCCTCAGATTACACGCGGTATCTGCCCGCCAATACCAGCCCCAAAAAGGTGGTGTTGCTGGCGCTGGCAGGGCTTTTGGGTTCTGCCATTCCGTTCCAGATTCTGGGGCTTATTTCTGCCGGGTCTGTGGCGGAGGCATCACCCACAGCGGTTATTGCCTCGCTCCAGCAGGCTATGGGGCCACTTGGGGCTGTGGCTCTTGGGGCTATTGCGCTTTCATCCATTACCGGCAATTCGTTTAACGATAATACTGCCAGCTACAGCCTTATTTCCGCTGGCCTGCATGTACCGCGTATTGCCGCAGCCATTCTTACAGCCAGCCTTGGTTATGTGCTGGCTGTGGCCGGTGCAGGCCGTTACACCACGCTTTATACAGATTACCTGCTGGTAACCATGTACTGGATTGCCCCATGGATCGGCATTGTGCTGGCAGATTGGTATTTTGGAGACCGCACAGTGCACCCCATTCCACCGGGTTGGACACGTGGAGCTACTATTTTTGCCGTTGTATCCGTGCTGACCATTGCGCTGTTTTCAACCAGCAGCCTTTACACCGGCCCCGTAGCGCGCTGGCTGGGCGGGGCCGATATTGGCTATTACGTTGGCTTTTTTGCTGCGGCTTTTTGGTACGCGCTGGGCATGCCACGGCGCATCAGCTCATAAAGCCCCACAGCGGCCGCTACAGATACGTTCAGGCTTTCCATTTCTCCGGGCATGTAAAGCCCGGCAATTTCATCACAGCTTTCCCGCGTTAGGCGGCGCAGGCCCTTGCCTTCCGCCCCCAACACCAAGGCCACGCGGCGGCCATCAAAACTTGCGCCATCCAGCATGGTGCCGCCTGCATCCAGCCCTACCGTCCAGCAGCCTGCTTTTTGCAACTGCTCAATCGCGCGGGAGAGGTTGACCTCACGCACCATAGGCACGGTTTCCAACGCGCCAGATGCGGCCTTGGCCAGCACAGCCGTTTCTTCGGGCGCGTTTCTGTCCTGCACCACAAGGCAGGCCGCACCAAATGCCGCAGCCGAGCGTAAAATAGCCCCAATATTGCGTGGGTCTGTTACCTGATCCAGCACCAGCACCGGGCCGGGGCGTTCCAGCGCTTCATCCAGCGGCATGGGGGGCAATATACGTGCCAGCAGCGCCACACCCTGATGCACCGCATCTGGCCCTAACAGATCATCCAGCCGTTGGCGTTGCACCAGTTCCGGGGTTACGCGCACATTTCGGCCAGAACGTGTGGCTTCTTCCAATGCCGGGTGGTTTTCTTCCGTTACCAGCAGGCGTTCATATACACGGCGCGGATTATTAAGGGCGGCGGCCACTGCGTGCGTGCCAAACAGCCAGCATGTGCCCGCCGGAGCCGAAGGCGCGCCTTCCCGCCCACCAGCAGAAGAAACACGAGGGCGCCGCGCAGAACGGCCATGACGAGGTTGACGCATAAACACACAGTTCCGGGTTATTATAGAGTGTAACAGATAAGGCCCTTCTAGCGCATTCCGCCTGCCTGCGCCTATCCCGCATATAAATGTACGGCCCCGCCATAACAGCGCCATACACAGCGTGCAGGAATGGACATTCCATCACGCCGGCTGTATCGGTCTGAAACACAACAGCATACAGCAACAGAACACGCAGGAGCGGGTTATGACCTCTGCCCCATCCGAAGGTGCCATTACACTGCACCGGAACGATCTTCCAGACAACGTGACCTTTACCGGGTCCGTGGCCGTGGATACGGAAACAATGGGCCTGAACCCGCATCGGGATAGACTGTGCCTTGTGCAGCTTTCTGCCGGTGATGGCACAGCGCATCTGGTACAGATCATCCCCACCTCCCTTGGGGGCAAAGGGTATGATTGTCCCAACCTCAAGCGTGTGATGGCTGATCCCTCCATTACCAAGATCATGCATTTTGCACGGTTTGACGTTGCCATCCTGCAGCACGCGCTGGGCATTACCGTAAGCCCGGTAGTGTGCACCAAAATTGCCGCCCGCCTTGTACGCACTTTTACAGACCGCCACGGCCTTGCCGCCCTGTGCCGGGATATGCTGGGCGTAGAACTCAGCAAACAGCAGCAGACATCAGACTGGGGCGCGCTGGAACTGAAGCCCGAACAGTTGGCTTATGCTGCATCTGATGTGCTGTATCTGCACGCATTGTGGGATAAAATGTCCGCCCTGCTGGACCGTGAAGGTCGGCGGGAACTGGCACAGGCATGCTATGACTTCCTGCCCGCCCGCGCACGTCTGGATCTGCTGGGCTATGAAGACCCGGATATTTTCTCTCATCGCGCGTAAGCACGCGCTCCTGCATTCTTTTTTCTGATCAACCGGATCGGCTCGGCATGAACATGTCCACCCATATCAGCTCGCAGGCTTCCTCTTCCCCCGGCGTAGAGGCGGCTGACGTTGTACGTACGGAACGTGCAGGGCTGGATGCACTGGCAGAAGCACTGGAAAACCCCGTTGGGTTGGGTGGTGCCTTTGCTGAAGCGGTAGAGATAATTCTGGCGCTGCCGGGCCGGGTAGTTGTAACCGGCATTGGCAAATCCGGCCATATTGCCCGCAAGGTGCAGGCTACATTGGCCAGCACAGGCACGCCCGCCATATTTGTGCACCCGGCAGAAGCCTCTCACGGTGATCTGGGAATGGTGCAAAAAGGTGATGCCGTTCTGGCTTTTTCCAATTCCGGTGAAACAACGGAACTGGGAGACATTGCCGCCCACGCCCGCCGCTCGGGCCTGCCACTGCTGGCCGTAACCAGCCGTGCACATTCCACCTTGGCTTCTGCAGCCACGGTGGCGCTTACGCTGCCATCTTTGCCAGAATCCTGCCCGATGGGGCTGGCCCCCACCACCAGCACCCTTACCCAACTTGCATTTGGTGATGCCTTGGCCGTGGCCCTGCTACGCCAACGTGGTTTTACCGCCACGGATTTTGGCACCTACCACCCCGGCGGCCGCCTTGGCGCACGCCTGCGCACCGTGCGGGAACTGATGCGCACAGATAACGCCATGCCACTGGCCACCCCCAATACCCCCATGCGGGACGTTATTGTGGAAATGACGCACAAGGCGCTAGGATGCGTAGCCATTCTGGGCCAGAATGGCACCTTGGCGGGGCTGATCACGGATGGTGACCTGCGCCGCGCGCTTGATCACGATCTGACGACCACGCTGGCGAAAGATGTCATGAACGATTCACCGCTAACCATAGGGCCGGGAATTTTTGCATCTGAAGCCCTGCGGCTGATGAACGAGCGCAAAAGGCCCATTACATCCCTGTTTGTGCTGGATGATGACCGTAAACCCATAGGCGTTGTGCACGTGCATGACCTGATCCGAGCCGGGGTTGGATGACCAGCCCGGAAGACAAACGCCCGCAACGGGCCGATTTTGCCCGCTCGGAAGAAACCACGCGCCGCCAGCGCGAACGGCTTGCACCTTCCGCCCAGTTGCGCAAACTCCCGGATGCCGCCAAGCTGGCGCGCCGCCGCACTATGCTGCGCTGGGCCAAATGGGTGCTGCCTGCCACGGCTTTGCTGCTGCTGGCCACCATTGCCGTATGGCCCGAAGTAGACAGGCTGCTAAGCGCCAACCAAACCACCATTAAGGAACTGGCCAAGGTTAAGATTGAAAGCGGCAACCTGATAGGCGCTACGTATCGCGGGGTAGATGAACACAACCGCCCCTTTATGATTACGGCGGACAGTGCGCATCAGGTCAATGACAACCGTATGGATCTGATCCGCCCCAAGGCTGATCTGCTCACGCAGGGCGGAAGCTGGCTTTGGGTTGAATCGGAAAAAGGCGTTTACATGCAGCACGCACAGATTCTCGACCTAACCGGAGAAGTAACCCTGTACCGCGATGATGGCCTGATGATGCACAGCCCTGTAGCCGATATTGATGTCAAACGCGGCATTATTGCCTCCGATTCATGGGTGCGGGCAGAAGGGCCTTTTGGCTCGCTTGATGCCAAGGGCTATCTACTGGCCCAGCATGAAGGCATTGCCCAGTTCCGCGGCCCCGGCCAGTTGATCCTGAATGATGATCGCCACAGTGATTCAGCCCCCAAAGGCAAGGCTTCCTGATATGCGCCGCCTTTTTTCTCGCCCTCGCCCTGCCCTGCGTATTGCCTCTGCCGTTATAGCGGCATTGCCATGCGCCATGCTGGCCCTTTCTGGCACAGCGCTGGCGCAGGCCATTGATATGTCTCACGGTGGGCAAATTACCGTAACCGCCGCCGGTGGGTTTGACTGGGACCAGAACCAGAAAAAAGTTACCGCCTATGATCAGGCAAAAGCCATCCGTGGGGATGTTACGGTTACGGCAGACAAGCTGATTGCCTATTACCGCAAAAAAGCCCCTGCCCCCGGCGCGCCAGACGCTAACACCCCGGCTGAGGCAAATGGTGCAAAACCGGCAAGCGTGCAGGCCCCGGCAGCCAACGGCGCCACACCGGCCACACCTCCGGCCAGTACAGATCAGCCTCCACCAGCCCCTGCCACCAATGGCAGCGCAGATGCAGGTGGCCAGAAAGCCGCCGGAGGGGATGATCAGGATTCCGGCGCCAACGAAATTTTCCGGCTTGAAGCCATAGGCCACGTACATATCTTCACCCAGACCGATCAGGCATGGGGGGATAAAGCCGTGTACGACATGGATCAGGCCGTGCTTGTCATGACCGGCAAGGCCATGAAGCTGACCACCCCGCAGGATGTGCTGACAGCGCGGGATTCGATGGAATATTATTCGCAGCAGCATATTTCCATCGGGCGTGGCAACGCTACCGTCACCACGAACGATCAGCGCCAGATCCGGGCTGATGTGTTGGTGGGCTACAGCGCCCCGCCAGATCAGAACGCCCAGCCACAGCAGCAGGCCAGCAACAACAGCAGTTCAGATCCGCTCAGCAGCGGTTCGGGCAAGCTGGAAAAGGTGAACGCCTTTGGCCATGTATGGGTGCACACGCAAACAGAAATCGTAACGGGGGAACGCGGGGTGTATGTGCCTGATACCGGCATTGCCCGCATTGTTGGCAATGTCCATATCACCCGTGGACCAAACCAGATTCAGGGCGCTGCCGCCATTATCAACATGCACACAGGCATAGCCACCATGACAGAACGCCCCGGCAGCCGGGTAAGTGGGTTGGTTGTGCCCAATAACGGCGATACGTCGGACAGGAAATAAGCATGAATCAGGAAGTCACCTGGACGTCGGAAGAAACGGTTCGTGAAGAAGTTGTAGGCGTAGGCGTTGGGCCGGAACCTACTGACATTCATGCCCCGCATCGCCCCGGCCACGGCCTGTACGCACGCGGCATTGGCAAAAGCTATAAAAAGCGCGAGGTGGTGAAAAACGTTTCCATTGAGGTACACCGGGGGGAAGCTGTCGGGCTGCTGGGGCCAAACGGTGCAGGTAAAACCACCAGCTTTTACATGATTGTAGGCCTTGTGCAGCCCGATACCGGCTCCATCACGCTGGACGGGGCGGATATTACGCAGTTACCCATGTATCGGCGCGCCCGGCTGGGCATTGGTTACCTGCCGCAGGAAGCCAGTATTTTCCGTGGCCTGAATGTGGAGCAGAACATTCTGGCCGCCCTGGAAGTGGTAGAGCCAGACCCAGACCAGCGGCAGGTGATGCTGGATGGTCTGTTAAGCGAATTTGGTATCAGCCATCTGCGCCGCTCGCCTTCCCTTGCTCTTTCAGGGGGAGAACGCCGCCGTCTGGAAATTGCACGCGCACTGGCCAGCCAGCCCCATTACATTCTGCTGGATGAACCACTCGCTGGTATTGACCCCATTGCCGTGGGGGAAATTCGTGATCTGGTATCCCACCTCAAAGATCGCGGCATTGGCGTGCTGATTACCGACCATAACGTGCGTGAAACGCTGGAAGTGATTGACCGCGCCTATATCATGCACAGTGGTCAGGTGCTGA
Organism: Acetobacter oryzifermentans; assembly: GCF_001628715.1. Lineage (NCBI taxonomy): Bacteria > Pseudomonadati > Pseudomonadota > Alphaproteobacteria > Acetobacterales > Acetobacteraceae > Acetobacter > Acetobacter oryzifermentans. The sequence goes on along the minus strand of NZ_CP011120.1, from coordinate 795,161 downwards.
TGCAGGGTGTGCCAGAAGAAATTGTAGCTCATGAAGATGTACGCCGCGTGTATCTGGGTGAAAGCTTCTCGCTTTAAGCTTTGGCCATTTGCGCCAACACGTTGGATGGCCCGGAGTCTAATATAGTTACAGGCGCACCCACCTCTATTATGCCGGGCTGTTCTACCACTGCGTTTTGCGCAAACATTATCCCTTTGGGCGTGCGGTGGAACGATGCCAACGTGGCCAGAGGCTCCTTGGGGTAAGGCACTTCTGCTGTGGTCTGATCAATCGTTGTCACCACACAGCGCGAACATGGAGCCAGAATACGTAAAATGGCTGCGCCAACACGTATGCGCAGCCAGCCATCCTCGGCCCACGGTGCTGCCCCTTGCACCACAATATTAGGCCGAAACCGCGCCATAGGCACAGCCTGCCCCAAAGGCAAACGCGCGTTTAAATCCGCCAAAGATGCCGTATTAGCCACAAGCAGCGGGTATCCATCTGCAAAGGAAACCGGAACATCTGCCTGATCCAAATGGCGCAGGCGCGCTTGCTGGGGTGTATCCATCCACACCAGCCTGCACGGTTGCGCTAAAGCCTCGGCCAGCCAAACCGCTGCGTCTTTCCCCGCATCCCGTGCCTGCACCGTATCTTTCCATACGGTAACAGAGCGCATGGGCGCGTTGGTATCTGGAAAGCGCACAACGCACGGGGGCATATTGGCCTTGCCCAGTTCCAGCCCTTGTGGCGTAGGCAAAGCAGATATCAGCGCCATATCCCGGCAGGTTCTTTGGGTTATAAACCGGCCTTGTGGATCTGTAATCATCCACCGCCGGTCTGCTTCCAGCCCCCAAGGCCATAATCTGGCTTGGGTGGGAGAAAGCCCGCGCAGTCCCTTAACAGGGTAAACATGCACGCCAGCAACGCTTAAATCTGTCATGCAGCAAACTCCCTGTATATCGCCAAACCCCTAACTAGCGGCGGTGCCCCGCATGGCGCAGCACCAGCTTTGGGGGTGGAAACTGAACCGGTGCAGGTTGCACAAGCTCTGGTTCAATAGGTGCTGGCGCAGGCGGAATAACCATAGGCAGCTTGATAAAGCGGATAGCAACCCGTGCTGCCGGATTGGGCCGCGGGGCTATTTTTTCATGCGCCAGATGCCATACAAACGCGCCGTACAGCACACCCAGCCCAGCCATGCAGCCCAGCTTAACGCGCACCATCTGCCCGCGGGGCATTTTAGGCATTTCAACCGGCGGAGCAGAGCGCAGCAGCATGGAAAATATACTCTCCTGTCAACAACGGCAGGCAGGCTGCCCCGTATTGTTCTGGCCTTATTGTGTATTGTTAGGCATGGCTGTTTGCCCACTGCAAGCCTGCTAAGTGCTTTTTACGCAGCCATGCAACCGAGAGGCCTAGCCCTGCATTATATTTAAAACAAAGGCATGGACAGCAACCGCCACCCATGCCCAAATGTGAAAGAAGCGTTACAAACACTTCGCGTAACGTAACAAGGCTAACCAGTTGAACCTGATAAAACCCGGTTCTGGTATGGCACCGGTGTTTATTCAGATCTGGAGATTCTGCCACTTAGCAGCAAGGAACGACGTTCTATGCATATTCAGGTTTCAGGTAAACAGATTGATCTGTCCGATGCGCTTAAGCACCGGGTCAATTCCCACCTCGGCAACCTAGCGGAACGATATTTTGACAAAGCCCTGCAAGCACAGGTGACATTCAGCAAGGCGCGTTCGTTCTTTACCTGCGATATTAATGTGCGCACAGGCAGTGGCCTTGTATTGCGCGGTGAAGGCGAAGCCGCAGATGCTAATGGGGCATTTGATGATGCCGCTGAACATATTGCCAAACGCCTGCGCCGGTATAACCGCCGGGTTACATCCCACACACGCGGCGCCCAAAGGCAGGCAACAGCACAAAGCGGCCGCACCTATGTGCTGCAACCGCTTAATGAAGATCCGTTGCCATCTGAAGACAGCACAGAAAAACCCGTGCTTTCCACCCAGCCAGAAGGCACGGATACAGAAACTTTTGCCGCCATTATTGCCGAGCAGCCCACGGATATTCCCTTACTAAGCGTTGGCGAGGCCGTTATGCGGCTTGATCTGGCAGGTATTTCTTTCCTGCTGTTCCGTAACGCGGCCAACGAGCAGGTGAGCCTGGTTTACCGGCGGGATGATGGCAATATTGGGTGGATTGATACCAACCCACGCTAAGCCAACAGCGTGATGCGCATAAAAAAGGATCGGCTCATCACCGATCCTTTTTCTATCTGGAAAGACTGAATGGCCCTTGGGCCGCCGCCGCTACTGCAAGCTGGCGGGGATCATATCATTCTGCACAATTGCGCCCCATGCCGTTTCCAGATCTTCCACCACAGCCAGCAAAGATCCGTCCGCCGCGTAAATGGCGCAACCCACTTCATCATCTTCCATCAGCGCTGGGCGCGTATAGGCAACCTCCCGCAGCCCAAGGGAGCGGAACTGGCTTTCTGAAAGCTGGCGAACATTTGCTGGGCGTTCAGCCGCATGCGGCATAACGGGGGCGCTACCGTTGTAGATGGAACTTTTCATGGCGTCCTCCTTATTGGGTCAGCTTTCATCCACGTCCATCACTGGGCGCAGCATGCGCGATGAGCGGGTTTTAAGCACGCTGCCGCTACCAGCAGCAGGCGCGCGGCCATTTTTTTGCCCACCCTGCACAATTTCAATGCGTTTCACACGCACCTCCGGCTGGGGGCGAAACAGGTCTATATGCAACAGACCGTTATCCAGCCACGCCCCGCCAATTTCTATCCCTTCCGCCAGCACAAATGCTTTTTGGAACTGGCGAGAGGCAATACCTCGGTGCAGAAAAACGCGTTCTTCTCCGTCTTCCATCTGACGACCACGAATAACAAGCTGATTATCTTCCTGCGTAATCTGCAAGTCATCCATTTTAAAGCCTGCTACGGCCAAAGTGATCCGTAGGCCGTTAGGGGCAATCTGCTCAATGTTATAGGGCGGATATCCATCGCCCGATCCCTTGCTGGCGCGTTCAAGCATCTGCTCCAGATGGTCAAACCCTAAAAACATGGGTGAGCCAAACAGTCTTCCAGACATCCAAGCCTCCTCCTTCCTTGAGCGAGACAGAAAAATCAGACCCGTTACAGCATCTGATCTTATCACGATATGGGATAGGCCCGCTGACACGCAACCCCGCCCCCATGCCTGTATCTGGCCAAATGGGGGTATTGGACAACACACTGTGGCGGTGGTGCAACAGGTTTTAAGGCCAGAGGCAGATTTTCCCTGTGTTTTCCTCTGGCATCAGGCGCAGTGGAGCGCTACATCCCGCAGTATGACACACGCAGCCAATACAGACATCTCTTTTTCTGCTGCATCGGATGGCGCAGCACCCCTTCATATCCTTACGCCGCCGCACCCTGTGCTGCGCCAAAAGGCGCGGCTGGTAAAGCCGGAAGACGTGGCAGACATTCGCAAGATTCTGCCCAACATGTTCTCGGCCATGTATCAGGCCCCCGGCATTGGGCTTGCCGCGCCGCAGGTGGGCCTGAGCCAGCGCTTTCTTCTGGTTGATCTGGGAGAAAAGGATGCGCGGGACCCGATTGTCATGATCAACCCCGAAGTGATTGCAGAAACCGAAGACATGGCCGTGCGGGAAGAAGGCTGCCTTTCCCTGCCCAACCAGTATGCAGAAGTTGTGCGCCCGGAAAAGATTCGCGTGCGCTGGAACAACATCAATGGCGATGTGGTGGAGCGCGAAGCCGAAGGCCTGCTGGCCACCTGCATCCAGCACGAAATAGACCATCTGGAAGGCGTGCTGTTTGTAGACCACCTTTCTGCCCTGCGCCGCAACATGATCCTGCGCCGTCTGGCCAAGGAACTAAAGCGTAAATAAGCCTAAGGGGCCGCCAACCATGCGTCTTGTCTTTATGGGCACGCCGGATTTTTCTGTTCCGGCGCTGCGTGCGCTCCATGCCGCGGGGCATGAAATTGTTGCTGTGTACTGTCAGCCGCCGCGGCCCGCAGGGCGCGGCAAAAAACTTCAGGCTTCCCCCGTGCAGCAGGCGGCGGAAGAACTGGGGCTGCTGGTGCGCCACCCGCTCTCTCTGCGTAAAAATGAGCAAGAATGGGCAGATTTTGCAGCACTACAGGCCGATGCCACCATTGTGGCCGCCTATGGGCTTATTCTGCCCCAAGCCATGCTAGACGCCCCGCGCCTTGGCTGCCTGAACATTCATGCCAGCTTGCTGCCGCGCTGGCGCGGTGCCTCCCCCATCCAAAGCGCCATTCTGGCCGGAGATACCCAAAGCGGTGTCACCATCATGCAGATGGAAGCCGGGTTAGACACAGGCCCCATGTTGCTGCGTGAAGCCGTGCCCATTACCGCCACCACAACCGCCACCAGCCTGCATGATGCCCTGAGTGCTCTGGGCGCAGATATGGCGCTGCGTGTGCTGGCCGATATGCCCGCCCCAACCCCACAACCAGAAGAAGGCGTAACCTACGCCCCCCGCCTAACGCGTGAGGATGGGCGCATAGACTGGGCCAAAACCGCCACGGAAATAGACCGCCAAATTCGCGCACTTACACCGTGGCCCGGCACCTTCAGCACCCTGCCTGATGGCACTGTGCTGAAAATTGGCGCAGCCACCCCCCTGCCTGATACCAAGCACAGCGCCCAACCCGGCACAGTACTGGATGATGCCCTGACCATTGCCTGTGGCAACGGCGCCGTGCGGCTGAGCCGCCTGCAAAAACCGGGCCGCGGCATGATGGATGCTGATGCCTTCCTACGTGGCCAGCCTTTGGCCGCTGGCACGCTTTTAGGGGCCAAACAGCCAGACGCCGCATGATGGAAGAAGAACTTGCTCCCGTTCAGCGCTGGGCCGTTAAACTGGAATATGATGGCACCGGCCTTGTGGGCTGGCAACGCCAGAAATCCGGCCTTTCCGTGCAAAGTTTGTTAGAAGCGGCGGCTGCACGGCTGGCCGGTAATCGGCCTGTAAGCAGCATTACCGCCGGGCGCACAGATTCCGGCGTGCATGCGCTGGCACAGGTGGCACATCTGGATTTTCCCGCAGATGTGCGTTTCTCTCGCCATTCTGTGCGGGAGGGGCTGAGCTACCACCTCAAACCGCATAACGTGGTGGTGCTGGATGCCGCGCAGGTGGATACTGACTGGAGCGCTCGTTTTTCTGCCACGTGGCGTTCATACCAGTATCGTATCCTCAACCGCAGATCGCGCCCTACCTTGCTGGCAGGAAATGTGTGGCACGTTAAAAGCACGCTGGATGTAGAAAAAATGCAGGAAGCAGCCAATATTCTGGTTGGCCCGCATGATTTCACTTCTTTCCGCGCCGTGGCCTGCCAGGCTCATAGCCCTATGCGTACGCTAGACCAGCTAGATGTTTCCCGCCACGGAGATGAGGTGATTGTTTTTGCCAAGGCCCGTTCCTTTTTGCACCATCAGGTGCGGAACATGGTGGGCACGCTTAAACTTGTGGGGATTGGCGCTTGGCAGCCAGAGCGTGTGGCAGAAGCTCTAGAGGCCCGCAACCGCTGCGCCGCAGGCCCTACCGCCCCGCCAGAGGGGCTTTACCTAAACGGCGTGGGGTATGATCCAGACCCGTTTGATTAAAACAGGTCTGACACAAAACTTTCTTCAGGAATTGTTCATCACAATCATGGGCTGGAGCAGATCGGTCAGCACCTTGTAATGGGGTGGCAGCAGCGCGGCCAAACCATACAATGCCAGCGTGGCCAACAGCACAGAGGCATACAGCACAAAGGCACGTCCACCGCTAATGCTTAAGCCCACGCGGGCCACAAACCATTGCAGCCAGAGTTCATACACAGCGGCTGTCATCACCAATGCGGCCATAAAGCCCGGCTGTTGCGCAATGGCAGGAAACAGCAGAGCAGCCAGCAGCGTAGCGGCCAGAGAAATCAGCACCACAACCCAGTTGCACCATGTAGCTGCCGTAATGTAACGCAGCCATAGCGCCCCACGCCCCCAACGCTGGGCGTAAAAATGAGACACAACAGCAGGCAGCAAGGTGACGCACAAGGAAAGCAGAACCTTGATAAGCGCCATAATCTTGTCGGTCTGGAGGAAGACCTGCAACAGCCCCACCACCAAAAACGCCAACTGCGGTGCAAGTGCTGCGCCAAAAGCATCCAGCGTGCCATCAAAACACGCTATGCCATCTCTGCGCCCACTGGCCAGCAGCAACATGCCCTGCAATGTACGCCGGATAACACCGGGCTTGCTGGTATCGGGAATCATGCCTGCGCTCCTTCCAGAAAAGTCTGATAGATCCGTGTCAGCATTTCCAGATCCGCAATATCCGTGTGTTCATCAACTTTGTGAATACTCGCCCCCACCAGCCCGAATTCAGAAACCGCACAATACCGGCTGATAAAGCGTGCATCCGATGTACCGCCCCCGGTATCCAGCTTGGGTGTGCGGCCTGTAACCTGCTGAATGGCCTCTACAAGGGCTGTGGTTTCCTGCGTGGGAGACGTAAGGAAAGATTCGCCGCTGATCTTGGTTTCCACGCGGGAACGCGGGGCATGCTGGCGGCAGATAGTTTCCACCCAGCCCTTGAGCGCGGCACCTGTATGCAGATCATTAAACCGAATGTTCAGCCGTGCTTCCGCCCGTGCGGGAATAACATTGGTGGCTCCATTGCCCACATCTACACTGGTAACCTGAAGGCTGGAGGGTTCAAAATACTCGGTGCCGTTATCCAACGGCGTGGCGCGCAAAGCTTCCAGCACGGCCAGCAGGCGATGCACCGGGTTATCTGCCCGATGTGGGTAAGCCACATGCCCCTGCGTACCTTCCACCACAATATGCGCGTTCAGGCTGCCACGGCGGCCTACCTTCACCATTTCGCCCAATACCTTGGGGTTGGTGGGTTCACCTACCAGACAGTAATCGGGAATCTGGTTGTGCTGCGCCATCCATTCCAGCACCTTTACCGTGCCATAGGTGGCGGGGCCTTCTTCATCCCCGGTTATCAGAAAACTGATGGAGCCTTTGCCCGGCCCTGCGGCCACATGCCGCGCCACGGCAGAAACAAAAGATGCAATGCCGCCCTTCATGTCACACGCGCCGCGGCCGTACAGCACGCCATCCACAATATCTGCCGCATAAGGGGGGTAAGACCAATCGGCCTCATCCCCCGGCGGCACCACATCGGTATGGCCCGCATAGCAGATATGGGGGCTGCCCGTGCCCAAACGGGCAAAGAAATTGGGCGTGCGCTCCGCACCCTCACCAAACGGAAGGTGCGTTACCTCAAACCCCAAGCGCTCCAGCATGGCTGCAAGCAGATGCTGAGATGCGCCAGGATCTGGCGAGACAGAAGGCAGACGGATAAGCGCCTGCGCCACTCCAACCGGATCTGTCAGTGCCAGATTGGCCGGAATACTCACCTGCGCTGCGTCCGCCATGCTCTTCTGCCTCTTTTCGCTTTTTAGTCTGCCAGATCAGTCACGCAGCAGATCGTTAATGGAGGTTTTGGAACGCGTGCGTTCGTCCACCCGCTTAACAATAACAGCGCAGGCCAGAGCAGGATTGGGGCGGCCATCCGGGCCAACCGGCTTGGAAGATGGCATGGTGCCGGGCACGACAACAGAATAAGCCGGAACGCGGCCCATGTAGATTTCACCCGTTGCACGATCCACAATCTTGGTGGAAGCCCCAAGGAACACGCCCATGGAAAGCACGGAGCCGCGTTCCACAATCACGCCTTCTGCCACTTCGGAACGTGCGCCGATAAAGCAGTTATCTTCAATAATCACCGGGGCAGCCTGCAACGGTTCCAGAACGCCGCCAATGCCTGCGCCACCGCTGATATGGCAGTTTTTACCAATCTGGGCACAGCTTCCAACAGTGGCCCATGTGTCCACCATGGTGCCGCTATCTACGCGTGCCCCCACATTTACAAAGCTGGGCATCAACACAGCACCGGGCGCAATAAAGGCGGAGCGGCGTACAACAGCACCCGGCACCACGCGGAAGCCAGCCTTATCAAAACGGGCCTGATCCCAGCCAGCAAACTTCAGCGGCACTTTGTCATACGCAGGAGCACCTGCTGCGCCACCGGGAATGGCTACGCTATCATTCAGACGGAAGGAAAGCAGAACAGCTTTTTTCAGCCATTCATTCACCTGCCAGCCATCTTCCTTGGGTTCGGCCACACGCAGCGCACCAGAATCCAGAGCTTCCAGAGCCGTTTCAATGGCTTTGCGGTCTTCCCCCGTTGTAGCGGAGGAAATCTGGTCCCGCTTTTCCCACAGGGCTTCAATATGCGCGCGCAAAGTTTCGTTGGTCATAACACACCGTCAGACAGGATGGACAAACACCGGGGCTGCACCACAGCCCCGGCAGAAAAAACACAGAGCGACCATGCGGACACACACGCAGCGTGTCAACGCATGGCACCCCGGAAAATGGCAGGTAACCGCGGCGTTATTCCGCCCGGATCATGGTGCCGGAGCCAGATGCCGTAAACAGTTCCAGCAGGCAGGCATGAGGCATGCGGCCATCAATAATGACGGCCGCACGCGCACCGGCCTGCACGGCCTGAATGCAGGTTTCCACCTTGGGGATCATACCACCGGTAATCACACCATCCTCAATAGCCTGCATGGCCTGCGCGGCTGTGAGTTCGGGTATCAACTTACCATCGGCATCCAGCACGCCGGGCACATCTGTTAGCATCAGCAAGCGCGTGGCATGCACCGCACCGGCTACAGCGCCCGCTGCCGTATCGGCATTGATGTTGTAGGTAGCCCCGTCTTCCCCAAAGCCCACTGGTGCAATAACCGGAATAAGGCCAGAGCCAGACAGCGCATAAATCACCCGTGGGTCTACCTTTATGGGTTCGCCCACAAAGCCCAGATCCAGCACGCGTTCAATCTGGCTTTCCGTATCCCGCACCTTGCGCTGCAATTTGCGGGCGGTAATCATTTTACCGTCCTTGCCGGAAATACCAACGGCCAGCGCGCCTTCACGGCTGATAAGCTCCGCCACTTCCTTGTTCACAGAGCCAGCCAGAACCATCTCGATAACATCCACCATGTTGGCATCTGTTACGCGCAGGCCATCCACAAAGGTGGAAGGAATTTCCAGCCGCTTGAGCATCTGGTTAATCTGCGGGCCGCCGCCATGCACCACAACCGGGTTGATACCCACCAGCTTGAGCAGCGCAATATCGCGCCCAAAGGTTTTGGCCAAATCTGCATTGCCCATGGCGTGGCCACCATACTTGACCACAATGGTATCTCCCGCATAGCGGCGCAGATACGGCAGGGCTCCGGCCAGAATGGCGGCTTCCTGCGCCGCATCATGATGGGAATGGGAAGAAGGAACCCGTGGTTCTGTCATGTTCTGCACGTCCTGCTTGTCATCATCAGATCATGGCGCCTTGGGCAGGGCAAATTCTGCCAGTTCCGCCCGCAAGCCCTCAATACCTTCACCTGTCTGGCTGCTTGTTAAAGACAGGTAGGGAAAAGCCGCAGGGTGGCGGCGAATTTCCGCTTCAACTTCTGCCTGCTTGCGTGCCAGCGGGCCGGGTTTAACGCTATCGCATTTGGTAAGCACAACCTGAAAGCTGACGGCCGCTTTATCTAGCAGATCCATCACTTCCAGATCATGGGCTTTCATTTCCACCCGGGCATCCAGCAACAGCACCACACGCTGCAAACTTGGGCGGCCACGCAGGTAATCAAACATCATATCCTGCCAATCTTCCTTTACGGATTTGGCAGCTTTTGCGTAGCCATAACCCGGCATATCCACCAGCATCAGCCGGTCTGCCAGATTAAAAAAGTTGAGCTGCTTGGTGCGCCCCGGTTCGGAAGATGCCCGCGCCAGCGTTTTGCGGCCCGTAAGCGCGTTTACCAAGCTGGACTTACCCACATTGGAACGCCCGGCAAACGCAATTTCTGGCAGGGTTTGCGGTGGCAGTTGCCCCAGCCGTTGTGCGCCAAACACAAATTCGCATGAACCCGCAAAAAGCCGCCGCCCCTCTTCCAGGGCGGCGGCAATACGGGCTTCATCCTTTAGTTCTCGGAAAGAGGATGCGGCATCATCTGTCATTTGGGCTTAACCAGTTGGGGTTTGGCATCTGCCGCTTTGAGGCGGGAGATGATGACAACCTGCTGCACAGCCGTAAGGATGTTGCTCCAGCAGTAGTAGATCACCAGCCCAACCGGCTGCCGCGCCATAAAGAACGTGAACAGCAGCGGAATGAACATCATCACCTTCTGCTGTGATGGGTCCATGTTGGCAGAGCTGGAACTCACCTTCTGCATCAGGAACAGCGTGGCCCCATACATGATCGGCCATGCACCCAGCGCCAAGAAAGGTGTAATGTGGGTGGGATCAAACGGGATAAGACCAAACAGGTTGAACAGGTTGGTGGGGTCTGGCGCAGAAAGATCTTTCACCCAGCCCACAAACGGTGCGTGCCGCATTTCGATGGTGACGTACAGATCCTTATACAAGCACCAGAATACAGGCGCCTGAATAAGCAGAGGCAGAAAGCCCCCGAACAGATTGACGTTTTCCTGCCGATACAGCGCCATAATCTGCTGCTGCATGGCCATTGGGTCATCCTTCAGGCGGGAACGGATAAGATCCACCTGCGGCTTCAGGCGCGCTGTTTTCCATGTCATGCGCATCTGCTTGATGGTGAGCGGCAGAAAGGCCACTTTCACAATCACGGTAAACGTTAGCAGCGCTAGGCCAAAGCTGCCCAGATGTTCGTTCAGCCAATCCAGCACAAAGAACACAGGGCGGGTAAGGAAGGAAAGCCAGCCAAAATCTACGGCTTTCCAGAACATGGGCACGTGCAGGTCTTTTTCATACTGTTCAAGCAGGCGCACTTCCTTGGCGCCCGCAAACACGTGGGCCTCGGTAGAAGCTGTCTGCCCCGCGGCCACCTGCACAGGTGCTGTAGCCGTAAAGCCAACCTGATACGCGCCCTGTGCTGCCTGAAAACCATAAGTGCCAATTACGTTAGCATTCTGGTCTGGCAGCACGGCCATCAGCCAGTATTTATCTGTAATACCAGCCCAACCGCCGGTGCCCTGATGGCTCCATGCAATGTTGTCTGGCGGTACGCCACCCGTGCGCACCGTTTTGTAGGAGCCTTCGTTCAGACGGCCATCAATAACCGAGATCGGGCCTTCATGCACCAGCATGCCGCCGGTTTCTTCTGGCGTGTAACCACGGTTCACGCGGTAGAAAGGATACAGCGCCACAGCCTGCCCGGTGCTGTTATGCACCTGCTGGCTGATGGTGAACATGTAGTTCTGGTCCACCGACAAGCGGATATCAAAGGTTAGGCCCTGCCCGTTATCCCAAGAAAGGGTAAGCGGGTGTTCGGCATCCATCTGGGTGCCAGAGGCTTTCCACAATGTGTTGGCATCTGGCAGACGCACAGAAACATCGGAAGGCGCACGCCAACCGAAATCTACATAATCTGCATGGGTGGAAGCGGGGTTAAGAACACGCACATCCGGGCTATCTGGCTTTACGGTTTCCCGATAATGCTTGAGCACCAGATCATCCAGCCGTGCGCCACGCAGATTTAGCGTGCCCTGTACGGCAGGGGCATTAATGGCCACACGGGTTTCCGGGCCATCCTTTACCGGGGCAGCGGCTTCTGCCTGCGTGTTTTCAGCCGGAGCGGCTGCACCAGAAGAGGCAGGGGCCGAAGGCGCTACAGCATGTACGCCCTGCTGCGCCGGTGGCACAAGCTGATGCTGTGGGAAAAAATAGTCATACCCGAAAAGTACCAGAGCTGACAGCAATGTTGCCAGTATCAGACGTTTTGAATCCATAAGCTCCGGCCTTGCGGCCCCCTGCACATACAAATTGGAAAACTTAACACCCGTAAAAAACCCGGAGTCTTAAACGGCATACAGGTTCCAGCGCAGGACGAGCATGAATGCAAGGCAGGATATCAGGAATCCCGCTGGCACAACGCTAATGCTTTACGGAAATCAGCCACCAGCGCCACAAATGGGCGATTTATGGTGGCGCTACGGCCTATAAGAACAAGGTCCAGACCGTTTAGCGGCGTATCGGCTTCTACAATACGCACAACTTCGCGCAACCTGCGGCGCACGCGGTTACGCACCACGGAGTTGCCGACCTTTTTGGTAACCGTAAAGCCTACACGCGCGACATCCGTATCCGGACGCCGGAAAAGCTGCAAAACAAGCCCCGGCACAGGCGCTTTACGCCCGCGAGAAGCCAGAAAGAGGAATTGCTTCCTCTTTTTAAGCCGCAGAGATCGTGCAGATTCCGCCGCTGGCTGCTCCTGCGCTGCAGGCCCGTCCATCAAGCCGGACTGCCGGGCAGTTCTTACGCGGAAAGGCGCTTACGGCCTTTGGCACGACGGTTGCCGATGATCTTGCGGCCACCAACGGTTGCCATACGCGCGCGGAACCCGTGACGACGCTTGCGAACCAGCCGGGACGGTTGATAAGTGCGCTTCATGGCGGCACTCCCTTACTATTTGAATACGGTTATCCGGTGGCCTGTTAAAGACCACGCCTCTTGAAGCTGCGGCTTATAGAGTTCAGATAAGGAACCGTCAATCTATACCGTAGAGTCGTTACCGCAGCCTTGCGGCAGAATCCCCCGCAAGATGGAGAAAAACATGAACACCATGCCCTTTCCCGCCCGTGCCGCAGCCGTTATTTTCTGCCTGCCTGTAGCAGGTGCCGTGCTGGCCGGAGTGCTGGGGCTGGCCTTCCCCATTGCGTTAGGGCCTATTATTTGTGCGGCGGCTTTAGGTGCATGGCTGGGCATAAAGCTGCAACCACATACAGCCGCCCCCACTCCGGCGGCTGCACCTCCAGCACCGGCCCCAACAACAGATTCCAAACTGCGGCACGATATTCGGGGCATTGTCTCCCCCGCCATGCTGGCAGCAGAGCAGCTTGATACATATTCCGACCCAGCAGTGCAGAAAGCTGCCAAGACCATTAATGATTCGCTAGACCGCCTGACCGCACGCCTAAAGCAACACCCGCAAAGCTAAGCTGCCTTTATTCAGCGCGCTCGATCAGCTCGACCTTATAACCATCGGGGTCTTCAACAAAAGCAATTACGGTGGTGCCAAATTTTACTGGCCCGGCTTCTCGCGTCACCTTGCCACCACCGGCCCGCACACGTGCTACCATTTCCGCCACATTAGGCACGCCTACGGCAAAGTGACCAAACCCGGTGCCCAGTTCATAGCCGTCATCTTCACCCCAATTATAGGTCAGCTCGATTTCAGCTTGCCCGGCAGCATTATCTGCATAGCCGATGAACACCAACGTATAACGTCCTTCCGGCACCTCGCGTCGGCGGAGTTCGTGCATGCCCAGCAGTTTGTAGAACGCCAGACTTTTCTCCAGATTGCGCACCCGCACCATGGTATGCAGAAAACTTGCCATCTGTTTGCTCCTTGTTTTGAAGTATCAGGCAGACTGCGCGCTTGTTCCTGCATCTTCAACAGGATTGAAGGCCAGAAGAAACAAGCCCAGCCGGTCTGCTTCCTCTATACAACGCTGCCTGTCTGTCAGCAGTGTGTGGGCGGCCTCAAACGCAATGCCGCGCAGGCCTGCCGCATGGGCATTCTGCACAGTTACAGGCCCTATTGTGGGCATATCCGCCCGTTTTTCCTGCCCCGGCTTAAGCATTTTTACCAGAACGCCACCTTCACCCGGCTGCCTGCATTCACCTGCACGGGCCAGCATACGGTCTGTGCCTTCCATGGCCTCTACCGTTAGCACAACGCCATTCTGCACCACGCAGCCCTGCCCGATATCCAGCCGCCCCAGCGCCTGCACCACAGTAATGCCGCGCTGAATATCTGCTTGTGCCTGTGCATCTGGCTGCATGCGGCCCAATACACCGGGTTGTGCCACAGCCTGCGTAAGAAATTCGTGCGCTCCACGAATGTGAAAGCCTTCCTCGCCCAAAATGCGCACAAGGGCACCCAGCAGGCCATCATCCCCCGCAAACAGAGCACGACCTAAACGCGCCAGAATACGTGCGCCTTCGGCATCCGGGCGCAAATTGCGCAAGGAAGGCCGACGGATTGGCCCGATAAGAACCAGATCCGAACAATGATGTTGCCGTAAAAGGGAAAGCATACGCCCGGCTGCACCCAGCCGGACACATTCGTGCGGCCAAGGGCCGATCACTTCGGGTTCGGCAAAACCTTCAAACCCCAGAATAAAAACAGGCCGCCCTGCTGCTGTGGCTGCTTCTGCCACTCTGCCCGGCAGAGGGCCACCGCCAGCCAGAATACCAACAGCAGAAGGTGTGCTCACGCGCCCTCGGTTTCTGCACGCTCCAGATCCTGCCGTGCGGGGCGCACAAGGCCACGCCGACTAGGAGCATCTATAAAGTCCAGAATTTCACGCACACGGGGGTTATCACCAAATTCTGCACGCACCCGTTCCAGACGCACAGAAAACGGATCTTCCCCACAGCCATTTTTAGGGTACAGCGTAAGAAACGCCTTACGCATCCGATGGATTTCATCAGACTGCACGCCATTCCGGCGCAGCCAGATCCAATGCAGGCCAATTAGCCGCGCGCGGTTGCCCAGCACACTGCCGTAAGGAATAACATCGGCTTCCACCCCAGCCACACCGCCCACAAGGGCTGCATGCCCAATGCGGACAAACTGATGAATGGCAGCGGAGCCCATAATACGGGCATCATCCTCAATGCTAACATGCCCGCCCATCACCACGTTATTCACGATAATAACGCGATCACCCAGCACGCAATCATGCGCTACGTGGGCGTTGGCCATGATGAGCACATTCTGCCCCACCTTGGTAAGGCCAGACCCCGTGGCGGTGCCACGATGGATGGTAACGTGTTCACGCACCACTGTACCAGCCCCGATCTCGCACCGGGTTGGCTCACCTTTATACTTCAAGTCCTGCGGGGCCATGCCCACGGTGCAAAACGGAAAATAGCGTGAACCCGCCCCCAAACGTGTGTGGCCATCGACCACCACATGAGAGATCAGCTCAACCCCGTCTTCAATCGTGACATCTGGCCCGACAGAACACCAAGGGCCGATAACCACCCCCTGCCCAAGCCGCGCACCGGGAGCAACAAGAGCCGTTGGGTGGACAACGGTTGATCTGGCTTCCTCTGCAGCGTGCACCAATTCAGTTCCTTATTTCCGTTCACCGTTGGCCGGGCAAATTTGCCCTACCTTACCCTTTTGTAAAAAAATCTGGGCAGTTTCGGGGCAAACCTGACTTGCCTTAACAGAATGATGTGAACAGGCCGGGTTCTCAACCCATAATCATGGCGCTGAATGTGGCTTCCGCCACCACAGTGCCTTCTACGCGGGCTTCACCGCGGAATTTCCACACATTGGAGCGATGGCGTTCCTTGGCCACATGAATGCGCACCTGATCCCCCGGCTCTACCGGGCGGCGGAATTTTGCGCCTTCAATGGTCATGAAGTACACCAGCTTGCCCTCAAAGTCCTTACCCAGTGTAAGCACAACCAAGGTTGCGGCGGTTTGCGCCATAGCCTCAACCAGCAATACACCCGGCATAACAGGGCGTGCAGGAAAATGCCCCTGAAAGAATGGTTCATTGACCGAAACATTCTTGATACCTGTTGCCTCTTCTCCCAGGACGATATCTTCCATCCGGTCGATCAGAAGAAAAGGATATCTGTGCGGAATCGCCTGCATGATACGGTTGACGTCAATTCTGTCGATCGTCTGAGCGTCCTGCTGCGATTCTTGTTTCGTCTCCACGTCCCCGAAACCACCCTTTGCGCCGGTAACAAGCACCGACCTTAGTTTATCCCTTGTCCGAACCGTTCTTGGCCGATCCAGACGCTTTTTTTGCCAGCTTGCGCAATACCGCTACGTTCCGGAAAAATTCCCTGAACGGCATAGCTGGGCTGCCAATAACATCCGCGCCGCCTTCTATATCCGACATTACGCCACATTGCGCGCCAATACGCGCCTTTGCGCCAATGCGGATATGCCCGATAAGGCCAGCCTGCGCGGCAATTGTTACATAGTCTTCCAGCACGGTGGAGCCAGAGATCCCGGCCTGCGAAACCACAATACAACACCGCCCCAGACGGGCGTTGTGGCCGATCTGCACCAGATTGTCGAGACGTGATCCTGCACCAATAACCGTATCATTCACCGAACCACGGTCAATTGTGCTGTTGGCGCCAATTTCTACATCGTTTTCCAGCACCACGCGGCCAAGCTGCGGCACGGTTTCAAACCCCTGCGGGCCAACTGCAAAACCAAACCCATCCTGCCCAATGCGGGAGCCGGGCAGAATAATAACCCGTTCGCCCAACACAGCGTGGGAGAGTGTAACGTGGCTGCCAATGCGGCAATCCTGCGCAAGCTGCACGCCATCTCCCACCACGGCGTGGGAACCGATAATACAACCCGGCCCAATTTCCGCCTTGGCCCCAACCACCACAAACGGCCCAATTTCTGCCGTGGGGTCTATGCTGGCTGTGGGGTCTATACATGCTGAAGGATGCACCCCCGCACGCGCTGGCACCCGTGGGTGAAACAACCGCGCAATGCGAGACCACGCCAGATACGGCGTGCCCGTTACCAGTGCGGCACACCCGGCAGGCACCTTATCTGCAAAAGCAGGCGCAACAATCACCAGCCCGGCCTTGGTTTGCTCCAGCAAAGGGGCATACCGGCGGTTATCCAGAAAGCTGACATCATGCGGGCCTGCGGCCTGTAGCGGCGCAATACCCACAAAGCCTTTTTCTGGCAGGGCACCGGCTTTAGGCAGCACCAGTTCCGCCCCTGCGGTTTCAGCCAGCGTGGCCGCATCAAACGGCCCCGCCCGGGTGAAAAAACGAGGGTCTGCCGGCCCGGAAAATGTTGTACCCTCAGCCACGATTACTGCTGCCCGGCTGCCGGTGCCACTACTGGAGCCGGACCTGTGCGCGGGCCTTGATCTGCATCTGCCGTTGTCGGCATTTTGCCAGATTTAGCCAGTTCTTCGGGGTCTACATTAGCTTCTGGAATGAATACAGACGGCAGAATCTTGTTTAGCTGCACGGCTACTTCGTTGGTGATATCCTGCCCATCAACATGCAGGGCCACCTGTTCGCTATGCAGCACAAGGTTCATGCCATGTGCGGCAGCCACTTTCTGGATAACCTGCACCAGCTCACGTTCAATCTGGCCCAAGGAAACCTGTGCTGCTTCCTGAATGATGCGGTTGCGGTTACGGAAATCGCGCTGCGCTTTCATCACGCGGGCTTGCAAGCTGCGTTCACGCGTCTGAATCTGCTCGGATGTCAGAGACTTGGCCTGCGCCTGAAGTTTCTGCTGTTCATCACGCCAGCCAGCCTGTTCCTTCTGGAGATCCTGCGCCAGTTCATCTCGGCGGCCACCCAAAGTACGTTCAACCTGCATGGCTGCGGAAGACTGACGCATAACGCCGCCAACGCTAATTACGCCAATAACTGTTGTGGGCGGCGGAGCTTCCTTGGCAACTTCTGGCGCAGATGGAATAGGCGGCAACGGCAGTACGGGCGGAGCCTGATCTGCTTCCTGGCTATCTGCTGGCGGTGCGGGCAACTGCACCGGAGCGGGAGCGCGACGGGCCGCAGCCGGATGCTGTGCCGGAGCCTGTGCAGCAGGCTGCTGGGTTTTGGGCACAAACCACCCGCCCCCATTCTGCGCCTGTGCACAAGGCACAAGAGCCGAAGAAAAAGACAGGACAACAGCCCCCAGCAGGGCAGTTCTGGTGGAAAAACGCATCATTACCTCAGAATTGCTGGCCGAAGCCAAAGCGAAGGAGCTGCGTGCGGTCATTATGGCTCCGCATAACTGGCACACCCAGATCGATGTTCAGCAAACCAAACGGACTTTTCCATGAAAAACCAGCACCAGCACTTACACGTGGGCGCAATGTATCACCGCTGACAGGCGTGTAATAGATACCATCATTCGCCTTGCTTGTATAAAGGCGCTTCACACGCAAACCAGCGACACTCCCTGTATCCACAAACGCACGCCCGCCAATACCCATGTCAGACAGGAACGGAATAGGGAAGTTAAGCTGGGCAGAAGCGTTATACATAAAGCGCCCACCCAACAAATCTTCGGACGAATGGTTGAGGATACCCACACTACGCGGGCCTGCACCACCATCCAAGAAGCCGCGCAGGTTGTTACCACCCAGATAGAAGTTATCAATAATATCGTGGCGGCCATTACCCCAGTCAGCCATGTACCCGGCGCCACCGCGCACCATGAATGTCCAGCTATGGCTGTTGGTAATATCATCCAACGGCACATAGTACGCCCCGTTAACCTTACCGCGGACGTATTTTTCATCGCCACCAATACCGGCAAAGTCACCGCCAACAGACACATAGTACCCACTATGCGGCGCCATGCGGTTATCACGCGTATCATACATAAGGGTGGTGCTCAGCTGCGAGAGCAAAGACTTACCCTTCTGATCCAACACGTAGTAGGAGGACTGATCCCATGTATCACCCACCCAACGGCGGATCAGGCTGTAGTTCCATGATTGGGACAGATAGCGGTTGTACGAATACCCCATACGCAGGGTGATACCGTAGCGCCCTTCAGAATAGTTCTGATAGGTCTGGTAGTTGTTTTCAACAAAGAAGATATCCGCACCAGCAACAAGGTTGCGCCCCATAAATGCAGGGTTGGTGATGGAGATATCCGCCTGTTTTTGCCACTGCGAAACGGTGCCAGAGAACCCGGCATCAACCCCGGTGCCCAGCAGGTTATGCTGTTTTAGCCCAACGTTACCGATCACACCCACGTCGGTTGAGTAACCGCCACCAAGCGAGAATTCCCCGGTGGGTTTTTCCACCACGTTCACCGCAACGTTGGTGCGATCAGGCGTAGAACCCTGAGCGGTGGAAACATCTACGCTCTTAAAGAAGCCCAGATCCTGCACAGCTTCCTTGGCGTATTTCTTGTAGCTGGTGGTGTAGGGGTCACCCTCAGCAAACGGCAACTGACGGCGAACCACATTATCCTGCGTGATGGTGTTGCCGTTCACATCAATACGCTCAACGTAATGGCGTGGGCCTTCGCTCACATCAAACAGCAGGTTGACTATCCGCTTTTCCGGATTACGGGCAATGGTGGGGCGTACTTGTGCAAACGGATGCCCTTCGGCCTGGAGGATTTCCTCCATATCCGTAGCGTTATCCTGCACGGCCTTGCCATCGTACCACTGATGCGGGAACAGCTCGACATACTTACGCAAAGATTTAGCTGGCACATGGCGCAGGCTGGAGCGGATATCCACCTTACCCAAACGGTAACGCACACCTTCATCCATCGTGAAGGTGACGTAGAAAGACTTCCGATCCGGCGAGAGCTCGCCTTTTACGTCCTTGATCTGAAAATCCACAAACCCGTTGCGCAGGTAAAACCGGCGCAGCAATTCCGCATCGTATTTAATACGTTCGGGGTTGTACTCATCGGATGAGGACAGGAAGTGGTACCAAGCTGTTTCCTTAGAAGAAACAACGCCTGCCAGACTGGATTCGCTGTACGCCTTGTTGCCTACAAACGCAATCTTGCTGATAAGTGTCTGCGGCCCTTCGTTAATCTGGAAAACCACATCCACACGGTTATGCGCCAGCTTGATAATCTGTGGCGTTACCACCGCAGCAAAGCGGGCCTTCTGGGCGTACACTTCCAGAATACGCTGCCGATCATCCGCCGTGGTTTCGGCCGAGAACACCGCACGCGGGCGCAAAGCCAGCACCTTTCGCAGGTCTTCATCCTTAGCGGCGTGGTTCCCCTCGAACACGATACGGTTGACGATGGGGTTTTCCTTCAGGCGCACCAGCAGGATGTTGCCATCACGGCGCAGCGTAACATCCTTGAACAGGCCGGTGGCGTAAAGAGTTTTGAGCGAACGATCCAGATCATCCTGACTGAACGGGTCCCCCACACGCGCAACCATATAGGACAGCACGGTGTTGGTTTCGATACGGGTGTTACCCGATACCCGGATATCTTCAATATATCCGCCCGTAGGCGCAACAGATGATGTGGATTCGGAAAGGCGCGGCGTGCGCGCATGTATGGCGCGGGATGGCGCCACCACCGCAGCAGGTGCGGCGGCACTTGTACCTTCTGTTGATGCGGCGGATGCCTGTCTGCCATCCACCATCACAAAAGGTAGCACACAGACAGAAACGAACAGGGCTGAACGCTTACCCGTCAAGATCTGCTTCCTTCCATCCGGGTCGCTTTTCGTACGAAAGCCCATCTTCCGTTCTCATTCCGCCCGCAACGGGAGGTATCCGAAATCACCCCTGTCACGCAAGCACTTCCCTTCCTGTTCCCGCCGTCATTCATCCTACAAGCGAAGCAATCCACCTGAACAGGCCAAAACCTGAAAGGTCATTGAACGTGGAGAACAGGAACAGGCCCGCAAGCAATGCAAAACCAACCTGAAAACTGATCTCTTGCACCCGCTTGGAAACCGGGCGGCCTCTTATTGCCTCTATGGCATAAAAAACCAGACGTCCACCATCAAGAAGCGGCACGGGGAAGAGATTAATCAGCCCAAGGTTAACAGAGAGCAGCGCCATAAAGGACAACAGGCTGGCAAACCCATACTGCGCCACCTGCCCGGAAAGTTGCGCAATCTTGAGCGGACCGCCCAAATCTTTGGCTGTATGCTGGCCGGTTAGAATCTGCCACACGCCATCCAGCGTTTGCACGCTGGCGTTCCATGTGGCTTTTACGCCCGCCACCACAGCCTGCGGAAATGGCAGTGGCTTACCAACTTCCGTGGCAAAAATAATACCAAGCTGACCATGCGGCTTTTGAGGAGTCGAATCCGGGGCCTTGCCGATGGTAATGGGCAACGTCACGCTCTGTTCGCCACGTTTTACGGTGAGCGTGGTTTGTGCCCCAGCCTGCGTGGAAATGGAGGCCTGAATATCTTCCACGCCGGTAACATCATGGCTGCCGATACGCTGAATGACATCGCCCTGTTGCACACCAGCCACAGCCGCTGCGCCATTTGGCATAACGGTTGCAATCTGATCGCGCACATGCGGCTGGCCTGTTGTGGCAAACAGCACAGCAAACAGCACAAAGGCCAAAATGAAGTTAAAAATCGGGCCTGCCAGAATAACAATAGCGCGGGAAAAAACCGATTTATCGTGAAAGGTACGGCCCTTTATCCACGCAGCTTTTTGCTCTGGGGTCGCGTCTTCGGGGTCTTCAAACCCGTGGGGGCGCACGTAACCACCCAAAGGAATGGGGCAGATACGCCATTCCGTGCCGGATTTATCGCGCCAGCGGAACAGGGCTGGGCCAAACCCAAGCGAGAACACCTCAACATGCACGCCACGCCACTTGGCCGCCAGATAGTGGCCAAGTTCGTGAAAGCTCACCAACACACCCAGCACGAAAACGAAGGAAAGCAGTGTACGCAGGTAATCGTGTATCATCATTCTTCCGATATCGGCTGGGGGCTGCGTTTTCTCAAGCCGCGTGAACGGGAATCAGGCGCTGCGCGGCACGGCGTGCCTCAGCATCCCAATGCAGCACGGCGTCCAGCGTATCTGCTGGCGGTGCGCCAAGCGCCACCATAACTTCTTCCACAATGCGGGAAATATCCAAAAAGCCGATCTGTTCGTGCAGAAAGGCATCAACCGCAATTTCGTTAGCCGCGGAAAGGATGGCAGGTGCGGCCCCACCCTTACGCAGTGCCTCACGCGCAAGGCGGAGTGCTGGAAAGCGCACTTCATCCGGCGCATAAAATTCCAGCTTACCAAAAGCCGCCAGATCCAACTGGGGAGACGTCGTGGCCATACGCTGCGGCCAAGCCAGCGTGTGTGCGATGGGGATACGCATATCAGCAGAACCCATCTGGGCAATCAGGCTGCCATCTGTGTACTGCACCATGCCGTGCACCACAGATTGCGGATGCACCAACACATCAATTTTGTCTTCCGGCAGATTGAAGATACGGGCGGCTTCAATAACTTCCAGCCCCTTGTTGAACATGCTGGCAGAATCGATGCTGATTTTGGCCCCCATGCTCCATGTTGGGTGCTTAAGCGCCTGCGCACGGGTGGCTACACGCATTTCTTCCAACGTGGAGGTGCGGAACGGGCCACCAGAAGCCGTGAGAATAATTTTTTCAACCTGATCGATCTGCCGATCAGCCATGGCCTGAAAAACAGCATTGTGCTCAGAATCCACAGGCAGCAGTGTCGCGCCTGCTTCCTTTACGGCACGCAGCATCACATCACCGGCGCACACCAAAGCTTCCTTGTTGGCCAGTGCAATGCTTTTGCCGTTTTTAACGGCAGCCAGCGTGGGTTCCAGCCCCGCAGCGCCTGTAATGGCGGCCATTGTCCAATCTGCCGGAAGGGCTGCGGCATCAATCACCGCCTGACGGCCACAGGCAACTTTTATGCCGCTGCCTGCCAGCAGGGTCTTCAGTTCTTCAAACGCGCTTTCATCAGCCAGAACAGCCAGTTCCGCCTGTAGGCTACGGGCCTGCTCTGCCAGTTTGGCAGCATTTTTGCCCCCCACAAGCGCCCGCACCCGAAACTGGTCTCGCGCCTGCTCCAGCAGATCTACGGTTGAACAGCCAATGCTGCCAGTGCTGCCCAGAACGGTTACGGTTCTCATGCTTAACGTCTTTCCAAACCTGAAAATACAAACGGCGGCAGGCCGCCCAACAGGCAGCCACACCACCCATTGGCCCTACCCCGGCAGATGGCCTGCCAGAGCCCTTAAAATGGTGCGTGCGCCTGCTGCCCAAAATGGCATGGAAGCCCCCGCACATACAGAAACCAGTGCCGCCACAGGTGCAGCCACCACCAACCCATCAAACCGATCCAGCAGGCCACCATGCCCCGGCAGCAGCTTACCCGAATCCTTTACGCCCAAGGCGCGCTTCATTGCGCTTTCGGCCAGATCTCCTGCTTGAGCGGAAATACCCAAGATACCCCCCCATACCAGTGCGGAACCCATGCCACCTAAGCCGGAAAGTGTGGCAACAATACCGCCGGTTGCCACAGCGCCCACCAAGCCGCCAACAGCACCGGAGCGCGTTTTACCCGGAGAGATACGCGGTGCCAGCTTGGGGCCGCCAAAAATGCGCCCCGCCACATAGGCCGAACTATCGCTGGCCACCACAACGGCAATCACAAACAGAACGGGCCAGAAGCTGGCCTGCCGTAACCATAGCAGCGCCGTGCCTGCCAGAATAATCACGCACATAATGGCGCAAAGCGGAGCACCAAACACCAGAGAGCTGAGGCAAAAAACAATAAAATAAGCCCAATGCCCGGTAGCCGCAGAAAGCCCGGCACAAATAGCCCACAGCATATACAGCACGCCGCGCCAGCTTTTAATGGAAAGCCCAAACAAGGCTGCGGCCTCTACCGCCATGCCGCCCATCATGCCCAGAATAAGGGCATCATACGCCAAGCCACCCAAACCAATGCACGTACCGGCCACAGCCACCAGCACAGCGGCAGACATAAGCCGCGGGCGCAGATCACGCCATGCTGAGGTATCCTGCGCGTTTGTGCTCATGCCGGGCCTTGAGGGCGTGCGCCAAAACGCCGTTCTCGCTGGGCGTATTGGTCTAGCACCATAGCAAAATGTCGTTCGTTAAAATCGGGCCAGAACACGTTCAGAAACACCAGCTCAGCATACGCGCTCTGCCACAGCAGAAAGTTGGAAAGCCGACATTCGCCACTGGTGCGCACCACCACATCGGGGTCTGGCACGCCGCTGGTCCATAAAAAGTTGCTGAATACGCTTTCTGTAATCTGCTCTGGCGCAATGCGGCCATCCTTGACCTCCTGCGCCAAACGCTGCGCCGCCTGCACAATATCCAGCCGCCCACCATAAGAAAGCGCCAGAATAAGCGTAAGCTTGCTATTGCCGCGAGTTAAGGATTCGGCCTGTGCCAGCTCCTCTCGCAAGCTGTCATCAAAGCGGGCCAGATCACCAATAAAGCGCAGGCGCACGCCTTCCTTATGCAGTTCACGCACCTTGTGGCGCAGGTAATACCGCAAAAGACCGGTGAGGTCTGAAACCTCCTCCTGCCCCCGTGCCCAGTTTTCTGATGAAAATGCGTACAGCGTTAAATACGCCACACCACGCTGCATGGCTGCGCGCACGCAACGGGCCACGGCTTCTGCCCCTGCCCTGTGCCCGGCAAGGCGCGGCAGACCGCGTTCGCGCGCCCAGCGCCCGTTTCCATCCATGATGACAGCAACATGGGTTGGAATTGCCGGTTTTTTATCAGCTAGCCGCGTGGACATAACAGGCAGGGTTCCACCCCATTAACGTGCACAAACACATCCGAAGAAGCCCCAATACTGCCTCAGACCTGTTTGATTTCCTTGTCTTTATCGGCCAGCATATCATCAATTTTTTTCACGTACTGGTCTGTCAGTTTCTGAATGGCGTCAGACCAGGTTTTAACATCGTCCTGGCTGATTTCACCTTTCTTTTCGAAACCCTTGGCTTTGTCCATGCCATCACGGCGCACGCCACGCACAGCCACCTTGCCGCCTTCTGCATAACGGGCGGCAGCTTTTGCCAGCTCGTTACGGCGTTCTTCTGTAAGCTGCGGAATGGGCACGCGGATGGTCTGCCCTTCCCCCGCCGGGTTCAGGCCCAGGCCGGAATCACGGATAGCGCGTTCTACAGCGCCAGCCAGTGCGCGATCCCACACCTGCACGGTAATCATACGTGCTTCTGGCACGGCAATGGAGCCAACCTGTGTGAGCGGCACTTCACCACCATAAGCTTCCACCCGCACAGGTTCCAGCAAAGCCGGGCTGGCGCGGCCAGAGCGCAGGCCAGAAAAATCACGGCGCAGGCTATCCAGCGCGCCATCCATACGGCGCTTCAGGTCATCCAGCAGAGCATTCAAGTCAGACACGGTGTTTTCTCCCGTTGCATCCTACAGCAGGGCATGGCCTTACATGCCCCGTTCAGTTTGTCGGTCATTCTGGCGACACAGGGTGCCAAAATGATGCGGCGCTTTTCAGGCGGCTTCGATAATCCGTGTGAAAGGCCCTTCATTGCGCATCACACGCGGGAAGGCCCCTTCCTCGCCAATATTGAAAACAATGATAGGCAGACGGTTTTCACGCGCAAGGCTAATGGCGGCGGCATCCATCACGTTTAGCTGGTTGGCCAGCACGTCCATGTATGTCAGCTCTTCATAACGCTTGGCGGTGGGGTCTTTTTTGGGGTCTGCGGAATAAACGCCATCTACCTGCGTGCCTTTCAGCAGCATGTCGCATTCCATTTCCGCGGCGCGCAGGGCAGCGGCTGTATCCGTGGTAAAGAACGGGTTGCCTGTGCCCGCAGCAAAAATAACCACACGCCCTTTTTCCATGTGCCGCACGGCGCGGCGGCGGATATATGGCTCCGCAATGGAAGACATATGGATGGCGGACATTACCCGCGTTGCAATCTGCTCGCGCTCTAGCGCGTTTTGCAGCAGCAGCGCGTTAATAACAGTGGCCAGCATACCGGCGTAATCACCCTGCGCACGGTCCATGCCCTTGGCGGCGGCGGCCAGCCCGCGGAAGATGTTGCCACCCCCCACAACAAGGCACACTTCTGTGCCAGAACGCACGACTTGACCAATATCATGGGCAATGCGTTCTACCGTCTGCTGATCCACTCCGAAGGCGCCATTGCCCATCAGGGCTTCCCCCGATACCTTGAGCAACACGCGTTTACGGCTTGGCTTTTCGCCTACAGAAGCAGTCATTGGCCCTCGATCTTGCAGAAAGTCCCACACAGATCCCACACCGTATGCAGATACGGCGAGATCGCCCCCTCTTATCCTTCATGGCGCACGGCCACAAGCGCCCATGCGGTAGTTTATGGCACGTCGTCCAGACCAATGGCGCGTAGGCGGGCGCGCTCTTCATCCCATCCGCCGCGTTCCTTTACGTTCAGAAACAGGTGGCAGGGGCGTTCGAGCAGGCTGGAAAGCTGCTTGCGCGCGCGTTCTCCAATCTGGCGGATTTTCTGCCCGCCATTGCCAATCAGAATAGCCTTATGCCCCGCGCGGGACACATAGATGGTAGCATCTATACGCACAGATCCATCTGGCCGCTCCTTATAACTTTCGGTTTCCACCGTGGCGCTGTAGGGTACTTCTTCATGCGTTTGCATAAAAATCTGCTCACGCACCAGTTCGGCAGCCAAAAGCCTGTCTGGCAGATCTGTCAGATCATCTTCTGGGTACAGGTACGGGCCTTCGGGCAGGCTTGCTGCCAGCGTGTCCAGCAGGTCTTCCACACCATTGCCGGTGCGTGCGCTCACCATGAACACGTGCTCAACCGGCAGTTTTTCCGTAATGGACGCCGTAAGCGGCAACAGGGCCGTGGCAGGCACAAGATCGGTCTTGTTCAGCACCAGCCAAACCTTGCGCTTGGTTTCTGCCAGACGCTCAATAATGGTCTGCACGGCTTCTGTCAGCCCGCTGCGGGCATCTACCAGCAGCAGTGTGATGTCTGCATCTTCTGCACCCGTCCACGCTGCGGCCACCATAGCGCGGTCCAGCTTACGGCGCGGGCGGAAAATTCCCGGTGTGTCTACCAGCAGAATCTGGCTGTGCCCGCGCATAAGAATGCCCAGAACCCGAAAACGCGTGGTTTGCGCCTTGGGTGACACGATGGATAACTTGGCACCCGCCATGCGGTTAAGAAGTGTTGATTTGCCTGCGTTTGGCGCCCCCACAAGGGCAGCAAAACCGCAGCGCGTGGTATCATCAGCCATGCTGGGCTACCCCTCCAGTTTTTCTAGTAAATCAGCGGCGGCAGCACTTTCCGCAGCACGTTTGCTGCCTGCCCGGCCTTCACCAAACAGGCCGCCTGCCGTAACGCGCACCACAAACAGCGGTGCGTGAGAAGGGCCATCCGCCCCTATTGTTTCATACACAGGCAGGCTTTGCCCGCGGCCAAGCACCCATTCCTGCAACGCTGTTTTGGGGTCTTTGGGCGGGTGGGCCTGTGCATCCAGCGCAGATCGCCACCAATCCCGCACCATCTGGCGTGCAGGCTCCAGCCCGCCATCCAGAAAAACCGCGCCCAGCACGGCTTCCAGCGCATCGGCCACCACATTGGCGGCAGTTTGCACACCTGCGCGGGCTTCATGCGCGGCCACGGTAAGAGACTGCGGCAGATCCAGCCTATCCGCAATTTCCGCCAAGGAAACGCGGGAGACCAGATGCGCCAGCCGAGACCCCAAAGCACCTTCTTGCTCATTTGGAAAGCGCTCTAGCAGCCATTCCGCCATCAGCAAGCCCAGAACACGGTCCCCTATAAATTCCAGCCGCTCATTAGAGCCAGCACCCTTGGCCTTCTGGCGCTTACGCCCGCCTGCTTTCTGGTGCGCGGCAGAACGATGCGTCAGTGCCTCCTGCAACAGATCAGGATTAACAAAGCGATAACCCAGACGCACTTCCAGCTCTTCTAACCGAAAGCGTGCGGCATCGGAAATATTGCTTGGTTTTCTCACGATACGCCCCGCAGAATGCGCGCCCAGCGAATTTCAACTGGCCAGTACCAGACCTGCCAGAACGGGTGAGAAGACTGAACCGAGAAGAAAATACGCTGCGCCCGGCCGACCAGATTTTCCATGGGCACAAAGCCCAGATCCTTGGGGCCATCACCCATAAAGCGGCTATCTGCGCTATCATCCCTGTTATCACCCATAGCAAAAAAGTAACCGGGCGGCACAACATATTCGGGCGTGTTGTTCTGCGGGCCTTCATCCGTCAGCTTAAGGATATCGTGCTTGACCACCGTGCCATTGGCGCTGCCGGGCAGTTGCTCTGTGCAGGCTTCGCCTTCCATATCCACCTGCGTTTCATCCCGCGTGGTGTAGGTATGGGGGTTCAGGCACGGCACTTCCTGCCCGTTTAGAATAAGATGGCCATTTGTAACGCGGATATGATCCCCCGGCAGGCCGACAATGCGCTTGATGTAATCAACCGATGTATCCTTGGTGTAGCGGAACACAGCCACATCACCCCGGTGCGGTTCTGCCCCCCACACACGCCCCTCAAACAGGTTGGGAGAGAACGGGAAGGAATATTTGGAATATCCATAGCTAAACTTGGACACCCAGATGTAATCCCCCACCTGTAAGGTTGGGATCATGGAGCCTGATGGGATCACAAAAGATTCAAACAGGAAGGTGCGCACCACAGTTACCACCAGCACCACCGTTATAATGGTGCGCAGGGAGTCCAGCACGGTATTTCCGCCCTTTGCGGGCTGACCTGCCCCGGTGGTGGGAGGATGTTCCGGTGTGCTCATGCGTTATCTCGCCCGTTCCTGCTGTTCAGTAAAAAAGAAAAATCCGGCGGATCAAGCCGCGCAGGGCGCTGGATGTCAAGCAGGCGTTCATGCCTTGCGGGCTGATATCAGCACCTGCGCCAACGCGTATGGGGGCTCATCCGTCATGCTCAGCACAATATGGGGCACTGTGCCGGGGGGCATAAGCTGCGCCAGTTTTTGCGCAGCCACGCCGGTGAGCACCAATGTTGGCTGGCCAGATGGCAGGTTTTGCACGCCTATCTGGCTATGCGCCACCCCTTGCGCAAAGCCGGTGCCCAATGCCTTTGCGCAGGCCTCTTTCGCAGCCCAGCGTTTGGCATAAGACCCTATACGGGCCTGGCCGGATATGCTTTCCGCCTTTGCGCGCTCCTGCTGCGTGAACACACGCTGCGCAAACCGATCTCCAAACCGTTCTAGAGCCTGAGCAATCCGGCGCATATCGCACAGATCCACCCCGGCGGAAATCAGTGTCATGATTTTACCCTATCTGCCTGCGTAATGCCCGGGGCAGCACGCAGGCTGGCAATAACCGAGGAGAGATGGCGCAGATCCCGCACTTCCACGTCCACAAGAATTTCCGTGAAATCAAGCTGACGATGCACAATTTTAAGGTTCACCATCGCGGCATCAGATTTGGAAATGGAGTTGGTGATATTGGCCAGCACAGCGGCCTCGTTTTCCGCCACAATGCTGATACGGCCAACCCGCATCTGCCCAGCCCCGCCAGAACGGGCCATGGCATCGTAATCCCAATCCACATCCAAAAAGCGTTCTGGGGTTGCGGAAAAACTTTCCAGCGTCTGGCAGGTGCGGGTGTGAATGGTCACACCGCGGCCCGTGGCCACCACGCCCACAATTCTATCCCCCGGCAAAGGGTGGCAGCAGGCGGCGTAATGCACAGCCACACCAGCACCCAGCCCCACCAGCGGCACCGCAGCGTTGGAGGAGCGACGGCCAGAACCACCTGCCCCGCGCGCCCGTGGCCCCGCCGTACCCAACACACCGGGCAGGCCAGAAAGCATACGCGGCACACGCTGCACGCGCTTGAGTTCGGGGTACGCTGTATGCACCACATCCCGCGCGGGCAGATTACCTGCGCCCACAGCCACATACAGATCTGTAAGCGAGCTTTGTTTGAGCGGCTTGAGCGTGGTTTCCAGAATCTTTTCAGACCCATCCACACCTTCCTGACGGAAGGCTTTAGCCAACGCGGCACGCCCGCCATCCAGCGAGACCTGACGCTGCTGCTGCGCCACATAACGGCGGATGCGCGCACGCGCCTTGCCGGTAACAACAAACCTTTCCCACGAAGGAGAAGGCGCGCCGCCACGGGCCGTCATGATTTCGACCTGATCACCGTTTTCCAGCTCATGCCGCAGGGGCATCAGGCGGCCGTTGATCTTGGCGCCCACGCAGGTATCACCCACATGGCTGTGCACGGCGTAGGCAAAATCTACCGGAGTGGCCCCACGTGGCAGAGAAATAAGCTGACCTTTAGGTGTGAAGCAGAAAACCTGATCCTGATACAGCTCCAGCTTGGTGTTTTCCAAAAACTCATCCGGGGCGGATGAAGCTTCCAGAATTTCCAGCAGATCTTGCACCCAGCGCGGGCGACGCAAGCCGCCATAGCCGCCTTCTTCCGTGCCTGTGCCTTCCTTATAGGCCCAGTGCGCGGCCACGCCGTTTTCTGCCACATCGTGCATATCCTGCGTGCGGATCTGCACTTCAATTTTCTGGTTGCGAGGGGAACGGAGCGTTACCCCCGTATGCAGGCTTTGGTATCCGTTGGCCTTGGGGGTAGAGATATAATCCTTAAACCGCCCGGCTATCATGGGGTAGGCCGCATGCACGGCACCCAGCGCCATGTAGCAATCCTCCCGCGTGTCTACGATCACACGGAAAGCCATGATGTCTGAAAGCTGCTCAAACGCCACATTGCGGCGCTGCATCTTTTCCCAAATGGAATACGGAGATTTCTCGCGCCCCGAAACCTGAACGTTCTTCAGCCCGGCTTCATGGCACAGGCGCAGCAGTTCGCGCCGCACTTCTTCAATAACATCCGCACCCTGCCCGCGCAGGTAGTTCAGGCGCGTACGGATGGTGGCATCAGCTTCTGGTTCAAGCTGCGCAAAGGACAGGTTTTGCAACTCTGTCTTAACGCGGTCCATACCAATGCGCTCGGCCAGCGGCGCATAGATATCCAGCGTTTCACGCGCAATACGCTGCCGCCTATCCTGCCGCTCCACAAAATGCAGGGTGCGCATGTTGTGCAGCCGGTCTGCCAGCTTGACCAGCAGAACACGGATATCCTTGGACATAGCCAGCACAAGCTTGCGGAAATTTTCTGCCTGCTTGGTGCGGTCTGATTGCAGTTCCAGCCGTGTCAGCTTAGTTACGCCATCTACCAGATCCGCCACTGTGGGGCCGAACTGCGCCTTAAGCGTATCGTAGGTAACGCCGGTATCTTCTATGGTATCATGCAGCAGAGCGGTGCAGATAGACTGCACATCCAGCCGAAAGCGGGCCAGAATCATGGCCACGGCAAGCGGGTGAATTATGTACGGGTCACCATTATCGCGCTTCTGGTTTTCGTGCGCTTTGCTGGCTACCGCAAAAGCACGGCGGATACTTTCTACATCCGCCTTGGGTGCGTAAGTCAGCACCCGGTTAACCAGACGCTCGCAGTTCAGCTCACCCCGCCCGCCATTTTCTGGCGCGGAAACCGGTGTGGCAGTTTTTTCTGCAGAAGCGTCTGTTTTAACAGGCTGCAACACGCCCTCCCCCGAGTCCTTAACGGAAACCGGAACCGGAGGAGAATGATCGCCGCCCGTATGCGCCACCCGAATTACCGACGTGCGCGACCGGTAAGTGCAGCCTCAATAGCCCGCACATCATCAGCGGCTTCTTCTTCTGCAGAAACTTCCTGCAAGCCAAAGATGTTCTGCTCGGTCGGAACCAGATCCTGCACTTCTTCTTCCACGGGTTCGGGCTCGGGTTCACGGGCCTGAGAACGGATCAGATCATTGCGCAGAGCGGGCAGAGAGACGGTTTCGTCTGCAATTTCACGCAGAGCGACAACGGGGTTTTTATCGTTATCCCGATCAACTGTCAGCTCTTCCCCGCGAGAGATATTGCGGGCGCGCTGTGCGGCATAGACCACCAGTTCAAAACGGTTCGGGACCTTTTCCACACAGTCTTCAACGGTGACGCGGGCCATTGCGGAGAGCCTCCAGACAAGTTTCAGCTTATAGATGCTTACAGGAACAGAAAGAGTATATTACCGCATCCGCCCCGCCTACGGAAGAGTTTATTCTTTTACGGGCTGTATTTCCTGCCCCGCAACACCTTGCAGCAGGGCATCCAGCCCCTTGCCGGTTACGGGGTCTTTCCACTCTGGCGCCACATCATGCAAGGGGTACAGCACAAAAGCGCGTTGGGTCGCTCGGGGGTGGGGCAACGTAAGGCGCGGTGTGTTAATTTGCAGAGCGTCTATGGAAATAATATCCAGATCAAGCGTGCGCGCAGCATTTGGCACGGAACGCACGCGCCCCAACCGCGTTTCCACCCCCTGAAGCGCATCAAGCAGAGCCAGAGGCTCCAGCGTGGTGCGGCAACGCACAACCCCATTAACGTAAGGAGGTTGCCCAGATGGAGGCACAGGCGCACTTTCATACCAGCGGGAAACAGCTTCAACTTCTAGTTGGGGCAGATTTTTCAAGGCCTGCACGGCTTGCTCACACGTCTGGCGGGCGCTTAAGCGCAAATGCGGAAGATTCGCACCTATCGCTATCAGCACTGATCTGGTATTCATTTCCGGCATCGTTATAAACCCGTTCCGCAGCGGCTAATTCTGCCACATTTTATGGATATAGTTACCAAATGATCTTACCATTCTTTCTATCAAAACCGAAAAGACCCCAGACCATTTAATAGTAACGCCCAAAACAGCACACCAAAGTATTTAGAGGAAACCAACTATGAACCTTCAGAAAACCGAAAAGACCTGCCTTTTCATTGATGGCTCCAGCCTGTATTCTACATCCCGTAGTCTTGGTTTTGATGTGGACTATAAAAAGCTGTTGGATTTCTTTGCCGCCAAAACGCATATTATCCGCGCTTATTATTATGCCGCCATTTTGGACACAGAAGATTACTCCCCCCTTAAGCCACTTACAGACTGGCTCTCCTATAACGGGTATTTTCTTGTTACCAAGCCCGCGCGGGAATTTACCGATTCTACCGGCAAGCGCCGCGTAAAAGGCAATATGGACATAGAAATTGCCGTGGATATGCTGGAAATGGCCCCACATATCGACCACGCCATTCTGTTTAGCGGTGATTCCGATTTCCGCCGTGTGGTGGAGGCCGTGCAGCGGCAGGGCACACGGGTTTCTGTTGTATCCTCCATGCGCTCCACCCCACCGTTGATTGGGGATGATTTGCGCCGGCAGGCAGACCAGTTTCTGGAGCTTTCCGCTCTGGCAGGCAACTTTACCCGCAGGCAGACAGAAAACCCCCGCCCCGTGCGCACCAATGCCCCACCCGTGCGCCACCCGGCAGACCAAATGAGCGAACCGGATGAAGATGATCCGCTAAGCTAAGCGCGCAACACGCAAAATGCCACCTTCCAACAGAGGGTGGCATTTTTTTTCATCTGCGTGCAAAACTCTTAAGGTTGTCTTGCCGTTATTTAACCGTCACCATTGTTGAAGCCCTTTGTTTCAAGGGTGAACCGACATAATAATTTGCCGGAGTTTTTATATGCCCTCATGTTCTGAAGCCAGAAGCAGCCTTCTTTCCCTGCTGCGTGGGGTTGAGCACTTCAACACCGAAATTTTTCCTGCCAAAAAAGAACTGTTTACCAATCTGGCAAAAGGACAAGCCCCGGAAGCTTTGTTTATTGCATGCGCAGATAGCCGCATTAACCCCAACCTTATCACCCAGACAGGGCCGGGTGATCTGTTTATTTTGCGCAATATTGGCAACCTTGTACCTGCATATGGTGAAATGCTGGGTGGTGTGTCCTCCGCAGTGGAATACGCTGTTCTGGGCCTTGGGGTTTCTACCATTATTGTGTGCGGCCATTCTGATTGCGGCGCCATGAAGGCCCTGCTGGAACCAGAAAAAAACGGGCTGGATAAAATGCCCACCGTGCGCAAATGGCTGCGCAATGCAGAAGCCGCCCGTGCGGCCACCCTGCACACCTTTACGGGCGAAGATGTTGGCCCCGCCACCGTGCGTTCTGTTGCAGAACAAAACGTGCTGTTGCAGTTGGCCCATTTGCGCACGCACCCTGCAGTAGCTGCTGGGCTGGCAAAGGGCACACTGTTCCTGCAAGGGTGGTTTTATGATATCGGCTCCGGTGAAATTACGGTGCTGGATGAACAAACACGCAAAAGCCTGCCGATTAAAGCCGTTATTACACAGATGGAAGAAAAAGCCGCCTAAAAGCTCTGCTCTTTTCTTTTGTGGTTTTGTAATTGCTGCGTGTTGCCTGTGTTTTACTTCGGCAACCGCAGCAGATACACTTAAACTCAGCACATGGAATCTGGACTGGCTGCTTGATCCGGCTCACCCCGGCTATGCACAGGCCCCGCCAGATATCCCCCACCGCACCCCTGCTGATATTTCCAGCCTTGCCAGCTATGCCACCCATTTGCATGCCGATGTTGTGGCCTTGCAGGAAATAGAAAGCCCCGCCAGTGCCGGGCAGCTTTTTCCATTGGCGCGTTATCATCTCTCCATTAGTCAAGACCATGTATTGCAACACACGGCGCTGGCTGTACGTGCGGATATTCCGTTTGAGCAAAACCCGGATGTTACAGCGCTGGATACTTATGCAACAGCTCCGGTCACCCACCATCATTTACGCAGTGGGCTAGATATTACGCTGCACCAGAACGGGCAAACCCTGCGTATTCTGATTGTGCATCTTAAAGCCGGATGCCCGGATAATCTGCCCCATGCCACACGCCCCACCTGCGCAACCCTTTGGCAGCAATTTGCCGTGCTGGATGATTGGGTAGCCACACGCACCCAACATCATGAAGCCTTTGCCATTATGGGGGATTTCAACCGCCACCTTACGGTGCATGATCCGCTATTTCTCACGCTTTTACGCATTGCACCGCTAGATCTGGTAACGGCAGGCACAGCAAGCCCCTGCCAAAACGGCAGCTACTTTATAGATCATATTATTCTGGGCGGAGCCGCACGGGCATGGAAAATACCAAACTCCCTACGTGTAACTCCTTTGGCAGAAGAAGCCGGTCAAACACTCTCTGACCACTGCCCCGTTTCCATCACGCTGCAACTGCCATCCGCCAAAGAGCAGCCGCAGCCATAGCGCCCCGAAACAAAAAAAGCTGCCGCACCCAAAGGTGCGGCAGCCTTATTTTACAAGCTATCAGCCTGAAATATTACATGCGGCCAGCAGGCGCACCGGAACGGCCACCATTACGAGCACCACCACCGGAACGGCGTGGGCCACCACGGCCACCACCCGGAGCCCCCCCACGAGGCGCACCGCCGCCGCGCGGGCCGCCACGGCCTCGGCCACCGCCACCCAGAACAGGCGGACGCATGGTGGAAGCTTCTGCTTCATCAGAGTGCCAAGGATGATCCCGAACCACCGGCACGGTTTTGCCAATGGTGCGTTCAATATCGCGCAGCCAAGCCCGCTGTTCTGCATCACAGAAGGAAACAGCCCAGCCATCACGCCCGGCACGTGCTGTACGACCAATGCGGTGCACGTAGCTTTCCGGCACGTTTGGCAGATCGTAATTAAACACGTGGCTGACATCGTCCACATCAATACCGCGGGCGGCAATATCCGTTGCCACCAGCACTTTAACAGAACCGGAACGGAAGCCCTTCATGGCCCGCTCACGCGCACCCTGAGACTTGTTGCCGTGAATAGCTTCTGCCACCACGTTGTTCTTGTTCAAAAATTCCGCAACCTTGTTGGCTTCATGCTTCATGAGCGTGAACACCACAGCGCGAGAAACCTTGGGAGATTCCACCATGTTCAGCAGCGCATCGCGCTTATCACCCGCGCCATTTACAAACATGACGGCCTGCTGAATACGATCCACCGTGCTGGAAGGCGGCGCCACTTCAACGCGTGCCGGATCATTCAGCAAAGATGCCGCCAGATCTTCAATGCTGCGCGGCATGGTGGCGGAGAACAGAAGCGTCTGGCGCTGTTCTGGCACAAAGGTCATGATACGGCGGATATCGCGCACAAACCCCATATCCAGCATGCGGTCTGCTTCATCCAGCACCAGAATTTCCAGACCAGACAGATCAATAAAGCCTTGGCCCATCAGATCAAGCAAACGGCCCGGCGCAGCCACCAGCACATCTACGCCACGACGCATGGCTTCAACCTGTCGGCCCTGCCCCACGCCACCAAACACCACGGCCTGCGTAAACTTCATATGGCGTGCGTAAGCTTTAAAGCTATCGCTAATCTGGGCCACAAGCTCACGCGTAGGCGCCAGCACCAGAACGCGCGGCTGTTTGGGCGTGTTTGCACGTGGGTTTTTAATCAGATGTTCCAAAATAGGCAGCGCAAAAGATGCGGTTTTGCCTGTGCCTGTCTGAGCCAGGCCCAGCAGATCACGCCCCTGCAACAGATAGGGGATGGAACGTTCCTGAATAGGAGTGGGTGTATCATAACCCTGCTCTGCCAATGCCTTCAGCAGTGGTGGAGCAAGAGCAAGATCGGAAAATTTAGTCATCAGGGCCAACCTTATTTGTGCAGCCTGAAAACGAGATCGAGAGACCGCACCCTTTTCAGTTATGCACTGTATGTTTTGTGGCGCACACGGAACATTTTTGCACCGGCTTGTAGCTGAGCGCCCACAAAATTTTGAACACATCAAGATCCATAAAGGAAATTTTTGAACTGCGTTCGTTCCTTATAAACCTTGTAAAGCTGTATATAAGGGGACTTCCCAAACCTCGCAAGGCTTCCGTACCATATTAGTCCTAAAATGATGTTCGTGTAATGTTGAGGAATTTTTAGAAATCGGGTGAAAAATCGTTATAACATTGCCGCATTTGAAAGTTTATTGCTGATATCTTAAAGGTATTTTTGAAATATTCCTATTTAGGAAATTTCGGAAGATCTTCACAAAAAAGGCATAAATCTAACATTATTTTTAGGCAACTTATTGGCAGCAAGCCTTCAAACCCTAGTCATTTCGGCGCCGGAGCAGGAAAAGAGCTTGCTCGCCAAACAGGTTTGCCATTCGGATAGAGCGCCGCCACGGGGCACGCTCCCCTTCCTCATCCACAGCCATCCATTGCTCTACAATGTAGCCATCCTGCTTACACAGTTCCAGAAAATCCCGAATGGTACAGGGGTGGATGTTTGGGGTTTCATACCACGGTGTGTGCCACACAGATGTCATGGGCATGCGGCCGCTCAGCAGCAGTTTAAGCCGCAACTGCCAATGCCCAAAATTGGGAAATGAGACAATAGCGTGCCGCCCAATACGCAACATTTGCCGCAGCACTTCCCGCGGGCGCGCAACAGCCTGCAAGGTACGTTGCAGCACCACATAATCAAACGCGTGGTGCGGATAATGCGCCAGATCGTGGTCGGCATCCCCATGCACCACGGGCAGCCCATGTGCGACAGACTTGGTAACAAGCTCCATGTTCAGCTCAATACCGCGCGCATCACACCCACGGTAGCGGAACAGATGGTCAATAAGCGTACCATCTCCGCTGCCAATATCCAGCACACGGGTGCCGGGGGCTATCATTTCGGCAATAAGCCGCTGGTCAAGGCGCATCAGGCAAGCCCCGCATGTTCGGCCACACCACACAGAAAACCACGTACCGTGCGGTCAAAATCCGGTTCTTCCAGCAAAAAGGCATCGTGCCCCTTGTCTGTTTCTATTTCTACAAACGAGACATTGGCCGCCGCCCGATTGAGCGCACGCACCAACGTACGGGCAGCCGATGTGGGAAACAACCAATCGGACGAGAACGACACCACACAAAACCGCACCGGCGTACCCGCAAAAGCGTGTGTAAGTTCGCCATCATGGTCTGCGGCAATATCAAACCAATCCATCGCACGGGTAATGCTGAGGTAGGAGTTGGCATCAAACCGCCGTACAAAGGTAGAACCCTGATAACGCAGATAGGATTCCACCTCAAAAATATCGCTGAACATGGAAACAGGGCCTTCTGGCCCCTGCCCACCAACAGGCCCGCGCCGCATACGGCGGCCAAATTTGCGCGTTAAGGCTTCTTCCGAAAGATAGGTGATATGGCCCATCATGCGGGCCACAGCCAAACCACGGGCAGGCACAACATCATCCGCCCAATAGCGGCCACCGCGCCAGTCTGGATCTGCTATAATAGCCTGCCGCCCCACCTCGTTAAACGCAATGTTCTGGGCGGAATGGAAGGGCGCTGTGGCAATGGGCATGGCTGCCAGCATCATCTGTGGGTAGGTCACTGTCCATTCCAGCACCTGCATGCCACCCATGGAACCGCCAATAACGGCAAACAGTTTTTCTATGCCCAAAGCCCGCACAAGTTTGTGCTGCGCACGCACCATATCGCGGATGGTAATGGGCGGAAACGCCGTACCCCAAAGCTCCGTGCCATTGCCTTGGGCATCTGTGCGGGTAGAGCGCGGGCCGGTGCTGCCCATGCAGCCCCCCAACACGTTAGAGCAGATAACAAAAAACCTGTTGGTATCAATAGGCTTTCCCGGCCCAACCATCCGGCTCCACCAACCGGGTTTGCCCGTAAGCGGGTGTTCTTCCGCTACGTACTGGTCCCCCGTAAAGGCATGGCAGATCAGGATGGCGTTATCCCGCTTTTCTGAAAGCGTGCCATAGGTGCGGTAGGCAATATCAACAGGGGCAAGGGTAACGCCGCAATCCAGCCCCAGCCCTTCGGCAAACCGGACATGCTGCTGTTCACCAATGGCCAAGGGTGTTGTGCTGTTCATAAAAACGCCGAATGCTCCAAACAATCCCCTCCGGCATACGGACGTTTACAGGACAAGGCAAGTCCGGTTTCCAACGGCCCTGCCCTGTTACGCCCGATGTGCTGGAAAGTTCCGCCCGGTCCTGTTTCAGTGTTCCATTTTAAGCGCAGCCAAGAAGGCGCTTTGCGGAATTTCCACCTTACCAAACTGCCGCATGCGCTTTTTACCTTCCTTCTGCTTTTCCAGAAGTTTGCGCTTACGGGAGATATCACCACCATAACACTTGGCCGTTACATCCTTGGAAAGTGCGCCAATGGTTTCACGCGCAATCACCTTACTGCCAATAGCGGCCTGAATGGCGATTTTAAACAACTGGCGGGGAATCAAATCCTTCAAGCGTGCGCAAATCGAACGCCCGCGAGATTCCGCCGCCGTGCGGTGCGCAATAAAGGACAGTGCATCCACTGGCTCCTGATTAACCAGAATGGAAATACGCACGAGGTCACTCTCCTCATACCCATCCATCTGGTAATCAAAGCTGGCGTAGCCACGGGTAAGAGATTTCAGGCGGTCATAGAAATCAAACACCACTTCGTTCAGTGGCAGGCGATATACCGCCATCGCACGGCTGCCCACATAGGTCAGATCTACCTGCACGCCGCGCCGTTCTGTGCACAGCGTAAGCACCGCGCCTAGATATTCATCTGGCACCATGATGGTGGCTTTAATCCACGGTTCCTCAATGGTTTCAATCAGGGAGGAATCGGGCATATCCGCCGGGTTGTGCAGTTCTTCCCGCTCACCATTGGTGCGGGTGATTTTGTACACCACGGAAGGCGCTGTTGCGATGAGATCCAGATCGAATTCGCGCGACAGACGTTCCTGAATAATTTCCAGATGCAGCAGGCCAAGGAAGCCACAACGGAACCCAAAACCAAGGGCTGCGGATGTTTCAGCCTCATAGTGGAAGGAGGCATCGTTCAGACGCAGCTTGGCAAGGCTATCGCGCAGTTTTTCAAAGTCATCGGCCACAACGGGGTAGAGGCCACACCACACCACGGGAATGGAGGGTTTGAACCCCGGCAAGGGCTTTTCTGCCGGGCGGCGATCATCTGTAATGGTATCACCCACATTACAGTCTGCCACGGTTTTAATAGCCGCGTTGATAAAGCCCATTTCACCCGGACCAAGGCTTTCAACACTGGTCATGCGCGGGGCAAACACGCCCACCTGATCCACCTGATGCACAGCGCCGGAGGACATCATGCGCACTTTCATGCCGCGCTTGAGCCGCCCTTCCTTAATACGCACCAGCACGATCACACCCAGATACGGGTCGTACCAGCTATCAATCAGCATGGCCTGCAAGGGCTTTTCCGCATCACCTGTTGGAGGTGGCAGGCGGGTTACAACGGCTTCCAGCACGCCTTCAATATTCAGGCCGGTTTTGGCGGAAATTTCCACCGCATCATCAGCCGGAATACCAATAACTTCTTCAATCTGGGCCTTTACGCGCTCAGGCTCTGCTGCGGGCAGATCCACCTTGTTGAGCACGGGCACAATTTCGTGGTTGGCATCAATGGCCTGATACACGTTGGCCAGTGTTTGCGCTTCCACCCCCTGAGAGGCATCCACCACCAGCAAAGAACCTTCGCACGCCGCCAAAGACCGGCTGACTTCGTAAGCAAAGTCCACGTGTCCGGGGGTATCCATCAGGTTCAGCACATAGGTGTTGCCATCCTTGGCCGGATAGGTCAGCCGGACGGTTTGCGCCTTAATGGTAATGCCACGCTCACGCTCCAGATCCATGTTGTCCAGAACCTGATTGGTCATTTCACGCGCGGTTAGGGCACCGCACGCCTGAATCAGGCGGTCAGCCAGAGTGGATTTCCCATGATCGATATGTGCGATGATGGAAAAATTGCGGATGAGCGAAAGGGGTGTATCGGTCATGCTGCTCCTTTAAGCGAAACGGAAAGAAAAGTCAGCCGCTTCCGCACGGGCTTGGGCCATTATCAGATAAATTTTTTCCCTATTGCGCACACTGCCGCATTTGGCACCAGCCCGCAGCCTGTTTTTTAGCCAGATATCAGCACAATACGGTGCAGCCATACGCCAGCAGCGGCCGCGGGCACAGGTTGCAAGGCGCTGCGCCCAAAGGGCTGAATAGCCCGCACAGGTTTTTCTTGCAAAATGCCCACCACCGGGGCTTGCCCTGCGCGTATCAGCACCACGCGGTCTGCCCCACGTGGGTGCAAGGCAGGTTGCACCACCAAGGAACAACCCAGCCGCAATATGGGTTCCATGCCTTCCGTATCTACCCGCAACATATAGGCCGAAGATGACGGCAGGCTGAAAAATGTTTCCTCCTGCTCCCACAATCCTCCGGCGGGCAGGCCTGCACGATCCAGCACGCCGCCCTGATCCAACCATGAAAGCGGCAAGCTGCGCATAAAGCATGGTGCCGGAGTTTTTGCCCCATCTGGTTGTTCATACCCCCAGAGATGGGCCTCAAACTGAGCGAGGGAAACACGCAACACATCCAGCGCACGCAGCAGGCTTGGCAGCGCAGGCCAGCGCCACACGCCATGCCCCGTATGGCGGCGCGAGGGGTTAAAGGTCGTGGCATCCAGCCCCGCTGCCCGCGCCAAGCCAGAGGGCGTAAGCCCTCGCTCCTGCGCCAGCGTATCCAGTGCGTGCCATATGCGCTCTGCCGGTATCATGGTTTTTTGGTGTGGAGCTTTTCCTGCTTCAGCACATCGCTGGCGTGGCGGGCTGTGCCTTCATCGGTAATAAAAAAACGCCCCTGTGCATTCTGCTGCGCAAGGCCCTTACCAGCCAGACGTGTCAGGCAGGGATCATCCTTCATGCCAGTTGGGCGGCCTGCATCCCCCGCAAGGCAAAGCCTGTGCAGCGCGGCGCGGCAACATGTTTCAAGGTAGGGTTCGTTCCACATGGATGCAGGATCACGCATCCCGCACGCGGCGGCAAGAGGATGTTTTCATGCAAAGCCGCTCCCCCACAAACACAAAGCGGGCACACGCATGATACGTGTGCCCGCCAAAGCCTGCCCAAACAAAGCAGAGTTAGTGTTTTACCTGCGCATCTGGCAGCGCATAGGCCACCACGTAATCCCCCAGCTTGGTGCCAAAGGAACCATGGCCGCCATCTACCGAGAGCACATATTGATGGCCGTTTTCTTCATACGTCATGGGGGTGGATTGCCCCCCTGCTGGCAAACGATCCTGCCAGAGCTGCTGGCCTGTCGTCACATCATAGGCGCGGATATACATATCCAGCGTGGATGTCAGAAACGCCACACCACCTGCGGTAATGATTGGCCCACCCAATGAGGGCACTCCAACACGAAAGGCCAGTGGCACGGGGGAGCTATCACGCGTGGTGCCATTGCGGTGCTTCCATAACACCGTGTTGGTGCGCAAATCCAACCCTGCCACATAGCCCCAACCCGGCTGTTTGCACGGAATACCAATGGGGGACAGGAATGGGTGCAAGTCCACCCCAAATGGTGTGCCATATTGTGGCTGCAAACCAGCCTCTCCACCAGAAGGGCCTGCATTCTGCGGCGGCTCTGCCGGGTTATTTGGCCCACGCGGCACAAGCCTAGAAACAAACGGCACGGCAATGGGGTTGGTAAACGCTACCTCCCGCACCGGATCTACCGCTAAGCCGCCCCATTCAAACATGCCCAGATTACCGGGAAACACCAGCGTACCCTGCGTGGAAGGCGGCGTGAATGGCCCCTCATACCGCAGGCGTTTGAACATGATACGGCAAGCCAGTTGATCAAACATGGTTGCGCCCCACATATCCGCATCCGTGAGGTTGTTTTTGGGGCGGAATGTAAGTGCGGAGAACGGCTGGGTAGGAGAAAGGTGATCCCCCGGAGCAGCCCCCTGCGGCACAGGCATTTCTGGCGCGGGCACCAGCAAATGGCCATTGCGCCGATCCAGCACAAAAATATTGCCTGTTTTGGCGGGTGCATACAATGCGGGCACAACGGCGCCATCGGCCTGTTTTATGTCTACAAGGCTGGGTTGAGATGGCACATCCATGTCCCACAGATCATGATGCACTGTCTGGTAAAACCATACTTTGCGCCCGGTATCTGCATCCAACGCCAGAATGCCAGAGGCATAGCGCTCCTGATCCGGCGTGCGGTGGCCACCCCAGATATCCGGCGTGGCAACACCCGTGGGAATGTAAATCTGGTTCAGCCGCGCATCATAGGCCGACGTAATCCATGAATTGGGAGAATTGGCCACGTAATGATGCGTGGCGGAGGGCAGTTCATTGGGGTTCGGGTTGCCCGGATCAAACGCCCATATCAGCTTGCCGCTATACAGATCATACCCGCGCGTAACGCCTGAAGGTTCGTGCGTGGAGTAGTTATCTGTAACCGCGCCAGAAATAATAGCTACCTTGGAGGTAATAACCGGCGGGGATGTGGGCTCGTAAAACCCCGGCGTGCGCATGGGCATGCCATCTGTAAGATCCAGCGCGCCATCACGCCCAAAACCACGGCACAGGGCGCCGGTATCGGCATTTAGGGCAAACAGGCGACCATCATTGGTGGGCAGGAAAATACGGTGTGCGCAATCATCCGCCACGGCAACATCGTGGGCCTGTTCTTCCGCCACCGGCGTTTCTGCGTAAGACACGCCACGGCATGTCATGTGCTGATAAGAGGCGTTGTAGGTAATTTTGGGGTCAAAATGCCAGCGCTCATGCCCGGTGGCGGCATCTACAGCAAACAGGATCTGGTGTGGTGAGCACAGATACAGCGTATCGCGCACCTTTATGGGCGTGGCTTCATCTGTAATTTCTCCCGGATCATCCGGGCGCTTCAGATCATGCGTGCGGAACACCCATGCCACTTTCAGATCCCGCACATTACTGGCTGTAATCTGAGAAA
Source organism: Acetobacter oryzifermentans (assembly GCF_001628715.1). NCBI lineage: Bacteria > Pseudomonadati > Pseudomonadota > Alphaproteobacteria > Acetobacterales > Acetobacteraceae > Acetobacter > Acetobacter oryzifermentans. The sequence goes on along the minus strand of NZ_CP011120.1, from coordinate 751,847 downwards.
GTGGGGAGTATCTGTCCCCCGCCTGCGTGCGGCCATAAGCGGGCCAATCTGCTGCGGGCACAACCGTATTATCTCCCGGCAATGGAGAGGATGAGGCCTGCACACCAGCCCGAGGCAGAACACCCGCAACATCCTGCGGGTCTTGCGTAAGGGCATAGCCATACACACCGGCCCCGGCCACAACACCGGCCAGCAAGGGCGCGCTGTTCCAGCCAGAAGACGGCAACAATCGAGAAGAAACAAATGGCAACACAAGCCACAACCCCAGTGGCAACAGCACATCACCACGCGGGGCCAAGGCCCAGAAATCAAACCCGGCTTCCCCAACAGACCATACAAGGGTGGCCGCAACCAGCACCGCGTAAAGCCACAGAGCCTCGCGCCGCCGCCGCCATAGCAGCACCGCCGTAGCCAGCAGCACAACGCCGCACACCACGTAAAAGCAGGAGCCGCCCAGCAGGGCCAGCCAGATACCCCCACCTGCAAGAAAAACGCCTAATATTGCAAAAACTGCTGCGGTAATCCGCAATACAATATCGGGCCGGTGACTATTTGTTTGTATCATGTTGCCTATTTTCTGCCCTGCACACGTTCACATCCAAATTTTTCTGCACAAGAAAAACCGTTTCAGAATAATCAATACAACAGCGCGGCATTGCATCCCAAGAAAATACTGTAAAACACACAAAAAACCGCCTGCATTTTTATAAAACACAGGCGGTTACAGAAGTTTTCACTTCAATACTTTTGGGCTTGATACTTGGACGTATCAGTCCAGCTTAAAGCGCACAGTAAACACATGGCCTTTAACACCATCTGCAACATTGTTACCCGAAAGAGCAAAACGCACCTGCTGCAAATATGTTAGCGCACTTTTTGTAAAATTTGCGCCACCCATGGTTTTAAGCACCACGCAGTTGGTGGGAGCACCTGCCGCAGTAATATCGCACCGCGCCATCACGCGGCCTTCCAGATTTTTGTTTTCTTCCGCTGCCGGGTAAACGGGGGCTGCCGTGTTGATACGGTTAAGCCGCACAGTTTTATCTACGGCAGACATGGCGTTGATAACGGCGTATTCGTCCTTATCTTCCGTGGTATGACGCCAGTTGTACAAGGTTTCCAAACTTCTGGATAAACCTTCTGTGCCATAATTGAGTGTATAAGCTGCTTGGCCCGGCACCTTAACTTTCACGCTCAACCGAGGTGCTTTGGCAATCTCCTGTGCCGTGGCAATTGGCAGAAAGATACCGAACACTTTTTGCGGCGTGTCATTCGCAAACACCAAGGGAAAATTATAGTGCTGCTTGTTTGGCGTATCTGCCTGTAACTGCACAGAAACACCCGCTGTTGGCTGGTTTTTGGGCCACTGCAAGCCCAGCAGGAACCGGCTATATGTTTGGGAATTGAAGGAAAGCGCCGCGGTATCTGCCAGATCCGCCCCTGTAAGCACATACATGCTCATCACCACCAGGCCATTACTTTGCCCATCTGCCGTCAACAGCGGTTGCGTAGGTGCGGGTGCAGGGCGCGAGTAAATAAAGCACGCCTGTAGCGTCTTGGCGTTTTTCAGGCTTTTGGCAATATAATCCTTATCATCCTGCTGAAGCGGCAGTTGCACAGCCAGCTTGCGAATATCCTGCGCACAGTAAACCTCGCCCCATGAGGGAGACAGCGAAGTAACATTGAGCAAGGAAGGCTTATCTGCCGAAAGCGCAGGATTACCTGCACCAGAAGCCGTTGCAGATGCCGGGGGCTGCACCGGCGCAATGGCTTGCGGCGCAGTAGCAACATGCCCACCGGGCACAGAACCAGAAGTTGCACACCCCGCCAGACACAAAAGCCCGAGCGCAGAAAAAATGCGTGTTTTCAATACCATTCAGCAATCCAATACAAAAAAGCGCGGCCCCTAAGGAGCCGCGCCTTTTATTTCCGATATCTTCCCTAAAGGAAAGAAAATCAGACGGAGTAATACATTTCAAATTCAACCGGATGCGGTGTGTGTTCGAAACGGTACACATCATCCCATTTCAGGGTGATGTAGCTTTCGATCTGATCTTTGGTGAACACGCCACCAGCCAGCAGGAACTCATGATCCGCAGCCAGAGCTTCCAGAGCTTCACGCAGGGAGCCAGCAACTGTCGGGATCTGCTTCAGTTCTTCCGGCGGCAGGTCATACAGATCCTTGTCCATGGCATCGCCCGGATGGATCTTGTTTTTAATGCCGTCCATACCAGCCATCAGCATGGCAGCAAATGCCAGATACGGGTTGGCTGTGGGATCTGGGAAGCGCACTTCAACGCGCTTGGCTTTGGGGCTTGTTGCGTACGGAATACGGCACGAAGCAGAACGGTTGCGGGCGGAATATGCCAGCAGCACAGGTGCTTCAAAGCCCGGAATCAGGCGCTTGTAGGAGTTGGTGGATGGGTTGGTGAAGGCGTTCAGCGCCTTGGCGTGCTTGATAATGCCGCCAATGTAATACAGGGCTGTATCGGACAGATCTGCATAACCATTGCCAGCAAATGTGGGCTTGCCGTCTTTCCAGATGGACTGGTGAACGTGCATGCCAGAGCCGTTATCACCATAGATAGGCTTGGGCATGAATGTTGCTGTCTTGCCGTAGGAATTGGCAACATTGTGCACACAGTATTTGTAGATCTGCATGAAGTCTGCTGCGCGCACCAGCGTTTCAAACTTGGTGCCAAGTTCGTGCTGAGACTGCGCCACTTCATGGTGGTGCTTTTCAATCGCCAGACCCATTTCGCCCATAGCGGCCAGCATTTCTGCGCGCAGATCGCTTTCGCTATCCACTGGCGGCACGGGGAAGTAACCACCCTTCACACCCGGACGGTGGCCCATGTTGCCTTCAGGATATTCCTTCAGGGATGCATCGGGGCCTTCAATGCTGTCGAGCTGGTATTTGCCATAGTTCGGGCCGGTGCCAAACAGCACGTTGTCGAAAATGAAGAATTCAGCTTCCGGGCCAAAAAATGCCGTATCACCCAAACCGGAGGACTTGAGGTACTGCTCAGCCAACTTGGCGGTGGAGCGCGGATCGCGGTTGTAAGGCTGCCCGGTGGAAGGTTCAATAATATCGCAGAACAGGATCAGCTGCGGACGAGCAGAGAACGGGTCCATCACTGCGGATGTCGGATCCGGCAGCAGAACCATGTCGCTTTCGTTAATGGCTTTCCACCCGCCGATGGAAGATCCATCAAACATGAAGCCATCGGTAAAGCTATCTTCCTCGATGGTGCTGACATACTGGCATGTATGATGCCACTTGCCCTTTGGGTCCGTAAAACGCAGATCCACCAGTTCCACAGAGTGTTCCTGAATCAGATCAAAAACCTTGGCAATTGCAGCAGCCTTGCTGTCACCCGCCGGAGCTGTTTTCTTTACCATGCTCTCTTCACCTAAGCTTTATCAGCATGCCGCACTTTGCGGGCACGCGGTCTGCGGGAATAATGTACGCGCATCTTAGCGCCCCATACCTACGCATGAAGCGTGTTAGATTGCGTCTTCCCCTCGTTCTCCGGTACGGATTCGCACCACGTCATCCACCGGACTCACGAAAATCTTGCCATCGCCAATGCGGCCTGTGCGGGCCGCTGCGGAAATGGCTTCTACCGCCCGCTCCACCATGGAAGCAGGGCAGACAACTTCAATCTTCATCTTGGGCAGGAAATCAACAATGTATTCCGCGCCGCGATAAAGCTCCGTATGCCCCTTTTGCCGACCGAAACCCTTGGCTTCGATTACGGTAATACCCTGCAATCCAAGCTCATGAAGGGCTTCTTTCACCTCATCCAGCTTGAAGGGCTTGATTATGGCCTCGATCTTCTTCATCGCGCGTCGTCAACACACCATTGTTGTGCCCGTATTTTGGGCCTGTCCGTTCATGATGCCACCCTGCCCCTATAGGCAGAAGGCACCCCATACCGTTACACTTGCACGGCTTGCCCGTGCGGGCAATCAGGCAGATGCAAATTTGTATCGATAAAGCACCAAATCAACTGTTTACGCCAAATGTTTCGGTATCGCGTCTTATTCGCCTCTTTCCGCCAGCGGGGCAAGGAACTTTGTAATGACAAAATTGCTTAACAGGCAGATTGCAAACCAGCCTGTCACTATTTTTACGCTTATGTCCGAGCTGGCGCGCAAGCATAACGCCATCAATCTTGGGCAGGGTTTTCCTGATACGGAAGGCCCGCAAGACATGGTGCAACTGGCCGCAAATGCCTTACTGGATGGGCGCAACCAGTATGCGCCCCTTACAGGCCTGCCAGAACTGCGCGCCGCCGTTGCGGATGCCTCCGCCCGATTCCAGAACATTTCTGTAAATGCCGAATCGGAAGTGGTGGTGACATCTGGCGCTACCGAGGCCCTGGCGGCATCCTTTATGGCGCTGATAGAACCGGGCGATGAAGTGGTGCTGATAGAACCGCTTTACGATACCTACCTGCCTGTTGTGCGCCAGCTTGGCGGCATTCCGCGCCTTGTACGGCTGGAAGCGCCAGATTGGGCGCTCCCGCAAGAGGCCTTAAAAAACGCCTTTAGCCCCCGCACCAAAGCCATTGTGCTGAACACCCCCATGAACCCCACCGGCAAGGTGTTTAACGCTGAGGAGTTGGCCTTTATTGCCGACCTTATACGCCAGCACGATACCTACGCCATTTGCGATGAGGTGTATGAGCACCTTGTGTTTGATGTGCCGCATCTCTCGCTTATGGCCCTACCGGGCATGCGCGAGCGGTGCATTCGTATTGGCAGCGCAGGCAAAAGCTTTTCCTTTACCGGGTGGAAGGTGGGTTACGTTACCGCCCCTGCCCCGCTGGCTGCGGTGGTGGCCAAAGCGCACCAGAACCTTGTGTTTGCCACAGCCCCCAACCTGCAACGTGCCGTGGCCTTTGGGCTGAACAAGGATACCGCCTACTTTACCCAACTGGCGCAGGAGATGGATACAAAACGCCAGATCCTTTCTGCCGGGCTGGCGCGGGTGGGCTTTGGCGTGCTGCCCTGCCAAGGCAGCTACTTTGTGATGGCGGATATTACCCCGCTGGCAAACGGGCTGGATGACATGGCCTTCAGCCGCCTGCTCACAGAACAGGCCGGTGTCACCACCATTCCCGCCTCTGCTTTTTATGATGCGCAAAGTGGCACGCCCCCGCGCAACCTGATTCGCTTTGCCTTTTGCAAGCGTGAGGAGGTGCTGATTGAGGCTGTGGCCCGCCTGGAACAATGGAAAAGCCGCCAGAGCTGATTTTTCTATATAAAAACGCCAGAAGTGATTGACGAACGACGCAGTTTTCTCTAAACGTCCGCTTGCTGTGCGGCGGACGTAGCTCAGCTGGTAGAGCGCCGGTTTGTGGTACCGGTGGTCGCGGGTTCAAGCCCCGTCGTTCGCCCCAGCATTTTTCCCTTGAAATTCAAAATACCTTACGCACAGTACCATACTGCGTGCACGCTGCCGCCTTATGCTTGCATCTGTGCAACTACTCTGCTGGCTTGCTCCTGCTACAACCGGCTGAAGGTTCTGCGGCAGATCTTTCCCTGCGATAAAAACCCGAACAAAAAAGCCGATCAGACCAAGCTGACCGGCTTTTGCCAAAACACCCTAATTAAGCGTTGTCCTGCATAAACTGGCGCAGGTCTTGCTCCGAAACCGCGCCATCGTGTTCCAGCAGCGCATCCTTGCCGCCTACATGGTGGGGCATAATCATAAGCGGCGTGCCCTCATCCATGAAGCGTATCTGCAAGTCATTCCAACGTGGTGCAACAAAGCGAGAATAAGCCTGTGCCAGTGCACACTGATCAATGCACCAGTTGCTTGGATTTTCCGGGCTATATGTCCGCTGAACATAATTGTGCAGATACCGCCCGATCTGGGGCAGAAGTTCCGTTTCCCCAAAATAGGACAGGCCCGCACCAAAGCCCCACGGTTCTCCGGCTATCTGTTTGCCTTCATGATTATACGCATACAGCCGGAACCCGTAATCCGAACCGGATTTGAGTTCCTGCCACAAGGCAGGGAAATCGTGCGGGAAGTAGCCATCGCAATCCGCTGTCAGCACTGGGCAATGCCACTGGCCCACAATATGCGGCAGCATAAGGTAACGGATGCACGTATAGGCGGCCTTGTTCGCATGGTTAAGCTGCCCGTGCGTGAAGGAGACATCCATCCCCCTGTCTTTTTCCGAGAAAAAGGCCACCAGATCCCGCATCAGGGTCAACTGCTCATCCGTTGCCCGGTCCACCCCCAAACAAAGGCGGAAGCGCCCCTGTTCTGGATGAGCCTGACACGCCCGCATTAAAGACATGACAAGCTTGGGCACAAAGCGGAAATACGCACTATCGCACCCAAAAACCAAACAGGCATCTGGGGCATCTGCCTCTGCCCGGCCGGGCACCACACTGGAATGCCAGTTCCAGCCCGCAATGCCCAACTGGTCTGTTACCTGTTGTTCATGCAGGTTATATGCGGCGGCTTCCGGCAGCCATGTGTAAACACCGCAATTGTAATCAACAGCCTTGATACCGGAATCTTTGGAAAGCTTGCGGGCCGTAACGTAATGTGGGTCTGCACTGGCCCGATTCTGATTGAGCCATGCGTAATGGCCTGCCACAACTTGGTTCCAGTATTGCGCCCTGTTCTGGGCTTGATCGGCCTGTACCAGTTGCAGCCGCTCTTCCTGCGTGCTGGCAGAAGCCACTTGCTCAAACTGATATGAATACGCCTGCCGCACATCTTCTGCCCGCAGCATAGAAGCAGGCAAAGGCACCATTAAAAAGTTAAAGGCGGGGTCAAACTCTTCTGTATCCGGCAGTTCCTTCAAGGCAAAAGGCAGCAAAAGCAACGCAGCCTCTCCCTGTGCTGTCCGCTGTACCAGATGTGTGAGCTGTTCGGGTATGGGGGCATCACCAAACCGGCCTTTCAGCGCCAGATTGGCTAAATCTGCGGCCTGCTGGGTCTCACCTTCCCGCAATGCCAGAATAGCGGAAAAGAGATATAAATCTGGCCGAAAATCCTGCAACGCCGCACACAATACCGCCGTGCGCGCCAAACCGAATTGCCCAATTTTGGCGCAATTTTTTGCCAGATCCAACAAACAGCCTGCATCTTCTGGGGCTACAAGCAAACGTTGGCGGGCGGCCTGTGCGGCTTGCACAAATGGGCTTTCACCCATTGCCTTTATCTGCGCCGCCAACGCCACCATAAAGGTTTTTTGCACAGGCAATGGGCTTGGTTGCAGAACACTTTCCGGTTCCCGCCCATCGGAAATAATAATGGCATCACCTTTTTCACGCAGGAAAAGCGTACGCAAATCCCAATTATGCTCGCCAAGGCACAGCTTGAAATAAGAAAACGAAACCCGCTCGGCGGTCTGCTTGCCCGCAATAAGCCATTTCCCCTGCGCCAAACGGGCCAGCAATGGCACATGCTGGCTGAGCACTGGTGCAAAACGCTCCCAATTCTGGTTATGGGGCACCCAACCCAACAGGCCATCTGGTTGGTTCCACATAAACTGCGTACCATTTTTTAAACTTACCAGACCTTTTGCTTCGCCACTTTGTTCAACCTGAGGCCGGATATCTGCAAACCCAAGCAGGCTGTTTCCATCAGCCGATAACTGAACCACGTTCCACTGCGGAGAAACGGCCTGTGCAACCGGAATACCCATAAGATAAAAATCACGATGTGCCAGAATGTGCCCGTGAAATGATATAAAAGAAAACATGCCTCAGCTTACCCCGGCTGCCCGTTCCATATGCGGAATCATGATTTTGGCTGACACTTGCATACAGGCGGCCAGCCATTTTCCTTAATGATGCACATAGTTAGCATAACATCTCCCGCGCGGGCACCTCTTGAGCGGTATGGGATAATCCGCCATCCCAACCCTGACATGTTTGTGATAACAGGGCCTACCCCGCAAAAAACAAAGATTTTTGCCCGCGCATAAGCGCCATTGCGCCTGATAGCGGCAGTTCTGTCCTGATCGTGAACAGCGCTGTGTTGCATCCCCGCTTATGGTCTCAATTCGCGCACTGCATGATGCCTATGCGTATTCCGCATCTGCGCGCAACGAATGCAAGACACTCTTCGAATCGGATGCAGTATTATGGCTAAAATCAAGGTCAAGAACCCGGTGGTGGAAATGGACGGGGATGAAATGACCCGTATCATCTGGCACTTCATTCGTGAGCGCCTGATTCTGCCCTATCTGGATATTGACCTGAAATATTACGATCTGGGCATAGAAAACCGCGATGCCACGGATGACAAGGTAACAGTAGAAGCCGCAGAAGCCACCAAGCGCTACGGCGTGGCCGTAAAATGCGCCACCATCACCCCGGATGAAGCACGGGTGAAGGAATTTGGGCTGAAAAAAATGTGGCGTTCACCCAACGGCACCATCCGCAACATTCTGGATGGCACCATCTTCCGTGAACCCATTATCTGCTCCAACGTGCCGCGCCTTGTGCCGCACTGGACAAAGCCAATCGTGATCGGCCGCCATGCCTATGGGGATATCTATCGCGCTGCGGAAACCAAAATTCCCGGCCCAGGCAAGGTGACGCTCAACTACATTCCCGAAGATGGCGGTGCGCCCATTACGCTGGATGTGCATGACTTCAAAGGCCCCGGTGTGGCGCTGGGCATGCACAATACCCGCGCCTCTATTGAAGGGTTTGCCCGTGCCTCTCTCGCTTATGGGCGAGACCGCAAGCTGCCAGTGTATCTGTCCACCAAAAACACCATCCTGAAAGCCTATGATGGCATGTTCAAGGATGTGTTTCAGGAAGTGTACGAAAAGGAATTCAAGGCCGAGTTTGAAAAGCTGGGCCTCACCTACGAACACCGCCTGATTGATGACATGGTGGCCAGCGCCCTTAAATGGCCGGGCGGTTATGTATGGGCCTGCAAAAACTACGATGGCGATGTGGAAAGTGACATTGTGGCACAAGGCTTTGGCAGCCTTGGGCTGATGACATCCGTGCTGCTGAACCCCACGGGCGATGTGGTGGAATCCGAAGCCGCGCATGGCACCGTAACGCGCCATTACCGTGAGCACCAGAAAGGCAAGCCCACCAGCACCAACCCCATTGCCTCCATTTTTGCATGGACACGCGGGCTAGCTTATCGCGGTCGCTTTGATGATACGCCAGACGTTGTGCACTTTGCCGATACGCTGGAAAAAGTGTGCGTGGATACAGTTGAAGGCGGGCAGATGACCAAGGATCTGGCACTGTTGGTTGGCAACGGCACCAAATGGCTGGACACGCAGCCTTTCCTTGATGTGCTGGATGAAAAACTCAAGCAGGCTTTAACCAAAGGCTAAGCTTTCTGCCGCACATCTTTATTGTTTTGTCATATCTGCGTACCCCGAAGCAATTTTTTGCTTCGGGGTGTTGCTTATTCTAGGCCATTGCGCACCAGCCCGTGCTGGCGCAAAACAGAAACTGTATTTTAATGTAACCAGATAAGGGAGCATCACGCCACGCCATGACTGATACGCCAGCAGAAACAGACGTAGCCATAATTGGCGCTGGCCCAGCCGGGCTTTTTGCCGCTTTTCAGTGCGCCATGCTGCGGCTGAACTGTGTATTGATTGATGTGCTGCCAGAAGTAGGCGGCCAATGCGCGGCCCTGTATCCGGAAAAGCCAATTTACGATATTCCCGCCTGCCCCGCTGTAGAAGGTGCGCAGCTTATTGCCCGGCTGGAAGAACAGATTGCCCCGTTTAACATCCCACGCCTGCTAAAACACCGGGTAGAAAGCCTTACAGGCAACCGGGGCAACTTTACACTGGGCACCAACCAAGGCACCACGCTAAAAGCCAAGGCCATTATTATTGCCGCTGGTGCGGGGGCATTTGGCCCCAACCGTCCGCCGCTGGATGGTTTGGAAGCGTTTGAAGATACTGGGGCCGTGCAATATTATGTACGCCGCAAAGCCGATTTTGCAGGCCGTCGTATTGTTATTGCAGGCGGTGGCGATTCCGCGCTGGATTGGGCGCTTTCCCTAAAAGACAACGCCGAAAAGCTCTACCTCGTGCATCGGCGGGACAGGTTCCGGGGTGCGCCAGAAAGCCTGCGCCAGTTGGAAGAGGCTGTAGCTGCCGGGCAGATTGAAAAGGTTGTGCCCTATCAGCTTCATGCCCTGCACGGCCAGAATGGCGCGCTAAACGGTGTAGAAGTAGCAGATCTGGATGGGGCCACCCGTATGCTGGAAGCCGATGTGCTGCTGCCTTTCTTTGGGCTGGCAACAGATCTGGGGCCTGTAGCGCGGTGGGGGATGGATACCATGCGCTCGACTATTCCCGTCACACCTTCCAGTTGTGAAACCAGCCTGCCGGGCGTGTTTGCCGTAGGCGATGTGGCCACCTACCCCGGCAAGCTCAAGCTGATTTTGCAAGGGTTTAGCGAAGCCGCCATGGCCGCCCATGCCATTTACCCCATTGTAAACCCGGATCAGGCACTGCACTTTGAATATTCCACCAGCAAAGGCGTGCCTGCCTAAAACCAACATCCTTATGGCGGCATGGCTCAAACTGGGCGCAACATGCCGCCGTTTTTTTAAATCATTTTTTGCTCAGCCCCACTTACGCATACCTCCTTACAGTGTGCGCCATGACCGTTTCCTTACAGGTTCTGGCGTGGTGGGGCGCAGCAAGCTATGGTGGCCGCCTGATCTATTTACCTTTTTTGTAAGGATAAAACCGTGCAAGTCATCATTCTCGGCGCTGGCGTTATCGGGGTGACATCGGCCTGGTATCTGGCCAGCCTTGGGCATGAAGTCACGGTTATAGACCGCCAGCCCGCCTCAGCGCTTGAAACATCGTTTGCAAATGCGGGGCAGGTTTCACCGGGGTATTCCACACCTTGGGCTTCTCCCAGCCTGCCACTTCAGGCAGCCAAGTGGATGCTGCACCCCAAAACCAGCCCGCTGGTTATTCGCAAACGGTTTGATCTGGCCATGCTGCGCTGGATGGAACAGCTTTTAAAAAACTGTAACGCCCATGCGTATGACATCAACAAATCCCGCATGTTGCGCATTGCCGAATACAGCCGCGATTGTCTGGATGCCCTGCGTGCAGAAACCGGCATTACGTATGATGACAGACAGCGCGGGCTGATCCAGCTTTTCCGCACCAACAAACAAATAGATACCGCCCAGCACGATATGCGCCTGCTGGCAGAAGCCAACATTCCGCACCAGCTTTTGGCGGTGGATCAGGTTCTGGAGCACGAACCCGGCCTTGCCCATGCCAAACATCTGCTCACGGGTGGGCTGTTCCTGCCCGGTGATGAATCGGGCGATGCGCATGTTTTTACCCAAAGATTGGCCCGCATGGCGGAGGCCAAGGGGGTAAAATTTGTGTATAACACCACCATTCTGGGGCTGGATGCCGCAGCGGACAAAATTATGTCTGTGCGCACCAGTGCTGGGCACTTCCGGGCCGATGCCTATATTGTGGCCATGGGCAGCTATAGCCCGCTGCTGCTGCACCCGTTGCGCGTGCATCTGCCGGTTTACCCCGTAAAAGGCTATTCCCTCACCCTGCCCCTTACGGATGAAACCCACGCCCCCATGTCCACCGTAAATGATACATCTTACAAGCTGGCCATTACGCGGCTTGGCAACCGTATCCGGGTAGGTGGCACGGCGGAGCTAACGGGTTACAGCCAGAAGCTCAGCCCAGACCGGCGTGAAACTTTGGAACTTTCTTTTTCAGAACTGTTTGGTGGGGGAGATCTTTCCGCCGCAACATATTGGACAGGCCTGCGCCCCTGCACGCCAGATGGCACCCCCGTTATTGGCCCTGTGCCCAATTTTAAAAACCTGTGGCTCAACACCGGCCACGGTACGCTGGGCTGGACAATGGCCTGTGGTTCTGGCCGCCTGATTGCAGACCTTGTGCATGGCAAAAAGCCCGATATTCCGGCGCTGGATCTTTCCATCAGCCGGTATAACTAAGCGCACACCGCGCTTATGCGCCACTGCGGCGCAAACCCCGCTGGCAGCAAGCTGAATACGCATGGGCTGGCCCCCATAAAGCTGCCTGCACGCCATGCTGATAATCTAGCCCATTCCTAAAAAACACCCTTTGCATAGCACACAAAAAAGGCCGCGGTGGCAGATACCACCAGCGGCCTTTTTGTATTCCGCAGCTTTACGCCACAGCAGGCAGGGTGCACCACGCCTGTAACGCAGTGCCCCTTTCTACCGGGTGATTACTGAGCAGATTCGGAAGAAGAAGAGTCAGCAGTTGCGGCCTTCTTTTTGCCGTGGTGCTTGCCACCTTTGTGCTTGCCTTTGTGGCCTTTGTGCTTGCCCTTATGAGTAGCTGCACCTTTGCCTTCTTCGGTTGTTTTACCAGCTTCTTCAGCAGCCGGAGCAGCACCTTCTGGGGCCGGAGCGCCAGCTTCTGGGGCGGCGGCAGCAGCCGGAGCCGGAGGAGCAGCTTCCTGAGCGAAGGAAGGAGCAGCAACACCCAGCAGGGCAACGGTGGACAGAGCCGCAAGCAGACGACGAGAAATCATAAAATATCTCCAAAAACCTGTGGTCCAATCCGCCTCATGCAGGACAACCCCGCATCCAGCACATAGACCGGTTTATGTGTTGATTATTATCACGGCAGAAGCATAGCGTCTTGAGCTAAAATTTGTGCAATCTTTGCACATATCATCGCCCCGCCACTTGACAGCCGTAAACCAGCCATATTGGCGCTGGTAAAACCTAAAAAACCGCCCGGTAACAGGCGGTTTTTATAGAAAAAAGCACTTTAAACGCTCTGTATGTGACAAAATGATGTAACCGAAAAAAATACACCCACACCACAAACGCGCCACACTTACAGGCTGCCCAAACGCTGGGCAGCCCACAAGTTACAGAATCAGTCTGCTTTTTTGCCACGCTTCTTGCGTTCGTTCGGGTCCAGATACCGCTTACGCAGACGGATGGCAGATGGCGTTACTTCCACCAGTTCATCGTCTTCAATGTAAGCAATTGCCTGTTCCAAAGACATACGGCGCGGCGGGGTCAGCAGCAGGGCTTCGTCCTTACCGGCAGCACGCATGTTGGTCAGCTTCTTTTCACGGATCGGGTTTACTTCCAGATCATTCTCACGCGAATGCTCGCCAATGATCATGCCCTGATAAACCGTTTCACCCGCATCTACGAACAGCGTGCCACGATCTTGCAATGAGAACAGGGAATACTGGGTGGTTGCCCCGTTTTCCGCAGAGATCAGAGACCCGTTGCGGCGGCCTTCCACGGTGCCTGCATAAGGCCCGTAGTGGGAATACAGACGGTTCATAATACCCGTGCCGCGCGTGTCGGTCAGGAACTCACCATGATAGCCGATCAGCCCGCGGGATGGGATGATAAACGTCAGGCGCACCTTGTCACCACCAGAGGGGCGCATGTCCTGCATCTGGCCTTTGCGGAGGGACATCTTTTCCACCACAACGCCGGAATAGGGTTCGTCCACATCAATGGTGACTTCTTCGTAAGGCTCTTCGCGCTCACCCGTTTCTTCATTGGTGCGGAACAGCACGCGCGGGCGGCCGATTGTCAGCTCAAAGCCTTCACGGCGCATGGTTTCAATCAGCACACCAAGCTGAAGTTCGCCACGGCCAGCCACTTCAAACGCTTCACTTTCCGGGCTGTCTGTGACGCGAATAGCAATATTGCTTTCGATTTCCTTGAACAGGCGGTCACGAATCTGGCGAGACGTTACCTTCTTACCTTCACGGCCGCCCAGTGGGCCATCGTTCAGGCGGAAGGTCATGGACAGTGTTGGCGGATCAACCGGAATAGCTTCCAGCGGGGCGTCTACTTCCGGAGCAGCAATGGTGTCTGGAATAGTGGCTTCGGACAAACCAGCCACGGCCACAATGTCCCCTGCTTCCACTTCTTCCACACCCACGCGGTCCAGACCACGGAAGGAAAGCAGCTTGGTCAGGCGGCCTGTTTCCACCACGGAGCCATCGGCCCGCAGCACCTTAACAGGCATGTTCACCTTGGCGCGGCCCTGTTCCACACGGCCTGTCAGCACGCGGCCCAGAAAGTTGTCACTTTCCAGAATTGTGGCTGTCATGGCGAAAGGCTTGTTTTTGTCCAGATTCGGGGCGGGCACATGGCGCAGGATCAGATCGAACATCGGGCTCAGATCTTTACGTGCACCATCCAGCGTTTCATCTGCCCAGCCCTGACGGCCAGAAGCAAACAGCATCGGGAAGTCAAGCTGTTCATCATTTGCGCCAAGGGCTGCAAACAGATCAAAAATTTCGTTGTGCACTTCATCGGGGCGGGCATCGCCACGGTCAATCTTGTTCACAACCACAATGGGCTTCAGGCCACGGGCCAGTGCCTTGCCAACCACAAACTTGGTTTGCGGCAGCGCACCTTCGGCGGAGTCCACCAGCACAATGGCGCCATCCACCATGCTCAGAATACGTTCCACTTCCCCGCCGAAGTCGGCGTGTCCGGGTGTATCAATAATGTTGATACGGGTATTGTTCCAGACAACGGAAGTGCACTTGGCAAGAATGGTAATGCCACGTTCGCGTTCCAGATCGTTGCTGTCCATTGCGCGTTCGGCAACGTGCTGGTTTTCGCGGAACGAACCCGACTGCTTGAGCAGTTCGTCAACCAGAGTCGTCTTGCCGTGGTCAACGTGGGCAATGATGGCGATATTGCGGATATCCATGTAAAGGCCTGATATTCCCTGCGGGCCACGCCACCGCTTTCTGCCTGAAAGGGTGGAGGATGGCTTTGCTAGTGTTTGCTTGGGCAGACAAATAGCCGCCCGCGCGCAGGAATGCACGCAAAATCCTCACCAGTGCGTATCATGGCTGCCACCGGGGGTGGCCGCACAAGGGCCGCACAGCTTGCATTTACCCCCTTATGGTGGTGTGCTTCCGGCCTTGGAACACATTATATTGAAAGGGTTTTTAGCATGGATATTCAGGCCATAGATCAAACTTACAACCAGTTTCAGGCACAGGCCCAACAATCTGCCACGGCTCTGCAAACACTGTGCGGCAAAATGCAAACCGCTGCCGATGGCGGGGATATGCAGGCGCGTGAATGGTTGCTGGATCTGAAAGAACTGGCCCTTTCCCTGCGGGATGAGCAATCTCAGATTATCAATTTGCTTCAGGCTTTGCACACGGCCCTTGCCACGCAGGTGCAGCAGAATGTGGCCCCGCCGCAGCCCTCTGCCCTAAGTTCCGTTAAGCCGGAAGTAGAAAATGTGCTGGATGATGTCATTAACTCCGGCTTTGCGCATTCCTTGGCATCTGGCGCGGGTTTTGGCATTGGCAACACGCTTATCAATAAACTGTTCTAAATACGCGCACGCCTAAGGGCGTGAAGGCTGGCTCCGGCGCACGCAACCCGCTACAAGCCAGCCTATGCTGCTTCACCCTCCTGTGCGCTCTATTGTCAGCGCCGTCCCTACTCTTTCCCTTACTGTTGTAGGGCTAATGTTTGGGCTGGTTATGGGGCTTTGTGCACCCCTGTTTACGCTGGAAATGGTGGATCTGGGGTTTGGCACCGGCATGATTGCCGCCAACACCATGATGCACGCTATCGGCTCCTTGGCCATTGCGCCATTTATTCCGCGCATCAGCATAGCTTTAGGCCCCAAACGGGCTGTTACGCTGGCTTTGCTAACAAGCGCGGCCACGCTGGCCCTTTTTCCGCTGTTGCCGTCCATCTGGGTATGGTTTGGCCTGCGCGCCGTGCTGGGGGCCGCGTGCGAGATTATTCTGGTGCTTTCTGAAAGCTGGCTGAACCAGATTACGCCAGACCACGCCAGAGGCCGCGTGATGGGGCTTTACAGCACGCTGCTTTCCGTTGGCATTGCCGCAGGCCCTGCCTTGCTAACGGTAACAGGCCGCACCAGCGCCCTGCCCTTTGCCTGCGCCAGTATTGCCCTTTTGGTTACCACCTGTTTGGTTGCCGCGCCGTGGCTGCCACATCCGCAGCTTACACCCCCGCAACGCCCCAGCCTGCTGCGCTACCTGCCTTTGGCCCCCATAGTCATTGCCGCCACGTTGCTGATTGCCATGCTGGATTCGGCAGCCACCTCTTTTCTGGCCCTCTACGCCATGCACTCCGGGTGGTCAGAACATGCGGCCACGCTGTTGCTGAGCATCATGCTGCTGGGGGCCACGGCGTTTCAGATTCCCATTGGTTGGATAGGAGACCGCACAAGCCGCCGCTGGCTTCTGGTCTCATTAGCTGGGTTGGCTGCGGGGGGCGCGTTGTTGTGGCCGGTCGCCATTCACCACATTGGGTTTGCCTATGTGTTGCTGTTTGCGTGGGATGGCGTGTTTGCCAGTATTTACACAGTAGCCATGTCTGTGGTGGGAGACCGCTATAAAGGGGGCGATCTGATAGCCATTTACACCCTCAGTTCCCTGGCATGGGGCGCGGGGGCGTTTGTTGGGCCTGCGCTGGCGGCCAGTTCCATGGCGATAACCCCAGATGGCTTGGCATGGTTTGCCGCCGCTGCCTGCGCGCTGTTTGGCCTGCTGCCCTTACTGCTGAAAAAAAGCGCTTAGCCCCTCTGTTTTCTCAGGCTGGGGCTGCGCCTTGGGTGTTCACCTGCAAGCGATAGAGCGAATCCCCCGCGCACATAAACAACCAATCCCGCTTGGGGCCGCCAAACGTAAGGTTAGAAACGCTTTGCGGTAGGCGAATACGGCCAATAAGGTGCCCTTCGGGGTTGAACACAAACACCCCGCACAGCCCCACCGGCCCGCTAACGCCGCACCAGATATTGCCATGCACATCGGCCTTCATGCCATCTGGCCCCATCTGCACGCCTTCAAAACGCATGTTGGTAAACAGGCGCGGGTTGGAAAGCGGCAGTTCTTCCTTGTGCAGATCAAACACATGCACGGCCTGATCTCCATCATGCCCATGCCCGCCCGGCTGCTTGCCAGAGGAAACAACATAAAGCCGTGAAAAATCGGGCGAGAAGCACAAGCCATTGGGGTTGGGCAACTGTGCCTGCGTAAGCACCACATCAAGGTGGCCCATTGCATCTACACGGAAGGTATGATCGGCCTGCCGCCGCGTGCCACCCAATGTTCCAATAAGTTCTTCCCCTATTTTCCAGCGGATATGCCCATCTGGGTTGGCCTCACCACCCGGCATGTCGGCATGGCCCTCGGCCACGTTGTCTCCATACCCCGGATCGGTAAACCAGATGCTGCCATCTGGGTGGGCTATCACATCATTGGGGGAGTTGAGGGAGTGGCCCTCAAACTTATCTGCCACCACATGGGCAGACCCATCATGTTCCCACCTAATCACGCGGCGCAAAAAGTGCTCGCACGTAATCTGGCGGCCCTGATAATCAAACGTGTTGCCGTTAGCGTGGTAGGATTCCGGGCGGAAAACCGTTACCTCTCCCGTTTCCCACAAATAGCGGTATTGCTGGCTTGTCACCACATCGCTGAACAGCAGATACCGCCCTTGAGAGGACCACGCAGGCCCTTCCAGCCATGTGCCTTTATTCCATACCCGATGCAGGCCAGCATTGCCGTACAACAGATCCCGAAAGGAGCGATCAATCACCAGCACATCGGGGTCTGGCGTGTAAACGGGAGAAGCATTTGCCCCCCATTGGCGTGGTGGATTGGTGGTAACATCGGGCGGGCGCACGGTATCGGGCAAAATCTCATCCGCCCCACGGGCCAGCACCGGGGCCGCCACGGTTGCAGAAAGCGCGGTTATGCCTTTAAGCATTGCACGTCTTGCCAGCCTGCTACGTGGGGGTGCCATTATGCCTCCTGCGTTTACCGGACAATCTTTGCCGTATGGAGCGGGTGCATACTGCCTTGGCCCTGCACTGTCACCCCTTTGCTGTGGCAACCCCTTTGTGCAAAGGCAAAGGGCCATTGCAAACCCTTTGCCCTACACGGGTTTCAACCAATACGCGCTACACGCAAAAGGTTGGTAGAACCGCTTACGCCAAAGGGCACGCCAGCGGCTATCACGACGGAATCACCTTCCTGTCCTATGCCAGCACGGTTCACGACATCCAGCGCTGCTTCCACCACATCTTCCACCGTGGTTGTGGGTTTATGCGGCGCGCTTACAAAGGCCCGCACGCCCCACACCAACGCCAAGCGCCGGGCAGATGTATGCGTGGGGGTAATACCCAGAATGGGGCATGTGGGCCGTTCACGCGCAATACGCAGCGCCGTGGGGCCACGGTGCGTATAGGCCACAATGGCCGGAGCCTTGAGCGTATCCGCCACCTGCTGCACGGCGCTGGCAATGGCATCGGCCACATAATCTTCTGGGGCCAGACGGGCAGCGGCCATGTGGGCCTGCCAACCAGCATCTTCTTCCACCCGCCATAAAATACGGTTCATAATCCGCACAGCCTCACGCGGATATTTGCCCGCCGCAGATTCGGCAGAAAGCATCACCGCATCTGCACCATCAAACACGGCGGTTGCCACATCCGATGCCTCGGCCCGTGTGGGGGTTGGGGCGGAAATCATGCTTTCCAACATCTGGGTGGCCACCACAACGGGTTTGCCCAGCCTGCGGGCCGCACGAATAATGCGCTTTTGCACCAGCGGCACGGTTTCGGGCGGGAGTTCAACGCCCAAATCTCCACGCGCTACCATCACCGCATCAGACAGCGCCAGAATGGCATCCAGATTTTCAACGGCCTGCGGTTTTTCCAGCTTAACCAGCACGGCGGCGCGTTCACCCACCAGCGCGCGGGCCTGCGCCACATCCTCGGCCCGCTGCACAAAGGAGAGAGCCACGTAATCCACCCCCAGATCCAACGCAAAAGCCAGATCCTTGCGGTCTTTTTCTGTAAGAGCGGGAATAGGCAGCGCCACATCCGGCACGTTCACACCTTTATGGTCAGAAAGCGGGCCACCTACATCCACCCGCGTTTCTATCCAGTCTGGCCCTACCTTTTCCACCACAACAGCCAGCTTGCCATCATCCATCAGCAGGCGGCTGCCGGGGCGCACGGCACTGATAATTTCTGGGTGTGGCAGATTAACGCGGTGTTCATCCCCCGGTGTGTCAGACAGATCAAACCGAAAGGCCGCACCGGGCTGTAGGGTTACACGGCCTGCGGCAAAACGGCCCACACGCAGCTTTGGCCCCTGCATATCAGCCAGAATACCAATGGGAGTGCCCAATTCTGCCTCTACCTGCCGCACAATGGCATGGCGGGCGGCATGATCTTCATGCGTGCCGTGAGAAAAGTTAAAGCGGAACACATCCGCCCCGGCCAAAGCCAGATCACGGATGGTTGCATAATCTGAAGAAGCCGGGCCGAGTGTGGCCACAATTTTAGTACGGCACGTTTGCGCCTGTTCTGCACCCGCACCCTGTTGTGTGGATTCAGCCATGTCTGTTTCTCCTTCTAGTCCGCCGGGGTCTTTCAGGAGGGGTTCACGGCCTCATCAGCATCTACACCCCAGATGGCCTTACGCGGCACCCAGCCATTATACTGTTTGACGGAAACCCTGCACCACGCAGACCCCGCCGCACATTCCTTAACAGAGCCTACCGCACCGGGTTTCAGCACCGCTACAACGGGAGCATCATCGCTGGCACTTGCGCGGAGCATAACGGCACCCGCAATGCTTTTGGCATCATCCAACGTGGGCACTGTTTCTACAACGCGCGTATCCATGTGGCCGGATGCGGGAATTTTTTCACCATTCTTGTCTAGCTTGGGAGCAATAGGGGTATCATCCCCCAGTGGTTCACCCGGCACCAGAAAATCTCGCCCGCCCGCAAGGGTAGCCTGCTGCATCCAGCCTTTCTGGCCTGTGGGGTCTTCTACCAAACGCCACACATCAAATTCACGCTCAATACGTATTGGCATCCCACGGCGATGATACACCCAGATAATGGGGAAGCGCTGCCCCGGCCCGGCACGCATGTTCACTTCATCCGCCCGCAATGCCGCATAACGTGGCAGCGGCAGGCCCGTTACGGTGCCTTTTGGGGGTTCTGGCGCGGCATCTGCCGGAGGTGTGGCCGGGTTTGCGGCATCTGCTGCGGCAGTGCCAGCGGCTACGGCACCCGCCCCCACTGCGGCACCGGCAGCAACCGTGGCGGCGGGGTGGTGCTTGGCGGCCGCCGTGTGCGCGGCCTCGTGCCCTGCGGCATGGTGCTTTTTATGATGCTTGCTCTTTTTAGCGTGCTCGGCCTTAGCATCGGCGCTGTCTGACTTAGCGGAAACCTTTTTTCCGGCTTTGGCAGAAGCACCCTCATGCGTGGCTCCGGCATGATGAGCGTGGTGGCTGTGCGCCGTGGTTTTTTTCTGCTCTGCCGCATGGGCAGAAACCGTGGGAACACTGGCAAAAGCCACGGCACAGCCTGCCGCACAGGCCAGCAGGTGAAGCCGGAAAATGGAAGAGCGTGTGAACATCATGCCTGCATCCCTGCCAAGAGAGACGCGCCGGGGCAAGAGGCATCGCTTCTTATCCCATGCGCGAAGGCAGATAAGGTGGCATACCCTGCCCTGCCAAAGCTGCGGCAAATCTAAGCCAAACCTTACATTCCCGCCAGACATGCCCTGCATACACGCCCTATACCCAACATGCCATGCTGGTGCAGCCCCAGTGTGTCAGGCCTGTGTTTTTTGCCGCTGTAACGTGCCGCGCATGCACGTGGTATCAGGAGTCGCAAGCATGTGTGCCGGTGCGCCGGTTTACCCGGCTGAAGGTGTAGCCTGTTGCTGGGGCGTGCAGGTCTGTTCCACCCCCATGCCGCCGCAAACAGGGCAGTTGGGGTCTGCCTCCAGCATAATGGTGGTAAAGCGGGTGCGCAGGGCATCCCACATAAGCAAACGCCCGGCCATGCTTTGCCCTATGTTCAAAAGCTCCTTCAGGGCTTCTGTGGCTTGCAGCGTGCCCATAACACCCGTTACGGCCCCAAATACCCCGGCCTCACCACAGCTCAGGCCAGAGGCTTCACCATCGGTTTGTGGGTAAAGGCAATGGTAACACGGGCCGCCACGCCACGGGCGAAAAGTGGAAAGCTGGCCCTCAAACCGCTGCACGGCGGCAGAAACAAGCACTTTGCGGGTTTTTACGCAGGCCGCGTTTACCACGTAGCGGGTGGCAAAGTTATCGCACCCATCACACACCAGATCGTACTGGCTTATCAGCCCTTCCGCCGTGGTGGCATCCAGCCGCTGGGGGTATGTTTCTACTACAATACCGGGGTTAAGCGCCTCTAGCGTGGCGCGGGCAGAATCTATTTTCCTGCGCCCCACATCGGCCGTGGCATGCAGGATTTGGCGCTGAAGGTTGGAAAGCTCCACCACATCATCATCCACCAGCCCGATGCGCCCCACACCGGCCGCTGCCAGATACAGCGCTGTGGGTGACCCCAAGCCCCCCGCACCAATAATCAGCACGGAAGCCCCTTTCAGCGCCATCTGCCCGATTCCGCCAACCTCAGGCAAAAGAATGTGGCGAGAATAGCGCTGGATCTCGTCTTCAGAAAACTGCGAAATCATGGTGGGGCGTCCTGAAAAAAGTAAAAAAGACAGTGAACCGATCGGTCAGAATGGCGTTAAACAGCCAACATGCTTCGTGTTGCGGCAAAAATCACGTTTTTGTAATAACACCAAAAACATGACATGTTAGTGTGCATCAGAGGTATGCTTCTGTTATAGTAACCTGCAAAATCAACATAAGAGGAATGCAAACATGATATCCCTTCCTCAGTTCGGGCAGCCTGCTCGAGCAGCCAGTCTGACCCCGCGCCAGACCGCGCGGGGGATATGTGTTGCCTCAGCCGTAGCGGCACTGGGTGTGTATCTGGCTTCCCCTTTTGTAACGCTGTGGAGTGTGGGTTCTGCCCTGCACACCCACGATATGGCGGCCCTTGGGCAAGTGATTAACTGGGGGGCGTTAGATGCCTCCATCAAGCACCAAACGCTTAATGGCCTGCACCTTATCCCTGCATCGGACGATCTGCCCGAATTTGGTGAATCCTTTGCTGCCACGGCTGTTTCCAACGCAGTGGATACCACGGTAACGCAAAACAATCTGGGCATGCTGGTAGATCAGGCCATTCCGGCGGCTGTGCCTGTCAGCCAGCCCAATATTTCCTTCGCCTCTCTGGCGGCTCATGCGTCCGTAAGGTTTGCACGGCTTGATCAGTTTGTGGCGGAAGTGCCCCTGCCAGGGCATGAGCGTGAAACACCCCTGCGCATTGAAATGCGGATACAGGGTTGGCGCTGGAAAATTACCAATGTGGAATTCCCCACGGCGCGGGCTCCAGTGCTTCAGGCCTCTGCTGCGCCATCCAACGCCTAAACTCTAACCCGCCTGCACCCTAGCGTATATGTGGGTGGCCCTTATAAAAAAGGCCACCCACCCGTAGGCGGCAGCGTACTGCCTGCCTACGTATGAAGTGGCCTTGCAAGCCGTTGCGCCTGATTTATTTGGCGGCGGGCAGGTCTTCTTCCAGCACCACAATATTTACGGCGTAGGACACATCACCATCTTCATCATCACGATGGATGGTGCCAATCACTTCACCATCTGCTGCCAGTTCAACAGACATACCTGCACGAGGTGCGGGGTTGATTGTCAGCTTTTCGGAACCCAGCAGCCTGCGCAGAGCTGTCTGAAGCCGGGTGATTTCTGAAGGAGATATGGAACCGCTCATGTCATTCTTTTCCTGCTGGCATAACTTTGCGCCAAAATAAGGCAAACCGCGCAGGCACGGGCCACTCCGCCCGAAAACGGTGGAGCAACCGGGCACTGGCGCGGTCGCCTTTCCGATCTGTGGCCCCGCTATAGGACAACCACCCACGCTGCCGCAACCTTTCCGCAGCATTGCCCTGCCGCCGCCACTTTCTGCTGTGCATGTCACTTACTGGTTAGAGGAGGATCTGCCCTTGCGTTTCTTGCGTGCTCTTGTGCCGATGCTTTCTGCCTGCGTGCCTGTTGGAATGTGCCTTTTTGCCCTGCAACATGCGCCACCGCCCCCGATGCAACCAGAACGCACAGCCCATATTCTCAACATGGTGGCACATGATGGCGCGGCCCAAACAGCTCAAGCCCTCTCCCGCCAAAAAGGCTGGGCGGATGTGCAGCACGCCGTAACCTCTGGCCAGCCCGATGCCGCGCGCCTTGTGCCCGCGCTTTTGCCATCCGCAGATTCGCACACAACGCGTACACTTTACAAAACCATGCAGGCCGCCCTGCCCAAGCACCCGGCTGTTGTGCTGGCTGCTGCCAAGCAAGGTACATCCATACAGGCAGATTTGCAGGCTGTATGTTCCCCCATAGGCATGAGCCACACATGGCGCCAACAAGCCCGCCAAGCAGTGGCCCATGTGCATGATGTTCATCTGTCTGACCGTGCGCAACGGTGCCTGAACAGGCTGGATGGCTGAACACTTTTTTGTTTATTTCTTAAATCAGTTTTTATGAAACCCTGAAGCTGGCACAAAAACCCAAGAAATACTGCCAGTTTCAGCCGGTCTATGCGCGCCTTTTCAGCCGCAAATGCTACACAAGCCAGAAATGCACCACACGCAATTTAGATATGACCTGAGCGCGTGAAGTGATAACATCCAAATATTAGATATTCATTATTAGAATATCTCCCAAAAAAAATAACAAGAAGCGAACCCCGGCCCATGACCGCATACCCCGGATTTTCTCGTCCCGGACAGGCCATTGCCGCCGTTTACTGTCCGGCTTTTTCTTCTCCTGCCCTCCCTGCCCGCACGCCTGTTTATTGGCCTGCCTTTGGCCTACACGCCCTGCTTGCAGCCTCTGCCGCCGGATTTGCGGTGTGTCTTGCCCCCTACGCTACGGCGGCAGAAACAGCCCCTAACGCCGCGCATCTGCATTACCCGCACACACCTGCCGTTGTGCGCACAACACCAACCACTGTTGTGCCCGCCAAGGAAGCACCAGCAGAAGTCACATCCTCTGCCACTCCTGCCGCCAAGCCGGGGTTTTGGGATAATGCACGCCTGCTGCCCCCGCTCACCAGCCGACCAGAAGCATATGGTCAGCCGCAATCTTTGGAGCTTTCCCCCTTATCTACCGCCCTGCTGCACCAAGGGCCGTGGGGGGTATTTAACGCCAATACCGGAGCTGCCGCAGGGTTTGGCACCGTGGGGTATTATGCTGTTTCGCGGTGGGCGGAGGATTGGTCCAGCCTGCGGGACAAGCGCAACCGCATAGATGCCATGGATGCGCTTAAATACATTCCCTTCAATCAGGAAGGAGATATCTACCTGTCCTTCAGCGGCAACTTCCGCCAGCACAACTTTTATGATCAGCGTGCAGGATTTGGCACCACCAAAAAAGATCCTGCCTATCGCAACAACTTTCGCTGGAATCTGGGCGCAGACCTGCACTTGGGCGAGCACGTCCGCCTGTATGGGGAGCTGATGAGCGGGCAAGCCGCAGGTGTAAACTACTATGGCTATGCCGGAGGCCGCTGGCGCAGCAAGCTGGATGCCCAGCAGGCGTTTATAGAAGTGCGCGGCAAAGTGCTGGGCGCCACCGTAGGCGGCATGGCCGGGCGCATGACCTTTTTGGATGCCCCCCCATATTTTACGGCAGGAAGCGTGTACCCCACCCTGCCGTATTCATGGAACGGCCTGCGCGGCTATGCCTTTTGGAAGAACTTTCGCGTAGATGGCTTTTATCTAACTCTAACAGATAACAGCCCGCCCATTGCCTTCCATGATACCGTGGGGTGGAGATCTCGCCTGTTTGGGGCTTACACATCCTACGCGCTGCCCAAGTTCTCGTTTCTGGGCAAAAACAGCCAAGTGTTTGTAGATAGCTTTTACTACGGCATTATTCTGGCCAGCAGCGCTCTGCCCACAGCAGCAGGCGGCAGCATTGCGGGTTCTACCCACCGTGATACGCCGGGCATGCGCGTATGGGGTAACGCCGGGCCTGTTGAATTTTCTGTTGGCGGCATGTGGCAGGGGGGAGAATTCCGCGCGGCCAAAAGCGGCCCCACACGGCCTGTTTCTGCTTATTCCATCAACGCCACACTCTCATGGCGCTTTGCCAAATGGGCGGGGCATCCGGCTGTGGGGATTCAGGTGGATGATGTTTCTGGCGGCAACATGAACAAAAGCCAGAGCAGCAGTTGGGGCAGCTTTCTTTCACCCTACGTGCCCAGCGCCTACTACCTGGATATCAGCACCTATATCGGGCAATCCAACATTATTGATGTAGGGCCTATTGCCACGGTTTCCCCCACCCCCAACACCACCTTGCTGATGAAGGTGCCCGTGGTGTGGCGCAACAGCAAACAAGATGCCATTTATGCCAGCGGCACAGCCTTTTATAACCTGCGCCCACATGGGGCCTATACGGCCACTATGCCGCAGGCCAGCTTTACGTGGCGTGCCACGCGCCACATTACGCTAAGCGTTGATGGCGAATATATTTTTGCTTCCAAAACCATGATTAACGCGGGCGCATCCTCCGGCGCGTTCGTGCAGAGCAACTTGGAACTTACCTTTTAACCCTCGCTTTTGTGCCCATTGGGCCACAGCGGTACAGACAAACTGCCCCGTCCATCGTAATGCTTGCAGCATATACAAACCAGACGGGGCAGCCCCATGCGCCACGCATGTCCTGCACATGCATCCATCGGGCCGCCTTGCCACAGCCAGACCAAGCAAGCAGCCCGAGGCCCCAGCATGACGCCACCCCCCACCCGCCAAGAACTCACCCTGCGCGGGCTTGTGCTGGGCGCACTCATCACCATCGTTTTTACTGCTTCCAACGTGTATCTGGGCCTGCGTATTGGGCTTACGTTTGCATCCTCCATTCCCGCTGCGGTTATTTCCATGGCTGTGCTGCGGATGCTGGGCGGTGGCTCCATTTTGGAAAACAATATGGTGCAAAGCCAAGCCTCGGCAGCGGGCACGCTTTCTTGCGTGTTTGCCACCTTTCCGGGGTTGGTTATGGCGGGGTATTGGCAGAACTTTCCGTTCTGGCAAACGGCGGGGCTTTCACTCGCCGGGGGCATATTGGGCGTGCTGTTTACAATTCCACTACGGCGCGCACTGGTTACAGAAAGCAGCCTGCCTTACCCAGAGGGCGTGGCTGCGGCAGAAATTTTGCGCGCCGGGGCAGAAAAAGGCCATAGCCACGGGCTGCGCGCCCTTATTGGCGGCGGTGTTATTGCCACGCTTTTTTCATTCGCCAGTGCTGGGCTGCGGCTTTTGGCCGATACACTCACCCTTACAGCCACCGCTGGGGCTGCGGTGTTTCAATTTTCCGGCGGGCTTTCCCTCGCTCTTGTTGGGGCGGGCTATCTGGTGGGGATAGCTGGCGGGCTGGCCATGCTGCTGGGCTGCATTCTGGCGTGGGGCATGGGTGTACCGTGGTTAACGGCCCATTTGCCCAACCCGGAACATCTGGCCCCTGCCGCCTTTGCGCATGATGTATGGCTGCACAAGGTGCGCTTTATTGGTGCGGGGGCCATTGCCGTGGCCTCGCTCTGGACATTGGTGGAACTTATGCCGCCTGTGCTGCGTGGCCTGCGCGCCATGTTGACAGGCCGCGGCCAAACCCTGGTGCCCGATACAGAGCGCGATATGTCTGGCCGCAGCATGGGGCTGTTGCTGCTGCTTTCCGCCGCCATGCTGGCTGGGCTGTTTGCGTATTTTCTGGCCCCTGTTGCGGTGGGGTTTTGGCCTGTTGTGGCCGCTGCTGTGCTGTTTTGCATTGTGTTTGGTTTTATTATGGCGGCAGCTTGCGGCTATATGGCAGGCATTGTGGGCTCTTCCTCCTCCCCCATATCGGGCATTATCATTATTGGCGCTGTGCTTTCCGCCCTGATGATACTGGCGCTGGAAGCCTTGGGCCTTACCCCCACCAGCATGATGGCCGAGGGGCAAAAACTGGCCACGGCGTTTACCATTTTAGTGCTTTCGGCCATTACGGCCACGGTGGCCATTTCCAACGATAACCTGCAAGATCTTAAAACCGGGCAGCTTGTTGGGGCATCGCCATGGAAGCAGGAAGTGGCGCTGATTGTAGGCTGTGTGGTGGGGGCTGCGGTTATTCCACCTGTGCTAAACCTGCTTTACCAAGCCTATGGTTTTGCTGGCACCATGCCCCGCCCCGGCATGGACCCCACGCATGCGCTTTCCGCCCCACAGCCTGCGCTTATTGCCATGATCGCCAACGGCATTTTTACGCACTCGCTGGATTGGAGCATGCTTTCCATTGGCATGGCGCTGGGGGCTGTTCTGGTGGGGGTGGATCAGCTTTTGCGCCGCCGCCATATGGCGTTGCCACCTTTGGGCGTGGCGGTGGGGCTGTATCTTCCTGCCTCTGTTAGTATCACGTTGGCTGTTGGGGCTATTCTGGGTTGGGGGTTAAAACACCACATCAAAACCCGCAGGGCACAGAACCACCAAACAGAACCTGCTGCCAACGCCGCCATTGGCACCATGCTGGCTTCTGGCTTTATTGTGGGGGAAAGCCTGACAGGTGTTGCGCTGGCCGTGCTTTCTGGCGCGTTGGGGCAGGATGATGCGCTCTCCATCGCGCACTATGTGCCCGCAAACCTGCCACCTGTGTTGGGCGCTGCTGCTTTTGTGGCTGTCTGCTGGTGGTTTGCGCGTAAAACCCTGCAAGCTGAAACACAGGGGCGTTAAACGCGGCCTGCGCAAAAGGCTTACCCCCGGCAAGGGCGTACAACACGTAAACACCCTTTAAGATATGCGGCGGGTGGAGCGCGCTACGTTCTGTTTGGCAAACCTGTAAGACATTCAAAGGAACGTTACAGCCTTATTGGCTTTTTTCTTTGTAGAAATCAGGATTTTTTCATTTTTGTCTGCGCCTAAAGCCCAATCCCAACAACCCCAAGCCAAACACCAGCCCCGCCCAGCCCCACGCCATACCGGGTGGGGTAAAGGAAAAGCAAATATCCGCGGCCCCTTTTGGCAAAGTGATGCGCTGGAACAGGTTTTCTTCATACCCAATAGCGGCTTCCTGCCCGTTGATGCGCACATGCCAACCGGGCAGCATAAGTTCGCGCCGAATAAGTAGGGCAGCCGTGCGGCAATGTGTGCGGAGTACGGTGCGGGAGATTGGGTGAATCTCGCAGCCCTCTGCGGTCTCAAAATACGGGGCGGGATGAGGCAGGCGGTACAGATCATTCGCGGCACTGCTGTAAAGCAATTGCAGACGTTTTTCGGCGGGGGCCTCCTGCTGGCCCGGCAGCACCATACCATGCGGCACAACTGCCAGAGCCACGCCCAAGCGTTCCAGAACCTCCGGCTTTTGGCCCAGAACATCCTGCAAAAAGAAGTGCCCATTCGGGGTGTTGGGCGTAATGCCATCAAACGTAACGGGGTTAAGGTTTGCGCCAAAATCCTGCTGCAAACGGGCAATCCACGCAGCAGGCATGGGCACGCCGTTGTGGTTGAGAGAGGCCAGCCCAAAATACGCACCATAATTGGGAGCCAACCCGCCGAGAGATACAAACCTGTTCAGCCCGATTTGTGCCTTCATGGTGTTGATAAGCGTGGCATCTACCGGCAGCACGCTGCGGGTGGAGAGTAGCGGCACGCAAAACAGAAAAAGCGCTTCTGCCACCACAGCACTTGCCAGAACAGCACAGCGCCACCGCGCCAAAACCGGCAATAGCAACGCGGCAAGGCACAGTGCCACCAATGCACCACCTGCCAGCACAGAGCCAAAAGCATAAAAGCGGGAAGGCACAGGCCCTTGCGCAAAGCCCCATAAATCGGCCCGTGCGGGGGCGTTCCAGCGCCACACGGCATAGGTGGACAGCAGCAGAACACCACCGGCGCACAGCGCAGGCCATGCGGATATCAGCCAGCTTTTGACACGTTGTTTTGCAACACCCGCGCCCGCCTGAGCACCAATATTGCGGCACACATCATCCAGCCCGAAGGCGGCCAGAAGAATAAGCGCCATTTCCTCCATCGGGTAGCAAAAGCGATGAAAAAACGTGAGGGCTATACCGGGTATCATATCCATAAGCGGGGCTATGCCGGGCAGGTTGGCCTGCTTGCCCACACAAGCCACAAAATAGGCTGCCAGCATAATACGTGCCGCCCGGTCTCGCCGCCCCCATAGGCTCAGAAGTGCCAAAAATGGCAGCACAGCCCCCCAATATCCGCCAACACTCCACCATGCCTCGTACCGAGAGGCCGGGCCGTAAAAAATGGGGCCATTGATGTAAGGAAACAGCGCCATAGCCCAGCATGTGATGGGCTGGGTGATGGAAATACCCGCTGCGTGGTCTCCCACCCACGCATGGGGCAAATAAGTGGCAAACGCCACAAGCTGCGGGGCAGCTAAAAGCAGGGCCGTGCTGCCGCCAACCGCAATGGCGGCGGCAAACGGTGCGCGTGCCCCCGCAGGCTGTTGCGCCAGACGCAAAAAAGCCCAGCACAATACCAATGTGCCCTGCAAAAACGCGGTTTCGGGAAAGCTGGAAAGCACCATGCCCCCCAAGCCAAGGGCCAGCAGGCCCCAGTTACGCATACCGGCCCAGCCATGTGCCGTGCCACGCAACACCTCCACCCCCAGCAAGTCCAAAGGCAAAAAGGCCAGCGGCTGGCTTGGCCCATCCGATGCCCACGCAAACGTGCCGTTAAACGCCCACAGCACGGCACCGGCCAACACCACGCGCGCATCCAACCCCAGCTTGCGCAACAGGGCGTACATGCAAAAACCTGCCAGAATTTGCAGCGCAATTTTAAGCAGCAACAGCCCACCGGGCAGGCCTAAAAGCAGCACAAAAGGCAAAAAGAACGCGCCGGGCTGATACTCCCCCGCCAGCGGCATGCCCACGCCGCTATACGGGTTCCACCACGGCAAAATACCATGCCGCCAATCTGCTGCGGCCAAGTGGCCCAATGCCTGCACAATAACACCCGCGCAGCCATCTACCCACCCCGGCAAACCGGGTAACATGCCGCCTTCCAGCCAGTTGCGCCGCGTTTGCGTGCCTGCCGAAAGCACAGAAATAGGGTCGGACGTTGCGCCACCCCACAGCATCGGGCCCAGAAGTTCTGGCAGATGCACCAGCACGGGCAGCAATGCCAGCACAACCACGTGCCATACAGGCCAATGAGCACAAAACCGATGGCGGGCAAAAAAAGAAAAAGCGGGCATATGCCCGCCTTAGCAAAGGGGAAGCCGTATTCCTACACAATACGCCCCTTGTATGTGCGTTAATGCTGCAAAAAGACCGGCACATCCGGGTGGGCCAGAATATAATCCGTAGCACTGCCCATAAGCCGATTATACAGCATGCTGTGCTGATACCCGCCTATCACCAACAAATCCGCCCGCCGGGCATCTACCTCACCCAGAATGGATTGTGCGGCCTTGCTGGCATCATCACTTGGATTCATCTCCACCCGTTCGGGCGTAATGCCGGGCAAGATATCCATCGGCATGGGGGAAGCCGGTGTTTGCAGCACATCCACCTGTTTGGCCTGCGCCAGCAATACGCGGGCAGAGGCAAACGCCTTGCGGCAACCCTCCGTATCTTTCCATGCCATCAGAATATGGTCCCCACTTGGGCGATCCCAAAAAGGTGGCACAAACAGAACGGGACGGCCTGTTTGAAAAATGGCTGAACGGGTGGCCAGTTTTTTCTGGTCACTATCCCGGCTATCGGGAAAGTTCATAATCAGCAAATCGGCATCCTTGCCATAACCGCTGATAATTCTGTCCACCGTAATTTCGGGGTCCAGCCAGTTTACTTCCACCTTGCTTAACCGTTCTGCGCCAGAACCATATTCCTCCGCCAGCCAGCGGTGGAAAATTGTGTGCAGGCTATCAGCCCATTCACGCTGGTTTTCGCGCAGCACGGCAGCGCTTTCATCTGTCAGGCCCATATTGCCCAGCACCTGCGTAGGAGGCTCCCGCGCGGCCAGAACATCCATGCGGTTGCCGTTTACGCGGGCCAGAAACTGTGCGGCCATGTTCAGCAGTACTTCCGCCTGATCCTGCTGGCTGAGAATAACAAGACATCTCTGCATTGCTTGCGCTCTCCCGTTTTTATCTGTGGCGTGTCACCACGCACACCTATGGTGGGCCAGCGCCAGAAAGCATTCACACCAAACGTGCCCGCCGGCTAAAGGGTTGCCCATCCCTCCAACTGTGCCACGCCTGCCCTCTCTCTGGAAGGTGAAGAAAAAACATGCCGCCCCCTCTCGCATTTCGGGGCAAAGCGCGGCACAACCGCAAGGATAACACCAGCCCTTACGCAAAAAAGGATACGGCCACCGTGTTGCTGAACGTGATTGAACGCGGCCCCGATGCCCCCTCTCCCCTGCCGCCGGTTGTGCTGTTGCACGGGCTGTTTGGCCGTGCGCGCAATCTGGGTTTTGTGCAACGTAAGCTGGCCGCCACCCGCCAAACGCTGGCAATGGATTTACGCAACCACGGCAACAGCCCCCACGGCCCCATGAGCTACCCCGCCATGGCGGAAGATGTGCTGGAAACCATGCACCATCATGGCATCAAAAAAGCCTTGGTGCTTGGCCATTCCATGGGTGGCAAAACCGCCATGATGCTCTCCCTTATTCACCCACAGGCCGTGCAAAGCCTGCTGGTGGTGGATATTGCCCCCGGCCAGGGTGGCTTTGCGCGGATGGATCTGCCGCCGGGGTTGGATAAGCTGGTTTTTCCCCCGCATCTGGATTTACGCAGCGCAGATGAGCTGTTGCGCCCGCTGATAAGCAATGATGCCGTGCGGCAATTGATGATCCAGAACATCCGCATGGGGGATAACCCCGGCTGGGCCATTGGCATGCACGATATTCTGGCCGGAATGCCCGCCATGATGGGCTGGCCCACATTGCCCCCTAGTGCGCAATATAGTGGCCCCACGCTGTTTATTCGGGGGGAAACATCACCCTATATTCAGCCCACCAATTACCCACAGATGCGCCATCTGTTCCCGCACTATCGGTTGGAAACAATCAACGGCGCAGGCCATTGGGTGCATGCAGATGCCCCGCGCCGGTTTATGGAACTGGTGGAAGAATTTGCCACCCAGACAGAAGACGCCTCCACACCCTGAAGGCGCAAAAAACCTAACGGGGTGGCAGTGTGGCTGGCTTGCCTGCCAGATTAAGGGCCACGGCCTCCGCAATGCGGATACCATCCATAGAGGCAGAGAGAATACCACCCGCATAACCTGCCCCTTCACCCGCCGGATACAGGCCCGGCGTGTTGATAGACTGCCCGCCCTCATTCCGTGGAATGCGCAAGGGGGAGGATGTGCGGGTTTCCACCCCGGTCATCACCGCGTCTTCCATGGCAAAGCCGCGGATCTTGCGGTCAAACTTCGGCAGGGCCTCACGCAAGGCTTCCACCACAAAATCGGGCAGGCATTTTGAAAGATCGGTGGGGGTTACGCCCGGTTTGTAGGAGGGCACAACATCCCCCAACGTGGTAGAGGGGCGGCCTGCCAGAAAATCTCCTACACGCTGGGCGGGGGCACGGTAATCTCCGCCTCCCAGTTCAAACGCCTTGCGCTCCCATTGGCGTTGAAAGGCCATGCCCGCCAGCGGGTCATCCGGGTAATCCACACCGGGGCGCAGTTCCACCACTATGCCGGAATTGGCGTTACGCTCGGCGCGGGAATACTGGCTCATGCCGTTGGTAACCACCTGCCCTTCTTCCGAAGTAGCCGCCACCACGGTACCGCCGGGGCACATGCAAAAGGAATACACGCCCCGCCCATTGCTGGCATGATGCACCAGCCGATATTCCGCAGCGCCCAGAAGCTCGTTTCCCGCGCTGGGGCCAAACTGCGCCACATCTATGACCGATTGCGGGTGCTCAATCCGCACCCCAATGGAAAACGGCTTGGCCTGCATGGCCACATCTTCGGCCTGCAACATGGCAAACGTATCACGCGCGCTGTGGCCCACGGCCAGAATAACGTGATCGGCGTGTATGGTCTCACCCTCAGCCGTGCGCACACCTTCTACCGCGCGGGTTTGCGGGTTAAGCACCAACCCATCCACACGGGTTTGAAAACGGTATTCCCCACCTGCTTCCTCTACCTCGCGCCGAATATGCTCCACCATGGAAACAAGGCGGAATGTGCCAATATGCGGGTGGGCCAGATACAGAATATCCTCCGGCGCGCCAGCTTTTACAAACTCCTCCAGCACCTTGCGGCCTAAAAAGCGTGGGTCTTTAACCTGGCTATACAACTTGCCATCAGAAAAGGTTCCGGCCCCGCCCTCACCAAACTGCACGTTGCTTTCTGGCGTAAGTTCAGAGCGCCGCCATAGGGCAAACGTATCCACTGTGCGCTCACGCACCACCTTGCCGCGTTCCAGCAGCAGCGGGCGCAGGCCCATGCGCGCCAGCACAAGGGCGGCCATAAAGCCGCACGGCCCGGCACCTATAACAATAGGGCGCTTGTAACCGGGCTGAGCAGCCAGTTCTGCCCCATTAGCAATAGGGGGCACCCATTCCATGTTGGGGGATGGCTGTACGTGGTTATCCTTGGGGTGGGCGGCACGGTAACGGGCCAGCACGGCGGCCTCGTCCCTTACGGTGCAATCCACGGCATAAACCAGCTTAATGGCCACCCGCTTGCGGGCATCGTGCCCGCGCTTGAACACGCTGTAATGCTCCAACGCATCTTGGGTAATGTTCAGCCGCTCGCAGATTGCCTGTGCCAACGCCTGTGGCGAATGGTCTAGCGGAAGCCGTAATTCGGTCAATCTGAGCATGCGCTGTGCCCTTACCTTTCAAACAGGCGTGAAAAAAAATCTGCTCTTTCCCTAAGCTGCTCTGCCGTGTGGCGCAATATTGGCGGTGTGGGTCACAAAAAAGATGTTGCCCTTCCCTGCCATCCTTAGCAGACATAGATAAGACAGACCGGGTTGGTCCTGTTGGTTTGCCCCTGCCCAGCCATTATTGTTCCATTCATTCAGGAATGCTTCTTCCCATGCCTTCGCCGCACGATCATATGCCATCTTCCCAGCCTGCGGATTCAGCCTGTGGTCATGCACACCACACGCCGGGCCAACCAGACGCGCACAGCCATGCAGAAGCCTGCACCGCAGAGCATGATCACGCAGCAGATGCGCACACCCACGCGCATGAATGCAGCGCAGGAGAACATGATCACGCCCATGATGATCACGCTGGGCATGATGACCATACCGGGCACAACCATGCTGCGGGTGGAAGTTGCGGGCACAGCCACGGTTTTGGGCACGCCCATGTGCATACGCCAGCCTCCTTCGGCAAAGCGTTTGCCATAGGTATTGCGGCCAACAGCCTTTATCTGGTGGCCGAAGCGCTGTGGGGCTTTTTCTCGCACTCGCTGGCACTGCTGGCCGATGCGGGGCACAACCTTTCCGATGTGCTGGCGCTGGCGGCGGCATGGATGGCCCAGCACCTTTCCCAACGCTCGCCCTCGCTGCGGTTTACGTATGGGTTGCGGCGCTCATCCATTCTGGCGGCACTGGCCAACGCGCTGGTGTTGATGCTGGTAACAGGCGGCGTAGCGTGGGAAGCCATTACCCGCTTGTTTGACCCCGCCCCCGTAGCTGGCAAAACCATGATGATTGTGGCCGCCCTTGGCATTGTGGTGAACGGCGCCACCGCCCTGCTTTTTGCCTCTGGGCAGAAGGGAGACCTCAACATTCGCGCGGCCTTCATGCACCTTATGGCGGATGCTGTTACCTCCCTTGCCGTGGTGATAGCGGGCGGTTTGGTGCTGCTAACGGGCCTGAACTGGATAGACCCTGCCATAAGCTTGGCCATTTCCATTGTTGTGGTGGCCAGCACGTGGTCTTTGCTGCGGGATTCCTTGGATATGGCGCTGGATGCCGTGCCCCGCGCGGTGGATGCCGGGGCCGTAGAAGGCTTTTTGCGCACCCTGCCCGGTGTGGCGGATCTGCATGATCTGCACATCTGGCCCATTAGCACCACGGAAACAGCGCTAACGGTGCATTTGGTGCGCACCTCCGCCACGGTGCAGGAAAGTGATACCGCCCTGCTGGAAAAAGCCGCCGCCGCCCTGCGTGAACGCTTTGGCATTGTGCACCCCACCTTGCAGATAGAAGGCGCAGATTATGCCCCATCCTGCGCCTTAACAGACCCGCACACCGTCTGACGCGCCTTTCCCTTTCCCGCGCATTTTATGCCGCCACGCCAGCCAGAATTGTTGTTTACGTGCCAGAACTTCCCCTGCCCTCCAGCAATCGTGGCATTGCTGTTGTTAGCCTTGGTGTTAGCTTTGTCGCACTGGGGCTCAAATACGCCGCCTATGCCACCAGTGGCAGCATTGCCTTGTATGCCGATGCGCTTGAAACCATTATTAACGTGGTAGCCGCCGCCGGAGGGCTATGGGCGCTAAGCGTGGCTGAAATGCCAGCAGATACCAACCACCCCTACGGCCACCACAAGGCGGAATATCTTTCTGCCGTGGCAGAAGGCGCGCTGGTGGTTGTAACAGCTTTTGTTATTGGGGATGAAGCGGTGCATGGCTGGTTGCACCCCAACCCACCCAAGGCCCCCTGGCTGGGGTTGGGGCTGAACGCCCTTGCCACCGTGGTTAATCTGGCATGGGGGCTTATTATGCTGCGAGTGGGGCAAAAGCGCCGCTCTCCCGCCCTTGTGGCAGGCGGGCAGCATGTGCTTTCCGATGTATGGACAGGCGTTGCCCTTGTGGTGGGTGTTACCCTTATTCCGCTTACCGGCTGGGTGCGGCTGGATGCTATTCTGGCAGGGCTTTTGGCCATAAATGTGCTGCGCGTAGGCTGGGAAGTCATGCGCGAATCTGTTTCCGGGCTGATGGATGAAGCCCCCGAACCCGAAACAATGGAAGAAATTCGCACCATTATTGCCGCCAACGGCAAAGGGGCGATTGAGGCGCACGATATCCGCACCCGCATTGTGGGGGCTGTTACGTTTTTAGAGTTCCATTTGGTGGTGCCCGGCACCATGAGCGTTAACACCGCGCATGATATCTGTGACCGCATAGAAGCTGCCCTGCGCGCCAGCATGGGCAGCACGCTGGTGCATATTCATGTAGAGCCAGATACGCACGCCAAGCACGAGGGCATTGTGTTCTGGAAAGGCCCGGCAGAAACCTACCCCACACCCGCTGCACGGCCCGATAATGGGGCCAGCGCATAATAAAAGCGGCGCGTGCCATAAATATTCGGCACTAAAGAACTATCGCCTCTTTCATGTTGTGTATGAAATGCTACACTCGGTTGCATCCTTTTTCCTACCCTTTATGCCTTTACGGATGCCGCCCATGTCTGCCAGCGTGTTCCCCACGACTGAATCCCTTCGTCATTTGCGAGAACACGCCAAAGCGGGCACCGTAAACTGGCGCAGAAAATTTATTTACTGGTCTGGCGCCATTATGGTGGGCGTGGTGGCCGTAGGCTTTGCCGCACTGGCCGATGCCGCCGCCCATGTGCGAGACCATATTTTAAAAATAAGCCCGTTGCTGATGTTGCTGGTAACCCCCGGCGGGCTGGCACTTTCTACATGGCTAACGCGCACATGGTTTAGGGGCGCACAGGGCAGCGGTATTCCGCAGGCCATTGCGTGCATGCACCTTAATAACAATGCCATTGTAGATAAGGTGCTAGCGCTGCGCATTGCCTTTGCCAAAATTCTGCTAACATGCCTTGGGCTGCTTTCTGGCGCATCCATTGGCCGAGAAGGGCCAACCGTGCAGGTGGGGGCTTCCATCATGCATACGGTGGGCCATTATATGGGCATTACAGATATTACCCGCCAGCGTGCGCTTATTAAAGCCGGAGGGGCCGCAGGTGTGGCCGCCGCCTTTAACACTCCGCTGGCTGGCATTGTGTTTGGCATTGAGGAACTGGCCCACTCCTTCGAGCAACGCACCAGTGGCACCATGCTGACATGCGTGGTGATTTCCGGCGTGACAGCTATCGCACTTGTGGGCAACTACACGTATTTTGGGCACACCTATTCCTCCGTGCCGGTGGGTACAAGCTGGCTGGCCGTTCTGGCGTGCGGCATTATTGGCGGGCTGTGCGGGGGTGGGTTTTCTGCCCTGCTTGTGCGCATATCTCGTGGTATTCCGGGGGCTTTTGGGGCGTTTATTACGCGCCATCCGGTTGCGTTTGCAGCCCTGTGCGGGGTGTTGCTGGCCCTTATAGGCCTGATTTCTGGCGGCATGACATACGGCACAGGCTATGTGCAGGCGCGTGACATCATTATGGGGTCAGACCAGTATTCGGCCTCATTTTTTGTGCTGAAACTGCTGGCCACCATTGTATCTTACTGTTCGGGCATTCCCGGTGGGCTGTTTGCGCCCTCGCTTTCTGTGGGTGCAGGCATGGGTGGCTGGGTGGCGCAGTTTTTGCCCCACACCGCACCGGGGGCCGTGGTGCTGCTGGGCACCGTGGCCTATTTTGCAGCGGTTACGCAATCTCCGCTTACCGCCACGGTTATTGTCATGGAAATGTGCGATAACCAGCAGATCACCCTTGCCCTGCTGGCCAGCGCCTTTCTGGCCTTTGGCGTTTCCCGCACCCTGTGCAGCCATGCCTTGTATGGTGCGCTGGCCGTGCGTTTTGTGCGCACCACCGCCCCCAAACAAAACAGCGCATCTGTTGTTACAGCCACAGATACAGCACGCCAGGCCTCTCGCGGGCAGTCTTCCCCCTCAAAGCAGGGCTGATCCGCCAGTTGGCTTAGGTTCTGGCCTAGAGCGCTATTGCACCCTATATGTTGCAACAGTTGTTTGTACTGGAAAGGTTCATTCCCGATGTCCGATGCATCTTCAGCGCCTGCAAGCGCCGCCGCGCCCGATAGCCGCATACCGGTAACCGTGCTGACCGGCTTTTTGGGCGCGGGCAAAACCACGCTGCTCAACCACATCCTAACTGCCGAGCACGGCCGCAAATACGCCGTGGTGATTAACGAATTTGGCGAACTGGGCGTGGATAACGATCTGGTTGTGGATGCAGATGAAGAAGTGTTCGAAATGAACAATGGCTGCATCTGTTGCACCGTGCGCGGAGACCTGATCCGTATTTTAAACGGGCTGATGAAACGGCGCGGCAAATTTGATGGCATTATTGTAGAAACCACCGGCTTGGCAGACCCTGCCCCCGTGGCCCAAACCTTTTTTGCCGATGAAGATGTGCGTGCAAAAACCAAGCTGGACGCCGTGGTAACCGTGGTGGACGCCAGTAACTTCCTGACCACGCTAAAGGAAAGCCCCGAAGCGCACGAGCAGGTTGCCTTTGCAGATGTAATTATCCTGAACAAGACAGACCTTGTAGATGCCGCCGAGCTAAAAACGGTGGAAGACGCCATACGCAAGATCAATGCCGCAGCGCCCATCTACCCCGCCAAAAAAGGCAACGTAAAGCTTACAGACGTAATGGACCGCGGCGGGTTTGATCTGGAACGCATTTTGGAAAACGCCCCGGATTTTCTGGAACACACGCCAGAACACCACCATGAAGGGGATATCACCAGCGTTTCCCTTACCGTCAAGCAGCCCTTAGATGCCGGGCGCTTTCAGGCATGGGTAAGCGCATTGTTGCAGGAAAAAGGCGGAGATATCCTGCGCACCAAGGGCATTCTGGATTTTGCAGGCCAGCATGATCGTTTTGCTTTTCAGGCCGTGCACATGATGGCGGATGGAGACAACATCGGCCCGTGGAAGAAAGATGAACCGCGTGAAAGCCGCCTTGTGTTTATTGGCCGCAACCTCAACCGGCCCCAACTGCGCCGCGGGCTTGAAAGCTGCATTGCCGCATGAGCACCGAGACACAAAGCCTACGCGGCCTTATTGAAAAACGCGGCGCCCACCTACAGGTGGAAGGTGAAATTACCGCCTGCGCCGCCACGCGGGATAACAGCCGCTTTGCCTTTACCACGGGTGAAGGTGATGTGGTGGTGGTACACCGTGAAGACCAGCTTACGCCAGAGGCATGGAACACCTATGCCGTGCATGATGGCCCTGCCCTTTGCCTTTCTGCCGATACGCTGCCCGATTGCTTTTTAACGGGGGGTGATGATGGCCGCCTGTGCCGCCTTGATCCATCTGGCGAGATTGAGGAACTGGGCAAAGGCCGCCGCTGGGTGGAACATATTACCACCTATGTAGATGCCAAATCTGCCGTAATTGCCGCCGCTGCGGGCAAAAATGTAGAACTGCGCGATGCCACGGGCCGCACCGTAACCCGCACGCTGGAACACCCCACCACCGTGGGCGGCATTGTGTTTGACCCCAAAGGCAAGCGCATTGCGGTTTCTCACTACAATGGTGTTTCTGTGTGGTTCACCCAATCCAAAGATGGCAAGCCCCGCCAGTTGGAATGGAAAGGCAGCCACCTTGATATTGCCATGCACCCGGCGGGTGATGCCGTTGTAACCGCCATGCAGGATAATGACCTGCACGGTTGGCGGCTGGCAGATGGCCACAACATGCGCATGAGCGGCTACCCTACCAAGGTGCGCTCGCTCTCCTTTTCCAAAAACGGCAAATGGCTGGCCACCAGCGGTGCTGACATCGTTGTGATGTGGCCGTTTTTTGGGGGTGGCCCTATGGGCAAACCACCCATGGAACTGCCGGGCGCAGGCGGTGCGCTGTGCACCCGCGTAGCCTTTCACCCAGAGCAAGAGGTTGTGGCCGCTGGCTTTGCAGATGGTACCGTTGTAATGATGGAACCATCTACCCAGCGGGTTTTGCCCGTATCACTGGGCAAGGCGGGGGCCATTACGGCGCTGGCCTATAGCCCAGATGGCTGCACGCTGGGTTTTGGCACCGAAGAAGGTGTAATTGGTGTGGTGGATTTAGCCGCTTCCTAATTACGCCCGCTTTGGGCATCAAAACGGCGCGTACCACGGTAGAACACAATAAACGGGTGCGTGAGATCAACAAGTAGTGGATTGCACGGCACTCCTCCGCACCGCATGGTGCGGAGCAAGGGGGATATTGTGGGATGAGTGATCGGTTTAGGGTGGTTATTGTTGGCGGCGGTGTTGCAGGCATGGCTATTGCAACGCGGCTGGGCAATAGCCTTGGGCGCTCCGGCAAGTTAGATATTACGTTGGTGGACAAGGGCTTCAGCCATGTGTGGAAGCCCATGTTACACTGCTTTGCTGCGGGCACAGCCAGAAACGAGAATGACCGCATCACCTTTATCTCTCACGCTGCGGCGCATGGGTTCCGCTTTTGCTATGGTGAAATTGCCGGGATAGACCGCGCCGCCAAGCGCCTGAAGCTGGCCCCGCTGGAAGAAGAAGACCACGAGGTGCTGCTGGATGAGCGGTATCTGGATTACGATGTGCTGATTTTTGCCATTGGCAGCCGTGCGAATGATTTTGGCACACCGGGCGTGGTGGAAAACTGCATCTTCCTAGACAACATTGTAGAAGCCAATAACTTTAACGAGCGCTTCCGCCATGCGGTTATTCAGGCCTATGGCCGAGGATCTCCGCTAGATATTGCCATTGTTGGCGGAGGCGCTACAGGCGTACAGCTTGCGGCTGAACTGCACAAGGCGCTGGATATTGGCTCTTTGTACAACTTCACGCCTGTTACGCCGGAAATGCGCGTAACATTGTTAGAAGCCGGGCCGCGGATTTTGCCTGCCTTCCCCAAAAATGTATCTGCCGCCGCGCAAAAGCAGCTTGAAGCGCTTAAGATCAAGGTGCTTACCAGCACAATGGTAAGCGGTGCGGATGAACACGGCTTTATGCTTAAAGATGGCACCCGTGTAGATGCACAGTTTCGCGTTTGGGCGGCGGGCGTAAAAGCCCCCGATGTTACCCGCCAAATGGATGGTTTGGAATGTGGGCGTGGCGGCCAGTTTTTGGTGCGCCCCAATTTGCAGACCACGCTGGATGACAGCATTTTTGCTGTGGGGGATTGCGCCTTTATTAGCGATAGCCCGTTGGCCCCCACCGCACAGGTGGCCCGCCAGCAAGCACACCATCTGGCACGCTATCTGCCGGGCTTTATCTTTAACAAAAAGCCCGTGCCTGCCTTTAAGTTCAGAAACCGTGGAGCCATTGTGGCCTTGGGGGATTACAACGGCTGGGGCGCATTTGCAGATGGCAAAACCTTTGGCGGCGGCTTTATGCACGGCCTTAGCGCGCGTTTGGGCCATATGGCGCTGTATCGGCAACATCAGTTTGAACTGTATGGGCCATTCCGCGGCATGATTGCCTGCTTTACGGATTGGCTGGATGGCTTTGTGCGCCCACCCGTGCGGATGGACTAAGCCACACTTTACACCGTTTATAAAAAAGCATTCCCGCACCGGCCTGTTGAAAACATCAGCCAGTGCGGGAACCTGATAACGCAAACCTGCCACACAGGGGCGGCCCACCCGTATAAGGGCCAGACCAGGCAGGTTCACCGCATCCTGCCTGCCCCTGTATTTTTAAAGCGCCCGCTTTGTGTGTTGGGTAAACCCCACAATGCGGGCCTTTATACACCCTGCCAACAGCAACACCTTTTTATCCGGCTTCTTAATTAGTCCAGATACTTGGCCTTGCCTTCGTTCAACTGGGTAATGAAGGAATCACTTGTCATTTCCTCCACCTTGCCTGCGCTGTCCTTCAGCCGCACCTTGCTGTCACCATCATTGATAACGCCCAGCATTTCGTATTTGGTGCTGCCGATCTGTACTGTTTTGTTTTTCGTGCTCATAAATCTATCTTTCCTAGCGGGGTTTTAAGGTTCCGCTGTTTTCAGCCTGCCTTAATGGCAATCTGGCGTTCTGCCGGTTTGGCTTCTGCTTTTTTGGGCATGGTTACTGTCAGCACACCGTTTTTAATACTGGCAGAAATTTTATCCACATCCACATCTTCGGGAATAGCAAAGGAATCTTCAAAAGCAGCAAACTGGCGGCCCGCAACGTGGTGCTTTGTGCCTTCTGCCAGTTCGGGCTTTTTCTTTTCGCCGCTAATGGTCAGCAGCCCGTTGGCTGTGCCCAGCTTGATATCATTTTCAGAACAACCCGGCACTTCCGTGGCAACCACGTAGGCGCTAGCGTTTTCTGTAATATCGGTTGCGCCCAAGCGGCTTGTAGCGGCGGCTGCCCCTTCTGGTGTTTTAAAATCTTCAAACAAACGGCTCATTTGCCGCTGCAGAACAGAAAACGGATCTGCCACCCGTACCGTGCCAACAGGAACACGCACAACTGGGGAGCGGCCTGTATTCACGTAACTGGTCATTTTATCCTCCTTGTTCTGGCACAAGGGCCCGGCACGCGGCGCCCTTGTGATCACGCTTAGGAGTATCACCGCTTTCTGATCGCCTCTCCCTTGATCCAGATCAATTTCATGCACCCGGATTCAGCGTGCCGGAAATGCGTGCATGTCATAACATGTCTTCCCATATCTAAAGAACAATGCAGCGTTTTTAACAAACAATATGCAGATGCCCTCTACACTTTATGTATAAAAGGCATCTGCATTACAGGGCATGTTGGGGAAAGCTTGGGGTATTAGGCTGTGGCGTCCATCCGGGCCATGCTCAGCGCGGCTTCGGGGTCTTTTACAAACACGGCAATGGCTTTGTTCATATCTGTTGCACGCTCAAGCTGCGGCAGATGGCCTGTTTCTTCAAACACTGTCACCGGTATGATATCCGGCAGGCCAGAGGCATTGGAGGCAGAAAGAATTTCATCTTCCTTGCCC
Source organism: Acetobacter oryzifermentans (assembly GCF_001628715.1). Lineage (NCBI taxonomy): Bacteria > Pseudomonadati > Pseudomonadota > Alphaproteobacteria > Acetobacterales > Acetobacteraceae > Acetobacter > Acetobacter oryzifermentans. Next base: position 709,136 of record NZ_CP011120.1, on the reverse strand, counting down.
CAGAAAATCTGGGTAGGTGTTTCGGCTCCGGCCAGCACGGAGCGCAGATCATCCGCCTGATGCCCGTTAGGGAAGCACGCCTTGGCAATAACGTGCAGGGCATCCCGCGCGCCATCCAGCCTGCGGGCACGCAGCACGGCATCCACCATTTTGCGGCCAACAAGTGCTTTGTTATACACCAGCATTTGCAAAACAGCCTTCATATCCCGGCTGCTTTCACTATCCACAAAAGCGCTAATGAAATCTGCATTCACATTCTTGCCCAGCCCGGCGGGGGCCAGCAGGTTTAGGCTGGCAACCTGCTCTGGGTGGTCTCGCAGCAAGGTCAACGCTATGCCGCCCCCCAAAGAATGGCCCACCACATGGGCTTTTTCTATCTTGAGCGTTTGCAGCAGGTCACTCACCACACCGGCCAGAAACGCCAGCGTGCCTGTGCCCACGTTTTTAGAGGAAGCCCCGTGCCCCGGCAGATCAAATGCTATTACGCGCCTATCTGCCGCCAAAGCATCCTGCGTGAGCAGCCAGTTGCTGATATCTCCACCAAAACCATGCACCAGCACAATGGGCGTACCCTGCTGCGTGCCAACATCACGCACATTCAACGTGTGCTCGCCCACCGTGATCTGCTTGGGTTCACCTGCGGTGGCATCCTGCGTTGCCGCGGCATCCTGCGGGTTGTCTGCATGAAAGTTTTTGATAAAGGCTTCAATATCCACATCTGGTGTTTCAGCATCTGCCAGAACGCCAATCAGTGCGCCCACGGGCAGGGTTTCCCCCGCTTCTGCCACCTGTTTGCGTAGCACGCCTGCGGCGGGGCTTTCATAACTGCTGGTAATTTTGGTGGTTTCAATATCCGCCAGCTCATCACCCTGCTGCACGCTTTGGCCAACAGATACTGTCCATGATGCCAGCTTGCCTTCTGTCATGGCCAAGCCAAACTTGGGCATTGTCAGTGCTGTAATGGTGTCTGTCATGGCTTATGCAACCTTCTGCTTCTGGCTGGAGGTAATGGAGCGCACAGCGGCGGCAATTTTGTTTGCATCCGGCATGTACAGCTTTTCCAGCGGGGTGGAAAACGGCACTGGCGTATGGGGTGGCACCACACGGCGGATAGGCGCTTTAAGGCTGAAAAACGCTTTTTCCGCCACAAGGGCAGAAATATCGCACGCCATGTTGCAGCGTGGGCTGGCTTCATCCACCACCACAAGGCGGCCTGTTTCGGATACAGATTCTAAAATGGTTTCTTCATCCAGCGGGGATGTGGTGCGCGGGTCTATCACTGTGCAGCCAATGCCCTGCTTTTCCAGATCATCTGCTGCGGCGTTGGCCATGCCAACCATACGGCCCATGGCAACAATGGTGACATCTTCTCCTTCACGCGTCACATTCGCTTCACCAAACGGGATGGTATAGGCCTCATCCGGCACGTCTTCCTCATCATCATACATCACTTTGTTTTCAAGGAAGATCACGGGGTCATCATCCCGGATAGCTTCTATCAGCAGGCCCTTGGCCTCGTAGGGTGATGACGGGATAACAACCTTAAGCCCCGGAATATGCGTAAACAGCGGGTAAAGCGCCTGGCTGTGCTGGGCCGCCGCACTAAACCCGCCACCATACATGGCCCGGATAACCAGCGGCGTGGTGGCCTTGCCGCCAAACATGTAGCGGAACTTGGCCGCCTGATTCATGATCTGATCCAGACAACAGCCCACAAAATCTACAAACATCAGCTCGGCCACGGGGCGCAGGCCGGTAGCGGCCGCACCTGCGGCGGCACCAATGTAGGAAGCTTCGGAAATAGGCGTGTCCAGCACGCGGTCATCTCCAAATTCTTCCCACAGCCCTTTGGTTACGCCCAGCACGCCGCCCCAGGCATCTGTAATGCCAGCGGTGCCGCCACGGCCCCCGGCAATATCCTCGCCCATCAGGATCACCCGTGGGTCACGCCGCATTTCCTGCCGCAGGGCTTCGTTAATGGCCTGTCTGAAACTCTTTTTACCCATTGTTCTGGTTCCCGTTTGCCTGTGTGGCTGAAAAACTGGTGGAAGGGTTAGTACCGCGCATACACATCGGCCATCAGGTCTTTGTCCTGCGGCCACGGCGCCTGCTTGGCGGTGACAACCGCGCTTTCCACCTCATCCGCCACGGCGGCGTCTATTTCATCCATATCGCCTTCGGGCAGCAGATTTTCCGCCACCGCGCGGGCGCGAAACTTTTTGAGGCAATCATGATCTTTCTTTTGCTCGGCCACTTCCCCGGCCTTGCGATAGGTCATGGCATCGCCTTCAAAGTGCCCATACCAGCGGCTGAGATGCACATGCAGCATCACCGGCCCCTCGCCAGAGCGTGCGTGATCTATGGCGTTGCGGGCTGTTTCATACACTGCAAAAAAATCATCTCCTTCGCAGGAGAAATACGGCAGGCCAAACCCGGCGGCCCTATCCTTTTGCGTGCCTGCGCAGGCGTAAGATGCCCCTGTGGCCTCTCCATATCCGTTGTCTTCCACCACAAACACAGCGGGCAGATGCCAAACAGAGGCAAGGTTCATGCTTTCCAGCGTGGTGCCCTCGTTAGAAGCGCCATCACCAAAAAACGCCACGGCCACACCGTTATCCTTAAGCGTTTTATGAGAAAGAGCAGCCCCACAAATAAGCGGTGGCCCGCCACCCACAATGCCATTGGCCCCCAGCATGCCTTTAGAAAGATCCGCAATATGCATGGACCCTCCCTTACCGCGGCACACACCGGTATGGCGGCCATAAATTTCGGCCATCATGCCGCCTACTTCCACGCCTTTGGCAATGCAGTGCCCGTGGCCACGGTGCGTGCTGGCAATGGTATCATTATCTGTCAGGTTAGCGCACACCCCCACGGCAGAGGCTTCCTCGCCGCAATAAAGGTGCACAAATCCGGGAATTTCCCCTGTGGCAAATTCCACGTGCAGGCGTTCTTCAAAAACGCGAATGGTACGCATGCTCCGATACGCACGCAGCAGGGCTTCTCTTGAAATCTGAACCGACATGTTCTGCCTGACCTTTCCTACATCTGCACAGCGTTACACGAGTGCCAACGTAGGGAGGAAAGGCGGCGTTCCGGCCTATAGAAGGTATATATATGTTTTTAACGCATATGTGATATTATTATTTCAATATAATAACATGTTTTCAGAGCGTTAGCCTTACTCTTTTGCGAGCGGTTCTCAACGTTTGTCATGAAAGCGTCACGCACAATAGGCCAGCAAGGGGCTAAAGGACTGCTCATCCTGTTTGGAGGAGAAGCAGACAATGTGTGCTGAACCAGTTACTGCAATGCAGCCCGATGCACATAAGCCAAAGTGGCGCGAAGCCGTGCGTGAGCGCTGGCGCACCACTTTGCTCTATGTATGGGAACGTAACGGCACCCCGCACCCGTATGCAGCCCTGCCGCATACCGCACGCCGCAAGGTGTGTGCTGGCGCACGCCCTGCTTCAGCGGCCCATGCGGCCGGTAAGCCGGCCCACGCCGTCTGAAACCTGACAGCAGGACGGGAAAATATCTGCTTTTCCCCCATAGAGTGAAATTGACAGTCAGGAAAAATCCATGTCCGGCACGTTGCTGAGTCCGGCTGCCGCACCACGCCCAAACATGAAGGGAGGCACCAACCAGGCCTTCCGCATGTTCTTTATGGGTGTGGTGACGGCTGCTCTTGTTTTTGTAGGGTATAGTGTTCTGGCAGACCTGCGGTCTGCTGGTGAAAACGGCATGGCCATTGGGGCCTTTGCTTTATTGGCCTTGGCGCTGCTGATTGCGCTGGGGTTTGAATTTGTAAACGGCTTTCACGATACGGCAAACGCCGTGGCCACCGTCATCTACACCAACAGCCTGCCCCCGTTGGTGGCGGTTGTGTGGTCTGGCATGTGGAACCTTGCGGGCGTTCTGGTTTCATCCGGGGCGGTGGCGTACAGCGTTGTTACGCTTCTGCCGGTAGAGCTTATCTTGCAAGTTGGCAGCGGCGCTGGCCATGCCATGATTTTTGCCTTGCTGCTTTCCGCCATTATCTGGAACCTGGCCACATGGGCCTTTGGTATTCCCAACAGTTCCTCCCACGCTTTGGTGGGGTCTATCCTTGGTGTTGGCTTTGCAAACCAGCTTATGTCTCCTGCCGGTAGCGCCCTGTATGGGGTGGACTGGTCTCAGGTGCGCAAGGTTTTTTCTGCCCTGCTGTTTTCCCCCATTTGCGGCTTTGTGCTGGCTGCGGGCATGTTAATCCTGATGCGTCTGGTTATCCGCAACGCAGCCCTGTATCGCGCCCCAGAGGGTGATGCCCCGCCGCCACTGTGGATCCGTGGCTTGCTGGTAGGCACCTGCACGGGTGTTTCCTTCTTTCACGGCAGTAACGATGGGCAGAAGGGCATGGGCCTTATCATGCTTATTCTTATTGGTGCGGCCCCTACGGCGTATGCGCTTAACCGCGCCATGCCCGATGACATGATGCCCGCCTTTGTGCAAACCGCACAGCAGGCCGCGCATGTGTTTGAAGTGCACGGCTCCCCCGCCCCTAGCCTGCCAAGTGCAGAAGAAGCCCGCGCACAGGTTACCGATGCGCTGCGCACCAAAACAATCGCCCGCCCGGAAATCTATTCCGCCCTTGGCGTGCTGTCTGATGACATTGCGCAATCTGTTGGCAGCTATCACTCCCTCCAGGCTATTCCGGCAGCAGCCGTGCCAAACGTGCGCACAGATATGTATCTGGTGGCGGAAGCCGTGCGCAACATGGGCAAGGTTTCTGGCTTTACGGGGGATGAAACCGCAGAGCTAAGCAAGTTTATGGGGCAGCTTAACGCTGGCACACGCTTTATTCCCACATGGGTTAAAATTGCCGTGGCGCTGGCTCTGGGCCTTGGCACCATGGTGGGCTGGAAGCGCATTGTTGTGACCGTTGGTGAAAAAATTGGCAAAACCCACCTCACCTACGCGCAGGGTGCTGCGGCAGAACTGGTGGCCATGGGCACCATTGGCCTGGCAGAACGCTATGGCCTGCCGGTTTCCACCACGCATATTCTTTCCAGCGGCGTGGCTGGCACCATGGTTGCCGGGGGCGGCGGCCTGCAATGGGCCACACTGCGCGCCATGGCCATGGCATGGGTAACAACCCTGCCCGCCGCCATGCTGATTAGCGGCGTGCTTTACTTCATCTTCCGCCACATCTTCTAACACAACATAAGCGGGGCACCCCAAAGTGCCCCGCTTTTTGCTTGAGGGCCTTGGATATGACAGATCAGGCAACAGAAACACTTCGCGCTGCAGAACATGAACGTGAGCGGATGCGCCAGGAAATTATTGATGACCTGGACGAAGAAATAGAACTGGAATTGCAGGAAGACGATCTGGACGGAACCATTTCCGAATCTGAAAACGCCTTCCGCCGTGAATATTTTCGGGAACTGGTGCGCCTGCAAACAGAACTGGTAAAGTTGCAGGATTGGGTGCAGGCCACGGGCCAGCGCATTGTGGTGCTGTTTGAAGGGCGAGATGCCGCAGGCAAAGGTGGCGTTATCAAGCGCATTACCCAGCGGCTTAACCCCCGCATCTGCCGCGTAGCCGCCCTGCCCGCCCCAACAGACCGTGAAAAAACCCAGTGGTATTTCCAGCGTTATGTGGCGCACCTGCCTGCTGCGGGGGAAATCGTGCTGTTTGACCGTAGCTGGTATAACCGCGCCGGTGTGGAACACGTAATGGGCTTTTGCACCGATGAAGAATATGAAGAATTCTTCCGCTCTGTGCCGGAATTTGAGCGCATGCTGGTGCGCAGCGGCATTAAGCTGGTGAAATACTGGTTCTCCATCACCGATGATGAGCAGGAAGCCCGCTTCCGCGCCCGCATGGAAGACCGGTTGAAGCAGTGGAAGCTCAGCCCGATGGATCTTGAAAGCCGCCGCCGGTGGGAAGCCTACACCAAGGCCAAGGAAACCATGCTGGAAAAATCCAGCATCGAGGAAGCTCCGTGGTGGGTTGTGCAGGCCGTAGATAAAAAGCGTGCGCGGCTAAACTGCATTAACCACCTGCTCTCATTAGTGCCGTACAAGCCTGTGCCACGCCCCGAAGTGGTTTTGCCACCGCGCGTGTATCATGCAGATTACGAACGCCAGCCCACGCCAGACACCATGATTGTGCCCGAAATTTACTAACCCTCTGTTTTCGGTAAAGCATTGTCAGTTCATGCCTTTTATCACAGTCATGAACTGACAATTGCCAAAAGTTTTTTCCTTTTATAAAATAAAAAAATCATTCCCCATTAAAAAATGTGGCTTTTCTTTGGCATTCCAGAAAAGTTAACCCGAACACACAAATAAATAAAAACAACTTTAAATACACGTAAACTTATTTGAAATAAATACTTATAAAATATAATTTAATCTCATTTATTTGTTAAAATATTATCAATAAACCTCAAAATGTTAACTTAATTATACTATATCTATAAAATAGATAATTTTATATTTACATTTATAAAATAAAATAATTACCACAATAAATTTTTCTAAAAACATTATGTATTACTGCCCCTTTATATATTTAAAAATGCTTGCAGAATCTTATCGTGAGTTTATATGTTGCGAATTATATAACTTTTTAGGGCAACTTATGACAACCGATACATGGACAGGCACCGCAGGTGATAGCAACTGGAACAACGCAGCTAACTGGTCTAACGGCGTCCCAGGTTCAGATTCGGATGTTGTCATCGACACAAATGCCACGCAAAACCAGACAATCAACATTCCATCTGCGGTTGAAATCTCCAGCCTGACCATTACAGGTGATACAAATATTGCGTTGAACAATTACACCGGAGATTCCTCGCAACGCGTTGGCTTTACTGTTGATAACAATATCAGCATGGATGATTACAGTGGCACGCTTCGGGTCAACTCTCTGTATGTGATAAGCTATGGAGATATGACGGGCGGCACCGTTCTGATTGATAACTCTACCGTGCAGCCTTCAGGCAGTTTTACGTCTGTTGCGTCTTTCTGGCCAACACCCAACAATGGCAACACCAATTATCTTAATCTTTCGGGGGCGCAAAACACTGTTCCCTCCGTTATTAACTTTTCCAGTTACGACGCCATCACTTTTGGCAGCCGCCAATCTTCCGATGGTAGCGCGGGCATCCATATTAAATGGGTTCCTTTGGGCAGTAACACCTACAAAGTTGTTAACGCCGCAAATGCAGATGATGTTCTGGTAGATTCCCTTACCTTTGTAGATGGAGAATCCCCCGATAAAATCGGCTATGATGGTGATACCGCAACTATCGACTGCTTTCTTGCAGGCGCCCTGATTGAAACACCACAAGGCCCACGCGCCATTGAAGATATCCAGATTGGCGATGCTGTTTTTGTCTATTCAGATGGTGCAAGAAAAGTTAGCCGCGTCACATGGGCTGGTCATGCCCCGGCAAAGGCAAACACCGCCCTTACGCAGGATGAGGCAGGCTACCCCATCCGCATTGTTGCCAATGCGTTGGCTGAGCATGTACCCAGCACAGATCTGCTGATCACACCAGAACATTGCCTGTTCTTTCATGGCAAGTTTGTGCCAGCACGTATGCTGGTGAATGGCAGTTCCATTTTCTATGATACATCCATTGTATCTTACGAATATTACCACATTGAAACCGCAGAACACACCATCATCATGGCAAATGGTGTGCTGACGGAAAGCTATCTGGATACGGGCAACCGCGCATCCTTCCAGCAGAATGGTAGCGTTGTTATGCTGGGGCGCGCGCCCACCAAAAGCTGGGAGCACGATGCCGCAGCGCCTTTATGCATAGATCGTACTTTTGTGGAGCCTCTGTTTCACGCGCTCTCCTATCGTACAAACAGCATTGCCGGATGCCATGTATCTGCAAGAAATGTTGAAACAACCACCAACCCCAACCTGCACCTTGTTACGCAGTCCGGAGCTATTGTGCACCCTGCGCGCCACACCACGTGCCAGTACAGCTTTATGCTGCCACCTAACACACAATCCGTACGCATTGTTTCTCGCGCCAGCCGCCCGGTAGATATTATTGGCCCGTTTGTGAATGACCGCCGCTATCTGGGCGTTGCCATTGCAAACATACACCTTCTGTGCGCCGAAGATGTGCATAATATTAACGTGCACCTTCAGGCAGAAAAACCCGCAGGTTGGTACGCTGCGGAAGCCGCAGGCTGCGCATGGACAGATGGAGATGCCCTGCTGCCTCTGGATGGATACCTTACCGATGGCAAAATTGGCATGCTGTCCATTACCGTACAGGCAGGTGGCCCCTATGTTGTGGAAAACCACCAAAAGGCAGAAACACACACACGCTCTGCCTGATGTTAATCTGTACGCATGGCCTATATAAGCGGGCCCTTATCTCCCCTGTAGCAGATAAGGGCTGGCGGCTTTTAAAGGGTCGGCTTTGGCCATAAGCTAATTCAGCACATGGCCATTTGCCACTTTTGTTACAAAGTCATTGCCAATCTGGGCTACGGCTTTTTCACTCGCCTGCATCATGGCGTGTTTAAGCGCCCCGCAGCTTCCGGCCACCGTGTTGCTGCCCTGCCCGGTAATAGGCACCACCTGCACAGGCTGGCCCTGTGCGTTAAGCACCTGCACAGTGCCTTTTAGGGTGGTATCCACCGTGTATTTGTTATCCCACAGGCCCGGTTTAACGCTTACCTGCTCATCCGCTGTTTGCAGGGAAAGGGCCATTGTATAACCGCGTGTTTCTGGGGTTTCCTGCTGCGCATGGGCAAAGCTGGAGCGAATGGCCTGCTGCAACCGCTCCTCTGCAGAAGCCCCTAAATTTGTGGTGTAATTTATGCCAAGGCTACACGCTATTTGCGCATTCTGCTTGGCAAAGCCCGGCGCAAAACTATAGGCCACCGGCGTTTGCACCAAATGCTGCACCGGCAGATCCTGAATAGGAAAGGAGGCCTCGTTAAGGGCAATGCGAGAACTGCATGCCCCTAAAAGCACCGCCAAAGCAATCAGGCACGCACCGTTTTTACCGGCCATAACCAGACCTCCGTTTCAAAAACAAGAACGGAGGCAATACAAGCAGCGTTATCCGTAAATAAGAAATAGATTTTTAGTGACCAGTTCCGCCCTATTTCTCTCTAAAACGTGAATCACGCGCTTGTTATACTTGATTTAATACTTAAAATCCGCAGGAAACCCGCCCACCAATAAAGCGTGGCTCACCGGGAATATAGAAATACGTGGTGGTGGCCATACCGCCGCTTTCTGCGTAGCGTTTATCCAGAATGTTGCGGGCGTAAAGCGTGGCTTCCCACTTACCCGAAGGCGGGCGGAACGTTACGTGCGCCCCCAGCAAAAAATAAGATGGCAAGCGCTGATACCCCGTGCCGCCCACCACAATGGCCTGACTGCCCCGGTATTGCCAATCCGGCCCAAAATCCAGCCGATACCCTTTGCCCAAGGGCTGCCGCCACATGGCCTCACCATTCAGTGTGAGTTTGGGGGAACCATTATCCACCCCGGCAAAGTTACGCTCTATTGCTTTCCATGTGCCGTGCTGGGCGTAATAGGCGTTGGTGGCGGGGCGATCCACATTGGGGAAGTTCTGAAAATCCCCGCGCTGCCAGCCAATGTTTTGCATAATGTGCAAACGGCTTATGGGGTTGGCCTCCAACGTGGCCTCAAAACCCCAGCTTTCAGATTTAGGGGCGTTTGTAATTTCGCTTAACGGGCCGTAATTGGGAATCAGCACCGTGCCCACAACTTGCTGGTTGTGGTAATCATTATAAAACGCTGCACCGTTAATGCGCAAACGGTTGGGTATGGGGTCTGATTTAAAGCCCAGCTCGTATGTTAGCACCGTTTCGGGGTGAAAGGGATCTAGCTGCGCCTGCACCTGCGTATTGTTGGCCGTAAAGCCACCGGGCTTAAAGCCCTTGCTCATTTTGTAATACAGCATGGCATTGGGCACGAACTGCCATGAAACTCCCACCTGCCCCGCAAACTGGTTGGCGGCCGTGTTTTCTGCGTGGAAGTTATGCGTAGCCCCGCCAAATATCTGCGATGTCAGGCCCGTTATGCCGCGATCATCCAGCTCATGCAGCAGCCCCGCCCAGATGGTAACGTTATGCGGCAGCCGGTAACTGACATGCCCAAATTCCGAAACGCTCTGCTGGTTCTGCCCGAAGGAGGTGGACATCATATACCCACGCGCGGCGTAATCTGTGTAGTTAAAGAAGAAGCGCTGGTTCATCTGGCTGCGCTGATAATACCCGCCCACAACCCAGTTCAGCCGCCCACCAAGGGCAGAGCCGTTAAGCCGCGCTTCCTGCGTAAACACGTTGCCATCTATGGTGCGGTAGGTATCGGCCTCCTGCCGTGATGTGCCATCCTGATCTGTGTATTCTCCACGCCGTTCGGTTTCAAACGCGCTTACAGATGTAAATGTTACCGGCCCGAAATCGTGCATGATATGCACATCCGCGCCCCAGTACTGGTTGTGCTCGCTGGGTTTTAGCCCATCGCGGCGGCCTATCAGCTTGTCAAAGGTGGAATTGGAAGACCATTGCGCATCTGTTCCCATGCCGTAATCGGGCAGCGGGGTAGAGCCAATAATGCGGTGCACGGCTTGCGGGGTTACAACCTCGCTGTTGTCCTGCACAAAATGGCCGCCAAGCTGGATGGTGGTTTTATCATCCGGCCGCCAGCGCAGCTTGCCGCGAAGCGCCCATAAATCGGCATCCCCTAAATGGTCTCCATTTTCGAGGTCTCGCTGCCAGCCGCCGCCTTGGCGTGTTTGCCCCGCCAGCCGAAAATCCAGCCCCTTGGCCAATGGGCCAGAAACATAGGCCTCGCTCCGGCTGCGGGCGTAAGAGGCAATATCCTGCGATGCCCCAAAATGCCACGTATCTGTTGGGTCTGCCGTGCGCAAATGCACTTCCCCACCCGTGGTGGACTGTCCGTGCTCTGTGCCTACTGGGCCGGGGGTTACGCTGGCGCTGGCCAAATCAAACATCATGCCGTCTGTCATGGCGGCATAGGGGTAGGCAACATCGTCCACATAGGTCAGCACGGTGGGCATGTTGTTCTGGGTGAAATCATTAAACCCGGAACCACGCAGGTAAAAGTTGGTGGAGGCTGTGCCGTTGATGCTTTGCATCGTTAAGTTGGGGGCTACGTGCTCCAGCCCGCGCAGGGTGGTAATATCGCGGTTGCGCAACAGCTCCGCCGTAAGATGCGTGGTGGCATCTGGCTCATGCTGGGCGGATTGAAACATGTAATCGTAGCGGTGGGCGTTTACCTGCACAGATGTACTACTGCGCGCTTCCACCGCCGCAGGTGGGGCTACGTGGTGCCCCCGGCCCACACCCGTAACAGGCCGCCCATGTGCATGCTGGGGTGTATGTGCTGCTTTGGGCTGGGTAGCCTGCGCCATAATGGGCCACAAACCCAGCGCCATAATGCTGGCACAGCGCAAAACACAGCGCGCCCGATGCGCCGCAACACGCACGCGCTGTTGCTGTGGCCCCCACCATATGGCGGTATGCTGCCTGTATTTTGCTCGGCCAGAAATAACGCCATACCCCTTGCTTGTGTGCACCCGCGGGCCGCCGCATAACGTGCAACGCATAACATTTATGTGTGTTTCAGCCCCCTAATGCGGGGGATGCCTGCAAGATGCAAGCACACATACAGGGCTGGCAGAAAAATTCATTCTCGTAGGGCCTGCTAACATTGCCCTTACTGCACGGGGTAGGCAGCCTTCCATGCCAAGGCTAAGGTGGGGCAGAATATTCTTTGTTTCCGAACACTCTGAGAAGTGGGGCTTGCCCCACGCATCAGACCCAGAAGAAAGAAAGCGGAGACTCCATTTGTCCAATTTCCTCTCCCGTTCCTCCCTGCGTGGCGCATTGTTGCTTTCTGCCGCCCTTGTTGGCGCCACTGCCAGTGCCCCCGCACATGCTGCGCCATCTGCCCCCACAGCGCAGCCAACCCCCGCCAGCTTTGGCGCTTGGGGCGTAGATCTGGAAGGCCGGGACTTAAGCGTAAAACCGGGGAATGACTTTTTCCGCTACGCCAACGGCACCTATCTGGACCACCTGCAAATTCCCGCAGATATGACAAGCTATGGCCCCTTCAACGCGCTGGCCGAGCTTTCCCGCACACGGGTACAGGATATTCTGAACGATCTTTCCGCCCATCCGGTGGAAAATCCACGGAGTATTGAAGAAAAGCTGGGCACCTTTTACGCCTCCTATATGGATGAGGCAGCCGTAGAAAGCCTTGGCAGCCGCCCGCTTAAGGAAGATCTGGACGCCATTCGCGCCATTAAAACACCTTCTGATCTGGCAGCCCTTACAGGCTCCTGCCCCGGCAACTTCCAGTTCTCACCGTTTTCTCTGGGTATCAACCCGGATGCAAAAGACCCCACACGCTATGCGCTTAATCTGGATCAGGCCGGGCTGGGGTTGCCAGACCGCGATTATTACCTGAAGCCGGAATTCGCCAGCAAGAAAAAGGCCTATCAGGCTTATGTAGAAAAGGCGCTAACACTGGCAGACTGGCCAGAACCCGCAAAAGCCGCCACAGCTATTGTTACGTTTGAAACACGCCTAGCCAAAGCCCATTGGGCGCGTGAAACCCTGCGCGACCCGCAAAAAACCTACAACCCGATGACGGTGGCAGATCTGGCCAAAAACGCGCCGGGGTTTGAATGGTCTATCTGGCTCTCTGCCGCGGGCCTGCCCGAACAGGGGCTGGACAAGCGCGTGCTGATTGTGGGCGAACCCTCCGCCATTACGGAAGAAGCCCGCGTGGTGGCCGATACGGATATGGATACGCTGCGGGCATGGCTGGCCGCGCATCTGGTAGAAAACGCCACATCCTACCTGCCAGATCGGTTTGAGCAGGCGCGTTTTGCGCTTACCAAATCCCTTACCGGCCAGCCCTCTCTGCCTGCACGGTGGAAGCGCGGCGTGCAGGCCACCAGCTCCGCCATGGGTATGGCGCTGGGCAAGGTGTATGTGCAGCGTTACTTCCCGCCAGAAAACCGCGCCACCATGCAAAAGCTGACCACGGATTTGAAAGACGCCTTCCGCATCCGCCTGCGCAACAATACGTGGATGAGCCCTTCCACCAAGCAGGCCGCGCTGCGCAAGCTTGAAAACTTTGAAGTTCAGGTAGGCTACCCCAATAAATGGCGCGATTATGCCAGCCTTGAGGTGCATAAGGGCGATGTGTACGGCAATGCCCGCAACGGCGTGGCGTATGAATGGCGCTACTGGCTGGCACGGCTAGACCAGCCGGTGGATCGTGATGAATGGGACATGACACCCCAAACCGTAAACGCCTACAACAACCCGCTGTTTGATCAGGTTGTGTTCCCCGCTGCCATTCTGCAACCGCCATTCTTCAACCCCAAGGCGGATATGGCCGTAAATTACGGGGCCATTGGCGGCGTGATCGGCCATGAAATGACCCATTCCTTTGATGATGAAGGCCGCCAGTTTGATGAACACGGCCGCCTGCATGATTGGTGGACAAAGGAAGATGCCGCCCGGTTTCAAAAACTGGCAGACCGGCTTGGCGCACAGTTTGATGCGTTTGAGGTACTGCCCGGCGTACACGTAAACGGCAAGCTGACAATGGGTGAAAACATTGCCGATCTGGGTGGGCTTACGCTGGCGCTAGATGCGTATCATGCCGCACTTAAAGGCAAGCCCGCGCCCGAACTGGATGGCCTAACGGGGGATCAGCGCGTGTTCCTTGGCTGGGCGCAGGTCTGGCGTGAAAAACTGCGCGAAGAAACCATCCGCCGCTTGGTGGTGACAGATCCGCACTCTCCCCCGCAGGCGCGGGTGAACATGCCCATGCACAATATTGATGCGTGGTACGAGGCGTGGAAGGTGCAGCCCACAGATAAGCTCTACCTTGCGCCAGATCAGCGCGTAAAAATCTGGTAACGCTATCTCTGCCCCACACCGTATGGCCCATGCATGTGCTAGGCCCATACGGTGTGGCACAAACTTCGTGCAAACTTCTCTCTGGCACCACAGCAGCAGCCATGACACAATACGCACCACACTGGCATGGGGCCGGTATGCGTAAACCCTGCGGAACAGGTGGAGAATAACGGGCGGGTCATGATCGACAGGTTCAGTTCTTCCCGCCATCCTGCCAGACAGGAACCCCGGCTGCTGCCCGACAGCGGCACAAACGCTGCGGAAAACCCCGCCAGCCAGCGCACATCCCAACCGGATACGGAAGATGTGCGCGCACGGCTTTTTCCCGCAGCACCTGTACCGCGCACACGCGGCGTTAACGTACGCGGCACCTCTACCCCGCTTATCCGCAAGGAAATATACGCAGATCCCACATTGGGGCCTGTGCTTACGGCCTCTTTTCTCGCACATGTGCTGCTGCTGGCCGCCTTGTTGTATAAGGCCACGCACCATCAGCCCCAAGGCTCGCCCGATGCCGCCCAGCAATCCGCCGGGGTGGAAATGGTGTTTTCTCAACCGCAGGCTTCCAGCGGTATGGTGGGCGCACAATCCCCCGATGCTGGTGGCGGGAACGAGGCCAAACACGCCGCCCAGACCAGCAGCGAACCCCCAACCCCGGCAGATGCCGAACCCACGCCCACACCCCCGGCAGAGGAAGCACCCTCCGCCCCCATTCTGCCGCCATCTGATGATGGGCTGCCCAAGCCGGTGGAAAATAAAACACAAACCAAACCCTCTCACCCGGTTACGGGCCACAAACCCAAAACGCCACAGCCTGCGCGCCCCACACCGCACGCCAAGCCCACGCCCCGACCCAGCCACCACAAGCCCTCTCCGCTGGACCACCCAATGGATATGTCCTTTAACGAGGCCCCAGCCCCACGCCGCAAGCAGCATGGCCGCCCCGGTGGTTCCAGCGCCCCGGTTGATCTTTCCATTGGCCCGATGGTGGAAAATGGTGAGCTGAACGCCCATTACGCATCGCGCACCACAGTGCATGGCGTGAGCAGTGATTACGCGGCAGAAATTGATGAATGGATCCAGCGCCACCTGTATTACCCGCCAGATGCGGCAGAACGAGGGGATGAAGGCCCATCCTCGGTGCATGTTATTCTAGATCGCACGGGGCATGTGTTCAAAGTGTTCCTGACCAGCGGCTCTGGCTCCTCCGATCTGGATTCCGCAACAATAGGCATGTTCCACGGGGCGCAACTGCCACCCGTGCCGCCGGATATGAAAGATAAGTTCATTAACTTTGATGTGACGGTTAATTACATGCTCATCCGCAACTAACGCGGCAGTATCTTACATTTTTATGTACCACGTGGGCCAGTATGGCTGCCCTTGCAAGGCTTTGTAGTGGGCACGCCGCATGGTGTGGGGTCTGCACGCCGCACAAAAAGCCCAAAGCCAATAAAAAAACGGGGCTCCGACTTGCACAAAAGCAGCCGATACCCCGTTTTTTAACGTGTAGAGCAGGGTGTTTTCAAACCACCCCACTTTTTATACCAAACCTTCAGGCCGTTTTGGCAAGCCGATGTGCTGGCGTGTCTGATGCCAGATACGGGCCAGCAGCCAATACCTGCATGCTTAGCATACGCAAGCCAGATGTTGATTGGCTTTCCAGATCCAGCATGGCGTTGCCATTTGTCCAGCGGGCTGCGCCACCGTGTTCCAGAACGTACCAGCCGGGGATATCTTCATTTTGTAAATGCGTTGAAATTTCCTGCATATTTTGGGTATCACACAGGGTTACCTGCCCAATGGCCACACCCAATTTGCGCCGGTCATCTACAAACGGGCCTTCTACATCACACGGGCGGCTTGCGCGGGAGACAATCTGCACGCTTTGCACATTTTCTGGCAGCATAAAGGTATAATACCCATCCTGCACCTTTATGGCCCGAATACGCTTGCCGGTGTTGGTTTGCAGGCAGATATCCGGGTCTGTCAGCAACTCACGCGGGGCAGGCTGTGCAGAGGCATGCCCCAAAGCGTTATCCCTGTTTGCAATTTTTTCAAACAAAGGCTGCACAAATTCTTTTTGCGTGCACAAAGGGGCTGCGGCATCTACAGACCAATTGCGCGGTTTGCTGCCAATGCTGGCCAGCACAACGCCAGAACTGCGGAAGCTGGTACGATTGCCCGTATCCAGGTAACTTTCGCTCAGCACACCATCCGCCATGATAACAGCATGTTCGGGCGTTTCTATGTGGTAATAGGTGTAGGATGTAAACGTACGATCGTAAAAAATGCTGCTACCATTTACAAGCATACGTACCGGCACAAAGCGCCCATCAAAATACAGGCAGTGTTCGGGCGTTACCAGCATATCCTTGTAAGGCACGCCATCTGCTATGGCATCCTGCACAATACGCACGGGGTATCCGGCCTCATCATCCGCCAAGGTGGGGTTTACCGTAGCCTGTGCATGGCCTGCCCATACAATCTGGCGGGGTTCTGCTTCACCCCTTCCATAAGCCAGCACGGTATCACCCACGCGCAGGTCTTCTACCGCTACATCACCATTGGGGGTGCGGATCATGCTTCCAGCCAGATAGCAGATAAGAATACCGCCCGTGCCATCCGGGTTGGAGGTGTTTGTCCATTCCTTGGGAATATACCATGTTAATCCAAATGGGTTGCCAGAAACCTTAATGCTTGGGCCAAGCGATACGTCAATAACGTTAAGAATATTCAGATCCAGCCCCACCGTGGTGGTGTTTGTGAGTGGATCATAATACCCCCACACATTGGAGGAATCCGGAAAATCTACCGTAAAGTTTGGGGGAACGGTGCTTGTTGTTTTACCGTTTGAATCAATAAACGTGACCACGTTGGAAAGTACACCCACACCAACGCCTGCACTATCCACCTTGATGTTGCCGCCATCTGGCCCAACATTGATAGAACTTAGCACATTGGCGGAAATAATATTTCCCCCCAGTTCCAGCGTGCCACCATCTACCGTAATATTTTTAATGGCCCCAACAGATGCCAGGCCGCCACCCGCCACCACTGTTGCGCCGTTTTCCACCACAATGCGGCTGAGCGCCTGCACATCGGCAATATTACTCAGGTTTACCACCACGGGGTCACCCGCCGGGGTGCCAGCATCCCGCGTGACCAGAATGTTGCCAGTTACGTTAAGGTTAAGCAGATCCTCAACAGAGTAATCTATAACCTTGTCAAACAGTAGATTGATGGCCATGGCCAACGGGTCCTTTTGCATGAATAAAGCCCCGGTTAATTATTTATTAAGCATTAACGCGGGACGTTATTTATTTTTATTTTAAATTCCTTTATAAACAGTAAACGTTTTGAAAAATTTTACATTGCCGCCACGCAGGCCCCGCACGCGCCAGCCAAACCGCCCCCGCGTTACGCTCAAGGCAGGTTTGATCACGAAAAACTGAAGCTGCACCCCGCCATGTTTACGCGCTATCCTGCTGGCAATGCTTTCGTGCAGGGCGGCTCTCTTCCCTGCAAGTCAGAACATAAGGCCCTTGCCAGAAGGAACAGTACTGCATGCCCCGTTCAGATAATTCGCAAATCCCAACCGATATCCCCACCATCCGCGTGGTAGCCATGCCCACAGATACCAACCCGGCGGGAGACGTGTTTGGGGGGTGGATTGTTTCTCAGATGGATCTTGCAGCGGGCACCACGGCAGCTTTTCGGGCCAATGGGCGGTGTGCCACCATTGCCATCAACAGCCTTGTGTTTATGGAACCCGTGGTGGTGGGGGATGAGGTGAGCATCTACACCCGCATTATCCGCGCGGGCCGCACATCGCTTACCATTCATGTAGAAACATGGCGCCGCGCCCGCCACACACATCTGACATCCAAGGTAACGGAAGGCGAATTTATTTTTGTGGCGCTGGATGAAAACCGCCGCCCCCGCCCGCTTCCGCCCGCGCAGCCGGGTGATGAGCTGCCAGAAATTGTGCCCCCCAACGCAGGCTAAAACAGCACGCAGCACCTTTATAAGCCCCTGCCGCGTTATAGTAAGGCAGCCAGAACACACCTTGAGTGTTATCTGGCTGTAGGGCCTTTTTTCAGCTTTTCACGCCAAGGCCGGATGGTCTAGAAATCCGGCCATCAGGTTTTTTCATGCCTTGGCTCTGGCGCAAACCCAACCTGCACGGCATATAAACCACGCACACGCGTAAACAAAGGCAGGAAAGGGAGGCCCGGGCTTATGAAACACTGGCAGATCGACCAACTGCCTTGGGATCAGTTTGATCCCTCTAAAGTAGATCCGCAATTGGTGCCTGCCATCAAGGCGGCCTCGGTGGTGGAACGCAACAGTGTGGATTACGCGCTGTACCTTAATAATGTGTTCCGCGATGATCCGGACTTTAGAGAAGCAGCAGACCACTGGGCCATAGAAGAAGTGCAGCATGGTGATGCACTGGGCCGTTGGGCCATGCTGGCAGACCCTACGTGGGATTACCACGCCGCCTTTGAGCGCTACCGGGATTTTTACCAGATTCCGCTGGAAGTGGAGCAATCTGTCCGTGGCTCCCGCACGGGGGAACTGATTGCCCGATGTATGGTGGAAACAGGCACCTCTTCTTTTTATTCCGCACTGGCCGATGCTACGGAAGAACCCGTTTTAAAAGCCCTTTGTAAACAGATAGCCGCGGATGAGTTCCGCCACTTCAAACTGTTTTACGACCACATGAACCGCTACCTAAAACGCGAAAAAATTGGCACGCTGCAACGCGCACGCATTGCCCTTGGCCGCGTAACGGAAAGCGAGGATGACGAACTGGCATCCGCCTACCACACCACCAATGACCCCGCAGATATGCCGTATGACCACACGCGCTGCATTGCGGCGTATATGTCCCGCGCCATGAAAAACTATCAGCCCCAGCATCTGCGGCGCGTCACCAACATGGTGTTCAAAACCATTGGCGTTTCCCCCCACGGCAAATGGCAGAGCGCTGTGTTCTGGATTGCGGAAAAACTGTTTTTCAGCCGTCAGCGTAAATTTGCGCGCATTGCGGGCATAAGCTAAGCGGCCTTTCCCCCTTGCAAGCAGGCGCGTAAGGTTCGTTCCGTCATAACAGACGGAGATTTACATCTGATGTTTACGCATATTGTGGTGGGCAGCAACGATATTGCCCGTTCCAAAAAATTCTACGATGCTATTTTTGAAGCTATGGATATTCCCCCTTCAGAAATTCACCCCAATGGCCGCCTGGTTTACGCCAAGCACGGCCAGCGCTTTGTAGTCACCAAGCCGCTGGACGGCAAACCCGCCACCCCCGCCAACGGTGGCACCATTGGGCTGGAAGCCGCTACAACCGCTATGGCCGACGCATGGCACAAAGCTGGTGTTGCCAATGGCGGACAGGCCATTGAAAACCCACCCGGCGTGCGCCAAACCTCCATGGGCCCGCTGTATCTGGCTTACCTGCGGGACCCGGATGGCAACAAGCTGTGCATTGGCTGCAAGGTTCCGGCCTAAGCCTAGCCCGTTGCGTTTAACCTTGGCGGAACACCCTTCCGCCGGGAGTGAACACAAAAAAAGCTGCGTTCCGTTTTGCGGGCCGCAGCTTTTTTGTGCCAAATTTTATACTAAGTTCAAGGCTCTATGCGCATATGCTGCTTATCCAGCCTGCCGTGACATCTGCTGGGGCGCGCGTGCACCAATGGCGGCTGCCAAAGCCTGTTGCACCTGCTGGGCCGTAAAGCCTGCGCGCATAAAGGCCCGCCCAGCTCGGCTGGCCTTGCTGTTGGCACTGGCTTGCTGATGCAACCGTACAATGGCAGCAGCCAATGCATCTGCATCCTGTCCCACAAAAGCAGCCAGATCCTGCGGCAGTTCCAGCCCTTCTGCCGCTGCGGGGGAAAGCACACAGGGCACCCCAGCGGCCAAACTATCCAGCACCTTGCCTTTTACACCTGCGCCAAAACGCAGTGGCGCAACGCTTAGGCGCACACTATCAAACAGGGCCTGCAAATCCTGCACATGGCCCAAAATTTCTACACCATCACGCGCAAGGGCGCGCAGTTGGGCGGGCATACTGGCCCCGGCCAAAAGGCAGCGAATTTCCGGATTGGTGGCCCATACGCGTGGCATAATATCCTGCACCAGCCAGCGTGCGGCATCTGCATTGGGGGCGTGTGCGTAATTGCCTACAAACACCACACCATCACGCCGGGCAAACCCCGGAACACGCATGCGCACTGGCACATCCCACGGTGTAACCTGCACCCGCACTTGCGGCAGTTCACGCCGCAGCAGATCAGCCTCAACGGTAGAATGGGTCATTACCACATCGGCCAACAGCATAGCACTGTATTCTGCCTGTTTTACGGTACGGGCACGGGCCATAAGTTCTGGCCGACCCTGCACCTGCGCCTGCCTGCCCAAACGCAGCCAGTGCAGATCGGCCAGCGCATACACAACCCGTGCCTTCGGCTGGTGCCGCCGTGCGAGCGCCGCATAGCGCGTGGCCGTATCCATGCGGTGCAGATACACCACATCAAAACTACCAGCCTGACGGCGCAGCACATCTTCTACCGATGAATAGAATGGCAACGTGCACACCGTAACTTCTGGCAGAACTTCCAGCGTGGCGGCCCCCTCCATCTGGTCTGCCGCAACAAGGCTGACATCATACCCCAACGCCACAAGTGCGCGCATATGAGACAGCACGGCATGAGACCCAGCATCACGCCCGGTATCGGGGCGCAGTGTATCCACCACCAATGCCCGTTTGCGCACAGCCAGCGGCGCCACACCCTGCCCCCTGCGTGCACGAGCCGCGGCCAGATTGCGCATATCCTGCCCGCTTTGTGCTCGTGCATGGGCCTGCGTAAGTTTTTCTACCTGCCCCAGTAAAAAGGAGAGCACCTGCGCCTGTTCAGCCTCGCCCGTTGCGGCTGTAACCGCCTGCGCAATAGCCTGCTGCATTGTGGGATCAAACGCATCTACCGCTTCCAGCACATGCGGGGCACCCAGCAATGCGCCATCACTTTCACGCCGGATTTCCAATACATGCCGCGTAAAGGGAGAAAGACCTGTGGGGAGCAGCACATCAAACCCGCAGCGCTCTGTTGCACAGCCGCCAGCGCGGCGCACATCTGGCCGCAAACCGTTGGCCACAATAGAAGCCACAAGCTGCCCGTTATCCAGAATCTGCAAAGCTACGGGTTCATCCGGCATGGTGGGGCTGTGCGCCCAGCCTGCCACATGTTCACGGGTTGCGCAGTCCACATATCCAAGCAGCGGTGTTGCGGGGGTGCGGGCCAGAACGGCCTGCACGGGTTTGGCTGGGGCCAAATCCAGCATCCACGGGCTGTTGCCAAGAGCTGTATGGTCAGCCACGCGCTGCACTTCCAGCACATGCCTTTCATGCACGCTCAGGCCGCCGGGCACTTCAAACACAAAGCCAACGGCATCTTGCATATCGGCACGGGGCTGGTTGGCCACAACCTCGCCCAGCACTACGCCGCAATCCAAAATACGCAAGCGCACAGGGGCGCCGTTTTCCGGGTTCCGGGCCCATCCTGTCAGACGGGTGCGGGTTATCGTATCAATATAGCCTTCCAGCGGCCCCTGCGCGCGCGGCCGCACGCCAGCACGGGCGTTCAACCGTTTCCGAATGGCCTCCAGCCGGGGGCCTTCTTCTACCCTTGGAGCGCAATACTGCGCAGGTTGTTTGGGGGCTGATGGATAAAGTGCCGCGTATTCCGCCGCATTGTGGAACATGCCGCGCGATTCATCATCCACAAAGGTTTCAGACCACGTGCCATTGGCAAAGATAACATCGTGGCTTTCCAGTTCGATATGGAAATACGCCACCTCATCCATCGCCTCTGCCTGCATGATGGATGTGCCATTCACCAGCGCCACAGCAGGCACCAGCACGTTATCCAGATACATGGCGTGAAGTGGAGAAACAGAGAGATCCTGCCGGGGCAGCCCCTCCGCCAAGGAACCTCGGCGGAAAATAACTGGCAGCACATCCGGGTTGCCTGCTGCAAACTGGCCAGAATACGCACGGCGGCCGATCCAGCGGATAGGCCGAAAACCATGTTCCAGCGTGCGCACCTGATCACCAATTTGCAGGTGTTCTACCGGCACTTCACCCCGATCTGTTTCTATCAGCGTGCCGCGGCAATAACAGGGGGTGCCATCTTCAATCTCGTAAATACCCTGATCATCCAGAACGCCCAGCTTATAATTGCCAGAACCACCCTCTATTTGCAGTGTTTCCGCCTGCCCCGTTTCCGAATTGGTGAACGTAAACGTATTGCCGCTTATGCCCATGTCACTATAAAATTGCGGAATCAGAATAGCTCCGTCCTGCAAGATATCATTTTGCAGGTTGGAGTTTTGGTTGAACTGAAGCGTAGCGCCAGAAACAATGGTGGTGTTGCTAAGCGTGGCATCACCCCCAACGTAAACAGAAACGGCGGTTTCCATTGTAACATGGTTGGCGCTGCCTAAATCAAGTTGCAGCGTAGCCCCGTTTTGCAGTGTCATATTTTGCAGGGTATCTTTGGCGTTCTGCACATTTTCCGAAACACCACTACCCAGAATATCTGCTGTTTGGGCAACAGCACCTTCCAGAACAATAGAAGCGCCAGAGGTATATGTATTGCTGGTAAGTGTTTGGTTAGACCCAAACACAATAACCGAGCCACCATTTACGGTGTTGTTTGAAAACTGCGTATCCTCACCATAGATGATCGCGCTGGTTTTGCTGGCAAATGTGTTGCTGGTAATTGTGGCTGGCGCAGCCTGTATGGATGAGGTAGTGCCTGAATAATGATAGATATCAGAGTTCTGGGCGCTGAGTAGGCTGCCGTCTTGAAAGGTTTCCCCGCTCAGACTCCCGCCCGCAGCCAGAAGCTGTTCTTCCGAACCGGCTTCAAACGTCAGGCCGCTTGCACTGCCACCTTCTACGGTTACCAAAGCGCCGGATGTTACTGTAACATCCCCTGTAAGGGCGGCTCCACTTTTAACCCATAGGCTGGAAGCAACCTGTTCATCCCCATATATCCAAACCCCTCCGCCCACAGTCGCGTTTTGCAACGTGGTGCCGGATTCCATAGAGATATTCAAAGCCGGGATAGCGCCAGAAACAGTAGCAGGCCTGCCACCACTGATAGTGCCTTCCACCACTGCATTCCCATAAGCAAATATGGTGCTAACCGGGTCTGTGTAAGCACTGGCATCTGCTGTGGCAACGGTTACGCCACTCAGAGTGCCGTGTAAATTAACATCTGTTTTGTTGCCCTCATGATTGGGGGCGGCAAGCGTTAAGGCATCAACTTCTGCGCCAGATGTTACATACATCATCAGCGTGGCGTTCTGCTCTGCTGGCAGGGTAGAAATATCTACACCAGAAAAAGGCTTGCCATCTGCTGTAACGTGCGTTTGCAGCACCACATCATCATCTGTGGCAACGGCATAACCCGGCAGCGCACCCGTTACATCGCTTACATTGGCGCCATTTTCCGCCATGAAAAAACCACCGCTCTGGATTGTTTCATGCGAGACAGTGCCCCCTGAATCCACATATTCCATTGCGCCGGACTGTATGGTGTTACCAGAAAGAAGCCCGCCCGTTTCTGCTGCTTCTATATACCCACCCGCCAAAACATTTGCGCTGGTTACAATGCCGCCTGCCTCGGCAAATATGTTCCCGCCAGAAGAAACGGTGGCAGCACTAAGGTAGGCAGAGTTTTTAAACGTGCCGCCCTGATCATCCCCAACGGTAACAACCCCGGCACTTGCAATCTGCACGTTTGTGGCGCTACCGCCTACATCCACGGTAAGTTGCGCGTTATTGCCTGCTGTTACGCCAG
Source organism: Acetobacter oryzifermentans (assembly GCF_001628715.1). Lineage (NCBI taxonomy): Bacteria > Pseudomonadati > Pseudomonadota > Alphaproteobacteria > Acetobacterales > Acetobacteraceae > Acetobacter > Acetobacter oryzifermentans. Next base: position 685,297 of record NZ_CP011120.1, on the reverse strand, counting down.
AAAGAACGCCGCCATTGTAAACCTCTACATAGCCATCGTTCATCTGCGTGTTCAGCGCAGAGCCATGCACGTCCAGTTCAGCAGGATCAAGGCTATCATCCTGATTATAGGCATTTGTAGGATCCAGCACTGTATTCACAACAGTGCCGCCTTTGGCAACATTTACAACTTCATTCGTGTTGATGATGTGCCCGGTTAGGGTCTGCCCGCTGGAAACGTTACGGGTTGAATCAGCCATCAGCGTGCATGCCTTTTCTTAAATACCCGGACAACCGGCAACATAAAAATTACAAACTCAACCCTATCGCATTTTGCCCCTTGAAAATAGAAGAAAAAATAGCCTCACACTTCTTCTTCCGTGTTGGTTTGCGCCACCAAAATGGCGTGGGAGTTCATGCGAGACGCCAGCATGTGCCCCATAGCCACCGCCCCAACAGAAAGTGCTACAGAAAGCACCACATTCACCAACGCACGGCCCCAGCCCCCAACCCGAATAAGATCCAGCGTTTGCAGGCTGAAGGAAGAAAACGTGGTGTACCCGCCGCATATGCCCAGCATAACAAACAGCCGCGTGGTTTCCGATACCGGATACCGGCCAGATGCCAGCGTAAGCGTGCCAAAAAAGCCGATAACAAAGGAGCCCACCATGTTAACGCCAATAATGGTGCCCCACGGAATATACCGGCTGATGGGTGCAGTAAGAACAGAAACAAAATAGCGCGCCAGTGTGCCCAGCGCGCCCCCGACCATAACAATCAGGCAGGAATAAAAAGACATTCGTAAACCTTACTCCGCCATTGTGCGATCTACCGCCAAACCGGCAGAGGCCTGGCAGGTGGGCATCATTTCCACATGGTTGATGTTCACATGTGCAGGCAAGCTTAAAACCCATGCTACCGTTTGGGCAATATCTTCGGGCAAAAGCGGGTGCGTGCCTTTGTAAACATCCTCGGCCTTGGTGGCATCTCCCAACCGCACCTGGCTGAACTCACTGCCGCCGCACAGGCCGGGGGCAATGGTGGTGGCCCGCACCTGCTTGCCCAGCAGATCACTCCGCAAATTGCGCATGAACTGCTCAACAAACGCCTTGGAAGCCCCATATACGTTGGAACCGGGGTACGGATACGTGCCCGCCGTGCTGCCAAGAGCCACAACATGCCCCCAGTTACGCGCCACCATGCCGGGCAGCAATGCGCGCGTTATTTCCACCATGCCGGTTACGTTGGTGGCAATCATGCGCTGCCAGTCTTCCAGCTTGGTTTCCCACGCTTTTTCCAAGCCCAGAGCCAGCCCGGCGTTGTTCACCAGCACGTCCACCTCCTGCCAGCCTGCGGGCAGGCTTTGCGGTAAGGCGGCAAGGGCTTGGGCGTCTGTCATATCCAGTTTAAAAGGCAGGATCTCGCCTTTGGCTTGGGCGGCCAGTTCCTCCAGCCGTTCCTGCCTGCGGCCTGTGGCAATAACGCGGTAGCCCTGCTGGGCCAAAAGCAGGGCAATGGCATGCCCAAATCCGGCGGTGGCGCCCGTTACCAAAACAGTTTGTGGTTGCTTGCGTGTCATACCCGTAGCCCTTTTTTGTGCATGAAACGGGGCGAGCCCCAAAGCAGAAAAGCCGCAGCAATGGGCGTGCGCCATGCTTTTCCGCTGTGCCTGCAACTGTAGGGCAAGGCGGGCCAAGTTTCAAAATCCCATCTTGGAGATGGCTGGCTTTAGGGGGTTACGGGGGCCTGCTGGTTGGCTTTGGCTTCCTGCAAAATCTGGCGTTCTGGCGTGTGCAACATATCGGCCAGCGTGCGGCTATCCAGCACCGCCATAAACGCATCCAGCGCCTCACCCAACGCGCCACGTAAATGGCAGGCACGGGCCAGCAGACATTCCGCACTGCCCGGCACACCGGGGGAAGGAGACATGCAGCTTACCAGCGCCATATCATCTTCCGTATGGCGCACCACATCGCCAATGCGAATATCCTCTGGCGCACGCCCCAGCATAAGCCCACCACCCCGGCCGCGCAGCGTATCTACAAACCCGCCCCGGCCCAGATGATGAATAATTTTAACCAAGTGGTTTTCGGAAATGCCATAAACCCGCGCAATCTCCTTTATGGAAACACGGCGGTCGGTATGCACGGCCAGATAAAGCAACGTGCGCAGGGCATAATCTGTGTGCAATGTCAGACGCATGGGGCCTTTTACACCATGAAAGGCAGGTATGCCCATTCATCTCTTTAAGATGCCTTAAAAACACATCTTAATTGAAACTCTAAAACCACAAACGTTCAGCATAAGCAGAGGCCACAATGCCCCATCAGCCCGATATCTGCATCCGCCGTATATATGAAGACGCCCAGCCCGATGATGGTGCCCGCGTGCTGGTGGATAGGCTGTGGCCGCGCGGCGTGAGCAAGGAGCGCGCGCACCTTACCTTGTGGTTGAAAGACATTGCCCCCACCACCGCCCTGCGTGAATGGTTTGCGCATGACCCAGCCAAGTGGGAGGGCTTTTGCCAACGCTACACGGCAGAGCTGAACGCCAACCCGCAAGCTGTGCAGCAACTGGCCGATCTGGCCCGCAAAGGCCGCATAACCCTGCTGTTTGGCGCGCGGGATGAAGCACATAACGAGGCCGTGGTGCTGGCCGCCTATATGGCCGCGCATCTGGCCCACCGCGCCTAAAAAAACGCCCCCCTTGGGCATGAGAGAACAAAGCAGGAAACGCGGGAAAACACTATGGGCAAGCTGCCTTCCACAAATCTATCCACAGGCTTTTCCCGTGTTCTCTCCCCCTTTTCTGTGGATAAGATTTGTTACAAAGCCAGAGAACAAATGTTTAGAATCGGCTGTTTTCTGGGATTTTTAGGGATTCGTTATATGACAAGCGCAGAATTGGCTTGACCATAAAAAAACATCACGAGTCGGGCTTGCCACGATTCATCCACAGGCCATCCACACATTTCGCCCAACGCCCCACCGGTTATAAACAGGTGGCAACACAAGCTATTGCGCAGCCCCCTGTGCACTGGCACAAGATGAGGCCATTGCGCCCCTGCGCCCTTTAATCAGGCCCAGTAGAAGAACAAAGGAGCATACGCCACCGCATGCAGTTTATTCTTACTTTTTCCTGCCCGGATCAGCCCGGCATTGTTGCGGCTGTGACATCCGTTCTGGCGGAGCGAGGTGCGGACATAACCGAAACCCACCAGTTCAGCAACCGGGAATCTGGCACATTGTTCATGCGGCTGGCCTTTAATGCGCCCGCACCGGGGAATTTGGCAGAAATAAATACTATTCTGGCCCCCGTGGCCCAACGCTTTGACATGAAGATGCGCCTGCATGACGCCGCCGTGCTGCCGCGCATTATTATTATGGTGTCTCGCTTTGACCATGCGCTGCTTAACCTGCTGTATCAGGTGCGGGTGGGTTGGCTGAAGGCAGATATTGTGGCCATTGTTTCCAACCACACAGATAGCGCTGCCACGGCGGAACAGGCCGGAATTCCCTATTACTGCTGGCCCGTTACCAAGCAGAACAAGGCCGAGCAGGAAGATAAGCTGCGCACCCTTATAAAGGAAACAAAGGCGGATCTGGTGGTGCTGGCCCGCTATATGCAGGTGCTTTCGGATTCGCTCAGTGCAGAATTAAGTGGCCGGGTGATTAACATCCACCACTCCTTCCTGCCCTCCTTCAAAGGGGCCAAGCCGTATCATCAGGCCTATGCGCGCGGGGTTAAGCTAATTGGCGCAACCGCCCATTACGTGACAGCGGATTTAGATGAAGGCCCGATTATCGAGCAGGAAACCGCACGCGTAACGCACAACCTCTCTGTGGAAGATTACATTGCCACGGGGCGCGGTGTAGAATCGCAAGTGCTGGCGCGGGCCGTAAAAATGCATGTTGAGCATCGGGTTATGATCAACGGCCACCGTACTGTGGTGTTTGGCTAAATACCCAAGGCTGCCGCCCCATTGTGGGCGGCCCTACCCGGCTACGGCCATAAAAAAAGGCGCCCCGTTTGGAGCGCCTTTTTTATGCAACCCATAAAGGGCCACATGTAACAAGATTAGTTGCTGCTGTTGTTTTCGCCGCCGTTCGGGCCGCCATGTTCGCCACCTGGGCCACCATGTTCACCACCGAAGTTGCCCTGCTGGCCGCGATCACCATGTTCGCCACCCTGCTGGCCGCGGTCACCATGTTCGCCACCCTGCTGGCCACGGTCACCACGATCACCGCGTTCGCCACGGTTTTCATCACCACGGCCGTTCTGGTTATCGCTGTTTTCGTTGTGTTCGTGCTTGTGTTTGTGGTGATGGCTTTCTGCGTGAGAAGCAACCGGCATAGCAACACCCAGAGCAGCAAGCAGAAGAAGAGCTTTTTTCATCGTGAACAATACTTTCATTCAATGCGTTTGGCACCGCACTTGGCAGTGCGTGTCAAAAATGACGCTAGGAAAGAATTAAGACAAAATAAAGGCTCGCAGACATACATTATGTTAATTTGATTTATGCCTTGCGTTGCATCCTGCGCAAGCCGCCTGCCTTACCCTTTATTATAGTGTGAGAAAGCTGAAACGTAATTCTGCCACAAGCGTATGTGAAAAATAGATTTATTATAAAATAGAGGTTTGACATGAAATTCCGTTATTTTGCAGCCGCTGCCATGATGGGTGTGATGTGTGCATCCGCCCCTCTTCATGCCGAACCCCAGTTTAATGGCCGTGGTGGCCCCAATGGTGGCCCCGGCGCCATGCGCGGCGGCCCACAACATGGCGGCCCCGGCCCAGCCATGCACAACAACCGCCCCGGCCGTGGCGGCCCCGCGCGTAATGGCGGCGACAACTTTGACATGAACCGCACATGGCGTAAGGGAGACCGCTACGATGGCCCCCGCAACAGCCGCTGGATGATCACAAACTGGCAGAGCCAGCGCGGCCTGTACGCCCCGCCATCTGGCTATTACTGGATGCGCTATGGCAACCAGTTTTTGCTAACATCTCTTACCACGGGCATTATTGCTGGTGTTGTAAGCGCCACCATTGGGGCCGTTGCCACCCCAGCAACCCCCACCTATGCCACACCGGGCTATACAGCCCCCGGTTATGCCGCGCCGGGCTATGCCGCACCCGGATACGCCGTTCCGAGCGGTTACTAAAAATAGCCTGATACACCATAGAAAAAAGCCAGAACGTATTGTGCAATCTGGCTCTTTTCTACACATAAAAAAAGCCGCTGCCCTTGATATATCGGGGCGCGGCTTTTTTCTTTTTACAATGGGTTTATGGGCTGCGTGCCACCACATGCCGCCACCGCCACCAGCCTTGTGCGGCAAGGCCCACAAAGGCCGTGTACAGCACAGCGGTTACAAACAGCCTGCGTTGCACAAACAGCAGCGCATACAGAACATCCACCACAATCCACAACACCCAGCAGGCGCGGTAGCGTTTGGCTGTCCATATCTGGCCCAGCACGCTGTAGGCACTTAGCCCAGCATCAGAAAGGGGCATGGGGTCATCCGTTATGCCGCGCAAGGCCAGCCCCAAGGCCCAACCTGCCACGGCTGTTATGCCGGTATCTCGCCATAAGGTGTGCCGGGTTAGGCGTGCAATATGCACCTGCCCGCTTGCCTGCACACCACGTTGCCAGCACCACAGGCCATATAACGCCAAAACCCCAAACACGCCCTGCAAAGCGGCATCTGCATAAAGGTGATCCTGCGCAAACACCACGCCATATAATACCGAGGCCAGAAGCATAACCGGCCAACACCACACCGTTCTATGCCCCGTAAGCCACACGCCCAAGGCGCTGGCAACTGCCGCCAGCCATTCTAGCCCTGTCACCGCTGGTGCTCCGCCAGCAAGGCAGGCAAACGGGCCAGAAGTTCCTGCCCCTCTGGCGCTTGCGCAAACCACTGGGCATGGCCAAGCAGATACGCGGTATAGGCAACCTCCGCTGATGCCTCATCTTGCAGCAGAGTTCCAAAATATGCTGTTTCAGACAGCGCAAATTCAACATGCACCAAAGGCAAAAACGCCACCACCTGCGCACGTTCTGCCGCACTTAAAGGCCGGATGTGCTGATACCCCGTTACAAACGCAGCAAGCTGATCCCACTCCACCATATGCGGGGCCTGCTGTGCCGTTGCGCTACAGCTTGGCAAAGCCAGCCAATCCACCATGCTGCGTTCTATGGCCACGGCCACATCAAACGCGGCGCAGGTGCGGTCTGCCATGCCAAAATCCAGCACGGCAACAGGTGTGTTTGCATGCCAGAACAGGTTGGAAGGGTGCCAGTCTCCATGCCCCCAAGCGGGTTTTATGCCGGGTAGCAAAGGGCGCAAACGTTCATGAAACGGCAGAACAACCCGCGCCACATCCTGCTGCCACGGGCGGTTGGCCAATGCCGCCACCAACCCCGGTTGCCGCGCCACCCATTGCTGGAGTGCAGGCATAAAATCTGCTTGCCCCACCACGCACATGCTGGAAACCAGCGGCACCACCGGGGCGGTTTTGCCCGCCACATTGGCGCTGCGTTCGGGGGCTGTATCATCCGCCGCGGCCTTGTGCAGTTGCGCCAGCGCCACCCCCGCCGCATGCGCCTGCGCGGTGGAGAAATACGGTTTCCAGGACATCACATCCCGGTAGGTGTCTTGCCCTTTGGCGGGTAGAAAAGCCTCGTATGTCCAGTTTCCAAGTTCCAGCGCGGTGCGCCCGTTATGTAAGGCCAATGCGGGGCATACGGGCAGGCCCTTGCTGGCCAGATGGCGGATAAACGCGTGTTCCTGCTCCAGCATGGCGGCACTGCGCAATGCGCGCGCATGGCGTTTGAGCACGCAGCTTGTGGCCTGCACCACCTGCCCGCCTATATTGGCACTGGCACTGGCACTGGCACTGGCACTGGCACTGGCACTGGCACTGGCACCTACATGGCTGGCAGAAGCCTCTCCCGCAAGCTGCACCACGCAGGCGGCAGAAAACGGGCGCATGCTATGCCATGTTACCTTTTGCGCAGGCGGCATATTGGCAAAATGCGCCAGCACAGCAGAAACTTCATCCAGCGTAAGGCAAGGCCAATCTCGCTTTTCCTGCACACCGTGAACGCCAAACTGAGCCGTATTCTGGGGGAAAGGATCTGCCACGCCTAAAACCCGGTAGAGGCTGTAAACAGGGCCGCAAACCCGCCGCCAATATAATAATCCGGGGCCTGCCCGGCTATGGTGGTGCCGTAGCGGCCCTGCGTGTCATGCGCGTTCATGGTGGGGTCTGCCACGCCGGAAAGATAGTGCTGGTTGGTGATGTTAATAAAGTTCATGCGGAACTCTGGCCGATGCAGCACAGAAACATCATCCATCCGATACCCCAACGCCAGATTACCCGTAACATGGCTGGGCATGCGCTCATCATTCATGAATGTTGCGTATTGATGGCCGGTGTATTTTACGGTCATCACGCCAAAAAAGTGCCCGTCATCATATGTCAGGCCCGCGGCGGCTTGCAGCGTGGGGCTGCGTACGGCGCGCTTGCCGCGTGTGGGAAGCAGATCTCCGCCCGAATACAGATCATTATCAATGGTGGCGTGCAGATATTCGCCCGAAAGATACGGGCTGATATGGTGCCACGGGCGCAAACCTATTTCTACATCCACCCCGCGAGATGTCTGCCCACCTGCGTTGATGGTGGAATCCACCGGGGCGCCATTTATCATTGCCAAAGTGGCAATCTGGCGGTTTGTGAAGTTATAGTTAAATAACGTCAGGCTGCCCACAACGCGGCTGCCTGCGTAACGGTAGCCCAGTTCTTCTGCTATGGAATATTCATTTTTCAGGCTGGAAGTGCCTTTTTGTGTTACCGCGCCGGATGTGGGGTCATACACATCATACAAGGCGGGTTCTGCCGGGGTGCGGAAGTTGGTGGTGGCATTGAAAAATACCTGATGTTCCGGCGTAATCTGAAAACGCACACCAAAGCGCGGCAGGGGCACGGCGGTGTTCATATTGGCGTGGTAGGGCGCGCCCGGCACGGCGTTTGTGCCTGTGCGCGAGAACATTACTTCCTTAAAACCTGCTGTCAGCAACAGCCTACCCTGCAACAGGGAAACCCTATCCCCCACAAACAGCGCATTGGTTTGCGAGAGAGTGTGGTTGCTGGCCCCCAGCAGCATGTTGCCATCGGCCAGCGTAATGGGCCGCCCACCCCATATGCTGCCCGCATTGCCGCTGCCATTTACGGCGGCAAAGGTTTCGCGCTCGGTGTCATCACCGTAATCATACCAGTAACCCAGCACCAGATCATTTACGCCGCGCTTCCATTCCAATGCGGTTGTAAAGCCAGAACGAAAGCTGCGCTGTGTGTAATCTGCCCGCACAGTGCTGTAACCATCTGCCGTTACGGGCAAATCCAGCACATCGGGCACGGCCTCTGTGCCATTATACAGGCCAGATGTGGGCAGTTGCGTACCGCCTGCGGCATTGCCATACGCGCCTTGCGCATAAGGCGTAACGTGCAGGCTTAGCCCCTCCGCCAGTGTAAATTGCAAAGGCGCGGCCAGATACAACGTGCGTTCCGGCTGACGAGAAAGCCGCCAGTAATCCGAACCCCCGTAATCATCATCCGCATGGAAGTGCCTGTCCAGATTATTGGGGCCGCCTATGCCGTACGTGCGCCAATCATCCTTGCTAACCTGCGGGTAATAGCTATCCACCGCTTGGTTCCAAGATCCTAACAACCCCGCGCTGTTGCCTTGGCCCCATGTTTTTTCCAGCTTGAAATCAACATGCTGGCGTTCATCCCGTCCGGCACCGCGCCAGTTATCTGTAGCGCCGTGAGAATAGGAGACAAAGCCCCGTAGGCCGGTATTATGCCCGATCTCGCCCGTATCCAGCCGCAGGAACTCGCGGTTGGTATCGTAAGAGCCGTAGGAGGCGCTAAGCTGCCCACCCGCCTTTTGTGCTGGCGCGCGGAAACGCAGCTTCATTAACCCGCCAGCGGCGTTTAGCACCGGGCTATCCAGATCGGGAGATCCCTGTTGCAGGGCAATGTTTTCGTAATTTTCGCTATCTGCAAACTGGCTGGGATAGCCAGTGTAATAGGCAATATCGTTCAGCGGCATGCCTTCCAGCACGTAGCCTATGGCATCTCCATTCATGCCGCGCACGCTGATATTGGTTTGCGGTGAAAACCCAAACGGGTCTGACCCGCTAACATTGGCGCCCGGTAGTTGGGAAACAAGCTCAAACGCCGTGGCGGTGGGGGATTGCAGGCGAATATACTCCTGCCCCACCACGCTTTGGGCCTGAGGTTCAGTTTGCGAATGAATCAGGCCGCCGCCAGCACTGGCATGCAGCGGGTTGGCCCGCACAATAACCACCTGCGGGCGGCCAGAAGCCTGCACCGGCGCACCCTGCGCTTTGGGGAGTGTAGCCGCATGCGCATCCGTGGGCGCTGCCACATGCTGGGCGGCTTTTGGCCCGGCCACTGGAGGCACAGATGCAGCCTGCGCCTGCCCAACCCAAACCGGCCACGCCATGCTGCAAAGCAGCGCGCCAGAAGCCAGCGTACAGGCCATCCACCACCGTTGGCGGCAACAGGGCCGCACTTTGGGGGCCACGCACCAGCATACTGCACGTTGTATTAAGGCAGGCATCTGGTTTTATCCTTCTGCCGCACCAAGGCGCACCTGCCGCACCACGCGCTCCATCGTTAACCCCTGCACTAAAATGGTAAACACAACCACCGCATAACACACTGCAAGCAGCACATCACGCATAGGCCCGTGTTCCAGACTTAACGCAAGGGCTATGGAAATACCGCCACGCAGGCCGCCCCATGTCATAATAGCCAATACGCGCCAGCGCTGGGAATCCCGCAAATATACGGGCAGCATGGCCAGCAGCACGCTAAGCGCCCGCACGGTAATGGAAAGCGGAATGGCCAAAGCGGCCGCCAGCAACACCGGAACACGGATAGGCACGCTGAGCACATAAAACCCTATCAGCACAAACAGACAGGCGTTAAGCACCTCATCCACCATCATCCAGAAATTGCGGATTTCGCGGTGCCCGTGCTGGCTAAGCGCCCCCAGTGCGCGGGGCATGCCCAGCACCAGCCCGGCTGTAACGGCCGCCACCGGGCCAGAAACTTCCAGCATTTTGGCAAGGCTGTACACCCCGCTGGCAAGAGAGATGGAAATAAGCAGTTCAAGATGCGCATCTGTTACCAGCCGCATGCACCATACCGCCAAGCACCCGCACAAAAAGCCCAGCAGCAGGCCGCCCCCCACTTCCTGCACCATTTGCCACACCAGATCCCCCAATGGGCCAATGGTGCCCGCCTCTGCCAGTTGCACCGCTACGGCAAACACCACAACACCCACGCCATCGTTAAACAGGCTTTCCCCCGCAAAAATGGCTTGCACTCTGGGGGGCAGCCCCAAGCGGCGCAACATGCCCACAACAGAAACAGGATCTGTTGGGGCCAGAATTGCCCCCAGCACCACACACCACGGCAAAGAAACCGCAAGCCCCACCAGCGGAAACGCCATCCACATGCCCCCGGCAAGCAGCGCCACAGCCAGCAGTGTGCCTAAAAGCGCCAGTGCCAGAATGGAAAAACGGTTCTGCCATAGCTCGCGCTGATCTACAGATTGCGCACCCGCAAACAGCAGGAAGGACAAAGCCCCATCCAGCAAAGTGGCTGGCAGATTTATGCTATCCAGCACCGCGCGGGCGGCATCCATACGGGGCATGGGCACGGCCTGCTCCAGAAAAAGCAAAACCGTGGCCACCCCCAAAGCCTGTGCCGTAATGCCAATAGTGGTGGGCAGGTGCAGGTAACGGTGGTTGATAATGGCAAAAGCTGTTGCCAGTGTGATCACAATGGCAAACAGCGCCAGCGGATTGAAAAAAGGCGGCATGAGCGGTTTCCTGTCTGATCAAACAGGCTGATGACGGGCGCAAACCAGAAAACCGCAAAACCGGATGCCAGATCAGGCGTTATTCTGCGGCTGCCCGGCCTCATCCATATTCACGATCGTCTGATCCGAAATGGAAACGTCTGTAAGTTCGGGGCGTTGCAATGCCTCGTTGGTAGAGCGCGCCAAACCGGCTGTCTTGTCTTTCAGATCTGCCAGTTCCTCCCGCACATCTCCCAGAATTTCCAGCAGGGCCTGATGGTCTTCTGCTGCGCGCCGGTCTGCCCCACGGCTTAGCACCGCATTACCCACCATAAGCGCGGGCAGCGCCACAAGCTGGATACAGTTGCTGATATATAGCAACGTGTTCTGCCACTGGGGCACAACCGCTGGCACCAGAGAAAACAGGAAAAACACATACACGCACCAGATACTGCCGAACATGACTGTCATTTTAACAGCCACGTTCTCGTTAAATCTGTTCACAAATGAATCGGCCTGTTGCTGTGATTTAGGTTTCATTTCTATACCTTTGCCTGAAATACCCACCGCGTTCGGGTGGGCTATCTATTTGCTCCAAGGTGTATCACAGCGTTGTGGGCTTGTCCGCTTGCGGGCAGCAAGGCTGGCTCCCACGCGCATGCTTCAGGCCAGCAGATAGGGCTGGCCGGTGGGGGTGGTTAGCACGCCTTGGGGGGCCAACAGGGCATTGGGCGGTATGGGCGTGCCATCTGCCAGCGTGGGCACCTGTGGCGGCGCGGCGGCGGCACTTTCTGCACTGATGTAAAGCTGCACGCTGGCCATAACGCTGCGCCCCTGTACGGTGTGCAGCACCATCTGCACTGTCTGCACCGTATCTGGCGGGCCGCTGCCCAAAAACACGCAGGCCATGCCTTGTATAATTGTAACCCACAGCACGGCCAAATCCGTATCCTGCCCGGTTGCAGTGGGCACGCTGGCCGTCACACTGGCCAGCGTATCCCCCGTGCCTTCCAACCATGCGGCTGGGGTAAGGGTATAATCCAGCGCATCTGCACTGCTGCGGGCAGGCCATGCCTGCACCACCTGCTCTGCCAGTTGGCCACGCAGGCATAGCCCCGGCGCCATCATAACCGGCAACACGCGTGCGCGGGCGGGTTGCCACCCCGGCGCCAGCACGGCCCCTTCTGGCAGCACAGAACAGGCCGTGCCTGCGGTATTGCAAGAACATGTCATGGTTTTTTACCTTGGCCCAATAGCTGTAACCCATACCGTTATGGGGGTGGAAACCGCGCCATCGTGATCATCCACCACATAGCGCACGCCCACAGCGCCAATGCCCGTGGCGGTAGGGGCCTGATCGGGCATGGCAAGTGTCATGCGTTGTTCATACTGCATGCACTGCAACTGCACAGATGTGGGCACCCCCGCAAAAGCCTGCGGAAAAGTAATGGCATCTCCATCCTGAATGGTAACGGAAAAGGACTGAATGCGCTGCCCGTATGGCAGGTTGATTACACGCCCATCCTGCGTGGCAAAATCGGCCTGATACGTGCCCAGCCCCACATAACTGCCAGCGGGCTGAAATACCCCGTTGGCCCAGCTTTGCGTAGCCACCACCGCGCCATCTGGCATACGGATGGAGCCATCCTGGCGGAACTGCCATTCATGCCATCCGCCTGCGGCATCTGTTAACTGCACGCTGGCAAACGCATATTGCTCAAACGCATCACGCAGGCAGAACAGCGCCTTCATGCTGGCGCTATACCCCAAGCGAGAAATAAACTGTGGCCCCCACGGCATATCACCCGCCTGTGGTGCGCCATTGCTGCCGCTGCCGCCCCATGTGCCGGTGCTATCGTAATAACCGTTGCTGATTTTACCGCCCGTAAGCGGAAAAAAGCTTTGCGCGGCTTGGGCAGATGTAAGCAGCCCGCTAAACAGGTTTGTCCACGCCGCACCCTGCGCGCCGGGGGTGGACAGGTTGTTATCCTGCCCAGAAACCCAAAACGTGCCCACAACGCTGCCCGCCACCACAGCCCCAGCCGGGTAACCACCAATAGCGGCGGCAAAACTGGCATCAAACGGGCCAACATAACCCGTTTGCAAAACCTGAATGGCGGCAGAAAGCGTTTTCAAAAACCCGTTCATATCCGCCCCGCGCGGGGGTACGCCACCGGCTGCGCGTTCTGTAAAGGTTTCGGGCGGAAAACCCAGCGCCATGCTGGCAGAACCATCGCCCGCCGTGGTTTGCGCTGTGGGAATATCCGCACAGTTGGCCGCTGTGGCGGAAGCCGCAATAGGTGTTGTAAACCGCCCGGAAATATCTGCTTGTTTCATAAGGTCTTCAGCCCCTGATGCTGTAAGATACCGCAACCCCGGCGGGGCGCGGCAGCACACCGGCGTTTTCGATAATGGAAACCTGCACATCTGTTGGCACAAAGCCAAAGGCGTAGGTCATGCTCATGTTGGTGTTATCTTCCACCCACGCATCGCCCTGCCCGGCAAACAGCGTGCGCAAAATGGCGTTAAGCGAAAGCACAGAACAATCCGTAATATTGGCCAGCGCCTTGGCATAAATAAGCTGCCGAAACCCGGCATCTGACAGGCTGCAATTTGTAAAATCACCCACCACAACACGGCCCGCATACCACGGGGCGGTGTTAAAGCCCTGCTCTGTCAGATCATTGGCCTCGGCAAAGCCCAGATACTGGCCAGAGGCCATGCGCAATACGCGCGAAACCCCAACAATGCGGCCCCATACATCCAACCCGTAGCCTTGGGCTGTTTCTATGTTCCATAGGTTGTCAAACCAGTTTTCTATACTTTGCGCGGGGTCTAAACACTGGTTCCAGCCCTCTAGCAGCGCATTCAGGCTGGGCGAGCACGCATATTGAGAAAGCACCGTTTGCCCGACATTCTGCATCAGGCAAACTCCACGGCAATATCAGCCAGTTCCAGCGTGAAAATCTGGTTGATATTTGCCTGCGCCGTAACACCCGTGGGGCTGGCCGCTGTGCCTACCCGAATATCCACCACCTGCGCCCAACTGCCCACCGCCGCCACGCAAGCGTAAAACCGGCTGGCATATAGCGTGCCGCCAATACCCACGCGGGCAGAACCATCCTGCCCCAAAAAGCACGCCAGAACAGCTTGCTGCACGGCAGATGTTGCTGTGTTTGGCACGCCAGAACCGGCTGCCAGTGTAAGCACAATATAAAGCGGCGTGGGCTGGGCACGCTCAAACGCCACTGTATAGCTGGGTGGTGTGGTGTACGTGCCAGAAGTGTCTGTTACAGAAACGCTGGTGCTGCCAGTATAGGCACAGCCGGGTGGCTTTTTACGCAAGATAGCCAAAGCCACGGCGGCATCCGTACCACCATTTACGCACACATACAGGCTATTGGGCGCAAGTGTTATGCCCCCTTGCGTTACTGCAACATTGCTGCTGTTATCTGCAACATACGCATCTGTTACGCCATCTACCGCCTGCACGGCCGCCAATATGGCAGCCAATGCCCCTACGGAATTCACAGCCACGGCGGCCTGCCTGCGGGCTTCAAACGCTGCACGGCCTTCTACCGCACGCCCCGTAACCCCCGCCACCGCGTTGCCCACGCCAGACCACCCGGCAACAGATTGGCACAGCCGCACACTGCCCGCCGGGCAGGATACTTCCCCCAACGTGGTGCAGGAAAACGTGCCCGTGCCTGTGCCCGTGGTATCCAGCGTAATGGCAGCATCTGCCGCATAGGTATTGCCCGCAGCATCTGCCACCAAAGCCCCTTGCGGAATAACCGTGCCCTCCACCCCCGTGCATTGGCATGTTACCACCGTGGGCGTGGCGGGTTTGCGCTCCATAAAATAAATACGGCCAATGGCATCCTGCATGCGGCCAGAAGCACGCGCAGGGTCCACCCCGTTAAACACAGCCAGCATTTGATCATACGCATCGCCCAAAATGGCGGTAAGCGATGTGGCCAACTGTCCTTGTGGGGTAGATAAATCCGTGTTCAGCGTATTGCCAAAAGCAGCGTTTATATCAGCCAGAACACCGGCCAGCATGTCTGCCTCCTGCGGCAGCACAAAGCCGGTATCATCCAGCAAGGGCGCAGGCACGGATGTTGTGCCTGCGGCAAGTGAGGTTTCAGAAACTGGCAAGGGTTGTGCTTCCGTTTTCCAATGTCAGATAAATCTGGCCGCTTAGCTTGCGGTCTGCCCCAAGGCTGGCCAGCACACAGGTTGCGCGCGCCACGTTGGGCACAGCAAGGGCCGCCTGCGCAACATCGGCCCGAAACAGCGCGGCAGACTGGTTGCGCCCCAAAACACCTGCCAGATAGGGCAAGCCAAGGGCCGTGTTGTACCAGCATTCTCCCTTAAACACGCGCACCGCGCTGGAAACATCCTGCGCGGTGGCGTAGGGCACATCCGCCACGGCAATATTGCCCTGCGCATCCACCACCAGATCCCACGTTGCACGATCTAGCAACAAGGTTTTCATACGTGCTTCTCCTAACCCTGCGGGGCGCTGGTGGTGCCACTGCCGGGCATAACGCCACCATGCACATGCGATACCACCGAAACACCACCGGCCTGCACATCCTGCCCCACATTCAGGCTGCCACTTATGCTGGCATCTCCTGAAATCTTGAGTAATTTTGCAGATATTTCCACAGTTCCGGGCGTATGTATAACCACCCCATCAGATGTGAACTGAATATACTGGCTGGGTGCCGCATTTAAAAAACCGCCCAGATACAGCGCATCCGCCATACTGTTGTGCCGAAAACTACCGGGCGGTGCGGCAGTGCGGGCAGTTTTTACGTTTAGAATATCCCGGTCCGCCATGACGGCCAGCCCGATATCCCCCACCGCGGGGTCTAGCACCACAGCGCTGCTGCCGCCCTGAAGCCGAAAATATGGCACGTTATACACCACACCATGCGGCATGGTTTGGCCTGCGGCATCTTGCTGATGCACCATAGGTTGCACATCCACAAACCCAACAGGGGCCAAGCCTGCGCCAGAAACCGCACACACCTTAACGGGTATGGCGGTGCGCACCTCCACCAACATGCGGCGCATAACGGCCACCAGCGCGTTGTAATCCGATGCCGCCGCCCCGGCCCTATCAAACACTGCCTGACCAGATGCGGGCATGTTGGGCGGAAAGCCTGATGCAAAACTGCTCTGATCTGTCATGAATTTTCCAATCCCACGGCCTGCGCCACCACATTGGTAAACCACGGGCCATCTGGCATTTGCGCGCTTAAACTGTGCCGAAGCTGCAAAACCTGCCACAGCCCCGTTGCCCCTCCACCGGGCTGATACTGGCTTTGCAACGCCAGCACGCCACCACAGCCAATACGCGGGTTAAACAGCATATCCAACGACACCCCACCAGCAGACCACGTGGGATACCCCACCAGCCCCGTGCTGGCCGAAACCTGAATAGCGGCCGATGTATCCACTGTTGCGCTGGTTGCGCCGGTTCTGGCGGGCCATACCGCCAAACGCCCCCGCCCCAATGCGGCCTGAAAAGGTTGGGTGTTCAAACACTGGCTGATCTGCTGCCCCGGTGTGCCATGAAAATACGGATCATGCAGCACGGTGTTCAGCCCGTTATTTTCAAATGTCAGCCCGGCTTTTGCGGCAATACGCGCCAATACCTGCGCCAGCGGCACCGCACCCCTAAACCCGGTGGGCAAAGCAGGCAGCGCATTTGGCAATACTGTAGAAAACGCCTGCACCACAAAGGCAACATCTGGTGCTGTGCTATAATCTGCATAAGCCAAAGTAACCCCACCCTGAAACACCAAAGCCTGCGCGCCAGAGGCCCCATCGGGCATCATAAGCAACACTTCGCTGGCGCTCTGGTTGGCAGGATCTGGCGCGCTCAGGCTCAGGCGGTTCATTAAATCTGGGGGCATGCCCGTTATACGGATATGCGCGGTTTCTCCCGTTGGGTACGGGGCCTGCAAAATATCCGCCTGCACCTGCAAACCAGAAAGCGTAACCGTATCCACCCCATCTGCCGCACCAAACACGCCATTAAGCAGCCGAAACATTACCTGCACATCTCGCGTGGCCCAGTCTGGTGTTTTTGTGCTTGGCATGCTGCTCATGCAGGCCATCCGCTGCGCCATAACAGCACATAGCGCGTGCCAAGCCCGGTGCTTTGCGGGTCCTGCGTGCCTTGGGTATCCATAAACGCCAGATCACCCGGCAGGCCGGTGGCGGCATTTCGGGCCAGCCATGTGCGATCCTGGCACAACACGCCAGAAAGCACGCGCGTACCAGCGCACCATATATCTGCATACAGCCCCGTGGCGCGTTGGCGCAGGGCTATCTGGAGCGTTTGTGCTGCCAGTGTGATCTTAAACATCTGTGCAGGCACGGCACTTATGGGCACCTGCACCAGTGTTGTTGTGGGGGTGCTCATGCAATTTCTCCGGCATTGGCGGTGCTGGTGGTGGCATAGGCCATGCCGCCGCATTGTATCTGCTGGCCCTGCGGCATGCGGGTGCTGGCAAACTGCGTGCTTCCGGTTATACGCACTTCCTGCAAGGCAATTTCTACAACTGGCATGGTAATGCCCTGGCGGGCTTCCCTCATCCAGCGGTGGCCGATAATGTTAACGCTATCGTATTTCTTTTCCGGGGTGATAACGGCATACAGGTTTGTATCGGCCTCCAACGCCTCCAGCGTGGCAAAAAAACCTGCACGCACATACAAAGCCCCCGCCTGCCCGGCCCCTGCCAGAACATCCAGCGCAAGGCTGGTGGCGCTGGCATCCTCCATTCCGGTTTCTGAACCATCGCACACCATCACAATCCGATGCTGCCGAGACATGCGCACTTTGCTGTAGGATAAAAACGCACCATCCTCCAGCGGGGCTTCTGCAATGCGCCACGTACTTTGCATATCGGCAGAAAGCACATGGGCAGATGTTAAAACCCGCTGCCCATCCTGCGTAAAAATACCCCACTGGCTGGCGGCCTGCGTAATTTGCAGATCATCCAGCAAACTGCCCACCGTAACAGAAGCCGAAGCCTGCACCCCGGCAGAAACAGATTGCCCCATAAGGGCAGGCACACCCGCTGCAACAGGAATATTCCATACAGATGGCAGGCTGACAGGCAACATGGGCATATAACAGAACTCTTTACTGAACAGGAAAAAGGTTTTTAAATAGAACCAAGCGTAGAAAGTGCTGCCAAAGCAGTGCTATCGCCCCCGCCAAGGCCCTGCATGGCCGCACGTGGCGGCAGAGGCGCAGGTTGTTGAGGTAGTTCCGCAAACGGGCTGGCCGTTGAGCGCACAACACTTTGCCCCTGTGGTGCTGGAGCGGATTGCCCCCAAGGCAGAACAGGCTGAACCGCCGCCTGCATAAGAGGAGAGGACGGCAAAAATGCCCCCACCCGCCCTTGTGCACCGGGCGCCGCAGCACGTGGCGTGGTTTGCAAAACAGTGCGCGCGGGCTGTTGGGGAACAGAAACACCTTGCCTGAACACAAAAGACTGCAAACCATTCTTGCGTTGTAGGTATTGTGGAAAGTGCTGTATGTGCCGTGAATATTCTGCAATAACCGGCATCTCCCTCCAACTTGCAGACACGCGCACAGCGCCTGCTGCCAGCTTTGAGGTACCACCTGCCACAGGCCCAGAACGCTCTGGCAAATATGCAGATAAATAGCCTGGCGACACAGAAAACGGCCTGCGTGCCAGAATATCCGCAACTCCCTGATAAAACTGACGCCCGCACGGTTTTGGAGGCTGCGTAAACTCTAGGCCGCTTACCGCCCTTGGTTGCGCCGTGCTGGCCACCAATACCGCACGATAAGGGAGCGGAGGCGCATTCTGCAAAACTCTTTGTGATACTGTTTGCGTTTCCCTCAAAACAAATGGCACATATGCACTTTGTCCCACATATCCTGCACGTTCCGCACGGCCTGTTGTCGGCGCAAACACAGATGACCCTGCCCCCAGCGCAGGGAGAGGAACAGAAAATACAGGTTTCTGTGCCCCCGCCCCCAAAGGCATATGCACGCCCCCTAGGCTATACTGGTGCAGAAGGTGCAATAACGCTAAAAGGCCCTTGTGCTCCTTCTTTTTTACCTGTGCATGGGGCTGCATAAAGCGTTCCAACACACGGCGCAGCCGTTCTAGCAACGGCAACGTTGCACGTGCTCTGCTGTGGGGCAAAGTATTTACAATTTTGGCCATGTTTGGGGGCTTTCCTGCGCGGGAGCATGCGCCATATTCCAGTTACGGACAGAAAGTATTTCGACAAGCGTATAAAAATCTTCGCTGTCGTAAATTGTTTTCAGATCATGTAACGATGCAAGGCCCGATGCCACAACCGCCGCCATAGCGGGCGAGATATTTACACAATTTACAACGGGGCCTGTGCGGCATCTTCCCCCAGCAAAGCCGCCACTAGGGGGAAAAGCTGGTGCGCGGCGGCCCGCAAAAAACCCACATGCAACCTAAAAGCCTCGGCCCGCACCATGCCCAGAGTTTCGGGTTCTGCAAAATCGGCGGAAATAACAGCACGTGTTACTTCTGGCCGGTGCGGATCTGGCCGCATTTTAACGCATTGCATCAGCCGGGCCAAAGCGGCATCTAAATCGGCTTCTTCCATAAAGCCAAAAATTTCCAGCCCAAAAGCGGCAAGCCCGGCAAGGCCTGCCTGCGCCATATCCGCCCCCACGCGCGCGCCGCCCCGTATGGCAGCCTGCAACACGTGGCGCGCCCAGCTATCTGCGGCAAACGCATCCATGCGTGTCAGCACAAATACCTTGCCTTGGTCTTCCCCCGGCAGAGGGTGCGTGTATTCCACGGTTTTCATGCCTGCTCTTTCCTGTATCTTTTTAAAAACATCTGTTTTTTACAAGGCAGCAGGCAACACGCGCTCCCACAGAATTTCAAAACTGCGCCCTTCCAGCACGCGGCCTGCGCTGGGCATAACGGCCACGGCCTGCAAAAGGCCGCGCACCATGGTATATTTGCGCCCAATGGAAGGCAGTTGAATTTCCGCCCCCAGCCGATACAGCCCGCGCTGGGCATCCTGCGCTGCGGCAATGGCCTCAAACACCAAGCCACTTTCACTGCTGGCCGCCAAAGAGATTGTTTGCCGAACAGGGGTGGGTATCCAACCAGCGCTCAGGTAGCCATCTATGCTCATTGAGGTTTCTGCCAGATCCCGCATGGTGGTTTCAAAAGCACGATCGGCGGCGTAATTTTCCAACGTAATGGGTGTATTGTATAACCCCGGCACCGTAATGGTAAAAACCGAATTGGCGGCGGTAATATCGTAATCAGACATGCTTACTGCACCTCTACTGTAGCCAGAGAGATAGACTGGACAGACTGCCCATCCATGTAAAAGAACCGCGCCTGCACTGGCCCACGTTTGGCCCGTGTAGCGGCAGATGCGGTAGAGGCACCGGGCAGCAGATACCACCCGCGTGTGGCCAGCGTATCTGCAATGCTGCGCCCTGCCTGTGCATTTACCACCTGCGCCTGCACGGCAGAAAGCGATACGTTGGGCTGGATAGCGCCAAAAGCTACGGCAGTATCAATCGTATTTTGCACAGCGGTAGCCAGAAGCGTATCACCCTGCGTGGCATAAGGAATTTGCCCCACGGAAGAAAACAGCGTGAGCAGATCAGACTGGAAGGAGGATGTCATCCAGATCTGGTTTAGATAACTGTCTGCCCATGCAAACGGGCCAGACACTGCACCATTATTGAGAAAACTGAATGTGGAATCTCCACTTTTGTAGGAACCATAAAAGCTGTAGCCATTTTCTAGCAATGCTTGTGCTTGTGTGGCCGTAATATCCGCCGGGGTTACGCCCCCATTGTTGCGGAACATCAGCGTGGTACGCCCGGCATTGCGCTGCGGGTTCATGCTGGCAGCCCAGCCCAAACACAGGGCGGCGGCCAGTGTGCCGTTGCCATCCGTATTGCACAGGCACGTTAGCCCCGGCGTAGCCTGTGCTGTAACAGTTCTGCCAAAACAGGCTGATCCTGCCTGCAAAATGCTGGCATCATTATCCTGCATAATGCCCCAGTAGCGGTTGGGGTTTGTGGGCATCCATGCGGCAATAGCCGTTTTGGCTGTGGCATCTGGCTCCTGCGCAAACGCAAAAGCGCACCAATCTGCACTGGCGGTGGCGGCATTTGTAAGGGCTGTGGTATAATCCGTATCTGCCGGGCTGGCGGGCAGTTGGTAAAAATACAGCGTTTGCGGCAGATCCTGCGCATTGGTGTAGCCCGCAAAGTAAATGCTGGCCATGCTGGCTTCAATACTTTCCGCACCGCATGTGGCTGCTACTTCCGCCGCCGTTGTAAACATGGAAAGGCCCGAAGAAAGCGCCGTATTTGTAGAAAACACAAGCCCATTCAGCAGGTTTGTAGTACCCCCCGCCGCCAGCACACCCGGCGTGACAGACACAAGGGAAGAAACAGGAAGGATCATGCAGGTTTTACTCGCATTTCAAAGCCTGTCTGCGGCCACGCTGTGCACTGTGGCAGTGGTGGCTGTGGCGGCTGGCAGGGTGATGGAAAAAGTAAGCTGGCTGTGCAGGGTAAGCTGCCAGTGGGGTTCGTATTGTTGTTGCGCGTTAATGTAGGGCAGACACTCGGCATTATCTGCATATAAAGGGGCAATGCGTGGCATATCTTTCTGTTGTGCCACAAGGTTTGTAAAAAACGTAGTGCTCCATACATCACGCCAAAGGGTGAGCACTGTTTGCGCGGCATCTGCGGCATCCGTGCCAAAAAGGCTGATCTGGGTGGCAAGCTGCTCCTGCCGCAACAGGGTGCAGCTTTGCGCCCCATAATGCGTGCTACCCGTGCCAATAGGCTGGCGGTGCAGAGGCGCCATTAACACCAACATACCGCGTGGAGGTGGCGTGCGGTTTTGCCGGGCCTGCAAAACGGTTGTGCCTGCTGGCAGAACTTCCGTTAAAAAAGTGCGCAAAGCGGCAAATACCGTTTCTTCATCTGGCTGTTGCACAACTTGAGTGCTCATGCCGCCACCTGTTGGGTTACCAACACGCGGCACCATTGCCCACCCCAAGCTTCGGGCTGAGCCGTTACCAGCCAGTGCGCGTTATCAAACACAAACACATCGCCCCCAAACTGATGCGCCCCATCCACCCCGCAAATTGTGCCGGGCATATAGATTTCTCGCTGAATGGTGCTTTGGTTTTGCCCATCTGTTTGCGTAAGCTCATCTGTAGGCACGGGCTGAACCCGAATGGTTACGGCAATATCCATGGTGCATGGGGTGGTGGTGCCATCTGCTGCGGTTTTATAACCCGTGTTGATACGCAATATGGCGGGCACAGATGGCAACAAAGCCGCCGTGGCCCCCAACGCCATGTTGAACACTGCGTTCATGGCCATGAAATCGCCCTCTGTGGCCACCCCGGCACATAGCGCCCGATACGCAAAAAGGCAGATGCCGCCCAAAAGGTTGCACCATAAGGTGTTTGCACCCACCACGCCTGCGTGGGGGAAACCGTGCCCATATCGGCCTGTACCTGCACGCTGCCCATGCGTGCGGTGGTAATGCGCCCCACAAGGGCAGGCGCACCATCCCCCGCCCCGGTAGCATACACCCCGCTATTGAGGCCAAGCTGAAGCAGATGCGCTGTAATCAGCATCAGCAAATCTGCCCGGCGGGCCGGGTTGCGCACGGGGGATGTGGCCGAGTTGTTCAAGAACAGCCCTGCACGGGCAAAACACGCGCTTGCGGCATCTGCCCCCGCACTGGCTACAAGGTTGGGGTAGCATGCCTTAAAGGCTGCGGTATCAAACACAACGGCCCCATCTTCCGCCATGTTGCAGGCAGTAGATAAGGCAGCCGCTTGCATTGGCTGGTTTTCCGGCATGAAAAACATCCTTTTACATGCTGCAAAATAACGGAAAGTTTGGCTTTATGCGGGTGTAATGCCAGGGGCTGGCGCTGCGGGGTTAAGTGGCTCCATACCCGTGCGCAGGCTGGCTTGCTCCTTGGCTTGGCCTGTGGCTTTTTCTGGCGAGGTTTGCGCAAAAATCAACCCGGCTTCCAACGGAGGAAAGCCTGCGTATTTTTGCGCCCATGCCTGCCAGAACTCTGCTGGCACGGGGGTAAGCCCATACCCGCCCGCCTTGGCTGTGCGTGCGCCTGCCAGTTCGTGCTTCTGGCCTGCCAGTTCCAGCACAAGCCCGTTGGGCAGCTTGCACCCAACGGTAACTGTTGATGATGTTGCCATGTGTTTTTCCGTTTTTATGCAGGGTTTGCGTTACGCGAGCTGTGTTTTACAGGCCTGTCATGGTGGCAATGCCTGCGGGCATGTAAATAATGGCCCCCCATGTGCCTTGAGAAAGCTTCTGCTTCCATGCCGATGCTTCTGTAACCACGGCATGGGCACGCAGTTTTTCTGTAAATGCGGCTTCTGCGGTTTTCTGCACATCCACGTGGTCGGCCATAATTTGCATGGTCTGCACGCCGTTGGCGGCGGCATCTCCGTATTCTACGGCCTGCACAAAGCGCAAATTGGGGTAGGTTTCACGCAGCATGGTTAAGGCGGAAAGGCCAAAACTGTTGCGGCGCGTTAGCAAACCCATGCGGGTTGGGGCAAGGCCCAGCACCATAGGTGTATCCGTATCCACCAGCCCGGCGGTTTGTTTGCGCAACTGGTTGATAAGGGCAATAACGTCATCCTGCCGTTCTTCCGGGGTGGCGTTGTCCCACGCGGTGCCACCTGCGGTTTTGGTGGTGGGGGTAATGGCGGCAGGCAGGCGTGGGTCATTAAGATACCCATAAAGTTTTAGACCACTGATACCAAAAAAGTATGTCTGGTTCTGAAACTTGTTCAGCTTAAGTGCTGCGGCCTCTCGTAGGCTGGCGGCCCATTGCAGGCGGGCCTGCCCGGCCAGCGCCAGTTCCTGCTCACCCCACGCCACAAACACCTGATAATGGTAGGACTGGCGCTCAGGAAAGCTGGGGTTAAGGCTAACCGTGCCATTCTGGTTCCAATCCCCGTAGGAGGAAACCTGCCCTGCCGTTTCCAGCATCGGAAATACAGCCGTTTTAGAAACCCAATCCCCTTTACGCACCTCGCCCAGCAGCTCGGCTGCGCGCATGGGGGCAAAGGCCACCTTGATCAGCCCCGTATCCACCCAGGCAGACATAAAAGCCGGAATGCCCGCATTAGCGGTGGTAGAAAGCGCGGGCTGAGCATCCAGCGCCATGCTGTCTGATACCAAATGCTCTGCGCCAATCAGGCCGCGCGCATCGGGCACCACAAAGCCAAGGCGGTTGAGTTCTGCCAGTTCTGTGTAAGACGTAACCATTATGCGTGCATCCATGTAGAAATCCGAACCAGCTCACCCACGGCACCGGCAGAGGCTACAAAAAACCCTGTTGCCACCGCGCCATTTACGGTACTGCCCGTTGCGGCGGTTTTAATGGTGCCATCTGTCAGGCTGGCAAAAACGGCCTGCCCCGGCGTGGCCTGTGTGGTGGCCTGCACCCAGAAATCTCCCGCCGTAAACAGCGTTACGGGAAAGCCCTGCGGAATAACCATGCTTTCCGATGCCGTAAAATCCGAAATCTGGGCTGTAAGATCACGATGCACAAAGCCATCTGGCGCGGCGGTGCTGCCACTTGGCGGCATGTTGGCCACGCTTACGCCATCGGCCTGCACCCAGCCAAAAGCGGCCACCGTGCACCCACCAGCGGCCGCCACCAATGCGCCCTCACCCGCCGGAAAAGTGGCTGTGGGGTTGAGAGAGGCAAAATCACCCGGCACAGCAGGCGCTGGCTGGATATTGACCTGATTTTGAAAAGACATTTACCTGCCTTGTATCATGCGTAAAGAAAAAAGGGGGTTCAGCCGCGCACGCCAATGCGTTCCAGCCCAAAGCGCTGCCGAAAACCCTGCGTTGCGGCGGCATCCTGCCCCATAATGGGGGATGCCCCACCAGCACGCGGCTGCATGCGGGCATAGCTTTCAAACAGCGGTTTTAGCCCCTGTTCGGGCACGTCGGTTACATCAATACCCGCTTCCTTTAAGGCAAAACCGTAAATGGCGGGGGCGCTGTCCATGGCAACATCGCCCACAAAGGGGCGCACGGCGGCGCGG
Organism: Acetobacter oryzifermentans; assembly: GCF_001628715.1. NCBI lineage: Bacteria > Pseudomonadati > Pseudomonadota > Alphaproteobacteria > Acetobacterales > Acetobacteraceae > Acetobacter > Acetobacter oryzifermentans. The sequence continues at coordinate 660,277 of NZ_CP011120.1, read as the reverse complement.
GCTGTGTGCAGTTCCGCCATCTGGCGCACGGCGCGTTCTTCCGCCTGCTGCACAGCCTGGGCAATGGCGGCATCCATAGTTGCAACGGTAATGGGGGTTTGATCAGGCATGGCCTGAAAGCTCCTGTTATTTAAAGGCATGTTTTGGTTGGGTGCGGCATCGCCAATAATGGCGGAAGGCACGCGCGGCTGGGCTACAAGGGCCAGATGGTTAAAGGCAATATCCGCCATAACCAGCGTATAAGGCGTGCCCATATAAGTGCCCGCCTGCTTAAGAGCCGTGTACCGATACCCCGCAGAAACCGCCCGCTGTGTGCCGTTTTCTATGGCCTTAATGGCCGTGGCATCCCATATTGTTAAGCTGCCTGTTAGGTTGGGTGGGGTAAAGCGCACATCGCTGCCCACTGCGCCCACGGTTATGCTGGCGGGATGATCCTGCGCACTTACGGGGGTATGCTGCATCAGCACCGGCTTGCCACGCAGGCTGGGGGCGGCCCGCATAAGCGCATCGGGTGGGCGAAAAACGCTGTAAACCTCATTATCTTTCAGGCCCAGCGCCGCAGCGCCCGGTATTTCCCGCCCGTAATAGGGGCTAACGGTTGCGGCGGATAAAATGCAGTGCGCAATGTGCAAATGCCCATCTGCATCCACCCGGCGCACGCTGGCCCTGTCCAACGCCAAAAGCTGCGTATCTGGCGCAGCCATAGCGTGCGGGCTGGCACGGGCCTGCCCGGTATTGGGTGTGTTCATTTTAAGGCGTGTCCTGTTTTTTGGCGTCAATTTCCGCCTGTTCGGCCTCATCCATCTGCCACAGCGGGCGGAAAGTGAAATCTATGTCCGTATCCACCACGCCCCACACATTCAGCATCACCATATGCAAAATGCGTGTCAGGTTCGGGCGCAAGAAGGATTCCTGATACGCGCTGATCCGATCATAAAAAACCCGGATCTCTCCATCTGCCGAGGCATTGAGCCCGGAAGGCGAAATACCGGCAAACTTTACCAGCGGCTGTTGCGCCACGGTGCAGATTTGCTCCAGCGCCTGCGCCTGCAACTTGTCCAACCCGGCCAGCGGAGCCGCCAGAAGCTCCAGCTTTTCGCGCTCCTTATCCAGCACAAACGTGCCCCTGTTGGAACGAAAGCGGTTAAACGCCTCCACCCGTGCCAAAAGCCCTTCGGGGTCCTGCGCATAAGCCGCCATATCGGTAGATAGGGCAACAATGGAAAACGCATTCAGCAAATCCGAAACACTCTGGCGCGTGCGCAACCAGTTTTCTACATAGGGCCGCGCCATTTGCGTAAGGGAAACACCGCCGAAGTTATAAGCAGGTTTGAGAATATCCGGCACCTCCCGCGCGCAAAACCGCAACAAGCGCGAGGCATGCAAAAGCGTGCCCTGCACCCACCAGCTTTGCGGCCTGTAAAACGCGGGGTGCAGCGGGTTTGTGGTTTCATACGCGGCGGGGGTTGTCCAAACCGGCTCTACCGGCACCAAGGCCCGCAAACTGCCTTTACGAAAAGTTTCGGGCCGCAACAGCAAAGGTGATGCCAAACCACCCGCCACGGGGGAAAGCCCGGTATCTACATACAGCAGGCCCATGCCGTAATGGCCATCCATTTCCGCCATGCGGCGCAGCACATCACGCACATTCAGGCGGGTAAATTCGGCCTCTAACTGGCTGATGCGCGCGGCTTTGCTCTGCTCCTGCCCTGTGCGGGAGGTAAACACCAGCCACTGGCGCGTGGCCTCCGTGGCAATGGTGTCCACCATGTGCCGATATTCCGCCCGCTGGGCCATTTCCGCCAGCCGCGCATAACCGGGAAACACCACCCCATCCGCCACGGCATTGCGCAGCCAATCCAGCAAACCGGGGTTACCCTGTGCGGCGGCACTATCCATAGCCAGCGGGGCGGTGCTGCCATTGGCCCGCACCCCACGCGGGGGCCGATACGGCGCAAACACATCTGCCCGCGCTGGAGCTGCCGGGGCCACCTTGGCAACATCTGCCGCAAAAGCCCCTTGGGGCAGCAGCGGCTCCTTCCGTGGCGGGGCTACGGGGGCGCAACGCCCGCGCATACGCTGCCACCACCCCGGCAAAGCGCGGGAAGAAAAAGACAAACCAGGCATACCCTGCCCCTTGTTAAAAATTAAAAAAACGTGGCCACCACACAGCCACAACCCCATATGCACCCATACGGCGCACCCACCCCTCCGCCGCCCAAAACCCATAGTCGGCGCGGAAAAAACTTGTCTGCCCCCGCTGCGGGCGGGTAAATGGGCGGCATTGAAATGCAACCTGATTGCGGTGCTGTAAGCCGTGGCGCGGAACGGATGATCTGCAATCACCCAACAAGCCCAAGGAACCCGCCGAGCATGACTGCCCAGCCCTCTGCCCCAACGCCCGATACGGATAATGCCGCCCTGCCCATTTGCGTGGCAGCGCTTTACCGGTTTACCCCATTTGCAAACCCGGCTGATCTGCGCGGGCCGTTGCAGGATGTGTGCACCGCCAACGGGGTAAAAGGCATTCTGCTTTTGGCGTCCGAGGGCATTAACGGCACCATTGCAGGCCCAGATCATGGCATTCAGGCCGTGCTGGCGCATATTCGCACCCTGCCCGGCTGCGCGGATATTGAGGTCAAGTTCTCCCGCGCGCCAGAAATGCCCTTCCTGCGCATGAAGGTGCGGCTGAAAAAGGAAATTGTCACAATGGGTGTAGAGGGCACAGACCCCAACCACATTGTTGGCACCTACGTTGCGCCTGCAGAATGGAACACCCTGTTAAAAGACCCCGACACCATTCTGATAGACACGCGCAATGATTACGAAGTGGCCGTAGGCACGTTTGAAGGCGCGATAGACCCGCAGATTAAAACCTTTCGGGAATTTCCCGCATGGTTCCGCCAGCACCGGAAAGAGCTTTTGGCAAAAGGCCGCAAGCCGCGTGTGGCCATGTTCTGCACGGGTGGCATTCGGTGCGAAAAATCCACCGCCTTTGCCAAAGCCGAAGGGCTGGACGAGGTGTATCATCTGCAAGGGGGTATCCTAAAGTATCTGGAAACCGTGCCAGAGGCAGAAAGCCTGTGGCGTGGGGAATGTTTTGTGTTCGACCAGCGCGTAACCGTAGGCCACGGCCTTAAACCCGGAGAGCTGGAACTGTGCCACGCCTGCCGCACCCCCATTACCGCGGAAGACAAAGCCAGCCCCAAGTTTGAAACCGGCGTATCCTGCCCGCACTGCTACGGCCAGTGGGATGAGGCCCGCCGCGCCCGCCATGCAGAGCGTGAACGCCAGGCCCGTTTGGCCGAACAGCGTGGCGAGGCCCATTTGGGGGCCAACATGGCCGCAGAACGCGCCCGCAAACGCCAACAGCGAGAAGAAGAAAAACGCCGCCAGCAGGCCCTTCGCCAGCAGCACACCCCTTAAATCCGGGCCAAAAAATCCGGCCCAAAGCGTGGCAGGGGGTGCGCCTCTGCCAACGCGGCAAAGGCACCGGCTGCGGCATCTACTTGGTCATCATGCGCGGCGGCGGGAAAAGCGGCCAGTTCCTCTATAAACGCATGCACCCACGGGGCGCGCAGCAGCAGCACGTTGCCTGCATTCACCTGCGCGGCAAACGGCGCGGCGCGGGTGGCTTTATCTCCTGTTTCGCGCACGCAGCGCACTTTGTAACCGGCCAACCGACGGGTAAGGTAGCGCGCCTGTGCCACACCGGCTTGTCCGGGGTCTTGCGGCAATACAATTTCCACACCCACACCATCACGCGCGGCGGTGGCCAACAGGGTGGCTTCCACTTGGGCGGGGTCTCCGCGCAGGCGGGTTATGTCCGCTACGGCAAAGCGCCCATCTGGCAGGTGGTGCATTTTTACGCCCACCGTCCAATCCGGGTTTTTACTGCCGGTCTGGCGGGTGGCGGCTAAATCCCACCTGCGCACTGTTGCGCCAGATGCTGCGGGCAAGGCCTCCTGCACACTAAGCATATGCGTATGGAACAAATTGCCACAAAGCGGCACCGGGTTTTGCTGATACAGCGCCGCCCATTCCCGCTCCCCCACGGCTTGGCGAATCCGCGCAAGTTCTGCCGTATCAAACGCCTGCGGCCATAATGCCTGCCCCGGCGCGCGGCCCAGCGCATCTGGCGCCGTGGCCAAAGCGGGCAAATCCAGCACGTGCCATGCCTCTCCGGTTTTGTTTTGCATATCGTCCAGCAGGCGGCCTGCCAGATCGTCCATGCTCCAGCGTGTCATCACCAGCACAATGGCGCCGCCGGGCATCAGGCGGGTGCGTAATACGGCGCGGTACCAATCCAGCACGGCGGCACGGCGGGCGGGGCTTTCGGCTTCCTGCCTGTCCTTTACGGGGTCATCTATAATAGCCAGATGTGCGCCGCGCCCTGTTAAGCCGCCACCCACACCCATGCCGGTGTAACCGCCACCCTGTGCGGTGTGCCATACATCACGCGCGCTGCTATCCGCCGCCAACCGCGTGCCGGGAAACAACACCCCATAGCGGGAGGAGGCCACAATATTGCGCACATCGCGCCCAAAATCCTGCGCCAGCGTGGCCCCGTAGGAAGCCCCGATAATCTGCCGCTTGGGGTGCCGCCCCAGATACCACGCGGGAAAGCGGCGTGATGTCAGCTCCGATTTACCGTGCCGGGGCGGCATAAACACCATAAGCCGTGCAATATGCCCGGCCTCTACCTGCTCCAACGTGCGGGCCAGCAAGGCATGATGTGCGCCTGCTTTGTAATCTGGCAACGTATAACGGGCAAAATCCAAAACATGCGTGCGTGCGGCATGCCTGCGCGCCAGCTCCGCCCGCGCCACCCGGCCCGCCTGTACGGTACGTGCCGTTTTAGGGTGCGCGTGGTGCATCCTTGCGCCCCTCCGCCATTCCGCCGTTTTCTTGCGCCAGAGCGGCCAGTTCCTCATCTGTAAAGGCATCTGCGCTCCGCCGGGGCAGAGCATCTGTGGCAAGGCCCGAAAGTTTGGGGTGCATGTAGGGGGCGGCCACTTTGGCGGCATCAAACTGGCGGTCTGTTATGCTTTCATCCCCCTGCATGATGCGGGTGAAGATATCCAGCGGCGTTACGGGTTTTGTGCTGCGCCTTTTGCGGCGCGCCATTGGGGCCAAAGCTGATGGCCCTAATGCGCCCGGCGCGGGTGCTGTTGTCTTGCGGGGCATGGGGGCTTATCCAACCGTGCTGAACAAAAGAAGATCCAGAACGCCCAGCCCTGCCACGGGCTATAAACGGGCGGCCTGTTTCGTGCTGGTGGTGGTGCAGTTCCCGCACAAGGGTGGCCACCATGCGCTGGCATGCAGGGGGCTTTAACCTGCCCACACAAAAAAGCCCCGCCACGTGCCCGCGCCATACCGGGCGGCAGCGCAGCACGGCCTGCGCGGGGCAGCCCAATAGCAGAGCTTGCGCCCACCCTATGCACATATCTGCCCGATGCCGGTGGCGTGGCGTGCATACCAGCGGGCACATCAGCACCCCTGTTGGCGCAACCTGCGCCACAACCCACCAGCGGCCACCACCACGCAAAACCGCACCACAGGCCAGCTCTGCCTTACGCAATGCTGTTGGCATGGGAATGTCCTTGGTTTTTACAATTTTTGGGATGATGATTGGGAATTAGGAATGACCACGCGCCATGTCAAAGCAAAGCAAACCGGTATGTGAACATACAGTTAAGAACAGTTCACAATCAGGACTGGCAAATATATCGAACACTGATATAGTGCGCCGCGCGTGACAGAAATACTTGACAGATTGGGTGATGGGGAGGTCATGGACAGAGCTTGTGCATGGTGTGACCGAATTTATCACACCCCCACCCACGCGCCGTATTGCAGCGCCCGATGCCAGAAAAAAGCAGAAAAAGCGCTGCGTGCTGTCTCGGTTGAGCCTATTTCCCACACATCGGATGCAACCCGCGCCATACGTTTTGGGCTGGTAAGCCTGGTGGGCATTGCTGCGGCGGGTTTTGCCATGCTGCTGCTGGCTGGCCCCGTGCCGCCAGAACCCCCGCCCGGTAGGCGCATGCCGCCGGGGGTGGCCTATGCGCTTAACACCGCCCCACCTGCGCCGGGCGCACAGCCTTACCACGTTCTGCCACCCGCCATGGCCATGCCCAACAGCCCCGCGCAGGATATGATTGCGTATCATGAAGGGCAGACCGCCCGCCATGTGTGGAACCGCTGGATTGCCGGTTTAAGTGGCGAGCGCAAACGCGGCGCATTGTTCTGGATGCAGGGCGCGCTGCACCATCGAAGCGATTCGTGCGATGGCACGGCGGGCTTTGCCATGGGCTGTTTTCAGGCCCGCAGGCACCTTTCCCCCATATTGGCCAAATGGAACGATGCCCCAGATTTCTGGCTGGGCTGGAACGCGCCTTAACGGGCCAACACATCATCTAAAAACGCGGCGTGCTGTTGCACAAATCCGGGCCTTAAATGCTTGTCATCGGCATATTTGGGGGTGGCTGGCGGGGTAACAACCGCACAGGCCGGGCCGGTGCCGCAAATATCGGGCCACGCATCCAGCACCTTTGCCCCGGCTTGCGTGGCAACGCCCTGCACAAAAGCTGTATCGGCCGCTGTATCATTACGGAGCTGCCGGGTGGGAATACCCTGCTCCAGCAAAGGGGTGTTCACACCAATATGCGCAAGGCTACGGGCCACCAGTTTATCGGGGCTGAAGCGTGCATCTGCCGGGGTAGGCAGCACCAGCCATACAGGCCGCGCCCCGTTGCCCGAAAGGCTGCGGATATCCTGCACAAACGCCGCCTGTTTTTGGGCCTGCGCGCCCGGCGTATGCAGCAGCACGCGTGGCCAGAACGCCCCCACAACCACGGCCTGCACATTCTGTTGTTGAATGATACGTTGCTGCACGTTTTGCATATTCTGGCAATATGCAAAGGATTTTTCGTAAACCTCACCCGCAAAGGGGCTACAGCTTGGGCCTGCCACAAAAATAACCGTGTGTTTAAGCCGCCCCTGCTGCAACAGCGCCTCTACCCGCGGCCCCCACTGAAACAGCAAACTATCCCCCGTAAACAGCACGGGGCGGCCCGCATGGCCCAGGGTGGCCACTGTCAGCCCGTTTACGTGCGTGATGCGCATATGTGGCGTGGGGGCAAAAATGCCATCTCGCACCGCCAGATTGATTGCAGACAGATCCGTGCCCGCAGGGGTGTGCGCAAACCGCCCCGGCCAACCTGCCATGTGCCACGTTACCAGCCCCGCCGCGCATATGGCCGCCAAGCCGCCCACAAGGGCCACCGTTTTGCCCCGCCGAAAATGCCCGCCGCGCAACGGGTTTTCTACGGCTTTGGTGGTAAGCCACGCCAGCACCAGCGCCGCGCCTATAAGCGCAAACCCCGCGCTGTTATGGATAACCCCAGCCCCACGCACAATATGAAACCAAGATACCAGCGGCCAGTGCCACAGATATAGCGGGTAACTGATAAGCCCCACCGCCCGCATAGGCCGCGCGGCCAGCACATGCCGGTTCACCCACGCGCCAGCACCTGCCCAAATCAGCAATGCCGTGCCCCCGGCGGGCAACACAGCAAACGGAGCCGGAAAACCCACCCCCGGCCGCAGCGCCACAAACCCGGCCAGCACACAGGCCAAACCCAGCACCGCCGCACCATGCCGCACACCGCTTGCCTGCATAAACGCAACACGCCGCGCCCACATGCCCCCCACGCCAGCCCTTGCGCCACGCGCCCATGCCGCCCCCGTGGCATCGCCCGGCTTATGCGCTACACCGCGCAAGGCAAGGGCTGCGCCGAGCATGAACTCCCAGCCTCGGCTGAAAGGGGCATAAAACCCGGCCCCCGGCCACCACACGCTGCACGCCAGACTATATAAAAAGCAGGCCGCACCCGTGGCCCCCACCAGCACGCCTGCACGCACCCGCGCGGCAAAGCCCACCGCCAGCACCAGCGGCCAGAACAGATAGAACTGCTCCTCCACCCCCAAAGACCATAAATGCAGCAGCGGCTTCAGCACGGCGGCGCGGTCAAAATAGCCTTGGGCGTGCCACATCAGCAGATTGGCTACAGATGCCGCACCCGCTGCGGCATCCAGCCCCACGGCGGCAAATTCGGTTGGCAATAGGGTCAACCACCCGGCCAGCAACGTGGCGGCCAGCACCACCAGCAAGGCCGGGGCCAGCCTGCGCACGCGCCGCGCAAAAAATGACGCCACAGAAAACCGCCCTGCCCCAAAATGCGCCACCAGATGCCCGCTAATTAAAAAGCCGGAGATCACCAAAAACGCATCCACCCCGCCAAAGCCACCGGGCAACACGGCGGGAAAAACGTGGTACATCACCACCCCCACCACAGCCAGCGCGCGCAGGCCATCTATATCTGCACGCCATCCGGCATGGGGGCGGGCTGCAAGCTGGGCAGAACTGCCGGGCCACACCCATGCCGCCGCACGGGCAAACCGCTGGCCCATGCCTATGCGCCGCACAAGATAGCCCGCTGCACCGCGCACCGTGCCGCAAGGCGCCACGCACCGCGCCCTACCCCGCGCTGCCGCCTGCATAACAGGCCGAAAAAAGCCAAACCCAATCATCCTGCCCCTTTACGCCGCCAGCCCATGCCACCCATTGCCCCTTATATAAACTGCAACACCCCCTACACGCAGGTTTTACAGCACCCTTGACTTTGCCCCTATGGCTACCCCATACCCCGGCACGGCCTTGGCGCGCCGAGCCCCCAACATGCAGGCATAGGAGCCATGCCAAAAGCCCGCCCGCGCCGCATTGCAGCAAACGCATGGATATGCCAAATCCATGCCCTGCGTGCATTTCTGTTATTACAGCGCACGCAGCACCATACCGCCACCCCGCAGGCCAGCTTGGGGGCTGCGTTTGGTTACGGTGCGCACACATCCGCCATGCTTGAGCGGAGGTGGACAGCCCCCCACCCCTGCTTATGTATATTCCGTAACAAAGGGGCGCTATCTGCCCATTTTTTCTTTTAATACAGCAGATCCTGATACCCACATGCCAGCAAATGACCTACGCCTTCTGATCATTCAGCCCACGCATTATAAAGCCCCTACAGACCGAACGCTGTTCAAAACCAAGCGCAGGCAGATGGTGCCGCTTGCCCTGCCGTATCTGGCCGCCCTAACCCCGCCAGAATGGAAGGTAACGCTGCTGGATGAACAGCTTGAAGATATAGATTTTGATGCGCCGGTGGATGTTGTGGCCCTTACGGCCTGGACGCTCCATTCCTACCGCGCTTACGATATTGCCAAGGAATTTCGTAAACGCGGCGTAAAGGTTATTATGGGCGGCCCCCATGTGTATTTTAACGCCGAAGAAGCCGCAGAGCACGTAGATGCCGTGGGCGTGGGTGAGGCCGAACCCATCTGGAAAGAAATGCTGGATGATGCCGCCGCCAACCGGCTGAAAAGCATTTACCGCGCCACCCCCCTTAAGGAACTGAACGGCCTGCCCGCCCCAAGGTATGACCTGCTGGACCTTAAAAAGTTTGGCCCCTTCCGCACCTTTGCCGTGCAATCCTCCCGCGGGTGCCCGTTTGTGTGCGATTTCTGCTCCGAACGGTTCTACCTTGGTGGCCGCTACCGCTGGCGCCCGGTGGACGAAATGGTGAACGAGCTGAAGCTTATCAAGAACCGTGGCAGCCACTTCTTTTTTGGTGAAAGCAACTTTGGCGGCAAAAAAAGCCGCGCCATGGAACTGATGGAAGGGCTGGTGCCGCTGGGTATCCGCTGGTCCACCCTGTGGTCTTCCAATTTGTGCCTGGATAAAGAGTTTCTGGATCTGGCGCGCAAATCCGGCGTGATGCACGTAAATATCGGTATTGAAAGTATTGATAAGGATATTCTGGACGGCATGCGCAAAGGCTGGAACAAAGCCAGCCGCTACCATGAAATGTTCGAAAACCTGCGCCAGCGCGATATCAGCTACTCGCTCAACTTCATCTTTGGTTTTGATGATGAAGACCACGATATCTACCGCGCCACTATCTCCTTTCTAGAAGAACACAAGGTGCCTGCGGCGTATTTTAACATCCTTACGCCCACCAAAGGCACGGCGCTGTTTAACCGTATGGAAAAGGCAGGCCGTATTATCAACGCGCCAGAAATTGACCGCTGGCCCGGCCAAATCTGCCAGATCTGGCCCAAAGATTGCTCCCCCCGGGAAATGGAAGCCCGCATTCAGTGGATGTATAAAAAGTTTTACTCCATGCGCTCCATCTTCAAGCGGCTGCCCTTTCCGCCGCGCACCCGCTCGGACATGTCATCGTGGATTTTGGATCTTACAGAACGCCGCATGGCTTTTTCCTCCACCGGCAATAACGATTTCGATATCTACTAACATTTTGCACCCCCGGCCTTTCCCCTGCCACAGCGCGGGGGAAAGGTTCTGGTAGACCAGAACCAAATTGCATTTCAGATATACTTAATTTGCATATAATGTGTGCAAAGCATACAACAGATTGATAATCACGTTAGATAAACATTTACACATTCCCTCGCATTGGAAAAAAATTCTTACATTGCTGTTATAATTTCTGGTTTTCCAATTTTTAGCTTCTGCGTATCTTTTGCGTAAATGCATTTTTCATGGATGCACCAAACAAAATCCGTATAAATTTCAATAAATAAAAATATTACCTTTTAATTTTATTTGGATTATTTGTATTTTTACTTAAGTTAAATTTACATATACACAACATAGTAAAATGATAAACTAAGCCTCGGCCCGGTTTATTTGCTTTTATATCTTGGCAAATTTTTTATGGCTGGTACAGTATGGCGCAAACAAGGCCTGATGGACGCAGTTGCTACACACATTAGGCAGTCGTGCCTTATTCCTCAGGCTTTGAAAAAAATTCTGGATGCTTCTTGTTCTGCAAGGATCAAGGAACATTTTATGTAGAAGCACAGATACGGAAGCCTTTTTCCGTGGTGTAAGTCAGAAGGAAGAAATGACAGCGCTTCCCCGCCATGCGGTTGTGCATGACATTCACGACAAATCCGGTCAGGCCCTTCCCGATGGCGCTTTCGCACGCCATCCAGATATCTCTGTACCGGGCGTTCTTCATAATACCAACATTCATACGCAAACCGGGCCGCTGCCTGTTCAAAGCCTAACCCCCGGCCATATGCTGGTAACGTATGATCCGGAAATGGCAGAAACCCCTGCCCCGGTTACCAAGGTTATGCCGCAATATATTTGCGTGCTGCCCGGCCTGCCAGAAGATGAGGCCGGATACCCCATACGCGTGCTGCAAGATGCCATTGCAGATGGCCTGCCCATGCAGGATGTGCTGCTTACGCCAGACCAATGCCTGTTTTTTGAAAACAAGTTTGTGCCCGCAGCACTGTTGGTAAACCGGCTTTCCATCTTTTACGATCACACCTTCGAGCACTACACGGCCTACCCGCTAGAAACAGATGGCCCCGCCATTATTGTGGCAGAAGGCCTGCTGGTAGCCAGCGCGCTGCCGCCCTGCCCCAACAATACACACTGGCACACCCGCACAGATGCCCCCGTGGTAACAGAGCGCGATGTTGTAGGCGCACTTTACCACCGCCTTTTGGCGCGGGCGCAAAGCCGCGGCCTAAAGCACGATCTGTTTGCCCCACCCGAAATGACGCATGAGCATGACCTCAGCCTGATTACGGATACCGGCAAGCTTATTCGTAAAATGCGAGAGCAGAACAATCTGGCCATGTTCATGCTGCCGCCCAACGTGCATGAAGTGCATCTTTCCACCCGCGCAAGCAGGCCGGTAGATGTTATTGCACCTTACGTGCAGGACAAACGGCGGCTTGGCATACGTGTGGGGGAAATTACCCTTCAGGAAAACAGAAAGCCCCGCAAGATTTCTTCACATATAGAGAAAGACCTTTCTGGCTGGCACGCGCATGATGGCCAACCCGGCCGCTGGACAGATGGCCACGCCCACCTACCCATGACAGCAGAGCGCAGCCAGAACAAAATGGGGCTTTTGTCTATCCAGATTCTAGACAGCATCCCGTATATGAAGCACGATTTTCATGGGCCTCGCAAAACCCACAAGTAATGCAAAGGGTTTTGCAAACAATGTGTTCAGGATAATAGCCCGGTAAAACGGGCAAGGGGTATCATCCTGAACACATCATTTATGATTTACGAGGCAACTTTTTTAATAACCTCGAAATCATGCTGATACTCACATCATATTCCTGGGCAATCTCACGCAGGGTATGGCCTTTAGCGCGCGCCTGCGCCACGGCCTCTAGCTGTTGTTGTGTTAATTTACTGGGGCGGCCCATGCGGCACCCGGCAGATATAGCCTTATGCCGGCCAGAAGACATGCGTTGGTGTATAAAGCGTTTTTCAAGTTCTTCCAGCCCGCCCAGCATTTCCAGCATAAGCGCACCACGCCCGGCAGATGTATTAATCCACGGTTCTTTTAAGGAAACCAGCGTGCAATGCTTGTTCTGAACTTGCATGACAATATCACGCAAATGCCGCCAGCCGCTTACAATACAGTCCATCTGCACCACGGCAATACGCATGCCTGCCTTTTGCCGCGCCACAAACTGCAAAAAACATGATCCGGTTTTTGAAAAAGAGCCATTGAATATAACACGGCATCCCGATTCTTCCAGAAGCTTTTTTTGCTCATCCCGGCTTACAAAAGGGCAATCTGCACTTACATATCCTATCATCATAACCTTGCTCCGCGTGCAGATAAGTTTTTGGGATAAAATTTTATAAAATCTCCCATTTTTTCAAAAAACTTCCAAACTTCTCGCGGCGGCTTATATCACCGCTTCCGCCATATAGAAACAATCCGTACCAAAAACAGTTCATTTTGAATTATGTATTAATTTTAATTTTATGAATGTTGTTAGTATTTAAACACTTTTTCTAAAAGTTTCTTATTTATGAAAATAAATATCCGTAACGCCTCATCTGCGTTTGCCTATATTATACATGCAAGAATCAGAAATATTCTTTATTTCCAGTACATCATTTAGGAACATGCCGATGTCCAGTCTTTATGGTTATGGCAACACTGTCACCAAAAGCGGCAGTTACACACTCTTTCCTGCGCTGTGGGTTTTGGGTGTTGCATCTCTCGGCGGAGCGGACGCTACATTTGAAGGTAGCAATGTTACAGCTACGCTTAGCTTTGCACCTACAATTATTGGCGCCATTAACCCCTACAGCGTTACGGCAGAAGATGGCGCAAACGTTACCGTTAATGTTGGCTCTACCGTGCTCGGCCTGCTTACGGGTTCCACCTTTACAGCAGATGGCGGCACCATTTCCCTTACCGGCGCCAATGTTATTACCGCGCTTACCGGCACAACATACAATATCGAAAACGGCGGCACCCTTAATCTGGGCGTTGTGCAGCAATCCGAAATTTCCGCACTCAGCGGTGCAGGTATTACATTTGGCAGTGGTGGCGGCACGCTGGTGGTTACACCCGCAAGTGGCGTAGAAATTCTAACATTCACCAACATTGATGGTTTCAGCAACGCAGGGGCCACTATCGAAGTTCCCGGTGCTGGTTACGTTACAAACGCCACATATAATGGCACCAACACAACCATTACCACCAACACCGGCATTACCGTTGTTGTGAATGGAGATTACACCCCCGCCACCAAAACGCTTTACCAGGCCACCAGCGGGGGCAACCTTTACCTTAGCGCCACGGCACAAAACAGCACCGATACAACGGGCGTTCTGGTTTGCTTTTTGCCCGGCAGCATGATCCGCACCCCCAACGGTGATGTTGCAGTAGAAAACCTTGTTGTGGGGCAGGAAGTTCTTGCATTTACAGCAGATGGCCAGCCCGTTGCGCGCCGCATTACATGGGCAGGCAAGGCGCAGGCCCGCACCAACCCCGCTGCGGCGGATGATCTGGCAGGCTACCCCGTGCGCGTGCGCGCCAACGCCATTGCCGCCGGTGTGCCCGAAGCAGATCTGCTGATTACGCCAGAACATTGCCTGTATCTGCAAGGCCAGTTTGTGCCTGCGCGCATGCTGGTAAACGGCACATCCATTGCGTATGACACAAGCTTTGCCAGTTACGATTACTACCATATCGAAACCGAAGGCCACGCCATTATCATGGCCAACGGTATGCTAACAGAAAGCTATCTGGATACAGGCAACCGCAGCAGCTTTACGCAGGCAGGCCCCGTGGCGCGCATTGGCGGCGCAGTAAAAAGCTGGGCGCAGGATGCCGCCGCAAAGCTGGAAACCAGCCGCACATTTGTAGAACCGCTGTTTCGCACTCTGGCCGAACGTGGCAGCACGCTTTATGCAAACACCGCGGCACAAAGCACAGAAAAATCTGCACAGCCCAACCTGCATCTGGTCACCGCACAAGGCCATACGGTACACCCGCTGCGGCATGAAAACGGCATGTACACCTTTATGCTTTCCGCACAGGGGGCACAAAGCGTCTCTCTGGTATCACGCACATTCCGCCCGTGCGATGCAGAAGGCCCGTTTGTAGATGATCGGCGCATGTTGGGTGTGGCTGTTGGGCATATCAGCATCACATCTGCTGGCACGCGCCAGCCTGTAACGGCGCATCTTACAACCGATATGCTGGAAGGCTGGCACGCGGTAGAAGTATCTGGGCAGGCACGTTGGACAAACGGCCACGCCAAGCTGCCTCTGCCTGCTACATTGCAGGGGCTTTGCCAGTTGCATGTGCAGGTTTTGGCAACAGGCGCTTACACTGTGGCCGCGCATAACGCACAGACCAAAACCGCGCTAGCGTAAAAAACCGCACAGCACTGCATACGCTTTGCAAAAAATGGGCCGGTGCGTGGGCATCGGCTCCTTTTTGCGTGGGTGCATTTCTGCACGTTACGGCTGCACAACTTTCTTTTCTACATCAGCCTTTTTGCGTCTGCTGGCCTTTTTGGCCTGCTCTGCACGGCGCAGCGTTACCTCCAGCGCGGCAAGCTGCTCCAGCACCAAAGCACATTGCGCCGCTATCTTGCGCTGCGCAGAACTGCTGGAAATTGCGGGAAACAACGCCTCCCCCATAGCGCGGAAGGAAAGATCATCCACCAACATCATGCGTAAACGCTGGTGCGCACACAGGCCCAGCGCATCGCGCACCGCCGTAATGCGCCCCATAGCCTGTGCGCGCACCATCTGCCAGGATACGGCATCATGCCGCACGGTTTGCCCTTGTGGGGCGGGGCCTGTGTGTTCCAGATAATCAAAATAGCCAAACACATAGTTGCGGCACCACCGCTCTGCGGCATCGGCGGCTTCTTGCGTAATATCCCCTGCCTGCAACAGCCCCTGCACCGTGCGGCGCGGCCTGTTAAGGGCAGCCTGCGCCACAAGGCCAGCGGGGGCAGATGTGTTGGGTAAGGCTGTGGCCTGATTTTTCATGTGTGTTCCGTATTTTTGCGGTATTTACAAAGCGTTATTGGGTTATGGCGTGCGTGTGGGCCGCCCCAGCAGGGCCTTGCAGCCGTGGGCATCGCGCCAGATGGTGTTTGCAAAAGGCAGCAGCACAGCGCGCAATTCTGCCGGAGCAGGCCAACGCGCCCCCACCGGGTAACCGTTGCGGGCCGGTTGCCGCGCCCATGCCAAACGCGCCTGCGGGCACCACGCCCCGGCGGGAATATCTGCGCACACTTCATAAATGGCGCGGCACTGTGCCGCCGCATCCGCCGCCCCCGGTGGGTTGGAAACAAGCTGCCCCAGCTTTTTCAGCCACGCCGCCACAACAGGTTGGCTTACGGGCTGCATGGCCACCTGCACACGCTGCCAGCACGCCTGCACATGCGCCACAACATCCGGCGGCATATCTTGCGCAGTTAACGCCACACCCTCTCGCCTTGCGGCAAACAGCGCCTGCACATCGGGCGGCGCGGGGGTGTAACCACCAGCAAGGGGAGTGGGCGTTATTGCACCTGCGCCCTTTGGCTGTGGCACGCCCTTGGCATTTTCTGCACGCAAGATCGGGCCGCAAGATGCGTTGCCCTGTAGGGGGCGTGTTGCCGTATTACGCGGGGCTTGCGCCTGTTGCGTTGCAGGGTTTTGTGTGGGCGCGCCCCGTGCAAATGCCGCGCCCGCTGCCTGCGCCTTGTAAAGCTGCGGCATGTTTTACACGCCCTCCATATCCGGCACGCCATCCCACGCGGCCATGCGGCGCGCGTGCGGGCTGGTGGGTTCTGGGGCGGGGCGCATCTGCAACTGGGTGCGTAGGGTGGCATCTATCCACGCCACGGGTTCGGCGGGGTTGAACGTGGCGCATTCGGCCAGCACGTTCAGCACCACGGCGGCATCATCCCCCGCAAGTTTGAGCCAGCGGCCCAGAATGGCACGGGCGGATCGATCCGGCCTGCCGGTGGCTTTTTTCAAAAAATCCAGACCAGATTTGAACAGATGCGTGCGCGCATCCGTATCCGGCCCGAACTTTGTGAGGGGATGTTCTGCTTCTGCCTCTGTTTCTGCCTCTGCTTCTTGGAGCATAACCGCAGCACGGGGCGCAGGCGTTATCCCCTGCTCTGCCCCCGATAATGAAGGCTCGGCCTTAAGCTGCGGGTTGCCACCTGTGCGGCCCCATGCGGCCCCGGCATCGGATGCGGCGCGGTCTCTCACCAAACGGCGAGAATACGGCACGCCCTCCGCCGTGGTGGCATACACGCCCGCATCTTGCAGCTCTGCCATATAGCGCCGCACCTGCTGGGGGCTTACGCCCACCATCTGGGCAATCTGGCGCGGGTGCAGGGGTTTGCCGTTAACGCATAAATGCCCGTAAGGCTCGGCCTCGTGCATCAGGCACAACAGGCGCATCCACAGCCCTTGCGCCGCCAAGGAGCACAAACGCAAAGCCGGATCTCGCTCATGATCCTGCCACCAAAACTTGGACCATCTGCGCCGCGTGCTGGCGGGTGTGGCGGCAGGTGTGGCGGGGGATGAAGCAGCGGAACGTGGCATTAGGCGGCGCCTCCGTTCCACAACAGGGCTTGGGCCAATGCGGCCTCATCCTGCTGCCATGTGGTGGGGGTGGCGTGCGCCTGCGTGGGCTGCCAGCGTTCCAGCCCTTTCCATAACC
Organism: Acetobacter oryzifermentans; assembly: GCF_001628715.1. Classification (NCBI taxonomy): domain Bacteria; kingdom Pseudomonadati; phylum Pseudomonadota; class Alphaproteobacteria; order Acetobacterales; family Acetobacteraceae; genus Acetobacter; species Acetobacter oryzifermentans. Next base: position 643,178 of record NZ_CP011120.1, on the reverse strand, counting down.
CGCGCATGGCAATGGGGTGGCCTGCGGGCAGGGGCTCAGGGTCTCTTACCAGTTCAGCATAGCCTTTGGGTTGGGGCGCATGGGCGGGGGCTTGGGCTGTTAGGGCATCTTCATACCGCATCAGCACTTGCCGCACGCCCTCCATGCAGCGGCCGACCTCCCGCCCGATCCGCCGGAAGGAATAGCCCTTGCGCCGTAGCCCCACCATGTTGGCCACCACCTGCGCAGATGTGCCGGGCCGCTGCGCCTGCTGGCAGGCCTGTGCGTTTACCCCGCCTTGTGCGGGCAGCACCAGCGCCGGTGTGGATTCGGCACGGTGTTGTGATGTGTCACACCATCTTAACGCCTTGGAAACGTTTTTCCCGTGGTCTTTTTTTCCCTTAAGGGCCGGGGTGTCCCCCTTTTGTGCAGCCGGGTGCAGCACGGGCGCATTGGGGGGCATAACCCCACCCTTTTTGGGTGCGCACAGTAAGTTAGGAAACTGCAAAACATTATGATTTGAAATACTATTTGGTAAAATCCCAAACACATTGGAACCGGAAGCAGGCATAATGGGGTATCCGTGGTTGCGGGGTGGCTGGCCATTTACACCACCAAAACATGGCCTGCCCCGGACGCTATGGTGACCACTCCCGCAGCGTCAACCCAAAAATTGTGATATATCCCCTTTTGCGCCCGCGCCCCCGGCATGGAATAGTGCGCAGGCAATGACAAGATCACCTGTGGCAGATGAACTGGAACGCCGGATGGCCCTGCTTGGGCTTTCCCAAAAGGCACTGGCCCGCAAGGCGGGGGTGGGCGATACCTATGTGCGCGATATTCTTAAGGGGAAATCTCGTAATCCGGGTGGGGAAAAGCTGGAATGCATTGCCGCAGTGTTGGGCTGCACCGCGCGGGATCTGCTTTTTCCGGGGGTGGATCACACCCAGCCGGGGCTGATGCTGCGTGAACGCCGCACCCCGTATTTGCCCCCACCGTTTACACCTGCCACAGCCCCCACGCGCGGGCGGTTGCACCATTCTTGTGCATCTGCAACGCGTATGGCGCCCCCCCCCCTTTCTGCCCCGCCGCCAGCCCCCGCGCCGCCGGGCTATGTTGTGGTGCCGTTTTTGGCGCAGCGCGGCACAGCCTCTGGCCGGTATGATGAAGCGCAGATGCTGGGCAGCCCCAAATATTTTGAAGAAAGCCTGATAACCCAACGCCTGAACGCCCGCGCAGAAAACTTGCGCGCCTTAAGCGTAGAGGGCCAAGCCATGGAACCCCTGCTGCGCGATGGTGATACGGTGCTGATGGACACACGGCGCACCACCATGGCCGAACCGGGGCTTTTTGTGCTGTTTGATGGGGAAAACGTGGTGTGCCGCTGGGCAGAACGCACGTTTGACCCCCAAGGCCGCCCCTTGGTGCAGATAAGCTGTGAGAACAAGCGGTTTTCTGCCTGCACACTGCCCGCCAGCCGGGTGCAGATATTGGGCCGCGTTGTATGGTATGCGCACTGCGTATAAATAATGTGACTTTTTTACAACAAAATCCTTAAAATCCCGTTAAAAGTTCACTTTTTCTTTAACAAGACCCTTGCGGTCCTGTTTGCGGCTGGGTAAATACGCCTTATCAAGAGCGTTAAAAGCGAGCTAACAATGCCTTAAAGAAAACAAAAACACCAAGTACTAAAGTGTACTAAGTGGGTTTCTTTACTGTATTCATGCAGGACTATACAAATCTATGACAACACCCGATTGGACTTCTGGTTCAAACTACACGTGGGCTGGCCCTGCTTCTGGTGGGGTGTGGACCGATGCCAGCAACTGGCAATACGACGGCGAACCCGCCACGCATGCGCCAAATAACCAAACCAGCGGCGCCATTACCATTCCGGCTGGCGCTACGGTTACCATTCCATCTACTGTAAGTTCTCTGGGGTATCTTACGCTGGACGTGCAAGGCACGCTGGTTATGCCAAGCAGTGATTCCCAACTGACATTCAGCAAGCTGGTCGTAGAAAATGGCGGCCAGGCCACCATTTCCCGCACGTTGAATATCAATGGCGGCCTGCAAATAGATAACGGCGGCACAGCCACGTTTGAAGGTGTGACACAGAACTGGACCAACCCAGCCCTTAACTTTGCCTTGCAACAGGGGGGCACGCTTAATATTGATAAATCCAATATTGTATTGGGGAATGTCAATCAGGGCAGCGGTAAAGGCACACTCAATATTACGGGTGGTTCTGTTGTCAGCACAGCCAGCAATTCCACCGATTTATCTGGCCCCATTCATGTTACCGGCTCCAGCTTTACGGATTCCAGCTCTCTTGCCAGCACAACCGTACTCACGCTGAATGATGGCGCCACCGCCACGCTAAGCACTTCTGCCTATCCGGCAGATGGCTCCACCGTTGTATTTGGCACTGGCAACAACACGCTTGTGCTGCCCAACCTGCAATACGGCGCCAACAAGGTGAACATAGAAAACCTGAAAAACGGTGACAGGCTTGGCGTGGATGGCACAAAGGTAACCACCGCCACACTTTCCGCCAATAATGTTGCACTCGCCACCGCAAGCGGCACGCCCATTCAGGTTAAAAGTGTTACGTATGACAGTTCCTACACGGATGCGCCCACGGGGGATAAAACCCAGACTGTCACCATTGATAGCGGGCAAGGCGTGATCTGCTTTTTGGCAGGCAGCATGATTGCCACGCCCAACGGTGTGGTGGCGGTGGAAAACATCCGCCGAGGTGATGAGGTTCTTACTTTTGTAAACGGCGTAACCCATGTGCGCCCGGTGGTATGGGCTGGCATGGCGCAGGCCACCATAAACCCCGCCCTGCCCGATGATATGGCAGGCTACCCTGTGCGTATTCTGGCCGATGCCATTGCGCCGGGGGTGCCGTATCAGGATCTGCTGGTTACGGCGGAACACGGCATTTTTGCCAATGGCATGCTGGTACCCGCACGTATGTTGGTAAATGGCAGCAGCATCTTTTTTGATCGCTCCATAACCGATTACACCTATTACCATGTAGAAACAGCCGAACACAGCATTATCATGGCCAACGGAATGCTGACAGAAAGCTATCTGGATACCGGCAACCGCCGCAATTTTGTATCCGATGGCAATGTTGTCACCATTGGGGCCAAGGCCAAAAGCTGGGCAGAACACGCGGCGGTACCGCTGGGCACGGCGCGCCATGTGGTGGAACCCATATGGCGTGTGCTGGCCGCGCGTGCGCCAGATGTTGCGGGCCATATGGCTGTTTGCGCCAAGCCAGAAATAACCCACAGCCACGGGCTGCACCTTGTTACGGCAGCGGGCACAGTTATTCGGCCTTTGCGGGCAACGGGGCGCAATATCTCCTTTATGCTGCCTGCGGGGGTGGAGGAGGTGCGCCTTGTTTCACGCGCATCTCGCCCGTGTGATGTAGAAGGCCCGTTTGTAGATAAGCGCCGCATGCTGGGCGTGCTGCTGGGCCGCGTAACGGTGCTTTCTGCTGGCACGGCCACAGAAATAACCACCCATCTGGCCTACGCAGATGGCGCCTATGGCTGGCAGGATATGCCCCAGCCCACCACGCGGTGGACAGATGGCAACGCCCTTCTGCCATTAAGCGCCACCACGGCACGCGGCCCCGCGCTGCTTACGGTGGAAGTGCTGCAAGCTGGCCCTTATCTGGCCACGCCCGCAGCATTTACGCTGCCAGTGGCCGCCAACGGCTAACACCACTTTGCCCCCGCATGTTGCCTAACGTGCGGGGGTTTTAGTTTCCGCCGCCGGGCCTGTTCTTCCATTCTATGGATTGATCGGCAATGTAGTAGGTAATGGCGGAAATAAACAACCACAGCGGCCCCGCCACGCTGTTTTCCAGCACCAAAGCCACGCCCATGCTAAAGGCAGCAATGGAAAGCGTAAGAATAACGCAACAGCACAGCACGGCCAGAGGCCAGTTTCTGGGCCATCCTTTTTTGGGCTGAGACATCTGGTGCGTATCCTATCTGGGCCGCGCAAAAGGCCGGGGCTTATGGTGTGTTATTGCGTATCGTAATCAACTGGGCAGTTAAGCACAATATACACCGCGAATGGCTGCCCTTTTGCCGCCTTATGCGCGCCCACGCAAAAGCACGGCCCCAAAGCCCATAAACACGCAGCCTGTTATACGGTTAAACACCCGGCGGATGGCGGGGCGCTGCAACTGTTGGGCCAGTGTGTAACCGCCCACGGCATACACGCCGTACCACAGCATTTCCAGCAGCGCAAAGGTGGTTATCAGCACCACAAATTGCGGAAGCTGCGGGGCATGGGGGGCAATAAACTGCGGAAAAAACGCCGCCGCAAACAGCAACAGCTTGGGGTTGCTAAGCCCCACCCAAAACCCCTTGCGCCAGCGCCCCCATGCGCTGCCATGTTGCGGGCTTTCTGCCTGCGCGGCGGGCGTGTTGGGCGCAGCAACGGGCGCAGAAGGTGGCACGCGCCCGCCCTCTTGCCATGCCTGTATGCCCAGCCAAAACAGATACACCGCCCCGCACACACGCAGCACGCCAAACAGATGAGGAGAGGCCGCAAGCGCTGCCCCCAACCCGGCGGCAGAAGCCACAAGCACCAGCACAACCGCGCTTAAACACCCCAGCATGGTGGCCAGCCCACGCGCCATGCCCACCCTCGCCACGCTGGCCAGCACATGCAGCATGTTGGGGCCGGGAATTGCGCACAAAAAGAACACTATGCCGCAAAACACACCCCAATTATGCCAGCTCATGCTACAGTCCTTAATAATAAGAAAGATTAAGCCACTAATAATAAGAAAGATTAAGCCACTGTTACACACTCTCTGCCACAGGGCCAGAAACGGCACAGCACAGCCGCGTTAGAGAATACGCTTAAAAGTTCCACCACTTTAACGTGGTTTAAACATTTTTAACCTTGTGCATTTGCGGTTCATAATCTAACTTTTGTATATTAAGTAATTCCAAACTTGATCATTTTTAAGAAAGTCCTCGTTATGGCAACGTCCACAATCACCGTTGGCAGTAACCAGACCGTTACATTTGATGCCACATCCAACGCACTCAACAGCACCGTTGATTTTACCGGCACAAGCGGCAATCTGGATTTGCAGAACCTTTCTGCCTCCAACCCGCTGGCTCTTACAATTACCGGAAATTTTGGGGGCGGTATTAGCAACGTTCTTACGTTTGGCACTGCAGATAATGTTTCTATCAGCAAGAGTAGTGTCAGCTATAATACAGATAACAAAAAAACAACCATTATTACTCTTGTAAACAAGAGCGGCCAGCAACTGGGCACCGTTACAATAGCGGGTGATGTTTTTGAACTTACCGGCGGTTTCCCCAACAATACTGTGCCAAGTGATAGCCTAGATGTGATTGCCACCTCCTATAACAACGGCGCCATTACCGTTTGCTTTCTGGCAGACAGCCTGATTGCCACCCCCAATGGCGCGGTGGCTGTGCAGGATCTGCTTGTTGGGGATGAAGTGCAGACATATGCAGATGGCGTGGCCTCTGCTGGCACGCTTAGCTGGGCGGGTATGGCGCATTGCACGGTTAACCCCACCTTGCCGGATGATCTGGCAGGCTACCCCGTGCGCATTGTTAAAAATGCCATTGCCGATGGCGTGCCCTTTAAGGATATGCTGATAACGGCTGAACACTGCCTGTTCTTTAACGGCGCGTTTATTCCCGCACGTATGCTGGTAAACGGTGTTTCCATCTTTTACGATAAATCCATCACCTCTTATAATTACTACCACATTGAAACCCCAAACCACGCGGTTATTATGGCCGATGGTATGCTGACAGAAAGCTATCTGGATACAGGCAACCGCCGCAGCTTTACCGCAAAAGGCAATGTTATCCAGATTGGTGGGGCCGCCAAAAGCTGGCAGGCAGATGCCGCCGCCCCGCTTTGTGTGGAAAGAGAGCAGGTGGAAACCGTGTTCCGCCAGATTACCGCACGTTACCCGCAGGGGGCCGCCGCAGCCGCGCCAGCAACCGTGCATAACCCGGATTTGCACCTTATCACCAACACAGGCGCCACCATCTGGCCTGCAAACTGCAAGAACAACACTTACAACTTTATCCTGCCCGCCAACACGCAGGGCGTGCGCGTGGTTTCCCGCGCTAGCCGCCCGGCAGATGTAATTGGGCCTTTTGTAGATGATAGGCGCAACCTTGGCGTGGCTGTGGCGGAAATTACCCTTTTATCCGCCACCAAGCAGCAGGCTGTAACGGCCCATTTGCAGCCCGAAAAGCCCAAAGGCTGGCACGCTACAGATTGGACAGATTGCGCATGGACAAACGGCAATGCCGAACTGCCCCTGACCACGCAGCAAACACAAGGGGCCATTTGCATGCTTTCCCTTAAAGTGCGGGCCGCCGGGCCTTACCTGCTGGCAGATGCTGTGCAGCACAGTGCTGCCAAAACTGCCTGATCTACCAAAAACCGCTTACATATTTTGGTGTTTTTAAAGCACCATTTGGGCCAGTGCAAAAATGCATTGGCCCTTTTGCAGCAACATGGCCATGCTATTGCCTTAATTGGCATATGATATGCAAAAATGAGTGCAACACGCTCTAGCAAAAGGCATCGGCTATGTTTCAGCGCATGACGTCTCTTTTAAAACTTCAGAACACTCCATCGGAAGAATGGCAAAAAATGCCCGTGCATTTGCGCCGCTTTCTATATGCCACTTTTGTGGTGGAAGGCGTGTTGTGCCTTTATCTGCTCAAAAGCATGGCCTCCCCTCTTTTCCATTTAACCATGTTGCTGCCAGCGGCATTTTTGCAGCATCAGGTTTCTGTTGCCCAATTCTCGCTTATTGTTTCCATGTATCTTACTGTGGCCGCTATTGGCAGCATTGCGGCTGGCGCTTTTCTTTTGCGCAAAAATTATGAAAAAAGCATGATGCGGTATGCCGTTATACAGGAATTAAAGCAAAGCACCGCCCCTAAAAAGAACTGATCTGCCAGACCTGTTGCGCCCATGTGGCAGCCTTTGGGGGGCTACGCAGCACAATGGGTACAGCCGGGTGCGGCGCGCTTTCCTGCTCTCATAGTCCTGCCTAACCCTGCAAGAAACCCACCTTGCAGGAAAGCCCCGCCACCATGCCAACATCACCAACACATGCAGCCCCCCGCAAGCGGCCTTTGCCCAACACGCAGGAATGGCCGCCCCTACCCGGCACCAGCGCCTATATGGCCCGCCAGCTTGCGCAGGATACCGCCACCGTGCGCCAGATTGTGACAGTTTTACAAAACTGCGCCCAGCAGATTACCCCGCTTGTGGCCCAGCTTTACTTTACCCAAGGCCCGCTAACAGTGCTGGACTGCGCCCCCACCCTGCGCGCGCTGGCCGATGACATTGCGCATGATGACCCCCAAACCCTGACCGAGCTGGCGGCCGAGCTTACCCGCGCTGGCTGATATGTGGGTTTTGGAAACACCCCCGCCCTGCTATGTTGCCCCCTCGCCATGCTGCGCGACAAAACAGAAACCGTATAAAGGACGCCCCTTTTGAAACGCAGAAACCTTTTTGCCGCTTCTCTGGCTGCCGGTGCATTAGCCGCCGGGCGCAAAAGCTGGGCCAGCGTGCCAGAGGCCGCACAGGCTATGGGCCGCACAGCGCCGCCCGGCACCGTACCCGCCCTAACGCCCGCCCGCGTGCATGCAGACCAGATAATGGACATTAAGGTGTGCCTGCGCCCCTTCCGCCCCGCTGGCCCACGGCTGGAAATAGAGCCGGTGGCAGATAAAATTGTGGTGCACAATTACGGGCATGGCGGCAGCGGGTGGTCTCTTTCATGGGGGTCTGCCGCTATGGCGGTGGAACGCGCCGCCCCCCTTATGGAAAAACGCGTGGCCGTAATTGGCTGCGGCATTATTGGCCTTACCACCGCCATAACCGCCCAGCGCGCGGGCATGGATGTTACCATTTATGCGCGGGATATGCTGCCCCATACGCGCTCTGTGCGGGCCAATGGCAGTTGGACGCCGGATTCACGCATTGCGCTGATAACCGCTGCCACGCCAGATTTTGCCGCCACGTGGGAGCGCATGGCGCGGTATTCTTGGCAAACGTATCGGGAATATCTGGGCCTGCCCGGCAACCCGGTGGATTTTAGAGACAATTACCTCCTATCCGACACCCCACCGGATGAGGCCGACCATACCGAGCCCACGCCCGATATCAGCAAAGGCTCCTATGCCTCTACCGGCGTGCCGCAGAGCGAGGCCGAATTTGCCAAATATGCTGAGAGAATAAAGGATATTATTCCCGCAGCAGAGCTTCTGGCCGGGGCGGACAACCCCTTCCCCGTTGCGTATGCGCGGCGCAAGCCCATTATGATTTACAATTTTGGTGCGTTTGGCCACGCTTTGTTGTCTGATTTTTATCAGGCAGGCGGGCGTATTGAGATACGCGAGTTCCACAGTCCATCCGAGGTGGCAGATCTGCCAGAACGTGTGGTGTTTAACTGCACCGGCTATGCAGCGCGAGATTTGTGGGGCGATAAATCTCTTATTCCCGTACGCGGGCAAACGGCGTGGCTACCGCCACAACCCGCCGCCAATTATGGCGTGCGCTACAAGGGCGCGGCCATGCTTTCCAAATCCGATGGGCTGATGGTGCAGGGTGTCAACCTTTCCGGGTTGGGAGAGCTGGAAGGCGTGGGCAACAGTATGGAACAGCCCAACCGCGCAGAGGCCGAACAGGCCGTGGCTGTGTTTGAAGATCTGTTCTCCCGCTTTCGGCCCCGCAGAGGATAACGGCATGGCACAGCACCGCATTTTTGCAAAACAGGGCCAAACGGCTAAAGGATTTTGCGCCGCTCTGTTGGCCGCAACCGGGCTTGTGGCCACAGCGCATGTTGCACAGGCCGCCCCACGCCATGCACCGGCAGCACCCCCTGCCCTTACCGCGCCAAGTTTTACGGCAGAACAGGCAGACCACGGGGCGCAAATTTACGCAGGCACCTGCGCCATGTGCCACGGTGCAGCGCTGGAGGGCGCGCATGATATGCCGCCTTTGCGCGGGCTGTTTGTGGCGCGCTGGGCCAATACATCGCTCAACAAGCTGTACGCCTACATCACCCACGCCATGCCGCTTATGGCGCCGGGCACCCTGCCCCCGCAGGACAACATAGATGTTCTGGCGTTTCTACTGCGCGAAAACGGTGTGGAACCAGGGCACACACCCCTACCGACGGATGAAAACCGCTTGGCGCAAATGGTGTTTCCCGCTGCCTCGGCGCTGCCTCCGGTAAAAGCAGCGCAACCGGGCAAGGCCCCGCGCGCACGGTAAAAAAAATACCCCGCCCACTGTTTTATGGTGGGCGGGGTTTTTTAAATATTGCTGGCCGTTTGGCCTGTTTTACAAAACAGATGGCTTACCACTTAAAGCCAATGCTGCCTTGGGCGTTCCGGCGCTCTCCATAATAGCACCATTCCTGCCCGTAAGAGGCATAGGCCATGCAGTTGCCGAGATACTTTTTATCAAACAGGTTGCGCACGCTGGCCGCCACATTCCACCCACGCAGAGAGGGAGAAAGGTTAGACAGATCATACCCAATGGAGCCATCAAACACCGTATATTGCGGCACATGCACGCTGCCGTAAGAGGCCTCGCCCCCATAACGTGGGGCGGAATAACGCAGGCCGCCGCCAAAGCCAAAACCCTTCATCACACCTTTGGGCATGGTGTAATAGGCAAACAAAGAGGCATTGCCTTTGCCAGACTGCATAAGCGGCTTGCCGGTGGAATCATCCTTAATTTTCTGCACGCTCACTGCGGCAGTAATCATCAGGTTTTTGTAGGGTTCGGCGTGGGCTTCAAATTCAAAACCATCTGAATGCACCTTGCCACTTTGCGTATTGTAGCCCAGATTCCCCACAGATACCAGCACGTTGGTTTGCTCGATATGGAAGCCAGCGGCTGTTAGCAGCACGGATGTACCGGGGAACTGATACTTCACCCCACCTTCAAGCTGCTTGCCCAAGGAAGGATCTGCCTGCCGGAAGCTCTGCCCCCCATTGTTAGACACAATGCCAGATTGCGGCTGAAAGGATGTGGAATAGCTGATATATGGCGCAAGCCCGAAATCAAAGTGATACAGGCCAGAAGCACGCCACGTAATCTGGCGCGGGCTTTCACTTGTGCCGGTATGGCTGATATAGTTCATCTGGTGGGAACGGTACCAGTCATTCCGCAAACTTCCTGTTACAATCAGGTTTTTCCAGCGCAGTTCATCCTGCGCATACATGCCAATCTGGTGTGAATCCGTGCGGTAGTTCATATACGGGCTGCCCATGTCTGGCATGGTCATATGGTAATTGGGGTGCAGCACATCCAAAGAGGGCGCAGCGGCATAATAGCCTACCTCTGTGGCGCTTTGCTGCATATAATCAAACCCGAACATCATATCATGCGTCACTGGCCCGGTGCGCACGTGGCCCTTAAACTGGCTATCAAACGCCAGATTATGCGTGTGCTCGTTGGTGCCAAAGGCAGAACGGGCAAGCATTGTGGGGTCTGTATCGTAATAGCCGCTATCATACACGCTGCGGTAGATGGTTTTAATATCATCATACCGGCCGCGGGTGCTAAAGCTCCAATCATCATTAAACTTGTGGTTTAGAATATAGGTAATGCCGCCCTGCCTGCGGTTGAATTTTTCAAACGGCACGTCACCATCATAAAAGTTGCGCGGTAGGTAACCGTATGATGCACGTTTGAGAGAGCCCACAAGCGGCACGCCGCCATAAGTGCCGTTTTCGGGATCATACTGATAATTGCCCAGCAGGGTAAGCGTGGTGGGGCCGTGTGCGCCAAAGGTAAAGGCCGGGCTTATGGAAAAACGGCGGCTGCCCGTGCGTGCAAGCTGGCTGTGCTGGCCATTAACCGTGCCATACAGCCGATACTGCACGGAACCATCCTTGGTGGCGTAACCGCCAACATCTGCATCCACCCGGTACAGATCAAAACTGCCGCCGGTGGTGGTGATATCTCCGTAAAACTGTTTGTCTATCGGCAGTTTGCTGGAAAGCGCTACAAGCCCACCGGGGCTGGATTGCCCATACAGGGCAGAGGCTGGGCCTTTTAACACTTCCACCCTATCAAGGCGGGATGTATCTGTTTGCGGCGTGGCGTACCCGGTGGGGCTAGCCTGCACCTTCAGCCCATCTAAAAAGGTGGGCACGGTAAAGCCGCGCAGCATGAACTGATCATACCGCGTGCCTACGCCACCGCCACGCAAATCAGACGTAATGCCCGCCGCATAACGGATGGCCTGATTAAGGCTGAGCACACCGCGCACATCCATTTCATCCCGCGTAATGACTGTAACAGACTGCGCTGTTTCAATAAGCGGTGTGTTGGATTTGGTGGCGGAAGACGCAATGGTGGACGCCCTGCGCGCGCGCACTTCCACCCCTTCAACATGCACGGCGGATGCAGGCCCCTTGTTGGCGGCCTTGCCGTGTTTTGCTGCCGTTGCCCCAACCCGCTGAGACTGCCCGGATGTGGGTGTCTGGGTTGCTGCAAGAACCTTACCGCTTATGAAAAATGTAAGGGGAAGCGCACAAAAAATAATCCTGTTGTGGTGCATACCCGTTTTACCCCGTGGTTCTTGCTGGTGTATTGGCCGGGCAGTTAACAACATTGCGAATCATTTGCAATAATTAAATGAGGCTCAGATTTTTGCGGTTTTCTGCCGTTATATAGCGTTTTGCGGGATGTTTTTGGTGCAGGACATGCGCAGGCCATGCCCCATAAAACAGGCACAGGCCGGGCTGTATCAGACCGGAAAATACGGCCCGATGTTTTATAAACTATCTTTTAATAATCAAGCCGTTTGGCAACACATACCATCCGTAGCACAGTGCTGAACAGGAACTAAAAATTGGCCTTGGCATGGCCCGCCGCACGGCTTGCAAAGGGCCTGTTCTGGCCCCTTGCCGCGCAGAGAGAATAGGGAGCGGCCGCTCTCTAAAATTTGCATATGAAAACGTATTGCACTTGCAACTGTGGCGTTAAGGAGACACCCCACCATCCTTACCGGCCCAGCCATCTGCTGTATCCAACGCCGGAGCCAACCCCTCTAGCGGGAAGTTTATGGTCAGCACACCTGCATCACGCTTAGACAACATCAGATGGCCCACTTTGCCACGGCGCAAGGCGTCCATCAGTTCCAGCGTAAAGGTGGCCAGCGCCAGGCAGCCCTTAGTATCGCAATATTGCCATTCCAGCGGCACGGGCGGCGCGTTATCCACCGCCAAAAAGGAATGTTTGCTAAGCGAAAGGCCAAGCGGCACCCGCACAATAATTTTGTATGGCGCATCAGACAGCCGCGCAGTGCTGTTGGGTGGCACGGCACGCGCAATTTGCATGCTGCCAATAATGCTGGTGACGTGGTGCTGGGTATCGTTTATCTGAAAATTCTGCTGCACGCCGCATAAAAACGGCTTGCTGGTGGCGCTGTTAAAATTGCACTGCCAGCCCCAATGTTGGATAACCCCGCTTTTACGGTCTATTTGGCTTATACCCGCCTGCGTTGGGCCAACGGGGCCTTTATCATGCAGCGTATCCAGTAATGTTGTATCTTCTGAAGGAGATTTGCTGGCCGCCTGTGCTGGGCTACATAGCAGCGCCGCCAGAACGCCGCACGTGGCAAAAAGCCCCGCCCGCGCAAAATACACTTTAAAAAAACGCTGCTGGGACATGCTAAAACTCCTGTTGTTTCATTTAAGCTGCCCCTCTGCCGTTATGGCACAGGCAAGGCAGCATTGCACCGCACGTAGGATTCCTTATCCCTAAAGATAAACAGCACATAGTAATCCAACGCGCGGCCACGCCTGCGGGTGGTGTGGGTGTAAAACGGAAACACATCCTGCGGGGGGCCGTATTCTGGGGGCAGAGGGTCACTCTCCAGCAGGGTTTCCACTCTAAACAATGGTACATAAATATGCACCGGGCCGGGGTTGCGCCGCACATGCCACAAATTACGCCGAAACTTGCGCAACCGATCTGGCAAAATGAAGATCATGTTTTCTTCAATAAACCGCTCATCCGGCTGGGCGCGGCGCAGGTAGCGCGTATCTTCCGGCATATCGCAAAAAAAGTTGTAACCCTGTATTTTCATGCTTCTCTATGCACTTTCTTCGGGGTCATATCCGCTGGGCTGGGGCATGGGGTATCCTTTTGGTAACGCCTTAATTCTCTCCTCCCATACTGCGCGCAGGCATGCAACCAGAGCGCATGCACGGCAGACCTTAGGCGTTACACGGCCCTGCGGTTGTTTGAGGTGTATATTTTTTGCTGTTGTAAACGCGCAAATTACGCAAGCAGGGCAACTGCTGGATGGCCCACGGCTTTAAGCTATCGCCTATCATGCCCATACAGTGTGCAGGATAACTTGGCCGCAACAACACGGCTTTTACAAAATGCGCGCGCGGCGCAAACACACCACATATTGGCGCAGAGTTATCATCTATAAAAAAAACCCTGCCCCAAAATATGGAGCAGGGTGAGGTTATCAGGCCCGCAGAGCGGTTTCTTCTGGCATTTCAGCCCTGACAACATAAGGGCCAGCTTCTAGAATCTGGAGGGCAAGAAGTGCGCCTGTTCCCGGCTCTCTCTGGCCGAGGGGGAGGCAGGCATTTCCATCCGTCCAGCGCATGGGGTAAAATTCTACGTTATTCCATCCGTCCAGATTTTCATCATGCAGATAAGATGTGATCGTGCGCGAAGTTGCCCCTTCGAAAATCCTGACATCCCCAACCAGAACCCCAAGGTGGCGGCGATCATCTACAAATGGCCCTATTGCCTCATTCCGGCGGCTAGCGTTGGAGCGGATGTAAACCGTTTCAATACCTGCGGGAACCATAAAGAGGGCGTAATTTTTTTCTGTGCGCAGGGGATGGATAACACGACCATTGCCCAATGACAGAGAGAGACCGCTTTCCTCTGTTAGAACTGGTGTTTGTGTGTGCAGCGGCAAGCCCATTTCTGCCGCACGTGCGCTGAGCTTTTGAAATATTGGCTCAACAAAAGCGCGGGAGACATCAAGCGGTGCTGCGGCATCATCCCACGTAAGCTGACGGCTGCGGGTTATGGAAAGCACATCGCCATCCTGCCGGAAACTCTGCAGGTTTCCGGTATCCAGATAGCTTTCCGTCAAAACACCATCTGCGATGATAACGGCATGATCTTCGGTTTCAACGTGGTAATAATCGTAAGATGTGAAAGATTGATCGTAAAAGATGGACTGACCGTTTACGAGCATGCGTGCAGGCACAAAGCGGCCGTTAAGAAACAGGCAATGTTCAGGGGTGATCAGCATATCCTTAAAAGGCACGCCGTCTGCTATGGCGTCCTTAACAATGCGCACCGGGTATCCTGCCATATCTACAGAAAGAAAAGGCTTTACAACGCAGGTTGATTTACCAACCCATGAAACCGTTTTCTGCTCTGTTTTACCGTTTACAAGCACATCGATCCGGTCACCAATAACCAGATTTTCAACCTTACACGTTGTTCCATTCACTGAAATTTCTGTGCCCGCAAGGAAACATGGATCAAAACCGCGGTTCTGAAATGCCAGCGATGTGCTTGTGCCATCGGTTCCTTTTACTTGCCAATGATTGTTACTTTGGCCGTATGAATCATTCACATAGGTATAATTGGAGATATTCACATCTGCGTCTGTTAATAGAAAATATCCGCCCGCCGTATCACCTAATATGATTTGCGATGAACCAGCCTTACCCCAAGTAAAATTATATGAATATGTTACACCATTAATAGTGAAACCTGTTGAACTATTAAAAGTTACTGTAACACTATTTTGGATATTAGAGACAGTTGATTTTGAATTTACTGTTTTTATAGTTGCAAAGTTAAGTATATAACTTCCTGAAGATGGAATGTTGGTTGTGGTCGCCATGGGGTACTCTTAAATGATTGTTAAGGAAAAGTTAGAGTTAGTTATATATTATCGCACCTCAGAGTCAAATGATTCTGCGCCTCTGGCCCCGCTGGCATAGGTGCCCCTTAACAGTTCTGGCATAATGCGGCACAGATACACGCACGCGTTTTCCATCGCCCGGCGTGCCTGTGCTGCCAAGGGGCAACAGAAGTAGAAGGACACTTGGCCATGCGCTTTTCCGCCCCTTTTTTCCGCTCCGGCCTTTTTGCGCTGTGCGCTGCGGGCGCGGTGCTGGCTGGCTGTGCAGAACCCCGCACCACCACCACGCCAGAAGGCAAGGAAGCCCCGGTAGCCGCCACCGGCCCCAAAGATGTGTATGAAGCCCGCGGGAACGCACCCTTCTGGAACATGACACTGGCTGATGGCGCGCTTTCTGTTGAAACACCGGATGGCCCGCGCATGGCCCGCGTGATCCGCCACGCTTATTCTGAAGGTGGCACACGGTATTACGAGGCATCGGATATAAAAGCCGCCCTGACCACATCTGCCTGCACAGATAACATGACCGGCCAAGTGTTTACAGATACCGTAACCCTTACAACCGCCACCAAAACCTTGCGGGGCTGCGGTGGCGCCCTTGTGCCCCCCACCAGTTTAAACAATACGCGCTGGGTGGTTACGGCTATGGATGGCCGCAAGCTGCGTAGCGGCAATTTTGTGCCCGACACAGATGATAGCGCCACGGATGAAAACCCCAACCCAGCCGCAGATATGTTTGCCCCCACGCTAGACATTAACGATACGGGCAAGATTTCTGGTTCCGATGGCTGCAACCGCTATGTGGGCGGGTTGGTGTTTGGGCCAAAGGGCAGCGTAAAAGCCACGCCTGTGGGCAGCATGAGCACGCGCATGGCCTGCCTTGGCAAACAGAATGACATTGCAAACACCTTTAGCCCATTGCTGAACAGCGTAACCGGCTGGACAACAGATGGCACACACCTTGTGCTGCAAACCTCCGGCGGCAAAACCATCCGTTTGCGGCAGGTGTTCTAACCCTTGCGCCTTGTGCCGCGCCTTTTTGGGGCGGCGGGCTGGCCCCTTTATGTATCACGCGAGCGTGAGAGATTGCGGGCCTACAACACAAGGCTGGCCAACCCCATATTGGCAGCAAGTAATGCAAATACGTGCCTTTGCCCGCCCTTTAGCGCAGGAACCTCTGCCAGAGCGGGCCGTTATAGGCCTATCGCACAGATGTTTTTATGTTTGAAAGGGCGCTTTCGTATGATTTCAGCCAGCAAAAAAGTGTTTCGCAAGGTGGCTTTGGGTGTCACGCTTGCGGTTACAGTGGTTCCGGCGGCTGTAAGTGCGCTGGTTTCCACCGCGCATGCTGAACGCAGCGAACGGTTTGGTGGCGATTTTACAGCCGAACACAACGCAACATCCCACCCAACTGGCAAGGTGGATGCGGTGTTTTTCCCTTCCACGCATGAGCTGCGCTACACCATTACGTGGGATGGGCTAAGCGGGCAGGTTACGGTGGCGCATTTTCATGGGCCAGCAGATCCGGGGCAGGAAGCAGGCCATATGATCACCCTGAAAGGCCCGTTTAAAAGCCCGTTTTCTGGCACCGCCATTTTAACGGCAGATCAGGAAAAAGCCCTGCATGATGGCAAGATGTACCTCAACCTGCACACCGCCGCCTACCCCAAGGGGGAAGCCCGCGCACAGCTAACATCTCCTTATAATGGAGACACAGCACACACAGACCCCAACCGCACCTAATAAACTTTGCCCCCGCGCATAAAAAACGGCCCCGCTGCCTACACCCCGCATATGGGGCAAGGCAGCGGGGCCGCTTTGCATTTTAAGCCCAGATACTGGTGGGCATAAGCCGCAACATATTACAGGTGCTGTGCGCCTTCTGGCTGAGCTTCACCCCCCTGCGGGGCACCGTTAGGCTGCTGGGTGGGCTGCATGGTGCCGGGGGTGGTGGAATGTTCTACATCATACGCCGTGGCTTTTTGCTGATACGTACCCTTTGAGCCGGGGTGTTCCTTATCATACAGCGCGGCCTTGGCGCGGGCTTCCTTACGGTATTCGTGCCGACGATACATGCCCGCGGCACACCCCGCAGCCGCACCCAGCACACCATGATGGTTGGCCATATGGCCACCCACGGCACCAGCGGCGCCATACTTCAGGCAGCCGCCCGGTTCGCTGGCGTTTGCGGCGGTGCCAATGGTGGCAGCCATAAGGGTTGCAAGGCCAAGGGTTACAATCTTACGCATTCTTTTATCCGTCTTTCCTATGGCCTGCCGGTGTGGGGCAGGCATCTGCCAAACTTATATAGCAAATAGATATGGCAGCAGCTTTGTTCAACACCGCCACACTAACCAGCAAACAGTGGCGGAATATGGGCCAAGGCAGAATACCGGGGCGTTTGCTATGCGGTGGCCTGTGTACTTAAAACTTTGTTTAAGCTGTTCTATTAAAACAGGCACGCATCCCCTTTTTAGCATGGCTTGCAACGCAAAAGCCCGCCAGCGCGGCTGCCAGCGGGCCTGATGTGTGTGTTGGCGCTGTGGTGGGCGCGTATTACCGCACAGCTCCGGCCTGAGATGCCGCCTGACGGGCAAATTCGGCCTGTGCTGCGGCTTCTCGCGCTTCGGCCTTTTGCGCCACGTCATCCTGAATAGCCTGCTGCGAGGGCAGCGGCGTATAGGGCACTGGCTTGGGTGCTGGCGCGGGTGTGGGGGCCATAACAGCCGGTGGCGGAGCAGAAACAACCTTCGGCGCAGGGGCAGATACAGCAGGGGCCGCCACATGCGGCGTGGCAGCCACGGCACGCGGGGCCACATAAGCCGGGGCAGATACAGCCGGGCGCGGTGGTGCCACACGCGCAACAGGGGCCGAAACCGCACGCGCTGGCGCTGTTATCTTAGGTGTGGCGGCCACACCTGCGGGAACAGCCGCCGCAGCGGCAACGGGGGCTGTGGCACGGATAGGCGGCGGGGGAGCGGACGGCCATCTTGGTTTTTCATCCGATGCCCGCTGGTTATCTATGCTTGGCGCGGCATCACCATTGCGGGCGGCCTTAAGCAGATCCGGCCCCATAAGGGCGGTGCGGGAGCATACGGCCTCACGCTGGTCTCGGTTTAGGGTGCGGGTATCAAACATCTGGTCTGGGCCAAGACGCAGCATGCCAATGCCACCCCATGCGTAATCGGACGAATTGCGGACATCCGGCAGTTTTGCCAGTTCCCGCCCCAGCATGTTTACCGTGGTGTCTGTTATCAGCTTGTTGTGGTAGCAAAAATACATCAGCCCGCCCACATTGGCCGCATTTGTGCCCAATACGGTGGGTATGCCATCGTAATCCAAAATGCCGGGGGCGGCTGTGGCCACTGTCATGGGGGGTGGGCCGGGACGCATCTTCATAATCTGTAGCCCGTAATGAGGGTTCTTCTCCGCCGCATAAGCCGCCGGGGGCGCGGCCAACAGGGCAGTGCAGGCCCCCAACGCCAGAAAAACAGGACGGAATCCCAACATCTACTTTGTTCCTTGCTTTGGTCTGGCCGCAGAATACGGAAAAACCCCACCTGCCAGCAAGGCCCGCCGCGCGTGCCATGCCGCATAAACTTGCGCATAGATGCCTGATATCCACACCTACGGCCACCCCATTGGCACGCAAATACAGCCTTACGGCCCTGTGAATGGCCTATATGCCACGCAGCGGGCACAAAGGCTGCGGGTGGATTTTGTGTAATGTTCTTGTATGCTGATGGATGAATATGGCCGAGCTTTCTTCTTCCTCCTCCGTGCGGGTTTCTGCGCGGCGCATTTTGGTGCTGGATCTTTTAGCCGGGTATGTGGATGCGCTGGGCTTTGTGTATCTGGGCGGGCTGTTTGCCTCCGCCATGACAGGCAACACAACCCATCTGGCCGCCGCCCTTGTTGGGGGCATCTGGCCGCATGCGCTGCTGTTGCTGGAAATTTTAGGCACGTTTTTTGTAGCGGCCATGCTGGCTACTCTGGCACGGTTGCGCTGGCAGGCAGCCATTGGCATAGCCTGTGTGGGCGTGCTGCTGGGGGCCACGCAAATTGCCATGCTTACGCCGTGGCACCGCCCGCTGGCCCTTGTGCTGCTGCCCGCCCTTATGGCCGTGCAGGGTGAAACAATTGCCCGGTTTTCCGGCACCGCTATCCAAACCATTGTGATCACCAGCAACCTGCTGAAATGTGCCTCTGCGCTGGCTACATCACTGGCTGCGCGCTGGCCGGGCAGCACGGTTAAACCGCCCGCACCCGGGGCGGCCCTGCTGCCGGGGCTTTCGTGGCTGGGGTTTGCTGCGGGGGCTCTGTGTGGCACCCTAGCCATGGCGTGGCATGTGCCGCTCCCCTTTATCTGGCCCCTGCCCCTGCTGATTTTGCTGTATCTGGACATTGCCCGCGCCGAAGCCCACAACACACCGCCCTAAACACCCCCACCCTTTTACGAACAAGAGTAATGACCGGTCTGCCCTTTCCTTCCCTGCCTATTTCTGCCTCTGCTGCTTCTCTGTTTTATCGTGCACGCGGGCTTGCCGCGCTGGTGCTGCTGCCCGCGCTGGCAGGCTGCGGATATATAGATAGCCGCACCGCCCATAAGGGCCAGTTAGCCGTGATTGGCATGACAAATGAGGATTTACAGGCCTGCGCGGGTATTCCCGACAAAACGCAGAAGATAGATGAGCACACCACGGTTTATCAGTATGTGCGCTCGGTCAACATGCCTTCCACCAACGATTCCTCGCTGTTTCCGCTCCAGACATTTGTGAACATGACGCAAACCACCTTTGGCGGCGCGGGCAAAACCTGCGTGGCCAGCCTGCGGATGGTGGATGGCCGTGTGTATGACCTGCACTACAGCGGCGATAATGACCGCATGATTGGCACGGATGGCGCGTGCTCTACGGTTGTAAAAGGCTGCATTCGCTCCCCCGTGGCCTCCACCAATCGGTTCCATGACAGGTTGATTGGGTTTGGCCCGGTTTCGGCTTTTCATGAACCCAGCATAGAAGCCCAAAGGCGTGCGCTGCATTCGGTTTATGAACAGCCAGAACCGCAACGTATCCTCAACCCACGGCCAGATTCTGCTGGCGCGCCCTCCTCCGCCGCCACGCCCGCAGCGCAGGCAGGCGCGGCAACACAGGCGGTTCCGGTTTCTCAAACGCTCACGGGCCCGCAGGCTGTGGCCGCCGCTTGGGCTGCCAAAGCGCAGGCTGCAACACCCGCTACGGGGGCGGCCCAAAACAGCAACGCCCAGCACTAAGGCCGGGCGCTTTATATATTATGTGGGCTGGGGGTATGTGCCCCGGCCCGGCATGTTAAGGGCGTTCAGGCCTTGCCGCGCGCGCCTTCCTGCAACTGGGCTTCCAGCTTACGCAGGCGTTCACCCAGAGCTTTTGCGTGTTCTGGCCGATCCTTCAGCGCAATATCGTATTCCCGCTTTACCTGTTCCATTTCACGGCTAATATCTGTGGCGGATGGCAGGTGGTGGGTATGGTTTTCTGTTTTTTCAGACATAAAAATCTTATCCTTGGTTACATAAGCCTACCTTAAACATTGGGGCCACCCCCGCAGCCTGCAACCCGCACAAAAGCAGACCAGCATTACCCGCCACAACGCCATGCCCAGATAGCGGTTGACCACACGGGGCAAAAGAGTAAGTGTGACGCTGTTTTGATTTGGCATGATTCCGGTGGAATCTGCGGGGCTTGAGATGCATGGATATGGCACCGGCCCGGCAACCCTTTTACCGCCGGAACACTATATAAGGGGTTTTTGGGATGGGCATGTTTCTGTGCATTGCGCTGCTGGGCCTGGATCTGATGTTGTACTTCCTGGGCATGAACGTTGCAGCTATGAGCTCTGCTGTTATCGCCTTTATTGTTCCGGTTATTGTGATGTGCAGCTACAGCCTGACCCACATTGAAAAAGACCCGAACGCGTCTTCTTCTCACCACTAATGTGGGCTGGCGGGTTTTTACCTGCCATGCTGTAAAAAAGCCGCCGCAGCCTTATTGGCCCGGCGGTTTTTTTGTGCCCACATGTGTGCGGTATGCGGTGTAAAGTGGTGGCCTTACTGCGCCGTGCGGGCCAGTTGCGCATGGGTAAAGGCGCAGGCCCCGTTATGATAGGGCGCGCAATTTTGCTCCTCGCTCCCTATCACACCATGCGCCCCCATGCGGAAGGTGATGCGGCATGATTGGCCGTTATATTCCGGATCTGTTGTAACCACCCATGTTGTGCCGTGGCGGGCGGCTGCGCCCTCGGCTGATCCGGCGCAGGTATCCCCCACAACCGAAACTTCAGCAAAGGTTTCATCCCCCGTTTGCACCAGTTTAAGGGTGCCTTGGCCGCCTGCCATGCTGCCGGTGTACATTTGGGCGGATGTAGCGGGCGGTGTATCCTGCGCCAGCGCGGGTGTGGCGGCTATGGTGGCGCAAAACAGGCCCAATGTGCGAAAAAGATGCGGCATGGCGGTTGCTCCGTTTTTAACAAACCGGGCTAACGCCAGCCACCGTGCGCGTTTTAATGAGACATCAGCGCACGAAACAGGCTGACAAGCCCCGGCTGTAGCACATACTGGATAATCAGCAGCACCACCATTGGGCTAAAGTCCATGCCGCCCGGCATTGGCAGCATACGCCGCACGGGGGCCAGCACGGGTTCTGTTATCCGTTCCAGAAACACGCCTATTTTCCAGACAATCTGGTTGCGGCTATCCAGAATGCCAAAGGCATACAGGTTTACAAAAATACAGGCTGCCAGAAGCACCCAGCTATACAGTTCCAAAAGCCGCATCAACAGCATGAAAACGAAAAACACGAACGCCAAATCCTGCCTTGCTAAAAAACCGAACACACCCTTATGGCATGCCCGCATGTCTGCCATCAGACACCTACAATACAGCTTGACAGCGAATTGGTAAGCCCTATACACCCAAAAATCACGGAACAGGCGGGGCTGTAGCTCAGATGGGAGAGCGCCTCGTTCGCAATGAGGAGGTCAGGGGTTCGATTCCCCTCAGCTCCACCACCCTCCTGTTCAACCCCTTGTTTTTATTGGGTTTTTTGGTGAAAAGTGTAAACTTTCTTCACAAAGTTTTCACACCGCCTCTTGATCTAAGCTTATTTAGAGCATTTTTCGGCACTTCGCGTTGTACGTAATACTCTCTCGCAATAAAGTAATATGTCACATTATTATATGTTCATTCTTTTTATGCGTATTTATTGCAAAAGTCATACGTCTAAGGCATAGAAGTCGCCGTACGTTGTAATTCTATATCAGAAAGATGTAAAAAGTGTCGAAAATTAAAATGGCCGTAATGCTGAGCGTCCTTTTGCTGCCAATGGCAACAGTAGCTTGCTCCAACAGCGGCAATAAAACACTAAAAAACGAAACTCAGGCTTCTGTAGATGCAAAAATTATTGACGGTGTAACCACAAAAGAACAGGTAAAACAAATGTTCGGTGATCCGCTGAACGTCAACTATACGGATAGCGGCAAAGAAATCTGGAAATACGAAATGGTGCATAGTTCTGTGGATGGCATCAATTTCGTTCCTGGCATGGCTTACTTTGGCTCTCGCAACCATGGCACGTCAAAGCAGCTTGCTATTATCTTTGATGGTGACAAAGTGCTGCACCACACAATGGCTAGCTCCAAAACAGTGACCGGCACGGGCGTGCTTAACTAAGCAGCATATAGGAAGTAAGAATATATTAATGTTCTTACTTCCTTATGTTTTCTTACCGTTATCAGGTCGTTCGGGCCGCATACTTCCCAGCTTTTTCCATGCAGATTCAGCCAGCAATTTCTGATTGGCTTCCCTAGTGTAACGCTCCACTTCTGAGAGTGTGTTATGGCCGGTAATGGCCTGAATTTCTGATGGCGTGCATCCAGCTTCAGCCAAGCGCCGAGCTGCTGCCTTGCGCAGTCCATGCGGGCCGAGCTTTGCCTGCACACCTGCCTTGATGGCGCATTCCTTGAACCAATTATAAAACGCATTGCCTGATGCAAAGGGCTGGCCTGTCTGGGTAATAAGAAATGCCTCGCCTGGGTGCTCATGGGCACTCAGCACTTCTGCTAGATCCGGGTGCATAGGTATCAGCAGGTATTTGCCCGTCTTGATCTGCACCACTTCAATGCTGCCGTTCTTCACGCGTGCAGGCCCCATGCGAATGACATCGCTCCGCCGCTGGCCGGTGTAAAGAAACAGCGCCAACGCCAAGCGTGCACGTGATCCGATAGGCCAGAAGTTCTCAAATATCCGAATGTCCTCTTCCGACCAGGTGGGGAATGGGTTTTTCCGGTATTTCAGCTTCTTGATATCCTTAACCGGATTATCCTGCCGCCAACCGTGTTCAAATGCGTACTGAAACATCTGGCGCAGCACATTGCGCAAAGCATTCGCTTGGGCAGGCGTATCGCTCATGCTTTCCAGTATTGCCAGAATATGGCGTGGCTCTGCTGTGGCTGCGGCTTTATGGCCGTGCCGTTCCAGAAAGTTCTCTATCAGCCTGTTGTAGGTTTTCTGTGATGCCGCAGTCAGCCCCTTAAACTGGCTGGAAGCCCGCCACGCAATGGCAAGCGCCTTCATGCTGCGCGGTAGTGTTCTGGATGCACCAACCTGTTCCCGCTCAGTCGCCAAGGCTTTCTGATAGGCCGCCATGAATTCTTTTGAACCCGGATAACCGGGCAAGCGAATGCGTGGATATCCCCTTCTGCGGAAATAGAAGTAAACTTCACGCTCTTTCAGGGTGGTCTGCACATATTTGAGATGAATTCGGGCCATCAATCCCAGTCATTCTCAATTAAGGGCGCAGTACGCCTATCTTCTATCCACGCGTCCAGATCATCCCGCACCCAGCCTTTTATGGTGCCTGTAATGGGTATGGGTTTGGGCATCTTACCGCTTGCCACGGCCTGATCCAGCATTGCGGGTGAAATATCCAGATACTGTGCTGCCTTTTCACGCCGCATGATGCGCGGCCAATCTGGCAGCATTGGTTTGGCTTTTGTGCGTACAGGCACCTGTAATGTCTGACTCATGCTTCCGGGCCTTTCTGCGTGGCTCCTAGATTACGGATTCCTCTTCCAAATTCGGACGGATGGCACGGCAAGTAATCATCTGCCAGTTTGTCACATTCGACAGCACACCGCTCCCGTTCCGCCGCCAGCATTTCGTTTATCTGCGTGGGGGTGAGGACAGGGCCGTGATATTCCCAGTCCAGACCGTTCATTTGCTCAGGCGTAACCCAGTCAATTTCAGTGCAGTAATGCTCGCGCTCATGATCCCAAATAACCAGTTTAAGAGAGCGCCGTTTCTTATTCTCCAGAACATGACGCGCTGAATGATCAGAAAACATTGGGAAACCAACACGCTTTGGGTCAGGCCAGTTTTGGGTGGTCATGAGTTCGCCTTTTTGACAATTTCCTCTGGCGTCTCGTCAACCAGTATTGTCCATCCGCCGACAAATACGATCTGCGTTGAAATAGACAATTTTTGTATTGCACACGCATTATCCAGATTTATGTGGGCAGATTTACTTGCCCCTTTATCTGGGAGGGTCATGTGAACTTTAACAATATTCACGCCTTCTCTCCTACGCGGGTATTCCCGTGCGACTGAGCCTCAACTGCTTCATAGTGCATTTTGCAGAACGCATCTTCAAAGGTCATGCCAGACAAAACATTTTTTAGGACTTTGAAGATCACTGCCGCTTGTTCATTTTCTGCGCGAGGCGCTATATCTTCACCTCCTTTTTTGAAGGCATGAGCATATTTAGCGCATTCAAAGCACATCAGCCCAAGTGTACGCTCAATGTCTGGCGTCATGGTTTCAGGCAGGATCAAGGTTTTCAATTCCTCGCTCATGCTTCCGGGCCTTTCAGGACTTTGCGTGCTAAGGCAATGCAGGTAACGCCGCTGAGGTTAAGGTCTATCATGCCCTGCAACGCGTTTTCCAAATCTGCAATTCTGGCATCACTGGCATCATGATCTCTGACCAATTCCGTAATTTCACGGCAGTGACAGCCATACGGGTTTCGGCATGAATCTCCAGCTTCCACCTGCTCGCTATCCTCGCACCCCCATATAAATTTCTCTGTCATGCCGCCCTCTCCTTTCGTGCTGCAATCAGCTGCACATTGTCTGTCCAGCCGATTATGCCGCTCTGTCCGTCTATTTCGCCCTGCTCGCATTCAGGAAACCGGATAAGAAAATTCCTGTCCTCTGTGGCCGTTATTTCAAACAGGCCGTCACCCATCGAACGCATTTCCAAAAACCATTCTGGCAGACAGGGTGTTGTGCTTTTACCCGATACAATCCAGCGGCCTGCCTTGCGCTCCTTGCTGCAATCAGGGAATTCAATCTGATTGCCTGTGTGCTGGTCTGTTACCGTGCCCTGGTATCTGCCTGCCTGATTGCGCGTTAGTGTTGCCTGGTATCGGGGCATTCCATGCACTCCGCCAATGATCCATGCTGCGGTGCGTCCGGCATGGTGTCTGCAATCGGCACAATCCACGCGGGCGGAAAGTTCAGTATCTGGCCGTCAGCAAAAACTACCGTGTGTTTTACGGGTGTTTTTCCAAACATCAGCGTGCGTGTTTCGCGGCCAATGGTTGGGTACGCGTGCCGGCCTTTGCCGGATGGATCTTTCACCACAACATCACGGGCTACGGGAATAATGCGCATGCCAGGGAACGTGGCGGATTGTGTGCAGGTCATGGGGTATGATCCTCTGCAAGAATGGTGTGTTTGAGGTGCAGTTGCAGTTCGTCGGCCTGTTCACGCACGCAGGCAGCTATGTTTTCAAGAGCTTTTGCAGCGGGCATGAACAGTTCTGCACGTAAAGTGGCCGCGGCCATGTCCGTGCGGTCTGCCTGTTGCAGAAGATATGCAATCAGATACTGCAATTGGGCATCTTGATTAGGCACGCGTATGTTGCTGTGTTCGGGCATTTAATTCAAAACCCCAAAAGCAAAGGCAAAACCCACCAATATTCCAGCAGTAAACACTATAGCGATTGCAGGTAATGCTGCATCACAGTCGCTTCTATAGGTTTCATGCTGTGTGAATATTGAGGGCAGATCTGGGCGTGGCGGTTCTGGAGCTTGAGCCATCACGCACTAGCCTTGCTGGAGAGCCCCTTGCAGAACCCTCCAGCGCCTTCCATCATCGGGCTTCCAACAGACTCGATGAGGAAACTGATGAGCGATAAAGAAAAACCGTGGCCTTTACCTCTGCCCGCAGATGACGGTGATAGAGTGCAGACGCCACTCCAAACGCCTAGGGCGTAATCACTTTCCAAAACATTTGCGCTATCCACGCGCAAGGTGGAGTAACAAGAAGTATTATCCACGCCACGGTTGCCAATTGTTTGATCAATCCCAAACGATTGGCATTTCTGGTAATGGCATTTTGATAATACAGAGCTATGGATTGTTGGCATTCCAACTCTGTTTGATTGCTCATTTCTAAAATGATCTGCGGCTGCGCGCCTACTTCTGCCCATTTTAATGGAAGAATGGCATAAATTGCGATAACGCCCGTTAACAGCACTCCGCCAAGCAGAATGCAGCCAGCCACCTTGAATTCGCTTTTGAAAGCAATTCCCCCAGCAATCGCAATACTGGCTACAACCCATCCTATCATAGACGTCAATCGCGTTTGCGCACTGGCTAAAGCTGTTGCTTGGGCAGTCAACCTTAACTCGCCTAGTCGTACGGCCTGATTGGCCTTCCAAAGCTCCATATCCGATGAAGCTACCATAATTTCTTGCTTGTTGTTTACTGTCCCTATCATGCGACTTCCCTGATAAAATATGTAGGATAATAGGGAGGTATATAGCATGCTGTAGGCCAATGGCCGTGATCAGCTGCGATGCAGCACGGGAGCGCTCTAGCGCAGCATCCGATACCGTGCGGAGTTCCGCAATAAGTGTCATTCATTCCTCCATCGCGTCGTGGCGATGGAGGGATACTAGGCATTGCCTACTTAGTCAGTCAATAGGCAATGCCTAGTTTTTCATCCACGGTTTATAACCTTTGGAGAAATAGCACTTCTGCATGAGGGCTTTTCTAGGTCCAATTTGGTCAAGAGTACCTGTTAATGTCTCTCTGGGAGGGCCGAGTATTTGCGCTACCTGTAGTTCACAAGCAGCCTCATCTTGTGGGCTAACATCAGGGTAATAGACATTATCGTATGAATTTGATTTATTCCCGCTGCATCCAGAAAGTAAAAGCAGTAAACCAGCAGCGTATAGAAACTTTCCATTCATGAAATTATCCTAACATATGAAAATCAATAGGCGCTGCCCATTCTATTTCTGGATTATAAATAGGGGGAACCATTGGATTTACTGATGTTAATACAAATGAACCGGTCTCCGGCCCTGCTGCCACAGTTTTCAAAACCACTTGGCCATCTGATAGTTTAGCCACAACATCACGCCCAATGAGCTTTAAGCCCAAGCATGGCCGTCCAGGTAAGCGGATGCCTATTACTTCACCTGGTCTATAGCGGGGCACCATGGATTCTCCGGTAACTCGCAGCACTATCCCATCGTATATTGGGAATGGTAGCTGCACTTCGCCATCTTCTTGAATGTCCCCATTTTCAAAGATAACTACACGATCAGCCCCGGCGACAAACCCAGATACAGGAAGCCGCAACGATGGATTACCATCGCAGTTAGAGTGACGTAATGCCTCTTTCGGCGACCCTAAATCGTTCCCGCATAGCTCTTCTAACGAAACATTATAAAGGGCAGCTAAAGCTGACAGCCGTTCTAGGGAAGGTTTGCTGCGGCCTATTTCCCATTGCGCGACTGAGGCTGGTGCAATGCCTAACGCCCGCGCGACCTTTGCTTGAGAAAGGCGTGTTGCATTACGGAACCGCTTCAGTCGTTCAGGCCATGTATCCATAATTTTTTATATCAGTAGGAAACACCTACCATCACCTAGCATTTGCCTATTGCATTATTGCTAGGCATTGCCTATTGATTGGGTATGAAAGAAGCGGTTGTAGATAGAGCGATCAAATTGGCAGGTGGCCCTACTGAATTGGCTCGGCGTCTCAATATTAAGGCACCGTCTATCCATTCATGGCGCAAAATCCCGCCAAAACGAGTGCTTGCTGTCGCAGAAATCACAGGCATTGCGCCTTGGGAATTGCGCCCAGATCTATACCCGACTCCAAAAACTTTGACCGGCACCCTACTTGCCGATCCGCAAATACAAATTGAGGGTGAACTCGCATGAACCATAACCAGAGCAGTACGCCCAAGCCCTCACCCTGTCAGCCGGAATCGTTTCGGGCATCTTTTGCCCTCTTCAGCCTAATTCCGATCTATGCGCCGCAGTTTTGCAGAACGAATGGTGAGGCTCGTAGGCTTGTGCGCGGCGGGGCGCTTGAGGTGAACGGAAAACCGGCTATCTGTGAAAATATGCCGGTAAGCGTGGGCGATACCGTAGTTGTATGCCCTCGCTCAAAAACCCGGCGGTTTGCGTTTACCGTTTCAGATCCTTCGCAAGATGCGAGCGAACGTCTTTCTTTGCCTGCAAAGCATGATGGCGCAGCATGAAACAGAATTACCCACCTAAACCAAATACCTTCATGCAAGCTAAGGCGCATACGAGCAATAAATTGGCGCAAACCCTTTGGGTTGCTCGATTTTATCCGGTCTGGATGTGCGATTGCGCACGCGCATTAACTCAGGATACTGGATCTTATCTTGCGCAGTTTCGCGCCGTGCAGTGGTTTCTCAAACCCTACGTTACTTGGGTGGATGAGACACTGGATTGGCTGGAGGAATGTCGTCAAAAAGAGTGGGAGTATCAGGATCGACAGCATTCTTCTTTAAGGGCTTCGCACGTGGAGGGACATATTCCTTCAGCGCAGCCATCTCCAAAAGCTGGTGGCGGCAGCGATGCCGCCACCAGCAACCCTGATCCACTTATGACCGGTCTGGAAGATTATTTTGCTGCTTGTGATCAGGCCAGTGCAAAGTGCCCAAAAAAATTCCCGCCTATTCCTGAAAAACAGCGCCAAAGAATGCGCCAAATTACTGCGGAATTTTTACTGCATGTGGGGTGTCGGCGGTGAGCTATCTTTCACAATCTGAAGCGCTTCATCCATTCCTAACAATGGCATCGCGCCGGAGCAATAATTCTGCAAAATACTTTGCAGTTCTAACTGACTTTCGTGAGGCAGTAACTTCACTGCAACCCTTAACGCTATTTTCATGGCTTCTGCACGTGCGCGCGCCCCTTCAAGTTCGTGCATATCTCTCAAAGATTTCTGAGGATCATTTTTCTCCATCAGAATCGTCCTTTCATGTTGGTGACACATGCATGATGGACGTAGCTGACAGCGGCATCAATGCCGCTGCCAGCACCTCTGCTGCGGGTCATGCGCCATGCTAACCGCAGCTATCAAAACAGCCACACGCACGGCCATCAAAGCCTGCGGTGGGCTGGATTCAATATCCCGCGCTGTGCGTGTCGGCATCACGCAGCTTTCCGATTACTGCAACCGTGAAAAAGCGGCTGTGGTGCCGGTAGATGTTGCTGTCGAGCTGGATAAAGAAGCGCAAGAGCCGCTTATTCTTTCCGTTATGGCTCAGGCAGAAGGTTTTGCCCTGGTGCCGGTCAAGTTCGGCAACGGTCTGCTACCGCACGATATGGGCAAGTTTGCCAAAGCGACTAGCGAAGTTCTGCAAAAGGGCTTTGAAAGTATGGCGGATGGCAATGTGGATGTGCAGGAAGCGCACGAAATCCTCATTCATGCACAACGTGCCCGTACATCACTGCATCATATTGAAGCCACAGCGCACAGGATCATCGCTGACGGCAAGCCGTTGCAGGTGAACATTGCTGATGGAGCAAGTGCATCCTGATGGCGCGTGAAGCACTCAACTGGCGCAGAATAGATCCAGAATTACGCCGCTTTGCCCGCTGCGGTCTGAGCATCAAGCGGCAAGCGGCTAAACTTCAAATTAGCATACCAACAATCAAAAAACGCCGTGCTTTCCTCGGTTTAGTTCGTAAAAAAGACGGTATTGGCAAAGGTTATAGTCATGAGCAAACTACGCCCATGGAGCAAAGGCCTTCTGGCGCTATGGGGGACAGGCCAACCTGTTCAGAAAAAACCCGAAATTCAGCCAGAGCCAGCTCCGCGCAAATCTCGGCGTTTTATAACGCCACGTCCGCTTAACCCTACACACTTAGCAGAACAGGCTCGCATCCGCCCTAATCTGCTGTTTCAGAAACGTGTTTCTAGTGGTTTTACGCACAATCCTCTTATTGTGAGACGCTCAGATGTCTAAATTAACTGCTTTAACGCTTCAGCAGTTTTACGAAAAACTGAATACTTCTATCATGCACGCAGGTGGCCTTTCAGCTTTTGCCGCACGTCATGGCTTACCGGTAAGGCTTGTGAGCGATACACAATCAGCCCGCAGCAATCCCGGCCCGCGTATTTTATCAGCTATGGGATATGTGCGGTTACTGGTCTGGCCGGTTATCAATGAGCCAGGGCATTATTTACGCCAAAAGCAAGTTTACGAAAAACTGAATACAGCGGTGCGTGAATGCGGATCTCAAGTAGAATTTGCGCGTAACTGCTGTATCGCTCCATCCACACTCAGCAATATCATGAACGGTGCGCGCGGTTTTACGCCTGTTCTGTCTGCACTCGGTCTTGGCGTATCCGTTGCACGCTACATTCCCGCAAAAGAAATTCGTTGGGAGGCAAATCATGGCTGACGGCGGTGTATTTGGGGACGTTCTGCGCCAGCCTCCGGCTAACACCGCAGCAGAACAGTCTCTGCTAGGGGCAATTTTAACAAACAACAAAGCATTTCATAAAGTTGAAGAAATTGTTGAACCTGAGCACTTCGCCAATCCATTGTTTGGCCGCATATTTGATCTGTGCCGAAAACTCATAAACTCTGGTGCAAGCGCAGATCCTGTTACTCTCAGGCCTATGCTGGAAGGAGATATCCTTCTAGGCAAGCAAACAGCGGCTCAGGTTTTAGGTGCGCTCTTGGCTTCCATGGTGGGGATTCTAAATGCCACCTCCTATGCTTTGGCCATTAAGGATGCATGGGTACGGCGATGCCTTTTTAAAGCCTGCTCAGAAACATTGGATCTTTGCTGCCGCCCCGGCGAAGAAACGGGTTCCGATATTGTCGATATGCTGGAAAACCACATGCTGGAACTGGCACGTGGCACAGATGAATCCATGCCCACATTCAGCCTAGCATATTCTATGGAGCAGGCCCGTTTAGCAGCAGAAGATGCGGCGCAACGCGGTAATGGCCTTGCCGGCATAACATGGGGATATCGTGCGCTAGACCGCATGACAGGTGGCCTTATGCCATCAGCCATGTATTTACTGGGCGCGCGGCCTGCCATGGGGAAAACATCTCTAGGTTTTGGCATCGCTGTGCGTTCTGCCGCTGCTGGTAGCAGCGTACTGTTCTGGTCGGGAGAGATGACAGCACCGCAGCTGGGGGCACGAGCTGGTGCAGCTTGGGCAGATCTTTCCACACAGTCGGTGTTCACCGGTCGGCGCTATGATATCCCGGAACATGCAGAAACCGGCGAACGGGAAGTGCTCTCCGGCTTCCAGTGGAAGGATTTACAAGCAGGTGAACAGGCTGCTGCTACACTTGCGCTGGAAATAGATACGCAACCACGCATCACCGTTGCAAAGCTGCGCTCCCGCGCTCGCCGCATGAAACGTAGCAAGCGTGGACTGGATCTGATTGTGGTGGATTATGTTGGCCTTATGTCCGCTGGATCGACATATGAAGATCAACGCACATATGAGCGGATTACTAAAGTCTCCGGTCAGCTCAAACAACTTGCAACTGAACTTCAGGTTCCAATCGTTGTGCTGGCGCAGTTGAACCGTGAAAGCGAACGGCGTGAAGACAAGCGTCCAATGATGTCAGATCTGCGTGATGCTGGCGCATTGGAACAGGATGCAGATGTTATTCTATTGCTGCATCGTGAGCACTATTACCTTAAAAAACAGCTTGATGCTGGGCTCACGCGTAAAGACCGCGAAGATCACGAGGAATATGCGAATAGATGCAGTGAATTTGCACTGCGCGTGCAGGCGGCTGAAGGCAAAGCTGATGTGCTGATACCCAAAAATCGCCAAGGGCCAGAAGGCACATGCCATCTACACTTCACAAACCGCACAACATGGTTCCGTGACACATTTGAAGATGAACGTAGTCCAGCGTGGGTGGTTCAAGGCGGAGATATGAGCGGATGAAGGCGCCGCGCCAGAGATTTGGAAAACATGCACGTGCAGTTATGGCAGATCGGCGTTGGCCGCTTCTGCCACTCTCTGCACGTGCTGCATGGCTACAGCTCACGGATATTGGCGATGTCATGCCCGAACTACGTCAACCATGCGTAGGGTCTGCTGTCACGCAGGAAGAACTGTGCAGATTGTTGGCCGCGCATCCAGATGAACTGGCGCACGCGCTACATCACCTCGTTGAACGTCAGATTATGGAACCGGTAGCCAACGGCTTTCGGCTAAAGGTGTTTTGATCATGGCCCGCAAGAGCATGGGAAAACTAATTTTTGCAATGGCACAGGATATCCGCATGTTGGCGCTAGGCAACACTGCGTTTGGTATCTGGGTCAAACTCATCGCGTTGATAGAAGAAATAGGTCTGGATGGAAGCCTTACATTCGGTATGGCACGTGCGCCATCTCTAGCGGATATCGCACGCATTCAGTTTGACATGACAGAAACCGAATTAAAAACCCATTTAGAAACCCAAAGCAAAACCCAAGTTCTCTCATGGAATGCAGATACACAGACACTTGCATACGGGCCTGAATTACAACCAAGCAAACGTACTCTTGCCAACCGTGAAAACGGTAAAAAAGGCGGCAGACCGCCGGGTAAACACATTACTGAACGTACAGATCCTGCGCAACGCTATCTACCGCCCATGAGCATCAAGGGAGGAAAGTCTATGCCTGCATCTCAAACCCAACCTAAAACCCACGGATCTATAGCTAAGCTAGCTCTTACTAAAAGTAATAAAGCTTTAGCTAAGCAGGGAATGCCCAGCAATGAAGAGATTGATACCGTTTACAACTGCATTGGGCCTAAAGCATTTGAAGCAGCAGGGTTTGATCCAGCACGAGACATGCAGAACTGGTCAGCTGCACGCCAATGGGCAGCAGATGGCTTGAAAGCCGGACTGACAGTCGATGAAATTGAGCGTCTTGTCATTTCCGAAGTTTCGCGTATTGCGCAGCGCCAACGTGAAAAAGGAAAACCTGCTACGCATCTGGGGTATTTTGGCAAAGCTGTGCAGCAATCAATTGCACTTGGCAATGTTCCTCCTCCAGTGCGAACGCAAGCTGAACAGCAAGCCGAAACGCAATGGGAGCAAGCTATGCAAGACTGGATGCGGACAGGATGCCAGAGCCCGCAGCCGCAGATTACAGATTTCATTAAGCAGGCTGCTGCATGAGCATCAAAACCACAGAAATAGACTTCACCCGCAACGTGCCAAAGCAGGTAGGTGAATGGCTGGAAGAAGCCGCGCATACACTGTCAACCCTTCCTGCTTCAGGTTTACGTCCTTCAGGCATCAAATGTGGCTGGCCAGATATTGTGCGTGATTTGGAGGATTTGGATTGCACCCGTGAAAGCGATGATTTCCCATCGCCACCATCCGCTGATGAAATCACGCGCATGGACAAGGTTCTTTCATGGATCAACCTCCTAGGGCCGGATGAACGCAATTATCGTGCTGTCATCAATATGCGCCTTATTGTGCATCCAATAAGTGGCATGCACCGCTGGACATGGCGGAAAATCGCCAAAAAACTTGGCACTGATCATAAGCGCGTAAAGGATTGGTATCAGGCGGGAATTGATGCCATTGCAAAAAAAATACGCCAACCTGAATTTTTCTCTTCCCAAAAACCCCAAAATATACTTTTTTAGACACCATGATCAGGGGTCGTGCAGCCAACAGGCTACGCGGCCTTTTTTTATGCCCAGATGAAAGCGAAACATGCCTGTCAGATCTCCAGTTTTCCGGCCGCACTGGCACAAGCCAGAAGCGCAACGCCGGAAGGAGTTCGATAAGCAGCGCGGCACATCGCGCCAGCGCGGTTACGATGCCGCATGGGAAAAGGTTCGCGCTCAACACTTGGCCCTGCATCCAATCTGCTGTGTGCCTGGATGCAGAACGCCGCGTGACAGATTGAATGTCGATCACATCGAAAGCGTGCGGGAAAATCCGGCCAGGCGGCTCGACCCCAGCAACCTGAGAACGCTCTGCCAGTCGCATCATTCGGCCAGAACAAGCCGAGATCATAGCTGGAACCGCTGAAAATCGGCAGAAAACGGCAGAAAACCGCCATTTTTGACGAAAAACACGTCAAAACGGGTGGGGGGGTATCAAATCTCTGTCGCCGGCGAGCACCTGAACCGCGCCATGGGCAAATTTTTGCAACCGCGAAATTGAGGGAAAAAGTTACCAGGATGGTTGGATGGAAACCCTCCTGCCTATTCGCATGAGGGAAGGTCATCATGAGAGGTAGAAAACCAAAGCCACGCCACCTTCGTGTGATTGAAGGCAATCCGGGAAAGCGGGCTCTTCCAGAAGATGGTGTCCGGCTCCCGTCCGAATATGCGGCGCCACCAGATTTTCTGGATGAGGTGGCACGGGCTGCGTGGGAGCGCCTTGTTCCTCCTTTAGTGGAGCGCGGGCTTTTTACAGTTTTGGATCATGACAGCATCGCGGCCTACTGCGAAGCATTCAGCCGGTGGCGCAAGCATGAACAGTCCTTGAAGGATGCCGGTCAGGAAACCTTCGAGACGCATGGCAGGCAGGGGCGCATGATCCGGACACGGCCAGAGCTAGGCATCATTTCTGAACAGATCAGGCTCATGACCAGCATTGGCTCCAATTATGGATTTTCGCCCGTTGCCCGCATGCGCCTGAAGGATGTCGGGCAAGGCGACCTCTTCAACCCCTTTGATAATGTGTAAGCATGGCAAAGCATCCCTACATCAAGAAAGCCCAGCGCTACATCAAGGATGTGCTGGATCGTAAAATCCCAGCCTCTTGGCAGGTTGTAGCTGCATGCCAACGTCAACAGCAGGATCTGGCGCGGGCCAAGCAGAAAAAATGGCCCTATCGCTTTGATAAGGATGAAGCCGAGCGCGTCTGCCGCTTTCTGGAACTTATGCCACATATCAAAGGCCCCAAGGCCCGCGATGGTGAGCTGATAGAGCTTGAAGGCTGGCAGTGCTTCATTCTGACCACGGTTTTTGGGTGGCTGCATAAGAAAACGGGCTTCCGGCGCTTCCGGCGCTCCTTTATCGGCGTGCCGCGTGGTAATGCCAAAAGCACACTGTCATCCGGGGTGGCGCTGTTTATGCTCACAGCGGATGATGAACCTGGGCCAGAAGTCTACTCTGCGGCCACCACGCGTGATCAGGCCAAGATCGTGTTTGGCGATGCTCAGGCCATGACACGTAAAATGCCACCACTGGCGCGCAAGTATGGGTTGGATGCTCAGCAGCGCGGGATTATCTCGGCTTGCAATGATGGCATTTTCCGCCCGCTCTCGCGTGATGCCGATACACAGGACGGCCTGAACATCCATTTTGGGTGTCTGGATGAGGTGCATGCCCATAAAACCCGTGAAGTGTATGACGTGGTGGAAACTGGTGCCGGCAAGCGTGACCAGTCTCTGATCTGGGCCATCACCACGGCAGGATCAAACAGATCCGGCATTGGTTATGAGCTTTGGACTTATCTGGAAGCCGTGCTGCGCAAGGTTTTGGCGGATTGGGAAGAGAGCCCCTACCCGCTCAAGGGCGATCAGGCGGAAGATGAGCAATTTTTCGGCATCATCTACACCATAGATGAGGGTGATGATTGGACAGATCCTGCCTCGTGGCAAAAAGCCAACCCGAACTGGGGCGTTTCTGTCATGCCGGACTACGTTGCGGGGCTTGCCAACAAGGCCATGCAGCTTGCCAGTGCGCAGAATAACTTCAAAACCAAGCATCTGGATGTCTGGGTGAATGCAGATCAGGCTTGGATGGACATGCAGGCATGGCTCAGATGTACAGACCGTGAGTTGTCTATTGATGATTTTGCGTCTGAGGACTGCATCATAGCATTGGATCTGGCCAGCAAGATCGACCTTGCATGCAAAATTCTGTTGTTTTCACGCCAGATAGACGGGGTTGCGCACTATTATGCCTTTGCCACCTTCTATCTGCCCCAACGGGCCATAGATGAATCCGCAAATGCACAATATCCGGGCTGGGCGATTGAAGGCTACCTTCAGGCCACGCCGGGTGACGTGACAGACTTTGAAACAGTCGAAAGCGGCCTTCTGGATGATGTGAATGACTTCAATGTCACGGATGTTGCCTATGATCCGTGGCAGGCCACCCAACTGGCGCAGCGCATGTCTGAAAAAGATGTGCCCATGCGTGAATACCGCCAGACCGTGCAGAACTTTTCCGAAGCTATGAAGGAATTGGAAGCTCTGGTGTTGTCCGGAAGGCTGCACCATGACGGCAACCCGGTTCTGGAATGGTGCATCTCCAACGTGGTCTGCCACACGGATGCAAAGGACAACATCTACCCGCGCAAAGAGCGAGTGGAAAACAAGATTGACGGTGCCGTGTCTCTGATCATGGCGCTGGGTGTGGCTCTGCATGGAGCTGAACAAGGTTTCGTTTACGAAGGAATGTAATAATGGGGCTTCTGGATTTCCTACGTGGATCTGGGCCGCCGGTATCCGCACGCCGGGAGCCTCGCCTTCATGCGGAAGCTGGTGTCAGCTCTCCTGCTGATAATTTTCAGGCAGGTGGGCCGTGGGTTTCGTTTCCAATGGGTGGGCCTTCCCGCTCTGGCGTGCTGGTCACTGAGCGCACCACGCTTTCGCTGCCTGCCGTCATGCAGGCCCTGCGCATCCTGTCTGGCGTGTTTGCCATGGTGCCTATGCACTATTGCCGGCACGATGGCACTGGCACGCACCGACTGACGGATGATCCGCTCTATCAGCTGATGAACGGGCGGCCAAATGACGCGCAAAGCCGGTTTGCTTTTCGGGAAATCCTGATGAGCGATCTGCTGATGGCCGGGAATTTCTACGCGTATGTCTCGCGGGATGCCTTTATGCGGCCTGTGGCGCTTACGCGGCTTGATCCGTTTGGCACATTGCCGTTGCAGTCATTCGAGCGGGCAACCGGGCAGAGTATGTTTTATGATACCACTCTGCCGGATGGCTCATCCGGGCGCTTTGCGGCGCGTGATATCTGGCACGTTAGCGGCATGAGCCGGAACGGCCTGCAAGGTCTTAGCCCTATCGCCTACATGAAAGAGGCATTTGGCGAGAGCATCGCTACAGCCACCTATGTGCAGAATTACTGGCGCAATAACGGCCAGCCGCCAGTAATTCTCACAACATCTGATCCAATTAAGCCCGCAGAACGGCAGGCCATTAAAGAAGATTGGCAAGCGCTGTATTCTGGCCCCATGAATGCAGGTACACCAGCCGTTCTAGGCCGTGGCCTGACAGCCAATTACATGCCCATGAACAACAAGGATGGGCAGCTGGTGGAAACACGCACTGCCCAGGTGCTGGATATTGCGCGTGCATGGGGTGTTCCGCCGCATCTGATTTTCGAACTGTCCAAGGCCACGTTCGGGAATATTGAGCAACAGTCTCTGGAATTCGTGATCTATCACCTTGGCCCGCATTTCGCCCGCGTGGCGGATAGCGCCATGCATGCCTTTGCGGATGCAGGCTGCATTTTCAAGCATGATCCATCCGATCTGCTGAAAGGCGGTTTTCTGGATCGTGCTCAGGGTGTTTCCGCTCTCCGTAATGCGGGCGTGATGAACACGGATGAGGCCCGCAGCAATTTCGATCTGAACCCCGTTGGTGGTGATGTCGGATCTGAGTTGTGGCGGCCAATCAATATCGGTGTGGCAGGCGAAACCCCAGCCGGAACAGAATCAGGAAACTGACATGACACGATATTATGCGCTGGAAGCGATCAGGGCACAGCCCTGGGCGATCCTTCCCGCACATCTAGGTGCTATTGAGGCCATTGCTGCCCGTGCGCTGGAAGCCCCCGTGCTGGATGTTCTGCGGGCTGATGGGCATGCAGAACGCTATCAGACCATGCTTTCAGCCGTGGCTGATACCGGCAAGCGCATGAACGGCACAAACAACGTCACGCTCAACAAGCAGGGCGTTGCCACCATTCCTGTCATGGGGCCGATTTTCCCGCGTGCCAATCTGCTAACAGAGTTTTCAGGCGCGACAGATCTTAACAGCCTGTCGGCAGATCTTCAGGCGGCGCTGTCCAGTGCGGACGTCAAGCAGATCCTCATGGTGTTTGACAGCCCCGGCGGTGTCACCACGGGTGTGAGTGACATGGCCAGCCAGATTGCGGCATCCAGCAAGCCTATCACGGCCTTTGTGCCGGGTATGGCTGCATCTGCCGCCTATTGGCTGGCAAGCCAGTGCTCCACCATCCTGATGGATAATACAGCCCTGGTTGGCTCCATCGGCGTGGTTATGTCTGGCGCAAAGCAGGTAGAGCCAGACGCAAACGGCATGATGGAGGTGGATATTGTCAGCTCCAATGCCCCAAACAAGCGGCTGGACGTCACATCCGATGATGATCAGGCGCAGATCCGCACCGTACTGGATGATCTGGAGGCCGTATTTCTCCAGGCTGTCGCACGGGGCCGCCACACATCGGTGGACAACGTAAAACAGAATTTCGGCCAAGGCGGCATGAAGGTGGCAAACAGCGCCATTTCAGCCGGAATGGCCGATGGTATCAGCACGCTTTCGGCCACCTTGGCCAAGCTTGGTGCCGCAACCCCTCCAAAAACCCCGGTAAAATCCGCTCCACGTCGCGCCGCTGCAATGGCGGATCTGGAAGCACGCCGGAAACTCGCAGAAGGACACGCGTAAATGCCCGTTCGTGACCGCATCACAGCACTCCGCAGTCGTCAGGCCGAAGTGCATGCCGAAATGGACAATATTCTGGCTGCATCAGAAAGCAATGAAGCTGGCGATCTGACAGAAGAGCAAACCGCAGCATATGACCAGTTGCGGGCAGAAGATGATCGCCTAACAGCCAGTATTGAGCGGGAAACTGACATGGAGCGCCGCCGCGCAGCAGCTGCGCGGCCGATGGCGCCTCTGCCTGCAGGAAATCCCGGTAGCCGCTCTACGGTTCCGACTCAGGCTGAGCAAAAGCTTGCTCCCGGCATCAAGTTTTCCCGTCTGGTGCAGGCTGTTGCTGCCACCCGTGGTGAAGGCGGCATGCGTGCTGTTCTGGATTTTTCAGAAAAAACGTGGGGTTCCACTTTCGCTGCCGCTGCGGCTGACAACATGGAACAGTCTGTAGATGTGCAGGGTGGTTTCCTGGTCAATACCGATTATTCCACAGATCTGATTGAGGCCCTGCGTCCTGCTGTGGCCGTTCGGAAAATGGGTGCGGTTTCCGTGCCGATGCCAAATGGCAATCTGACCTTCCGTAAGCAGACCGGCACATCCAATGCCCAGTGGATGGGGGAGCGTGCTCCTGTGCCAACATCAGCACCTGAAATCAATATGGTAGCGATGAAAGCTAAAAAATTGGGGGCATTGGTGCCGATCACCAATGATCTGCTGCGTTACAATTCAATTCAGACAGACAATCTGGTGCGCGATGACGTCACGCTTTCGGTAGCTACCGAAGAAGATCAGCAGTTCATTCGCGGAGCCGCTTCTGATTTTGCGCCTGCTGGTCTGCGTTACCTGGCTAATGCCGCCAATGTCATTGCGGCAAATGCTACGGTCAATGTGCAGAATGTGCGCAATGATCTTGGGAAACTCCGCCTGGCACTCACCAAGAATAACGTGCCCATGAGGTCTCCGGGTTACATCATCAATCCGACTCTGGTGGAATTCCTGAGCCAACTTCAAACCTCTACTGGTGCGCTGGCTTTCCCTGAAATTGAAGATGGACGGATTGGTGCCTTTCCCTATGCCAGCACCACATCTGTGCCTGATAACCTTGGCACTGCCGGCAATGAGTCTGAGCTGTATTTTGCAGATTTTTCCCAAATCCTGATTGGGGATGCTCTCCAGACTACGTTGGCAATCAGTACGGAGGCATCTTACGTGGATGCTGCGGGGGTTACGCGCTCCGCATTCCAGAATGATGAAACGCTGGTGCGTGTGATTGAGGCTGTGGATCTGAACACGCGTTACGATAGCGCCATTGCGGTGCTGACAGGGGCTGCATGGTTCCCTGGTGCGGTCGCGGGGCAGTAAAATGAAAATTGTGACCTTTACAGACCGTTGTGGCGGCATTGGTGCCGTTTACAACAAGGGTGACGTAGGCATGTTTCCAGATAACGTGGCTGATACCATCGTGGCTGCTAAAAAAGGCACTGCAAAGCCGGTGCCTGAACCGGAGCCCGCTGCACCGGAAGAAACGGGCCAAAAAGAGACGGAAACACCTCAAAATGAGGAAAAACCGGCTGAAAATGAGCCAGAAACGCCAGAAAATGGCAAATCCTAACGGTCTCCATCTGGAGGCCGTTTTTATTTGGGGTGCAGTATGACAGTTGCAGTCATTACACCTGCCGAAAAAACAGATCTGGTAACGCTGGAGAGTGTGAAAACATATCTCCAGATCTCGGATGATAGCCAAGATGCCCGGCTTGGGCAGCTTATCACCGCTGCATCTGGCTGCTTTACCGATTATTTGGGGCGTCCGTTGGCGCTCCAAACCTATCGGGAGCGCTGGACGCTGCGTGGCCGCATTCCGGGCGTCAATCTGTCCAATGGGCCAGTTGCCACCATTTTATCTGCATCTGTGGATGGGGCGGCATGGTCTGGCCCGCTGGATGAATGCGATGTTGACCGCAAGAATGCACGTATCATGGCATCTGCATTCCTGCCGCCACGGCAAATGGTTTTTCATAGGCCTGTTGTAGTGGATATCACCTACATAGCGGGCTTTCTGTTGCCTGGTATGGATATTCCTACACCAGAAAACCCGCTCCTGGCCTTGCAGGTACAAACCCTGCCTGCTTCCGTGGCTTCTGGCTGCCTGAGCACCATTCAGATGCTGAGTTGCGCCGCTGGGCGTGACCCGCTTCTGAAATCAGAAAGCACGCAAGGGGTGGGTTCGGCATCTTATGGCACGCTAGATCCTACCATTGGTGGACTGACGCCAGATGCCGTTGGCGCATTGGATCGGCTTGGCATTGCTGCGGATTGGATGGCCTGATGGGCCAGATTACCGAAACCCGCAAGCGGCTGCTTGCCAGAAGTGGCCGCCAGATGGTGCTCACGGCGCGGGATGGCAGCAATCCGGTCACGTTGCGTGCGTATGCGCCACCGCCGCAATCTTCACAGCTGGCAGACGGCATGCCCAAGGCGGCATTCATTGCCCAGACACTGGCGGATGAGCTGAATGCGGCCAACGTGACGCCACGGGCACAATGCTACCTTCAGGATGGCCCCAAAACCTACACGCTGACAGATGCCACGCCCGTTTATGACGGGGCGAACATCTGCGGCTGGACGCTGATTGCAGCAGGAGGCGACTGATGCCCTCGGAAATAGTCTGGAATGATGCCTATGCCCGTGCAAGTGCCGTGGCAGCAAAGTTGGGGCTGCTAATTGGTGATCCACTGATCTGGGATTTTACAGGTGATATCAAAGCCTTTGCTGCACTGGATCTGGCATCCTCCAGTATAGAAAGCCTGGAACTGGGTGATAAGCAGGCACAGGAAAGCGGGCAGATCTGCATCATGCTCTGGATCCCCCAGGGCAAGATGAACACACCCACCGTGCTGTCCATCATGAATGCGTTTGAGGCTGCGTTTCGCACCCAGCCAGCCGATCCGGATAAACGCTGGCCCGCTGGCCTGTTTTACGATGGCCAGAATTACACGCCACCTTCTTTTCTTGGCCAGACAGGTAACTGGTACGTCGCCACGCTGATGGTGGATTACCGCTGGCAGAATATTACGGAACAAACCCCATGAAATTCTATCCTCTTATCGAAACTGCAGCCGGTTCCGGCAAGTTCCAGCTTTCCGGCGCGGCTGTAGAAGCCGAAAGCACCACTGCCGCTCTGGCATTGATTGCACCCACCGTTGGTACAGGCCTGCGTTATGGCGCGTGGCTGTATCATGAAGTACGTGGCCTGCCGGATTTCTCGCCTGTTGCTGATGCCGAAAAAGGCAAGTCCTACACAGTGCTGGCGCAGGTTGGCGGCACAGATCAACCGTGGGTGGAAGATGGGCAGCAGCTTGTTTCTGCGCTGTGCGATGCCTCCAATCTGTGTCTGTCCATGTCGCAGTATATGGGTTTCCGCCTCGGCCTGATGCCGGTGGATGAAAAGCCTGTAGCGGCTCCGGCAACATCAGGCACTGAGGCAG
Source organism: Acetobacter oryzifermentans (assembly GCF_001628715.1). Taxonomy (NCBI): domain Bacteria; kingdom Pseudomonadati; phylum Pseudomonadota; class Alphaproteobacteria; order Acetobacterales; family Acetobacteraceae; genus Acetobacter; species Acetobacter oryzifermentans. The sequence continues at coordinate 600,711 of NZ_CP011120.1, read as the reverse complement.
CGCCTGCCTCCAGCGAAACAGAAAGCCCGGCAACGCCTGCCAGCTAACGCTGATCCCGTTTCCATCCTTTCAACACAGGCCGCCTTCGGGTGGCCTTTTTTATTGAGGTAAACATGGCTTTTACTGGAGCCACAGCAGGGCTGGCTGCTGGCGCACAAACCAATGATACGCTCATGGATTTTGTGCTGGAGGTAACCTATGCCACGCCGCCTTCGGGCAATTATCAGGCATTGCGCATCACGGGTGAAAGTTTCTCACGCGGGCAGACAACGGCGCGGCCGGAAGAAATCAATGCGCTCAAGCAGGTTTCTCAATCTGTTGTCACGCAGGTTTCCGCATCAGGCACCATTTCTGGCGCTCTGTCATCTGGCACATTTGATGATCTGATTGCTGGCGTGATGGGAGAGGATTGGTCAGAAGCACCCCCATCTGTTACAATCAATTCAAAAGCAACGCCGGCCATAACTGGCACCGTTCACCTGAAAAATTCCTATCACAGTGGGCGTGATATTATCACAATACCCGCCTCTGCGCTCGTGAATTTCCCAACATCGGGCACTGTGCATGTGGTGGATAAAATTGCTGGAATTGACGTTTTTGCCGTCTATATTCTGAATAATATTTCAAACCCCGGTTTGGAATTTTCTCCTGGCACGTTGCCGATTGCGGATGCCACAGTATTGAGTGATGGCGCCACCATTACTCTGGCTG